>NZ_WOTH01000013.1 GCF_011516945.1 Acetobacter estunensis
TGCCAAGGCAATGAGGTTCAATCAGCGCCCATTGGGCGTCTGTCAGCACAAAGCGTTCCATCCGAAGCTTGAATCATAACCCAAGCCTCATGTGAATCCCCACAAACCCTAGTCCTCGGCGGAGCTGGAACCGGGAAAACGGTGCTGGCAATCGCTCGCGCCCAGCAACTCGCGAAAGACGGGTTCCGGACCATGTTAGTCTGCTACAATGAATTGTTAGGCGCTGAGCTCGCTCGGCGCGTTGGCCAGACACCTAGCCTCACGGCTGGTACGTTTCATGCGCTATGCCTGCGAGAGGTGCAACGCGCCGGGATAGTCGTCTCGAACAAGCGTGATCAAGCATGGTGGGAGGATGAGGCGCCATCAGTTCTCATCGATGCATGCTCGCGCAACGAAACCATCTACGACGCAATAGTCGTCGACGAAGGCCAGGATTTCTCGCCGAGCTGGCTCGATGCTCTCAAATGCGTGACTCGGAATGTCGAGGAAGCTCCGTTCTTCATGTTCGCGGATTCGCGCCAAGACATTTGGCGCCGCGGGTGGGATCTCGATGCTGATTTCCCGTTTGTGTGGGAGTTGACGCGCAACATGCGTAACACCCACCCGATCGCGAAACGCGTCGCGGCGATCGTGGGTGGCGATGCACAGGATCGTGGCATCCTTGGCCCCAATCCGATCTGGAGGGCGAGCGATGGGCCAGCGAAAGAACGGGACGTCGTCAATGCCGTCGAGCATCTGCTGGATCAGGGATTCGGCCCCACGAGTCTCGTAGTCTTGTGCGGTTCGAGACGCATGGCGGAGCGGTTGAGGGAACGATCAATCGGGCCGTTCTCGTTTGGGCTTTGGGGCAGTCGTGGTATTCCGGTGGAGACCGTATCGCGTTTCAAGGGCCTCGAATCGCAAGCGATAATTCTCGTTCTCGATGGACCCTTCTCGAATGACGCGCCCACCTCAGCGTATGTGGGCATGAGCCGTGCCCGAAGCGTCCTAGTCGTGGTTGGCGACGGCGCGGATCAGTCACCGCTCAGCTGGGACACGCAGTGACGTCGAAATAGCCAAGCCCCCCGGCAAGTGCTTTTCGCGACAGCCGCGTATTAAACATACGGCAGGAAGGTTCGCCCAGATGGAGACAGACCGCACAGGCACCTCCAGTGTCCTCGCAACCAGGGTCCAAAGCGCATCGGTGCTCGTCATCAACCATCCCGTCCAATAGGTGATGGAGGTCGGATTCGAACAGAGCCTGTAGTCCGCCGAGCACGAAATCGCCGCGGGCTGCAGCATATACGAAGAATGAGAAGGCTGCTGGCAGGACGACCTCCGACAGGGCGCTTCGCTCGATGCCCGCAAAGACGGCGGCCCGTTTGATGAACGCATGCGAGATTGAATGAACCAGTTCGATCACCTGCTCGGTGAGCGGATTGGGCCGGTCCATCGACCTCATCTCGGCCAGGATCGCTTCGGCCGCCTCACGACCTGTCGAAACGTCAGCGAACACGAAGCCCCGCTTGATCAACCATCGTAGGATCATCGTCGGGTCGAGCTTGACCAAGAGCGCCTCGGTCTGCGCCAAGTCACCATAGACGATGTATTCGCCGGTCTTCTCGCGATAGGTACGCAGCCTACTGTCACCGGGATTGGATTTGCCACGTGTGTAACCAAACTGAGCGGTAAGGACCGGGAACTTATCGATCAGTTCGATCCGCTCGATCCCAGCGCGCTTTAACGCGCGTGGGTAGTCCGATTGATATTGATCCCGCAGGACATCCGCAGTTGATCGAGCCAATAAATCGGCGATCTTGATGCGGCTCTCGAAGGTCGCCAGCGCCACTTGCTTGGCTTGGCGTTCAGCATCTGCACGCAATTCAAGGTCGAGAACGAGAGACTTCTTCCCCGTCCCGGCCGCTTCAGGCATCGCAGCGATCATGGCGGAGATAGTCGCCTCGTCGAAGCCGCGGGCCTCAAGCAGCTTCCGGATTGATGTCGGGTTCTGTGCGGCCGCCGATTCGGTGAGCCGTCGCCCTACCATACCCTCAAGCATCCACTCGAGTGCCCGCTCTCCGCCTCCTGCCTGCTCAATCTGAACAAGAACCTCGCGACGCGGTGGATTGATCATGCTGATGCCGCGAGGCTTGAACACATTTCCCGATCGATGGACTGTGAATGAGAGCGCACCGCCCAGCGCGCAATCGCAGGATGCGCCGAAGCCGCGATCAAGATGCGTGCCTGGTGGGCACTCTGGGCAATAGAACACCAGTTCAGCTGCCGAGGCCGTTCCCGGGAAACGCACTGCCCTTTGTCCGTGCTGGGGACATTTTCGGACATATGGAGTTTTGATCGCGCCACAGGCTTCATGGTAGCCGACGAACGGGAGCTGGCCACGCCGCCCCGTCGCGCCGCATTTGCATCTTCCCATTGCATCATCATGGAGCCGCTTGCAGCGCTGGCACATGAAGAGCCGCGGAAACGGCTCGCAATAGAGACCTTCTTCCCGGTTCAAAGCGTGTACGCGCACCGGCTTGTGCGCCAGCAGATCATCGACGAAGCCGCCGTCTTGGCTTGGATTCGCCTCCTTCCAGGGATATGCTGCACGGATTAACTCCTCGCGCAGAGCCCCGGTGTCGATAGCCGTTACCGTTTTCGGATCATTCCACTTTTTGACCTTCCAGATGCCGCCGTCGGCGTCGACGGTCTGCTCGGGAAGATGCCCGAACAGTATTTGTGACCCGCTCCGCATCTCCCTCATGACGTGCTGTTTCCCTTCAAGGGTGCCTGTTCCTCCACGTCGCGCAATGATGTCATCGGCGAACCGGTCGGCGACGCATCGGACGGGAACCGCGCATCAGCCGGAGGCTCCCGTAGATTCCGAGCGAAGCCTTCGAACCATCCCTGCAATTGCGCCCGCATGAACTCGTCATGCTCGTCGATCCCGATGTCGACTGCGATTGACCGCTCGTCATCGACCAGCATATCTGGATTGGCCTGCAAATATTGATTGAGGTCGCGGATCATCGTCATCCGGCCGTTTGAGGCTGGTTCATGGATCAGATTGATCCTAGCTAGCTCAAGACCTGATATCGTCCTCTCCAAGACCCTCCTGCTTTTCCGCGTGATCGGGATCGGCTCGACGAACCGATCGCCATGGGACACGAATTCTGGGAAAGCTCGATAAACGCTCGCGTCTCGCTCCCGGGTCATCTTGGGGACGACGATCACGAGTGCTGGCCACTTGCGACCGACGCGGGCAGTAGCTTGGATAAATTCCGCGACGCCGAGCGGAAAGGCCAACATGATCATCACATTGAGCCGATCGATGTCAACGCCGTGCGACATCATCGACGAGGCTGCGACTAGATGCAGTCGATCCTCATACTTCTGCTCGGCCGCCTCCAGTCGATCGAGCGTCCGCTTCACCTCTTCGAAACCGACTCTTCCGGTCAACGTGGCCACGTTGGGCGGAGGCTCAAGCTCGGCATATTGCGTCTCCGATGACCGAAGCACCGCGTCGATGTCCTGGAGCGTGTTCCCATAAATCACGTTCGTGCCGTACAGATCGATCAGGAATTGCGCGAAGCCTGCATCGATCGCTAGCTCGTTGCACATCTGTTGAGGGTTGGAGACCATTCGACGGATGGCCCGCTGTAGGGTGACGATTAATCGATCCACGACAAACTCGACAGTCAGGCGGCGGGGCGCGAAGGCCACGTATCTGCGCATCACCTGGCCAGAGTCAGCAGCCCAGAAACCTTGCCCATCAATCGGCGGAGGCTGCGGGAACACCCTAGCCTTGCGTCGGTAAAGAACGTCGACTTGCTTGGCGTAGCCTGAAAGTGTCGCAGAAGAAGCGAGGATTTTCGGCTTGCTTCCGGTGAGCTGCTCCTGGATGCCGTCGAGAGCACACTCGTAATGCGCGTCGACCGCGCCGAGGCTGTCGCGGAGGAGATGCAACTCATCCTGCAAACGGAAACTCACCGGATAGAGTTCGGCCGCCATCGGCAAAGGACCTGGCGCTCCACCGGGGCAGTCGGGGACGAAACAACCATTCGGGAACATGCTTCTGGTCGCATAGGTATATCCGTGGCCGGGCACTTTGCACTTGCCATGAGGGCTGCCGACCAAGCCTCGCATTCCGGTCTGACGGGAGATGTTCGCGGCCTTGTCTAACGTCCCGATCACTATGGTCGGCAAGAAGCGCCAAATCTCATCGTCGATGACATGGATCGGCAAAGGCGCGCCTGCCGTCGGGCAATCGGCGTTCGAGCAGATATGATCGAGGCGCCACAAGAGCCGGTCGAACTCGGTGCCAACGGTGCGTTCACGACAGAACGGACAACGGTCCAACAGCATGAAGGGATTCTGCTTCTCCTCCACCGTTTCCGCGTCGATGCCGCGTCGGGAACCGTCTTTCACGATTCTATTGGGTGTTGCACCCCCGCCGACGAGGAAACCCAGGGAGAATGGATCGCCGGGGAGGTCGACCTCTCGGCGGACCATCTCAGCGGCTGCAAGGGCATTCGCGAATCGCTGGGTCTGCTGCAACGACAGCAGCCGCAGTGGGAACCTCGACCATGCGGTGATCCCGGAAATCTTACCGCGCTTCCGATCCAGGAACGCCGCGGTGAGCAGCAGGCCGAGATAGGTCTCGGTCTTACCTCCGCCCGTTGCGAACCAGACAATATCGACGATCTCCGCTTCGGCTATCGGGTCGACGAGACACCGCAGGTTCGCAAGTAGGAACGCGAGTTGGAAGGGCCGCCATTCATCGTACTTACCCGCCGCCGAAATCCGCATCGCCCGGTTCATCAACTGGAAGGACGTGCGCAAACGCTCATTGGTCTCCAGCGACCGCACACCTGATCTGATCCGCTCTAGCTCCAATCGGAATTCGTCCTGTGCCTCTTGCGCTTCCTGGCGCATTCCGTCGGACCATTGCTCGGCACTGGCGCAAGCTTCAAGTGCGGCGTCAGACCAGACGCTGGCCGACCACTCCTCGAACGATCGCAGAAGACGACGGGCGCTTTCGATCGGGTCAGCCGCGAGTCTGGCGAAAGTCAGATCGGGCTTCTGGTCAGTTGACGGCCAGAACGTCGGCCGTTCTTTGGTGTGGGCTGGACCATCGCTCGTGCGGATTGTCCCCTCTTCGAAGATCGTGAAGCCGCAGTTGATGCCATAGGCCTGGACGTGTCGATCATAGCGGAACGAGTCGGGCAGCGTTTCCAGTTCGAAAGGCCGGCGCGCAAGGCCGATCACTTCCAGATAAGCTTCGAAGAAGCGTCCATCGGCGAAGTCGGTGATTTCTTGGCTAGTGTTGACGAACGTGATCTCCAAGGCTCGGGAGGACGGCGTGCGTCCGGTCATCCGGACGCGTATCTCCCCACTGAGACCCTCCGCACCGGTCGCAACCAAGGCCTCGGTGATCGGTTCAGATCCGAAGATTTGATCCCCGTGCTTATCCTCGACGACGATCGGCACGGAGACGAGCACTGGATCGGTCTTGTCCCACGCCCAACGGAGACCACCACCATCATCGGCCCTTCGTCGCTTCCAGAGGTGACTACCGACACGCACCTCGAATGAAAGGGGGAATTTCGCAGCAGGCCGAATCCTCACACCGATCGCACAAGGCTCCAGTCGATCTTGCCGTTCGTCGGGGCGCGTCACGAAATCTTTGGGGCCAAGGCGTCCGAGCCAAAAACGGCCAGTTGGATCGACATGGGAACTGACTTCCTCATCTCCTCGCGCCTCGATCATCACCCGTCGCTCGAGCCATGCGACAAAGCGTTCCGCCGCTTGGTAACGAGCGGTGTCGTCGTTCGGGTTTTCGATCCAAGTGATCATTAACACCCTCTATCAATGATGGGCGGAAGCGCACAATACCTATCAGACGCCGGCTCTTGGTGGGCCGAGTAATTCAACCAGATCATCGATGAGCCCACGCTTGCTTTTCAATCCACATTGCCAGGTCGTCAAGACTTCCAAACTGCGCCGTCTGGGAAACGTGATGTTGGTCGCGATTAAACCCACCTCTTAATTCGAGATGCTATCTTTCTGTCGATCCCAGCAGAAGACCCGCGCGAGCAGGAGCGGGTTTACCGTCGAGCCGATGAGCAGTCCGGCCAAGATCGTCGCCGAGTTCCGCGTTAATTTGGCCACCCCCGACAGGGCTTCTGCGGCGGCGCCATGTTGATGCTGGATAAGTGCTTCAATCACGCTGGCGGCTTCGTCTGCGTGTTGCGAAAGCGATGCAGACAGCGCTGAACCGATCTCGTCCAGCTTATCGAGGAGCATGAATGGCCGGATGCCCCCCGGTCTGCGATGCGTCCAGACGGCTTGCATATTGCGGATGTCGGCAGACGCAACAAATTGACGCACTTCCTCGAGATAGGGAGCGGCGGCCTGCTTCAAAGCTTTCTTGGACCTAGTTTTGAGGTATCTCGCGGTCTCCTCGTCCAGTTGGAGGGAATGGATCGCTTTTGATGTGCCAAAATAGAAGGCCACGCCCCATTTAACGATCTCGCCCGAGCAATCATTGTCAAGCTCGAAGCGCACCCCACTCTTCAATTGAAGGCTGGGGATCGCGAACTTGAACGTCCTGTTGGCCGGGTAGCGCACGCCAGCACGATCTGGAGGGGTCTCGACCGGGATCGGCTCTGGTCGACGAAGGGCAGTCGCGGCTTGAGGAAGCAATGGCACCTCCTTCGCGTTGCGCCGCTGCAGCACCTGTCCCATAAGGTAGGAAAAAGCCGGAGGGATCGCGTTGCCGATCATACGGAGTTTTTGGCCATAGTTAGCGCCGTAGAATTGGAAGGTGACCGGAAATCCTTGGAGACAGGCGCGCTCGCGCAGGGTTAACCTCCGGTAGGCGTCATCGCGGCCAGGCACCGCGATGACGATGCTTTCGCGTGAAACCCTAGTGCATGTCGCCGTGATGGTCCGCACGGTCCTGTCCATCGGATCAGGGAACGGCATCGAATTATAGACCGTGTGCGTCATTTTGTTCGCACGGTTGATCCGAACCTCTTCCGGGCTCAGTAAATCCTCTTCGACATGGTCTATCAGGTCGGAGCGATCGATCTCGAAACCATAGATCGGATCGACCACCGGAGTGGCCGCCAACCCGGAGACAATGTCGCCAAGCGTGCATGGGGCCGACGTAGGCTTGTACGATTTGAGCAACTCCATGTCGAAATTGCCCGCGATGCACCGACGCCGGCGTTGCGGAATGCCGAATTCGGCCATGTCGACGACGTGCGTTACACAGCCGAGATGAGAGAAGTCCGCCAAGACGCCGCCAACTTCGAGTTCCTTTTCGATGATCTTCGCCACCCGTGGGACGTTCTCCATCGCCCACATCCGCGGCTTCAGGTGATCAACGATCGTCAAGAATTGGATGATGTCCTTCAAGCCATCGACGAGGTCACCACCGCCTCCACGATTACTGAAGGAAAATTGGGTACAAGGTGGACTACCGACGACAATGTCGATATCGGTCGGCAGGTCCTTGAGGGCCAACCGACGGATATCGACGGTCTGGGCCTGATGCGAGTTGTTCTTGAAATTGGTCTCGTTCGCTGGTCCCCAGAGCTCGTAGGATGCAACCACCTCCACGCCGGCCAGTTGGAGGCCAAGCGACCATCCTCCGACGCCAGAATAAAGATCGATTGCCCTCGCTGTCCGCACTCTTTTGTCCATGCCGCCCCGACTCCGCTTCATAGTTCCACTTGAATAGATCTTCTCCGGATTTGGCAAGATTCTTTCTCGCCAGATCGTCAGAAAGCGCCGATTGATCTCTCAATGATCTCGAACAAATGAAGAAGCGCAAGCCGCGCCCAGAAAACGAAAG
The DNA here is from genome assembly GCF_011516945.1 of Acetobacter estunensis. Lineage (GTDB taxonomy): Bacteria > Pseudomonadota > Alphaproteobacteria > Acetobacterales > Acetobacteraceae > Acetobacter > Acetobacter estunensis. The sequence continues at coordinate 7,841 of NZ_WOTH01000013.1, forward strand.
GCGACTATTGCGGCAGCGGAGCTCAACCAGCCATGAACGGGCGGACATGTTCTTTGCCGCCATCAAAACAGGGTTGGCACTGTCAAAATTGGCGCGCTGATCGGCAATGCCATAGAACCATTTTGGCCCGTGGATGAGATTATTGCGCGGTCGGTGTACGATCAGCAGCGCGGTCAGGACGGCGGCCGGATCGTTATGACCGGCAAGGACCGGTTGGGTCGTCAGGACATACGTCGCCGCCATGTTGAGGCCGCCAAACCGCTCTGTGAGCCTTCCGTCCTGCCATTACCGGTCACGAAAATAAGCGAACGACTCTGGGACCAATGCTGGATTGAGGCAGTCGGCTGCATCAATTAACGGCCTCTGGCGAACCGTGAGTCGCCAGAAGCGACGCCTCAAACAGGCCCCATATCTGTTTCGATAATCGCGTGCAGGTCGTGGCATCGGCCGGATCTGGCAAGACTTCAATCATGGTGGCAAAGGCTGCGTACGCCATCCATCGTGGGTTTATGGCTCCGCAGAATATTGTTCTGATGGCTTTCAATAAAAAGGCAGCCGAGGAACTGAAGGATCGCGCCATTCGTGCTTTTGAACGCCTCGGCATGGATGGCAATGGCGTTGAGGCCACGACGTTTCATGCGTTGGGATTAGGCATTATCGGCAAGGCGACGGGTAAGAAACCCGATGTTCCAGCTTGGACGACTGATACCGGAGCCTCGTGCGAGAAGATCCTCGAGATTGTGGACTGCCTAAAAGATCAGTCCGATGAGTTCCGGACGCGGTGGGATATGTTTCGTATGGTCTTTGGTCGTGATCTGTCACCACCAGGTCAGCCCGTCGAGGGCGACGCCTGGGACAGAATGGGGACGGCTCTGATTAAGACTCTGGATGGCCAGCGCGTGCGCAGCCAGGAAGAGGCCATTATCTGCAACTGGCTTTTTTATAATGGTGTTCATTACGAGTACGAGCGCCCTTATGAAACGGACACGGCAGACGTAGCGCATCGACAATACAAGCCTGATTTCTATTATCCCGACATTCTGCTGTATCACGAGCACTTCGCGTTGGATGCAGAGGGCAAAGCGCCGCCCCAGTTCAAGGACTACGTGGAAGGGGTGAAGTGGAAACGACAGCTCCATCACGACATGGGGACTGCGCTGATTGAAACGACTTCACATCAGGTAAGAAACGGCGGTGTTTTTGAGCATCTTGCTCATGAACTGACGTCACGTGGCGTCAAATTGGATCCCAATCCGAACCGGCCTATTCCTCAGGGTGCGATAAGGCCAATGGAAGCGATGGAGCTTGCTTACCTGGTTCGCAGCTTTATCAGTCATGCGAAAAGCAACTGCCTCAATTCTACAGATTTGCGACGTCGTCTGGATGCCATGCCAGAAGGCTCATTCAAGTATCGCCATCGCATGTTTCTGGATCTTTTTGAGCCAATCATTGCGAACTGGGATCGTGCTTTGGCTGAAGACGGCGGGATCGACTTTGAAGACATGCTCAATATGGCAGTAGAACATGTTGAGCAGGGACGCTGCCAGGTTCCGTATGATCTGGTTATGGCGGATGAGTTCCAGGATGCGTCCCGCGCTCGTGCCCGTCTGTGTCGTGCGATGGTACAGAAACCGGGACGCCACTTCTTCGCCGTTGGCGACGATTGGCAGTCGATCAACCGTTTCGCCGGAGCAGACGTGTCGGTCATGACAGACTTCGAACGCTGGTTCGATCATGGCCAGCTTCTGAAGCTGGAGCAGACGTTTCGTTGCCCGCAGGCGCTGTGTGATGTCTCTAGTCATTTCGTCACTAAGAATCCGACACAGATCCGTAAGCGGGTGCATTCGGACACGCCAGCCGTCGGCCCCGTGCTCCAGGCACTCGAGGTAAGCAAAGAGCGTGAACTCGAACGAGCCGTCGGAGAATTTCTGGCCTCTCTCTACCAAGGAATATGTGCCGGACACATTCCTTTGGGGCGGCACGGTAACGTATCAGTATTTTTTCTAGGACGTTATAGGGCCGATAACCGGAGCATCTGAGGCGCTGGAAATCTCAGTACGGCAGCAAGATTGAGCTATCTTTCGTGACGATTCACAGCTCAAAAGGCAGTGAAGCCGACTATGTCATTCTGCCATCAATGATCAGCCGTTTACGCGGCCTTAGTTTTCCAAGTACGCGGACGGATGATCCTGTACTGCAGATGGCCATGCCCTCGGGTGATAACTTTCCTCAAGGTGAAGAGCGACGGCTGTTTTATGTGGCACTGACGCGTGCTCGCCGGTCGGTGATCATGTTCACGGTTAAGGGTGAGCGCTCCACCTTTCTCGATGAACTAGTCGCTGACAAAGCGGTCACAGTGACGAATCTCCATGGGGAGAAGATTGAGGAGCAGCGATGTCCGGCATGTAAGCGAGGAGTGATTGTCACACGGACAGGACCCTTTGGTGAGTTCCAAAGCTGCTCCAACTATCCTGCGTGTGAGTATAAACCGTCCTCAAAAGATTATTCTAAAAATAGAAAAAAACTCTCTGAAATCCTCTCTCATCTGTGAGTGACGAGGTGGTTCTGGTTCTCTCCGACGCATAGAGAATTAACCGAAAGAAGATGCGGACGTTTCAGTGCGGTAGTTTTAAAATAACGCTTGAAATCTTCCGTATGCTTCATGGTCTCGTCGGTCTCCTGATACGAACTTAAAACGCTCAGATGACCGGCACAAAACCATTACAAGTGGCGGGTTCGAAGAATCGTTGATTGAAGACCTTTCTGCCTGATTTTGGGCTTATAGTCTGGTATTGAAGGCTCTGTATGGTGATTTTTACTCTGCGTTTTAAACAGAGAGAGGGTTTCATGCTCTGGATTGCTACGCGGCGGCGTTAATCCGCTCCAAGAGGAGAAAGCGGCGCATATTATAGACGATGGTGGCTCGAGCGATGCCTACAGTCCGGACGAACAGCCCCGTCTGTGATTTCTGATCGGCAAAGACATTCTCGACATGCGGCCGGATGATGAACTTTCCGGCATTGGAGCGTTGGGTGTGCCAGGGCATAGGCTTGAGATGCAGCTTCTTGCGATGGATTTTTTAGACAAAGCTTTGCTTTTCCATGAAGTCCTCATTGGCTTTTGAACGGGAGACTGTGTTTGCCCAAAGTATTGAGGCTGTATTGGTTTTATCAAGCAAGCCTTCTCTCAATCGCGCACCATCACTGGCGGCGGCATCTGTCGTCTTCTATTTGCGGAGCAGACGAAACTTCCGGTCGATGGAAATATGAGATTTGTAGCCAAAGAACGGGATGGCCACGTCTGTTGCGGGCATACTCCCGTCCTCCTTTCGTTTCGCTTTCGTGAACTTCAACGTCCAGCGCGCATGACGGTCCTTGTGGGACAGCTTGGAGGCTTGTCCTGCCTGTCCCTGTGGGATCCGTCGGATCCATCCTTCCCGCAGATCCGCCTTTTCATCGTTGGTATTGCGCTACTTTGGGGCTGCTACCAATGTTGCAGCCAGAATCTGGCCTGACATCGACAGATACGGGCGATGATCATGTTTGTGGAGAAGACGCGTCCTCTCGATTCGAATCCGATTCGCGCAGAAAGTGATTATTTTTACATCATTTGAATTTATGCCTTTTTATTTGAAGTAAATAAATAATTGAAATAAAATTAGAATATTCATTATCGTATTAGAGTAATATCGTATAACTTCAATTTATTTTATTGTTTATTTGAACATATTGAGTAATTTTTTCTCCTTTTCATATTTATATTAAAAATATGAGCGAATGTTATTTTTAAGTTCAAGGGTTGGAAATTGCTAAGCCGCATATATTCACGTGTCAAGTCGATAATATATGAAAATATACATATTAATACATAATTTTGGCAACAAACCGAAGAATTAGGCACTATTTTTTGCTGATTATCAGGAGTTTTTTCTATATTTGTACAGATAAAAATATTTTATTGTTTTAAGTCACGTTTTTTCGAGATATACCATTAGCATCAGAGGCGATATGCCTCGATATACTCTAATTTTAAAAGTAATTATTGGAGTATATGTTTTCTCGGAGGTAATGATGGCAGAAAATCTTCTGACAATTGCTCAGGTGTGCGAACGCGTGTCTATGTCGGCGTCTCACATACGCAAAAGGATTAAGCTGGGAAAATTTCCAGCGGCGACGCACAGGTTGAGCACACGTATGGTGAGATGGAGCGAAAGCAGCATTAATGAATGGATTGAAAAGACGCACGAGCAGAAAAAACACTAAACTGTTGAATATAAAACAGAATAACTCATGACTCATGTGTAGAATGAAATGAATGGAAGAATTTACTCGATACGACGATCACCGACCTCACCGTTTTCTGTGTTGTAGAAGTGTCACGGCGTCGGCTGCGTCTGACATCAGAAGATCGGCCCATATCTGAGCCAGCTCCTGCCGACGTTCCATATGCAGAGCCCGGTTATACGCGGCTTCAACTCTGTTTTGATTTGAGTGTGCCAGCATAAGATCAATGACAGCTCTGTCCTGCGGATAATGCTCGTTCATGATGGACGAAAACGAAGCACGAAAACCATGTGGCACCTGTCTGCCAGCGTAGCCTGCCCGCTGCAGAAGATAACCGAGAGCGTTTTCGCTCATCGGGCGATGGGCCCACCGCGCATTAGGAAAAACAAGAGGGCCTCTGCCCGTCAGCGTAAAGACCGCATCAAGAATGTCCCGTGCCTGACGCGATAAGGGAACAACGTGCTCACGCCGCATCTTCATGCGCTCTGCTGGAATGACCCAGGTGGTTCTGTCCGCAGACACCTCATGCCAGGCCATTGCATGTACTTCACCGGGACGCACAGCAGTCAAAGCCAGAAAACGCATCGCCAGAAGCGTAACCGGATGGGCCGGGATGGCTTCGACGTCCTGGAAGAGCTGTCTTAGCGCATCAAGATCAATGAGGGCAGGTTGCCGTCCTTTCTTCAGAGGAGCCAGAGCGCCTTTGATAACGGCGGCGGGATCATGAGAACCCAGCCCATGCGCGATACCGAACAGAAAAATTGCACTTAATCTCTGTCTGATCCGGCGCGCCGTTTCCTTCGCACGCCCAGCTTCAATTTTCCTGATTGCTTCAAGGACCATCGGAGCAGTGATATCGTCCAAGTCGATGTGCCCCAGATGCGGCCAGATCAGACGCTGAAGACTCGTTCGAACGTCTTCACTGTGTCGGGGTGTCCACCGGGCAGATTGAGTCTGAATCCACATTTCGCCGACATGCTGCAGCTGTCTATCAGTGCGCCTGGCTTGCGCTTGTCTCTGACGACGGGTCAGAGATGGATCACGGCCCGCCCGCAGCTCCGCGCGTGCCTGATCACGGGCGTCACGGGCCGCTGCAAGCGTCACCTCAGGGTAAGCGCCAAAAGCGAGCAGCTTTTCCCGCCCACCAAAGCGATACTTCATGCGCCACAGACGCGAGCCATTTTTCTGGACCAGAATGAACAGTCCGCCTGTATCGGCAAGCTTGTATGGCTTCTCTCGGGGTGCGAGGCGACGCAGCTGAACGTCTGTCAGCATTGATACCCCAACACCAGAAATGATACCCCCATATCTACCCCCACAATGCATGAGCTTGAAGGAACATCACAGCGCGTCATAGAGCACATAAACGGCAGAAAACTGCCAGCCTTTCTGTGCTTGAAACGCTATAGACTGCTATGGGATATATCAACTGGCGGAGAGGGTGGGATTCGAACCCACGGTACCCGTAAGGCACAACGGTTTTCGAGACCGCCCCAATCGACCACTCTGGCACCTCTCCACACGCCTTGCGGCGTTGCCAGCGGCTTTTAGGGAAACCCGATGGGAATGACAAGAGCCATTTTCATCTTCCGGCGTTTCCTGTTGACGGATCGGCATGACGCCGCGTAAAAGCGCCACTCCGCCACCATAAGGCGGGGCAGGCCGCGTATGACGGTCAACGAGAAGAAGCGACTGGACTGATCGCCTGTGTGAAAGCGCCGCGAGAGGTCGATTGATCGGAAAGAGACAGTTTCAGAATGTTCGCAGTCATCCGCACCGGCGGCAAGCAGTATCGCGTTACACCGAACGCCGTTCTCAAGGTCGAGAAGCTTGAGGGTGAGGCCGGTTCGACCATCACCTTCTCCGAAGTCCTCGCAGTAGGCGGTGAAGCCGGCACAACCATCGGCGCGCCTCTCGTGGCAGGTGCCACGGTGACGGCTACGGTCGTCGCACAGGATCGTCTTCCCAAGGTGATCATCTTCAAGAAGCGTCGCCGGCAGAACAGCCGCCGCAAGAACGGTCACCGTCAGCCGGTCACCGTCCTGCGCATCAGCGAGATCAAGGCTGCCTGATTTCTCTCCCTAGTAAGGGATTGAAGATTTCAGGCGGCAAGACACTAAGGAGCAAGACTTATGGCACAAAAAAAGGCAGGCGGTTCATCCCGCAACGGACGCGACAGCGCAGGCCGTCGTCTCGGTGTGAAGAAGTTCGGCGGCGAAGCCGTCGTGGCCGGCAACATCATCGTCCGTCAGCGCGGCACGAAGATGCTCGCTGGTGAGAATGTTGGCGTGGGTCGTGATCACACACTGTTCGCGCTGACTGACGGAAGCGTGCGTTTCCAGCGTCGTGCAAATAGCCGTGTTCATGTTTCGGTCGAAGCACTGCCGATCGCGGCCGAGTAAGACCGCCCGGCGCGGACGCGAGTTCGTGCTCAGACGCAAGACAGGGGCCGGTCCATCTGGATCGGCCCTTTTTGCATCTCTGGATGCAAGGTGACGGTGATGAAGTTTCTTGACCAGGCCAAAATCTATGTGCGCTCTGGAGATGGTGGTGACGGTGTCACCGCATTCCGGCGTGAAAAATACATCGAGTTCGGTGGACCCGATGGTGGAAATGGCGGTCGTGGCGGCGACATCATCTTCGAAGCCGTTCCCAATCTGAATACACTCATTGATTTTCGCTACACGCAGCATTTTCGCGCTCGCAAAGGCGGCAACGGTGCCGGGTCCGATCGCACTGGTGCGGCTGCGTCCGATGTCGTCATTCAGGTGCCGATCGGCACGCAGATCATGGACGACGATCGCGAAACCATGCTGGCCGATCTGGATGCGGCAGGGAAACGTATCGTGCTGTGTCGGGGAGGCGATGGCGGTCGTGGCAACGCCCATTATAAGACCAGCACCAACCGTGCACCACGTCGGTCTGACAAGGGTTGGCCGGGAGAGGAACGGTGGGTCTGGCTCCGGCTCAAGCTGATTGCGGATGCTGGGCTGGTCGGATTGCCGAATGCTGGAAAATCGACCTTCCTGTCCGTCGTGTCGGCGGCTCGCCCGAAGATCGCGGACTACCCGTTCACAACGCTGCATCCTCAGCTTGGTGTGGTGCGGCTGTCCATGACGGAAGAATTCGTCCTCGCCGATATTCCGGGCCTGATCGAAGGTGCGCATGAAGGACATGGGCTTGGGGATCGCTTCCTTGGCCATGTCGAGCGTTGTGCTGTGTTGCTCCACCTTATCGACGGTGCGGCTGGCGATGTGGTGGAGGCGTGGCGGACCATTCGTAATGAACTGGTCGAGTATGGCGGTGGACTTGCGGATAAACCCGAGATTGTCGTGCTCAACAAGGCGGACGCAATGACTCCGCAGCAACTCTCAGCGCGTAAGCGCGCACTGGCGAAAGCCTCCGGATCGCCTGTCATGGTCATGTCGGGCGTCTCCCGGCAAGGTGTGCCTGAAGTGTTGCGCGCGCTATATGAACGTGTTGCCGAGGCGCGCACCAAGCGTGCGGAGGCGGCAGCAGATACGGACGTTGCATCATGACTGCAACACCGTCTCTCGCATCGGCTCGTCGTGTGGTGGTCAAGATCGGGAGCGCTTTGCTGGTCGATCCGGATCGTGCCGCCCCGCGCGAAGAGTGGCTGGCCAGTGTCGCCGATGACGTTGCCGCTTTGAGAAAGGCGGGGACGGAAGTCGTGCTTGTTTCATCAGGTGCTATTGCACTGGCGCGTCATGCGCTCGGGCTGACAAGCCGGCCGAAACTTCGGCTGGAAGAAAAACAGGCGGCTGCGGCCGTCGGGCAGATCCGTCTCGCGCAGGCTTGGACAGCTGTTCTCTCGGAACGTGGGCTTACTGCGGCCCAGTTGCTTCTGACGCCGGATGATACAGAGGATCGGCAGCGCTATCTCAATGCGCGCGCTACGCTCGATACGCTTTTGGCGCTCGGCTGTGTTCCGGTTATCAACGAAAATGATACCGTCGCCACAGCGGAAATCAGGTTCGGTGACAATGATCGGCTGGCTGCCCGTGTGGCGCAGATGATCGACGCGGATCAACTCATCCTGCTTTCCGATATCGATGGTCTCTACACTGCCGATCCTCGTGCCGATCCCCAAGCACGGCATATTCCTCTGGTCGAGGCGATGACGCCAGACATCGACGCCATGGGAGGCGCTCCCCCGCCGGGCTATTCTTCGGGTGGGATGCGGACGAAACTCGTGGCCGCGCATATCGCGACGGAATCCGGCTGCGCCATGGCCATTGCGCTGGGTAAACGTGAGCATCCACTGGCGGCTCTGCGTGATGGGGCACCATGCACGTGGTTTCTGCCTGGAGTGGATGGCCGTTCGGCGCGCAAGCAATGGATTGCGGGTGGCCTTAACCCTGTTGGGGATATCGTCATTGATGCAGGCGCCATGCGTGCGCTGAAACAGGGTGGATCGCTTCTGTCCGTCGGCGTTGTCGGTGTCTCAGGTGAATTTGGACGAGGCGATCTGGTGCGCGTCGTGAGTTCTTCAGGAGAAGAATTTGGGCGGGGACTCTGTGCCTATACATCTGGGGAAGCCACACGATTACTTGGGCACAGGTCGGAAGAGTTTGAAGATATTCTCGGATGGCACGGTCCTGAGGAACTGATTCATCGGGACAATCTGGTTCTTCTTTAAATTACTTTGTCCGGGCCACTAAGAGGTGGCCCGGACAGACGCCATCAGGCGTCCAGCTTTTTGCGAAGGATGTCGTTGACGATGGCCGGGTTGGCTTTGCCTCCGGTTGCCTTCATCATCTGGCCGACAAAGAAGCCGAAGAGCTTGTCTTTGCCGCCACGGTATTCCGCCACCTTATCAGCATGTTTCGTGATGATGTCATCGGCTGCGGTTTCAAGGGCACCCGTATCCGTCACCTGCCGCAGGCCTTTGCGCTCCACGATTTCGAGCGGTGCTTCACCTGTTTCGAACATCGTCTCCAGCACATCCTTGGCGATCTTGCCATTGATTGTGCCGTCCGCGATCAGATCCAGCATCGCGCCTAGATTTTCCGAACTAACCGGGCTTTCTTCGATCGACTTTCCCGTGCGGTTGAGGGCCGCAAAGAAATCCCCTGTTACCCACGCACTAGCGGATTTGCCGTCACGACCTTTGGCCACGCGCTCATAAAAATCCGCTGTGGGTTGCTCAGCCACGAGAACGCCAGCATCATAAGCCGTGATGCCATACTCCTGCTGAAAGCGTGCGCGTTTCTCGTCAGGTAATTCAGGCAGGGTCTGCTTGAGCTGATCCACCCAATCCTGTTCGATCACGAGAGGAAGCAGGTCCGGGTCAGGGAAGTAGCGGTAATCGTGCGCATCTTCCTTGGAACGCAGGGAGCGTGTTTCGCCCTTGTTCGGATCGAACAGGCGCGTTTCCTGATCCACTTCGCCGCCGGCTTCCCAGATCTCGATCTGGCGTGTGGCTTCGATCTCGATGGCCTGCATGACAAAGCGGATCGAGTTGACATTCTTGATCTCGCACCGTGTGCGGAACGGCTCTCCGGCCTTGCGCACAGAGACATTCACGTCGGCACGCATGGAGCCTTCTTCCATGTTGCCGTCACAGGTGCCGAGATAACGCAGGATCTGACGCAGTTTGCGCAGATAGGCGCCAGCTTCTTCGGGAGAGCGGATATCGGGTTCGCTGACGATTTCCATCAGGGCGACACCGGCGCGGTTGAGATCCACGAAAGAGCGTTTCGGATCCTGATCGTGCATCAGTTTGCCCGCATCCTGTTCAAGATGCAGGCGCGTGATGCCGATTTCGCGCGTACTGCCATCCGAAAGCTCGATCAAGACGATGCCCGTGCCGATGATCGGATGCTCGAACTGGCTGATCTGATATCCGGTGGGAAGATCCGCGTAGAAGTAGTTCTTGCGGTCGAACCGGCTTTCCAGGTTGATGTGCGCCTTCAGGCCAAGACCAGTGCGGACGGCCTGTCGCACACATTCCTGATTGATGACCGGCAACATGCCCGGGAAACCGGCGTCAATGAGACTCACATGTGAGTTCGGTTCCCCTCCGAAGAGGGTGGACGCGCCCGAGAACAGCTTGGACTGGCTGATGACCTGAGCATGTACCTCAAGTCCAACGACGATTTCCCAAATACCGGTGTTGCCTTCAAGTGTGTAGGTCATGCATCCGCTCCCGCCCGCAAATCCGGACGAGCCGTGAATCCGGCGGCCTTTTCCAAGCCCGAACCCACGGCAATCAGTGTTTCTTCATCAAAGTGGCGACCGATCAATTGAAGCCCGAGGGGCAGGCCCTGACTGTCGAGACCGATCGGCAATGACATTCCGGGTTGCCCCGCCATGCTGGCCGGAACGGTGAAGACATCATTGAGATACATCTGCACCGGGTCGACTGGCTTCTCGTCGCGACGGAAGGCGGCCGTCGGGGCCGTCGGCGTCAGCAATACGTCCACTTTTTCGAAAGCTTCCGTGAAATCACGACGGATCAGTGTGCGGACTTTCTGCGCCTTCAGATAGTAGGCATCGTAGTAACCTGCGGACAGAACGTAGGTGCCCACCAGAATACGGCGGCGCACTTCCTCGCCAAAGCCATCGTGACGCGTCTTTTCATACATCTCGTCGAGGCTTGTGGCACCTTCGGCCCGAACGCCGAAGCGTACGCCGTCATAGCGGGCGAGGTTGGACGAGCATTCAGCGGGTGCGATGATATAGTAGGTCGCCAGCCCATATTTCGTGTGGGGCAGGGAGACGTCCACGATCTCACATCCAGCCTCACGCAGCATGTCGATGCCTTTCTGCCAGACCGCGAGGATTTCCTCGGACATACCGGACGCACGATATTCGGCCGGGATGCCGACACGCAGACCTTTGAGGCTCCGACCACAGGCTGCCCTGTAATCCGGCACAGGAAGATTGGCCGAGGTGCTGTCCTTCGGGTCGTGACCCGCCATCGCGCCGAGCATGATGGCAGCGTCTTCCACTGTGCGGGTCATTGGTCCCGCCTGATCCAGCGAGCTTGCGAAGGCGATCGTGCCCCAGCGGCTGCATCGTCCATAGGTGGGCTTGAGACCGACGATACCGCAATAGGCGGCCGGTTGGCGGATGGAGCCGCCGGTGTCGGTGCCCGTCGCACCCATCGCCAGATGTGCGGCTACGGCAGCGGCCGATCCACCGGATGATCCACCCGGAACCAACGGGGACGGATCATTCGCACGGTGCCAGGGGTTCTCGACTTCTCCGAAAGCGGACGTGAGATTGGCCGATCCCATGGCGAATTCATCAAGGTTGGTCTTGCCGAGGAAGATCGCTCCGTTCTTGAGCAATTTCGCCGTCACCGTGCTCTCATAGGGAGGGATGAAATTGGCGAGGATTTTGCTGGCGGCCGTGGTTTTTACGCCATCGGTGCAGAACAGATCCTTCACCCCAAGCGGGATTCCGGTGAGAACGGGTGCCTCTCCAACTGCGAGTGCTGCGTCAGCTTTTGTCGCGGCATCGAGAGCCTTGTCGGGCATTGGCGTGATGTAGGCGTTGAGACGTCCATTCAGCGCTTCAATGGCGGTGGTGTGCGCCAGCGTCAGTTCGACCGCCGAAAAGTCCTTTTTTCGGAGACCGTCAGCCGCCTGTGCGATCGTGAGATCTGTCAGCATTATTCGACCACCTTGGGAACAGTAAAGAAGGGACCTTCGCGGTCTGGCGCATTGGACAGCACCTTGTCCTGACAGTTGCCATCCGTCACGGCATCCACGCGGGGGGCAAGGGCTGTATTGACGGCTGTGCCCACCATTGGCGGCACGCCTTCCACGTTGACTTCATCCAGAATCTCGATCCAGCCGAGGATTCCTCCGAGCTGCGTGCGCACAGCTTCGATTTCCTGATCGTCAAGCCCGATGCGGGCGAGCTTGGCTATGCGTCTCGTGGTCGCGGGATCGAGCGACATGAAGTAGAACTCTCAACTCAAGGGAAAAAAAGTGCTGGCGTTGCCACCGGCCCGGTAACATACCGTCAAGCCATGGCACTGTTCAACATGGCGCAACTGATGGAAGAGCTGTCACCCGGTCAGCGTCTTCTCGGGATCGATCCCGGCTCCCGTACGATCGGGTTGGCGCTTTCGGATGTGATGCGCATGGTTGCGTCGCCTTGTGGTGTGGTGAAGCGCGGCAAACTCTCTGTCGTGGCGGACGAAATCCAGAAAATCATAAGCCGCGAAGACGTGGGGGGCATGGTTGTGGGGCTGCCACTTTCGCTGGATGGTAGTTTTGGCCCAGCAGCGCAGGCGGCGCGAGATTGGGCGTTGGCGCTCTCTGAGCGTCTGGGGATTCGAGCGGCTGTGTGGGATGAGCGCTTCTCGTCTTCTGTGGTGAACCGCCTCCTTGTGGGGGAGGCGGATCTTTCACGAAAAAGGCGGCAAGAGGTCGTGGATAAACTGGCGGCCGCTTACATGCTGCAAGGTGTTCTGGATCATCACGCCCTGCGTATTGCTCCAGAACAAGAATGAAAGAGTTTCAGGCCGCCATGGAGGTGCATTTTTCCTTGAGGAAATCTAACTGCCAATGGAGTTCGCGGGCAGTGAGAGCGTAAGACCCATCAGCAGCCGGCTGAATGGCGCGGTGAGGTGGAATGAGTGCAATGTGCATCTCAAGAGCGGCCGCTATTGGAGCGGGCAGATCGGATTTCCAGCACAGCGCCGTAATGGCTCGGGCATTACGACCGGAAAAAGCATCCTGCACGACCGAAATGTCGATGCCTGTTTTCTCGGAGAGAACTGCGGCAATCGCAGCTAGGTCATGGTCGTGCAGGGCGCGCGCGATGACGGTTTCGACGTTGGAAGATATTCCTCCTGTGGAGGGAAGAGACGGAAGGGCTGGCGCGCGCGTAACCTCCGAGGTGGCGGCCATTTCGAAGGAAAGTTCCTTTTCGATTTTCTGGCGCACAGGTGCGACAAGATGGGCGCAACGTTCACGGATCAGCGCCTTGACCGTGACGATGCAGGCATGTTCCAGCGCAGTCGGGGGAGGAGGAAGGCGTTCCATCTTGTCCAGAGCCGGTTCCACATGGGCGATCGACTGACTGGCGGGAGCGTCGAGAGAGAAAGCTGCTACTGGTTGGCGAATGCTGCTCGGACGGTCCTGCATGTTGGCTTCGAGACGTGTCAGTTCGAGCGATAGGGTGTCTTCGTCAAGCTCTGCCATCAAACGGTCTGTGGCCTCGGACGATTCGGACAGCGGACCGATGATGGCTATGGCCTGCGCATCCCCTGTCACTTGCGCCAGTATGCGGCGACCTGCCTGCCAGTTTTCATTCATCAGTTCGGTCAGTGTTTTGCACATGACGGCAATCAGCGCCTCACGTCGGGCCGGCTCCATGTCCATACGCAGACCGTTCAGACGCTGTTTCAACCTGTCCAGCAGGGAAGCGTCCGTTGCGACCGGTATCTCGGCTCGGGATTTGCCGCGCAGCGTTCCGGTTGCGGGTGTGGAGCCCGACAGTGCGCGGGTTGGCAAAATCTGAAAGAACTTCGGATTGAGAGAAGCGGTCATGGGGAGGACTCCTCCAGTGAAGTGTGCCAGCGGGCGCCCCCAGCCAGCTTGACGCTCCGCATTGCAAAGGTGGCGCGATCAATCAGGGATTCGACGCTTTCCCCCGTTTCCCAGTCGCGTGCGGCCAGACCGACAGAAAAAGTCAGGGTGACGGGTTCGGTCAGAAAGATGGCGGCGCCATGCTGGCAAAAGGCCTCGGCCCGCTCAGCAGCGACGAAATGATCCGCGCCATCCAGCCACAAACCGAAGATGTCCCCGCCAAGCCTGCCTGCAAGATCGGTTGGACGAATGGCATCGCGCAGATAGGTCGCAACCTGCTGAAGGGCGCTGTCCCCGGCCTCGAACCCGAAGCGGGCGTTTATTTCTGAAAAGCGATCAAGACCTATGACGAGCAGGGTGCCGGACAAGCGCTCCCGGTCCAGTCTGGGGAAGCGCCGGGCGATTTCTCCCTGAAAGCCATTGCGGTTCAGGATGCCTGTAAGCGGATCGAACCGGGCATTGCGCGCAAGTGCCTGATTGAGGGCACTCATTTCCAGCGCGGAGGCAACGGTGGCGAGTGCGGCGTCAGCTAGATTCGCATCGTCTTGTGACCAGACGCCCAGACTGTTGCGCCACAGTGCCATGGTCACGGGCGCATTGTATCGCACGCGGCTGCGGCAGATAATGACATCGTGTCCGTCGATCTGACGGATTTCCGGATTGAATGAACTTTCCCCATCAATTTCGCGCAGAATCTGCTCCATTGCCGCATCGAAGGCCGGCATGGATGACGGAATGCGATGGACGATGTCCTCTTCCTCAGCAGGTTCCGTGCCTTCTTCCATTGCGTTGGCGGGCGCGAGAAGAAGCCCACCTGCGGCTCCGAGCATGGTCGCCAGTTCTTCAAATGCCGGGGGAATGCCGAGGCGAGAGAGCGCGCGCGACCGCATCGTCGCGGTGATGCGCCGAACGATTTCGCTGTGAAGACGCGCGACCGCCAGATCGGCGTTTGCGTTCACCTCGTCCGACACGTCGATGCCAAGTCCGCGTACGCCGCTATGCTGCCCCGTGGGGGAAAGGAGTGGGGTGGCATAGATGAGCATGCAACTGAAACTTCCGTCGCCCTGCTTGATCCAGCAGCGTCGCCCTCGCATGACAGCGTGCGTCTGGAATGGGTTGGGGGCGGCGGTTGACGCGACAAATGGCAGAAGGCGGCTGCTGGGTTCGCCGAGCAGATCCTGATCGGCCCAGCCCATGGCGGGCGCGGCCTCGAAGAAGGTGAACCGGCTTTCCTCATCCGTTTCGAAAATAAAATCAGCTACCAGTTGAGTCAGGCTTTTCCAGCGCCGACGACTGGCCAGAAGCGCATTCATCAGTTCGGTGTCCTGATCGGACGGTGACGAATCCGGGACAGGGGAGGAAGGCTGCGTGTTCATGGGATCATATTTCAGGTGCGAATGGTTTCCTCCGCGTTAAGGTCTTCGCGTTGACATGCGGGGGCATGAACAGCATGGTCCGGCGCAGGAAAGAGGCCTTCGAGAACAGAAGGCGGCGACCAGCAGGGGATGTGGAAGACGATGAGCGAAGAGAAACTCAGATCCCGGATCGAAGCGTTGTGGGAAGCGCGTGCGGATGTTTCGCCCGCCACGGGTGGCGAGGATCGTGCCGCTATCGAGAGCGCGCTCGATGCATTGGATTCCGGTCGCCTGCGTGTCGCGGAGCCCAAGAAAGAAGGCGGTTGGACCGTACATGAATGGCTCAAGAAGGCCGTTCTTCTGTCTTTCCGTCTGTTCGACAACAGCGTCATGGAAGCAGGCGCGGCTGGGGCTCCGGCCTTCGACAAGGTGCCGCTGAAGTTCGCAGGATGGGATGCGGCACGCTTTGCCAGTGCCGGGTTCCGCGCCGTGCCGGGGGCGGTCGTGCGCCGTTCGGCTTTCATTGCGCCGGGCGCCGTTTTGATGCCCAGCTTTGTGAATGTCGGTGCCCGCGTTGATTCCGGTACCATGGTGGACACTTGGGCCACGGTGGGAAGCTGTGCCCAGATCGGCAAGAACTGCCACATCAGTGGGGGGGCCGGCATTGGTGGCGTGCTGGAGCCGTTGCAGGCAGCTCCTGTCATCATTGAGGACAATTGCTTCATCGGTGCACGCTCGGAAGTGGCGGAAGGCGTGATCGTCGAGACCGGTGCCGTGCTGTCCATGGGTGTCTTCCTTGGCGCATCCACCAAGATCGTGGATCGCACGACCGGTGAGATCCATATGGGACGTGTCCCGGCCTATTCCGTGGTCGTGCCTGGCAATCTGCTGCCGAAGACGCCGCTCAATGACAAGGGTCTCCCCAATCCGAGCCTTGCCTGTGCGGTGATCGTCAAGCGTGTGGATGAGCGCACACGCTCGAAGACATCCATCAACGATCTGCTTCGGGACTGATCCCACAGTGACGAGCCAGTCTCTCGACGTCACGACACTGACGGCGGATCTGATCCGTCATCCCTCCGTCAGTCCGGACCCCGGTGAGTCGCAGATTGCGCTGGGGGCGACGCTGGAGGCGATGGGCTTTGTCGTCACGCATCTTCCCTTCGGGGAAGGTGCTGAACGCACGCCGAATCTGTTTGCCCGTCTGGGCACGGGAAAGCCGCATCTGTGCTTCGCCGGGCATACCGATGTCGTTCCGCCGGGTGGCAGTGACTGGGCGCATGGCCCATTTGCAGGCACTGTCGAAAATGGACGGCTGTATGGGCGTGGGGCCTGCGACATGAAGGGCGGTATTGCGGCTTTCGTGGCGGCGGTTTCGGCTTTTCTTGCGAGAACACCCACGCCACGCGGCTCCATAAGCCTGCTCATCACGGGAGATGAAGAAGGGCCAGCCCGGTTCGGCACGCGGAAGGTGCTGGAATGGATGAAGCAGCACGACCAGATTCCCGATTTCTGCGTTGTGGGGGAACCGACCAATCCCGTAGCGATGGGAGAGGTGATCAAGATCGGTCGTCGTGGCAGTCTCAATGCCCATATCATCGTGAACGGACGGCAGGGCCATGTCGCGTATCCGCATCGGGCCGACAACCCTGTGCATCGGCTGCTTCGTATTCTTGCGGAGTTGACGGCCGAACCACTGGACAACGGTTCGGAGTGGTTCGAGCCTTCCAGTCTTCAGGTGACGAGCGTGGACGTGGGTAACACAGCGACTAATGTCATTCCGGCGATGGCTGAGGCGCGGCTCAATATTCGCTTCAATGATCTCCATACGGGAGCGGCACTTCGCGGCTGGATCGAGACGATCTGCATGCGGCATGCCCCGGGTGCGACTGTGAATGTCAGCGTCAGCGTCAGTGGAGAATCCTTCCTTACGAAGCCGGGCCCGGATGTGAGTGCCTTGAGTGCTGCGGTTAAAGCTGTGACAGGGCGGGATCCGAAACTCGACACGGGAGGCGGCACGTCGGACGCACGGTTCATCGCGCAGTATTGCCCCGTGGCGGAATTCGGCCTTGTTGGAGCTTCGATGCACCAGATCGATGAGCACGTCGCAGTGTCCGATCTGGCGTCCCTTACGGCAATCTATGAAAATCTTCTGGAAAGGACGGTGGCGTGAGCGGCTCATCCCGTGGCGGCGAGAGGCCGGGTCCTAAATCCATCGTGGAGGGCATGGCCCTTCTGGCTTGCGGTCGTGCGGAGGGGATCGAGCGTTTCGGAGGAAGTGTGGACAGCCTCCTGTCAGCGCTCGCTCCGGGTCTGGCTATGTGTCTGGTGGGTTTTCTGACGGTTCCGCTCCAAAAGCAGCCTTTCATCGGGCTGGTGCGTGTCGAACTCTCTTTTTGTACGCTGTTGGCGCTTCCAGTCATTTCCCACGCACTGGCCCGTCGGTGGGGACGTGAGAAACTTTGGCTGCGTTACGCAACGGCCGCCGTGTGGTGCGAGTGGGTTACGGTTCTGGTGTCCATAGTGGCGCTGTTGCTGGGCGCCCTGATGTTCTCACCTCTGGCAAGCAGCCCGGGGTTTGGAACGGCCGTAGTGCTGGCGAGCGATCTTTATGGGCTATGGCTCGGCGTCTTTGTGGCCCGCAAAGGGCTGGCATTGGGCTGGGGGCGTGCCATCGTGCTGTACGGAGCGACGTTCGTTTTTGCGCTCGTCTGTTATGGCCTCGCGTCTTTTTTGCCACCTCATTACAATTTTGTGCAGGATCTTCTCCAACCCGGTGTGCTGGGTGGCTCTTCTTCAGAGTGAAGTCAGCAGTTTCACGGTACGACGTAGGATTGTTCGTTCATTGAACAGATGTTCGGCGCGAATGCGTCCGGCATGACCCATACGGTGACGTAAATCCGTATCTTGCACGAGGCGTTCAAGGGCGCGGGCGAGGGGCAATATGGTGCCGGGAGGTACGAGCAGTCCCGTTTTTTCCGCCACCACCTGCTCTCTGGGGCCGCGTATATCGGTTGCGACGACGGGAAGACCCGTAAGCATGGCCTCAATGATGGACATGGGTAGTCCTTCGAAGTGGCTTGGTAGCGTGAATATATCGGCGGCTGCGAGAACGGCGGGGACATCTGTGCAATAGCCCAGAAAATGAAGCCGGCTCCCCAATTGCTCACGGCCACGCTCGAACACTGGTTCAAGCGTGGCTCCATGATCGCTGCTCAGACGATCGCCTACGATCCATAGTTCCGCGTCTGGCACGTGCTCTATGGCCGCCAGTAGCTCCGGATAGCCTTTGTGACGCACCAGTCGTGAGACGGCGACGATCACCACCCGCTCATCCGGTACATACATGGCCGTTCTGATCCGTCGCCGTGCCGCGTCGTCCGGCCTGAACTGCTCGGGATCGCGTCCATTGCCGATGGCTTGCGCGCGCGGATTGATGTGCAGGCGTCGCGCGTCTGCGGCTTCTTCCTGCGAGACGGTCAGATAGATGTTGGTGATATGTCCGGCCAACCATTCCAGCACCAGCGCGAGTGTGCGCCGCGCCCATGAACCCGGCTGATTGAAGAGAAAGCCGTGGCAGGTGTAGGCGATTTGCGGCACGCCGCAGAGCCGGGCCGCAAATCGCGCGAGAAGGCCGCTGATGGGCATGTGCGCGTGAACGATGTCGGGCCGCTCGCGTCGGATAAGCCGGACCAAAGAGATGAAAGCACGAAATTGCGCGAGCGGAGAGAAGGACCGGGCCATCGGTGCGACCTCAACACGGAAACCCTCCGCACGCACATCGGCAAGAAGCGGGCCATCCGCGCAGACACCGACAACCTCGTGCCCGCTAGCCCGCAGTTCTCTCATGAGAGGAAGCAGAAAGTGCCGTAGCGAAAAATCGACGTTGGTGACTTCCAGTATTTTCATACGTGAAACACCGTCCCACCTGCGATCATTCGTCGAGACGTGTGAAGGCCCAGCGGATGGCGGATGCCAGTCGTGGAGGAGGTGGTAGTTCTGGTTCCCGAACTTCCGCTTCGGTGGAAAGAGGTTCCTCGACGTGCGTTTCTTCGTCTGATGGAGGCGCGGAGGCGATTGGTTCTTTAGAATCGGAAGACACGCTCTCGGCAGGGGATGAGTCTATTTCTTCTTCCTGAACCGACACGTCCTCGACGTATGTCTGTTCGGCAGTTGCCTCTTCCGCAGACGACGGCGCCTCGTACGCCGGTTGCTCAGGTTCGATTTCGGCGGGACGCACGACGATCTGCTGGGTCGCGACAGGGGTGGGACCGCCGAAATACATGCTTTCCTCAATGGAGGAATAACCGTCGCTGCGAAAACGCCAGACTTCATCATGCGTATGCAGGAGAATATCGGTTTCTTCCAGTTCCACGCGGATCAGCGGATGCAGATGAAAGCGCAGGACAAACTCGGGAGTATCTCCCTTGCAGTCGAGCCGGTCTTCGCCACGAAGATCGGCCCCTTCACGGGCAAGGAACAGCCGACGATGATAGGTTTCGACGCCCGCTGGCCGGTAGCAGTCGCTTTCCAATTCAATCAGATGGTCCGTGTCCGACATCGTGTGACGGTAATTGACCTTCGGACAGGTCTCGATCTGGCCATCATTGCGCCACGTCATTGGAGGAAACGCGGGGATGGACAGCACGGAGTGAGCGGGTGCATCGCGCAGGGCTTCGTGCCAGCCTTTTTTAGGACTGCTGCCACAATTCACCACAATCTGTGAACGTCCCGATGACAGTTCCATCGACAGGAAACCGGCATGGGCCAGATCGGGATAGTCTGCTGCGGGCGACCCGCCGTCCACCAGCAGCACGGTGTTGCCGGATGCGGCACGTCCGAAGCGACCGTCCTTCATGCTGCGCGCCAGAACGTGGCCACGTGGCATGGCGCGTGCGATCACGAGATCGATCAGCGCAGGGCTGTGAAAGCATGTGCCATTGAACAGGGCGAGACGACCGTCACCATGACGGAAGGCGCGCAGGACAGGCGCCATGCGGTCGAGCGCGGACGCCAGCGATGTGGGCATGGGAATGCGCGTGCTCTGGAGCATCAGCCGCATTTCGGCCAGTTCCCGCAGGACACGAAGCTGCGCGCCCGGACTACGGGAGGCATGACAACCATCGGGCAGAATCTGTCGCTCCAGTTCCGGATCGATCAGCTTCATGTAACGGGACAGAAAACCCGTTTGTCCCGGTATGGCGATGGCGGCGGCAAGCAGCCCTTTGAGGGCCTGCAACACCGTCCAGTCGTGTCGGTCGGTCGGCAGGAGCGCCATGAGCGTCCGGGCTTCGAGCACGACGCGATGCATCAGGGCGCGCCGATAGGGCTCGTCGGCTGAGGCGGCGAAGAAGTCGTAATGCGACAGCCATGACGCGATACGCGCGCCTGTAATCGCGGGATTCTGGAGAGGCGTATCGGCTATGGGCTGCTGAATCCACGATGCCACAAGGACACGGGCGCGGGCGCGCGCGGAATCCGACCCAAGTTCGCGCAGGTCGCGCAGCCATTCGAACCCCTGCAGCCAGTCACGAAAATCTTCTGGCCAGTCCGGTTCGCTCCAATGACCGGCATGAAGGCGCCGGACTTCTCCGTCATGGGAAGCGGTCCCCTGAACCAGTCGCTCTCCCTTTGCCGCGTCGCCGGGCCAAAGGTCGCGCACCGTCTGTTCCGGAACGACCGGAATGGAACGCATGCCTCCCAGTGGACCAAGGAGTGCCAGGGAAAACCGTAAGTCGCGAAGCCAGCGTCCCCCTGTCATTCGTGTCGATCCTTGCCATCACTGTCCGGGTCTTCAGGCATCAGGACGCGGCTCCGGCTGTGCGGAGCGCCCGAATGGCTGCCGCACGATCGGTCTTGCCATAGACGGCGCTGCCCGCGATCAGCACATCCGCGCCAGCCGCAACTGCCTGCGGTGCGGTTTCGGCGTCGATGCCGCCATCGACCGCTAGTTTTATGGGGTAGCCGGAATCGTTGATCATCTGGCGAAGAGTGCGGATCTTGTGTGTCTGGCTGCTCAGGAACTTCTGGCCGCCAAAGCCCGGATTGACCGACATGACGAGGATCAGATCCACCATGTCCAGCACTTGTGAGAGCATCTCAGGGGGCGTTGCCGGACAGAGCGAGACGCCGGCTTTCACGCCCAGCGCACGGATGGCCTGGAGCGAGCGATGGAGATGCGGTCCGGCTTCGGCATGGACCGTGATGTGATCCGCGCCGGCTTTGGCAAAGGCTTCCAGATAGGGATCTACGGGTTCGATCATCAGATGGACGTCGAACGGCAGTTTCGTGTGCGGTCTCAGTGCCGCGATCACAGCAGGGCCGAAGGAAATGTTGGGCACGAAATGGCCGTCCATCACGTCCAGATGCAGCCAGTCGGCTCCGGCTTGCTCGATCGCTGCGACTTCCTCACCCAGTCGGGCAAAGTCTGCGGAAAGAAGGCTGGGCGCGATCAGCAACGGCATGGTCTGGGTCATGCTTTCGTTATCGGTAATCGTGGCGTTTCGCGCAACCATACAGACGGCAACTTTCACGCCACATCAAAGTGTTCCAACACGTAGCTGGCGGTTGAGTTCCCGCAGCGCATGAGTTGCCGCCTCATCGGGTGAAGCGAAGCGGTAATTGCCATTCAGCAACGAAAGCCGCTCCATGCTTGTGTTTGCCGGATCGACCTCTTCGTCCACCACCAGTTCCGGCGGCAGATAATAAGGAACGGCGACGCCTTCGGCCTGCTCTGCGGCCCATTGTCCGGGCGTGCGTTCCAGCACCTGTCGATTCGAGTGCACGATGCCCGGCACCCCCACGGTCCACCCGATCTTGTGCTGGATGGTGCCATGATGACACACAGAAAGACTCGCATGTTCCGCAAGGGCAATGGAATCCGTGATGGACAGACCGGATGCGTCGATCACCCTCTGCTCCCCATCGGGTGCGGACGGGCACACGGCACGTCGTATCGCGGCGATTTCGGCCCGGTCACGTTCCACGGCCTGCACCGTTTCATCACGTGGGCGATAGGAATGATTGGCGGGTAGGGAAAAGCCATCGAGCAGGATGGCGCTTTCCGGCCAATGACGGAGAATGCCCGAGCACAGGGCGATAAGAAAAGCCCGCTGATTGGTGGCTGTGCGGTTGCCGGTGCGAACGCTGATCCACACCACGGGGAAATACCCCCCGATCTGACCGATCAAGCGACGGAGACTGGGGGATGCGGTTTGACGGGCATGTGCGAGTACATCCAGTCGCGTCTGCCGATCGATATATGTCGAGCCGAAGCAGAACGTCACCTGTCCCGGCGCATTGGGCATACGATAGGGACCGAACCGTTCGACGGGCCAGTCTTTCAGCGCGGGTAGTAAGTTGCGCACATCTCCAAGTGGCTCCAGCAGGGAATAGAGCGTCACGGGTCCGCGCCAGTGTGGCAGGCGGGCAGCTTCCTGCAGGGCCGGCAACTGATTCCATAGCACATGCGCATAATTCTCGTCACCGCATAGCGCGACGGCAGCGTTCGCTGGGCGGAGGGGGTGCCATTCGGGGCGCGCAAAGGCGGTCAGCGTCTCTGTGGCTTCCTCGGGTGTCAGGCTCCATACTCGCGATCCGAAGGTCAGGCCTGCGCCCAGTTCTGGCAGCAGCGCCGTGCTGATGGGAAAGCCTTCACCGAGATTGGCGCTGGCCAGAATCAGTTCGGGCGCGTCGGGAAAACGAAAGAGCGTCTTGCGCTCATGGACGGTCCATGAATCGCCTGAGTGAATCATACGACCGGTGTGCGGGCAGGGGATGCGGAAGAACCAGCGCTCGAACAGCTCCCGCTGGTACCAGCGCAGATGCCGCTCCGAGGGTCTATCCTGTTGTGCGGTTACATAATTGAGGGTGCTTTGAAGGCCGGGCATCCGGTCGAGCATCTCTCTCCACAGGGCGCGGCCCTCGGGGGTGTCGATATGCTCGATCCGGATAGAGGTCATGATGTCTGTCCTCAGTCGGCCTTTACAAAGCGGGCGGCGAAAAATCCGTCCATTCCGCCGCGTTCCGGCCACATGCCGGGATGCGTGCGCAACCAGCCTTCAGGGGTGAGAGCTTCCGGCAGATCGGACAGTTCCTCCGGTGTGAAGGGATGTGGCTGTAGCCCAAGCTTGCCCGCGATTTTGCGTGCCTGTTCGGAACCCTCTTCGGACTGGAGGGAGCACACCGCGTAAACCAGTCGGCCACCGGGTTTGAGCATGCGGGCAGCGGCAGCGAGAAGCAGTTCTTGTGACTCGACCAACGCCTTCAGATCACGGGGGCGCTTGATCCACAGCGCATCGGGATGGCGCCGCGCCGTGCCGGTGGCGGAACAGGGGGCGTCGAGCAGGATGGCGTCGAAGAGGTGTTCGGGTTGCCATGCGGCCGCATCGGCGCAGACAGTGTTCACATCCAGCCTGAGGCGCGCGATGTTTTCCTTCAGACGCTCCATGCGCACCGGATCGCGCTCCAGAGCCGTGACCTGTGCACCCGCGAGCGCCAACTGGGCGGTTTTGCCGCCGGGAGCGGCGCACAGATCGGCCACGCGCTCGCCCGGTTGAGCGGCCAGAAGGCGTGCAGGCAGACAGGCGGCGGCGTCCTGCACCCAGAATGTGCCTTCTTCGTAGCCTGCAATGTCCATGACCCGTGTTCCGGCAGGAAGGCGGACAGAGCCGGTTGGCAACAGTTCCCCACCTTCGGGAACGGGCGTGCCGGGACGCAGCGTCAGGTCGAGTGGCGCTTCATGGGAGAGGCCGCGCGCAATGGCTCGCACGGTTCCCGGGCCGAACGTCTTCCATGATGTCCACAGCCATGCAGGGATATTGAGGCGTTCCTGATCCAGCCCTTCCAGCAGGGAGGCTCCTCCTGTCGCGATCTTTCGCAGCACGGCGTTGGCCAGCCCCGCAAAGGGCGCCAGCCCGCGACGGCGCATCAGATCGACCGTGGTGCCCACGGCGGCGTGCGGCGGCGTTTCGAGAAATAGGAGCTGGCAGGCACCAATAAGGAGCGCTATGCGCACAGGCTCGGGTGGTTCCTTGCGCAGGAAAGGTTCCAGCACGGCCATGAGCGTGCCGCGATGGCGCAGTGTGGCGGCGGCAAGACGATGGGCCGCTCCCCGGTCACGCGCTTCGGCGTCCTGTGCCGCAGATGAGCGCGCAAGCGTGGTTTCCAGCATGCGCCTGTTTTCGATCACGCCACTGACAATGTCGAAAGCGATGTCGCGTGTCGGATCGGCGGTGACAGGCCGTCTCTCTTTGGCAGGACGGGATTTGCCGCTACGGCCGGCGGGCTTGCGGCGTGCGGATGAGGGCGCGCTTGACGGAATGTTCATTGTTCCCGGTCTGAATGTGCTCGGGCCAGCACATGACACGTCATCGCCGTCGGTGCCAGCCGTTTTCCGTTCGATCCGTCATGATCCCATACCCTCAGGAGAACAGACTTCCTTCATGGAGATGTTTGCCGGGAACTCGTTTCTCTCTCATGCACCTACAGAACTGCCGCTCTCACCCGGACTGCTGCTGTTTCTTCCCTCCACCAGTCCTGTAACGGGAGGCCTGCTTCTCAGATCGCATCGGCGACGTGAGTCGGAGCTTCTTCTGCCCAATCCTTTCGGCGCAGGTCTCTTCGTTACACCTGCTGATTCGCTGGAAGATCTCGGGTTCGTACCGACTGCTTTCGATCGCGTGCTTCTTCGGCAACTCGGAGCGGTCGAGGCGCCCGGCTTCCTCGAAATGAGCGCGCTGACGCTGTCTACGGCAGTGGCCGGCTTTGCCGGGCGGGAAGCGCAGGTTCTCGCACGAAAAGCCAGAGCCGTGCAGGCCGAGCGTCAAAGTCGGATGCTGGCCTATGTGCAGACTCTTTTCGGCCCATGGGAAGCGCGGCCCGATGTGCCGGAGAGATTGGCGGCCATTCTCGTGCAGATGGGATTTTGTCCTTCCGAAGATGCTCGGCGATTGCACTCAGCCGTTCCGACCATGGAGCTTCTGAGACGTGAACTGGGGAGCGTGGAAGATCGTCTCGCCTGGACAGGTGGTGGCGTCATTTTTGAACGACTTGTACGTGTTTCACGGCAGGTTCTCGCGCATTACGAAGCTGTCTATGCGGATATGAGGGCGCTTTTGCATGACAGAGCGAGAATGACGCGATTGACTGCCACCAACCTTCCCTATGCCGAGGAGTTGGCCTTGCTGCCCGGGTGGATACGGTTCTGTCACCTGCTGGGCGATACGGTACATGCCCACACGGCTTTTCATTTTCTTTCGGATATGGCGGCTCTGGCGATCATGCTCATGCATCGTCAGACAGCGGCGGCAGAGGGGCGGAGTTGGGCGAGCCGGTGGCAGACGGCTGCGATCGACAGACCGGTTTCGGTGGATATGTCCCTGCATCTGGTCGAACGGAACGAACGGCTGCTCCGCATGGCATGCCTTCATGTGCTGGAGGAGATTTGACATGCGAGGCAAGATTGATCTGCCAGTCGTACTGTCTTCGAAAGCCGGCATGACGCCACCGTCGGATGCTGTTGTAACGCCTGTTTTTCTGTTGCTCCATCCGCTCTGGCCGCTTGTCGTGCCAGTGACGACATGGCGTGCATCGGTTGCGGAATCGGAAAAAGGAGTGCCTGATTCCCTGCTTGAGCCGCTCGCCATATGGGTGCTGGATTGCTTTCCACAGGCGAGTCTGGTTGAGCGTCTGATTCAGGCGGCAGACGGTCAGCACCTTCCTGAGCGAGATGCTGTCCACGAACCGGAGTGGGCCGATCCAATCCGCAGGGCTTCGGAATTGTTGTGGGCGCGGGCTGCCGATGTGCTGTCTCGGCCGGTTCCAGAGCCGGTGCTTAACGAGATCGCGGTCTCATCAGGGTTACGCACGAACGAAATAGAAGAAATTCTTCCTGCACTCGGGGTGATTTTCGCGAAGGCTGAATTTCTTTTTCCTCATCGGCGGGAAGCCGCTCCCGTCAGTCCGGATCGTGACGAATTCGAGGAAACATTGCGCGGATTGGCGATGGGAGGCAGTCGGTCATGGATGTACGGGCTGCTCGTGTTGCTGGCTTCACGCATTACTTGCGACATCGTTTTGCCGATTGCCCGGTCCGTGGCTCGTGAGTGCGGAGTGGGGCGGAGCCTTCTCGATGCGTGTGATACCGCGCTGGCCAGCATCTTTGGGCGCTTCGAAGGCTTCTGCACGCAGGCGCAAGCGGCCATCGAGCGGGTAAAACCGGTCGAACGGGAAATGCGACGTTGCGTTCCTTGGCTGGATGTCGCTGAACTGGCGTCTGTTCTGTCTCTGGTGAAATTTGCCAATCGCTGCTCATTGCATGTGCTTCCGGCAGCACGTCTCAAGGCAGCGGCCATACAGGCGGCGCGCGCGCAGTTTGCGCTGCTGGTCAGCGAGGATCTTCTCATTCGATGGCCGGTTTCTGTCTGGCCAGATTCGCTGCTGATCGCTTTCGAAGCCGGGAACAGACGGTTGCGTCATCTGGCGACATTGGGAAGCACATTGTCGCGCTCGGCGGAGTACCGGCCGGGGCTGGAACGGCTCGCGCGTCATTACACGGATGCGTCTCTCATCGGCCTTTCGTTTGTCGAACGGATACGGACTGTCGAAATACTTTCGATGAGCACCACGCCATCAGGGCTTCTGACAGAATATCTGGCGCTTTTGCCGCCGTCACTGAACGCTGGCCGCAAGAAAAAGCCGGAGGTGCGGATATATCTCGATCCGCGCCCATTGCTCGCGCTCTGATGTCTTTGGAATAAGAAAGAAGTTATTCTGGCTGTGCGGCCGTAAGTTCAGGCTCACGATATACGGAGTTCAAGGCCTCTTCCACGCGCTTGAGGCCCGTCATCAGACGTTCCCGGATACGCCCCAGCCGTCCTTCGTCCGTAATTTTCATGCCGGAGAGATCTTTGACGTAGAATACGTCCACCGCTCGCACGCCATAAGTGGTGATATGGGCTGAGGAAATCTGCAGGCGCATATCGTTCAAAGCACTTGCGACGTCATGCAGAAGACCGGGGCGATCTCGTCCGTTGATTTCGATGACAGTGTGGGAATTGGATGCCCGGTTGTCGATCACGACGCGGGGCGGAACATGAATCGCGCGTGTGCGGGAAAGAAGCTGTCCGGGCGAGATCGCTCGGTCGATTTCTTCCGTGATGTTGATCTTTCCGCGCAGCGCTTTTTCCGCGATGGCGGAAAGACGCGCGAGCCGATGAGGTTCATCGAACGCTTCGCCGGATGCATCCTGCACCCACAATGTATCGAGAGCCATGCCGTTCGTGAGCGTATGGATGCGGGCATCCACGATGGACGCGCCCGCCAGTGCCATGGCACCAGCGATGGCGGCAAAGACGCCGGGATGATCCTGCGTATAAACCGTTACTTCCGTGACGCCGCGCGCCGGCAGCGGCTGGGTCTCGATCACGATGGGTGCTGACCGTGCTTCCGCCTCGCGGATCAGGCTGGCGTGACGCAGCAGAGTTTCCTGATCGAAAGACAGCCAGTAGCTGGCGTAACCCAGATCGAGAAAGCGGTCGATGTCAGCTTGTGTCACGTCTTCTTCGGCCAGAAGCTCGGCCATCATGGACTTGCTGTGAGCGACGCGCGCGTCGCGCTCCGCCGTAGCGAGACCGCCTTCGAGAACTTCAGCCACGCGGGTGTAAAGTTCGCGCAGGAGCGTGGCTTTCCACGCATTCCACACACGCGGACTGACGGCGCGCATGTCCACGATGGTGAGCAAAAGCAGCAGGCGCAGTCGTTCGGGAGACTGCACGACATCGGCCACGTCAAGGATCGTCTTGGGGTCGTCGATATCGCGCTGGAAGGCTGTGTGGCTGAGAAGAAGGTGCTGCAGCACGAGCCACGACACGGTTTCGGTCTCTTCTCCCGAAAGACCGAGGCGGGGACACAGTTCCAGCGCCAGTTCGGAGCCAAGTTCCGAATGATCGCCACCGCGTCCCTTGGCGATGTCATGCATCATGACGGCCATGTAGAGCGCACGACGGGACTGGAGATTTCGAGCCAGTTCGTAGGCGACGGGAATCTCGTCGGCCATTGTGCCGTCTTCCACACAGCGCAGGATACGCAGCGCCTCGATGGTGTGCTCGTCCACCGTGAAGATGTGGTACGTGTCGAACTGCATCTGTCCGACAATGCGGGACCAGTCTGGGATCAACGCGCCCCACAGCCCGGTCTCGTTGAGCACACGCAGCCAGTGGACATAATCGGGGCGACGGTCCGTCTCTTCCACCCGGGCCAGTTCACCTTTGGGTTCGGTGCGAAGATGCGGCGGGCGGCGCGTCTGGCGTGCAGGACCGGGCCGCTCGTCGCACAAGAGATTGAGGAAAATTTCGGAGGCGCGGGCATTGGTGCGAAGTGTGGAAGCCCGACGCTCCCAGCGGATGAGCTGCTGACGGGCAAGCGGATGAACCGGCACATGCCGGTTGCGGGACCAGTCCAGAAGCTCGAACATCTTGATGGGATCGGCTTCGAAGCTGACGCCACGGTCTGCCAGAATCTGGCCATCGAGCAGGGTAAAGCCTGCTTCGCGCATGGCTTCGTCCGCTTTCATGACGTGGGCGGCAGGACCAAGGGCCACGCGCACGATGGTCGGCTCCAGCACATGCGTAAGGCGCATAACCTCCCGCACCGTCAGGAAATAGTGGCGCATGAAGCGTTCGACGCCATTCTGCCGACCGTGGCGCGTGTACCCCATGCGACCGCCAAGCACGGGCTGCATGTCGAATGTCAGACGATCTTCGCCGCGTCCTGCGACGTAATGCAGATGCAGGCGAATGGACCACAGGAAGTCCCACGACCTACGGGCACGGGCGGCTTCCTGTTCCGTGAGGAACCCCAGACGGGTGAATTCGGGTGCCAGCAGATCCGAGACATGGCGTGTGCCGAACGTATAGCGACACATCCAGTAGAGCGTCTGCATGTCACGCAGACCGCCGCGCCCTTCTTTGATGTTCGGCTCCACCAGATAGGGGCTTTCACCGAACCGGCGATGTCGTTCGGCACGCTCGCGGCGTTTGTCGGCAATGAAGCGCGCGGAGCCGGCCTCCACGCAGGCGACGATAAATCGCGCCTCGAACATGGCAAACAGGGCGAAGCTGCCGCTCAGCAGCCGGGCGTCCAGAAGGGCCGTGCGAACGGTCGTGTCCTGCTCGGCCTGCGCGATGCAATCATTGATCGAGCGGGTAGCATGGCCGACTTTCAGGCCAAGATCCCACAGGAAATAAAGGATATACTCCACCAGCGTGAGCATGGGGGGAGAGGGTTCCTCGGGGGTGAGGAAGAGCAGATCAATGTCACTGAACGGTGCGAGCAGACCTTTGCCGTAGCCACCTGTCGCCGCGATGCAGATGCGACCGGCAACAGTGGGAGGACAGGACGTTGCCTGCGTGGCGAACGTGAACAGCGCTTTCACCAGTTCGTCGGCATGAGCGGCGAGAAGTTTCGCCGCCTGCACGCCACGTAGCTGCCGCGCCTCGAAACGCTGGCGCACATCGGCCTGATAACGCCCAAGATGGCGGCGGAAAATCGCCAGCGCATCGTCGCGTGTAGGCGGTTGGCCGTCCTTGCCTGCAGCTTGCAGGGCTTCGCCAAGAGATACGCTCAGCATTTCCGGCGTCAAAGCCTCATCTCCCGACATGAGAGAAGAAACGCCTGCAACTGCGGGACGGGTATCGACGTTGAGACGGGACATGCGATCAGGTCTGGCTCGGCAAGAGAGGGATCGGAACTTTCATTCTCCGACGGAACGCGCCTTCGCTTCAAGTGGCGATTTTTTTCAGAGCGTAAAGCGCGGCGAGAGCTTCCCGTGGTGAGAGGTCATCGGGGTCGATATCGGCCAGTTTTTCGCGCAGCTCGTCAGGGATCGGAACCTCACCGGACGGTTCGTTGTGTGCCGGTTGAGAGGAAGGCGCCGCATCGAAAAGAGGGAGTGGTTGCGGGCCCGCTGTGTGCTCACGTTCCAGTTCCTTGAGCAGACGGGAGGCGCGGTCCACCACGGGAGCGGGAACGCCGGCAAGTTTTGCGACATGCACGCCCCAACTCCGTTTGGCGCTGCCGGACACGACTTCGTGCAGGAACACGACCTGCCCCTTCCAGTCCCGCACGGCCATGGTGTGGAGAGACAGCCGGGGAAGGCTTTCGGTCAGCCGGGCAAGTTCGTGGAAATGTGTGGCAAAGATGGCACGGCATCGCAGGTTGGAATGAAGTGCTTCCAGCACGGCCCATGCAATCGAAAGACCGTCCAGCGTGGAGGTGCCGCGCCCGATCTCATCCACCACCACCAGAGACCGGGGACCGGCCTGATTGAGGATCGCGGCCGTTTCCGTCATTTCCACCATGAAGGTCGAGCGACCCCGCGCCAGATCGTCCGCAGCCCCTACACGTGAGAAAAGCCGGTCCACCGTCCCAAGATGGGCCGAGGTGGCAGGCACAGGCAGTCCGGCCTGTGCGAGAATGACGGCCAGCGCGTTCTGTCGCAGGAAGGTGGATTTGCCGGCCATGTTCGGCCCGGTCAGCAGCATCACGCGTTTTTCAGGGGAGAGGGAGCAACTGTTAGCCGCAAAGCGCACGCCAGAACCAAGGGCCGCTTCCACAACGGGATGGCGGCAGGCGACGAGTTCGAACGCCTCGCTTTCGTCCACCACCGGTCGGCACCATGTCTCGCCTGCCGCGAGAGAGGCGCAGGAGCGGATGACATCGGTCAGCGCCACCGCGCGGGCGAGCGCTGGCAGCTTGTCGTCATCCAGAGCGCGGGCGACAAGCGCTGCGAAAACCTGACGTTCACGTGTTGCGGCACATTCCGCAGCGGCGGTAATTTCAGCATCCAGCTCCGAGAGTTCCTCGGTGGCGAAACGCGCGAGGCTGGCCGTGCCCTGACGGAATTGAAGATCTTCGCGGGAGCGCAGACGGGTGCCCACGGCAGCCGGCACCTCGATGACATAACCAAGCTGGGCGTGATGCCGGATTTTCAGGCTGGTTATGCCGAACCGCTCACCATAATCGGCCTGTAGAGAGGCGATGATCCGGCGCGAATCGTCACGCAGCGTGCGATGTGTGTCGAGTTCTTCATCGTAGCCCGCGGCAATGACGCCGCCATCTTCCAGTCGGGCCGGTAATTCATCGGCAAGCGCGTCGTTGAGTTCGTCATGCAGGGCGGCGCATTCCTGCAAGTCCTCAAGAACGCGCTCGATCAGGTCCGGTCGTTTTTCCTCACTGCCGTTGATTCGGGCGAGTTCCGTGTCGGCAAGGTGAGCGGCGGCGATGCCATCGCGCAGTGCGCCGAGATCGCGCGGTTGGCCACGGCCCACGGACAGGCGCCCCAAGGCACGGTCGATATCGGGGGCGCTTCGCAGGATCGTGCGAAGATTTTCCGCTCGCACGCTGTCATGGCGCAGCCAGTCCCAACAGGCCTGACGTGCGGCAATCCGCGCTGGATTTGTGAGCGGAGCCGCAATCCATGAAGCGAGCATCCGCGCGCCAGCGGCCGTGCTGGTGCGGTTCACGGTGGCGAACAGAGTGTGTTCGGTGCCCCCGTCACGAGCGCGGAGTAGATCGAGGCTCGCGCGGGTTGCCGGGTCGAGACCCAGCGTGTCCTGATCCTCCTGCGGCATGGGCGGCGTAAGCCGCGGCATGGCGCCCGCCTGTGAGCGCTTTACGTAGTCCACGGCCATGAGAGCGGCGGTGGTTTCGGCATCGCTGAAGGTGCCGAAAGCGTCGAGGCTGGCGACATGAAAGCTCTCCGCCAGCCGTGCCCGTGCCGTGTCCGGGGAGGAGGGCGGTTCGCCCGGCGTACGGCGAAGATCGTATTCACCCAGATCACGGTCTGGCGGGGCAAGGATCTCGGCGGGGTCCAGCCGCGCCAGCAGATGCCCCAGTTCCGCATCCGTGCAGCGGGCGGTCTCGAACTGGCCAGTAGAGATGTCGATCCATGCCGCGCCCCATTCCGGCAAGCCGCGTCGTGACGGTTCGGCCACCAGCGCCAGCAGGAGATTGGAGCGACCGGGTTCCAGAAGTTCATCTTCGGTCAGGGTGCCGGGCGTGATCAGGCGGACGACGGCGCGCGGTAGCGGACCCTTCTGAGCGGCAACCTTGCCCTTTCCCTTCATTTTGGAGGGTGGAGTGGCGGTCTGTTCCGCGACAGCGACCCGAAAGCCACGCCGGATGAGGCGGGAGAGATAGGCCTGCGCCGCACCAACCGGCACGCCGCACATGGGGATCGGCTCTCCACCATGCGAACCGCGTGCCGTCAGGGCGATGTCGAGCGCCGAGGCCGCAGCCGTCGCGTCATCAAAGAACAGTTCGTAGAAATCGCCCATTCGAAAGAAGAGGAGAAATTCAGGGTTTTCGTTTTTCAGCGCAAACCATTGCGCCATGGCGGGCGAGGCACCTTCGGGAGAGGGGCGCTTGCTGGCGCCGGTCCGGGTGGGTTGCTCGTCAGTCATGTTGGCGATGATGTCCTGTTCGGTTATGGGGCAGAAGGAGCGGGGTCAGCCTTTCGGGCGGCTGGCGTAGACGGCGATGCCTTCCCACACACGCTTGACGTAGTTGCGTGTCTCCTCGGTGGGGATCTGTTCGATCCAGTCGATCAGAGTATCCTGATCCGCGCCGGTCCGAGCCGGATCGCCTCGCTCTTCCAGCCATTGGGAGACGCGGTGCGGTCCTGCGTTATAGCCTGCCGCAGCGTAAGGCACGACACCATCGAATCGGGTCGCGACCTTCGAGAGATAGGCCGTGCCGAGTTGCATGTTGAGGCCGGGATCGTGCAACGCGGCAATACTGACCGGCCCCAGTCCTATACTGTGCGCCGTTTCCTGTGCCGTAGCCGGTAGAAGCTGCATGAGACCGATGGCATTGGACGGACTGACGGCATCCGGATCGAAATTGCTTTCCTGCCGCATGAGCGAGGGCACCAACCCATCGGGCAGCGTGCTGCCGGGAGGCCGATAGGGCGCGGGCCAG
The DNA here is from genome assembly GCF_011516945.1 of Acetobacter estunensis. Taxonomy (GTDB): domain Bacteria; phylum Pseudomonadota; class Alphaproteobacteria; order Acetobacterales; family Acetobacteraceae; genus Acetobacter; species Acetobacter estunensis. The sequence continues at coordinate 41,027 of NZ_WOTH01000013.1, forward strand.
CCATAATCGGGCAAAGCCGTACCGGTGCGGCTCGCGGCGCGGGCGACACTCACGCCGATGTCGGGCAGGCCGACACGCTGGGCGAGTACAGCCAGAGCTTCCCGATCTTGCGGGTCGGTGTCCTGCACGAACAATACGCGTAGAAAGTCGCGAGCGTGCGTGCGGTCGTTCCATGACACGAGAATCTGGGCCGCACGGGCGAGGTCGCTGCCATCCAGCCGCACGGATACGGCTGTGGGATCGTGCTCGTTATGGGCTTCTGCGGCGAACCACTGGCGAATGGCAGATTGCAGCGCGTCCGGCACCCGGGCGGGTGCGAGCAGGGCGTTGCCGCTGTCCGACAGACGGGCGAGCGCCATCTGGCCGTAAAATGTCTGGGGCTGGAGGGCGGCCTGCTGCCAGTCGGCACGGGCCGCTGCCATATCGTTGGCTTCTAAGCGTGCCCGACCCAGCCAGTAAAAGCCGCCAGCATGAGTGTTCAGAGAAGGCGAGGCCGCTAGCTCGCGGAAAAAGCTGTCCGCCTGTTGCGGGTCATGCAGCGCCCGCAAGGCGATCCATCCGCTGAGAAAAGCCGAATCCGAGCGTTGGCGTCCTTCGATGTGCGTTGGGTCATTCGCCATTGTGAGCGCATCGCCGGGACGATTTTGCGCCAGAAGTGCACGCGCCAGCGCGTCCCGCTCGCGCCAGAAATGCCCCTGTTCCGCAGGGGCAGCGCGGCTCTCGGCATCGAAACCCCGCTGTTTCCACAGCGCGAGCGCATCGTCGAGGCGCTGGTTTTTCGCCAACCAACGCGCATGGGCAAGGATGAGGGAGGAATCGTCCGCGTAACGCTCAGGCACAGCAGCGAGAAGGGATTCGGCGGTGGAATCGTTGCGCCGAAAGGCCAGTTCGGCCTGAGCCAATGCGGCTCTGTCCGGGTCCAGCGAGGACATTGTGGCTGCGGCCGCTGTCAAATGGCCGTTGCGGATCTCTCGTTGAAAACGTGCCCAGTTGTCGTCTGCTGTGAGCGCGGGCCCAAAGGTGTCTTTGACAGCGGCCGCGTCCTGTGGACCGTCATTACCATTGCGCCACGCCGCGCGCCCGGCCTCGCGAAAGGCGTCCATGCCACCGGCAATGGAAACGCAGCGCAGCAGGGCAGGGGCTGTCTTTGGTGGTTCGGCCCGGCAGAGATCGGCTGCCACACTGTCGTCTGGCTCGTTGACAAGCGCATGTTCATAGCGGGCGCGTATGACAGCCCAGCGCGGCCACACCGGGCGGGTGGTGAGAAAGTTGGCGTAATCACGGGCGGGAATGGTGGACGCATTCGGCCCAACAAGACGCAGCCACGTGGTCAGGCGGGCCGCCACGTCATCGACCGGCCCCTTTGCTGCCGCCTGTTGAGGCTGCGGCCACGTTTGCGGAGGCGCGGTACTGGTTGCGCTCGATGGGGCACACGCGGAGAGTGTGAGAACGCAGGTGAGGGCGAGGCTGCGACGGCTGGGCTTCATTCCGTGGTATTATCCCACATGAGAAAGAACTTCGCTGCCGCCATTGAAGATCAGTTCGATGGCCACGCCGAACACCACGAGCAGACCGATCCACGCAATCCAGCGATAGCGATCGAGCAGTCGGGCGATGATCGTGGCGGCAAAGGCCATGAGCAGGATGGAAATGGCAAGCCCCGCGACCAGAACCTCCATGTGCTCACCCGCCGCACCGGCAACGGCCAGCACATTGTCGAGGCTCATGGAAAGATCGGCCACGATAATCCGTCCGATGGCGGGCCACAGACCGCCGGGGGCCGTGCCGCCATCTTCGGCATGCGTATCGGGAGTGCGCAGTTCCCGGTACATCTTCCAGCAGACCCAGAGCAGCAGCAATCCACCCGCCAGTCGCAGGCCGATGATGCCGAGCAATTGGGTCGCCACCAGCGCCAGTCCGAGACGGATGAGGGCGGCGGCCGCGACACCGACGAAAACCGCGATGCGTCTCTGTTTTCCCTCCAGACGCCGGACAGCCAGACCGACAACGACGGCGTTGTCTCCGGCAAGGGTTATGTCGATCAGGACGACCTGCAGAAGAGCGCCAAGGAAGGAAAGTGAAAGCATGGCCTCGCTATACCGCGAGATGTCGTGATCGGACCAGTGGCAAGATGATGATGCGCACTGCTCTTTTCGTCATGCCTCGGGAGAATTGGATGAAATGACCCGGTGCTTCACCACCTCGCCCACAATAATGAGCGCGGGACTGCGGAAGTTCTCTTCCGTAACCTTTGCGGTCAGTGTGGCGAGATCCGCCGTGATGACCCGTTGATCCGGTCGTGTGCCGTGTTCGACCATGGCTGCGGGCCATTCGGGGGGAAGGCCGTGTTCGACCAGGCGTGAGCACAGACTCTCCACGCCACCGAGGCCCATATAGATCACGACGGTCTGTCCGCGCTGGGCAATGGTGTGCCATGGCAGGTCCAGTGTGCCGTCCGCTCGGGCGTGGCCTGTCAGAAACAGGCAGGACTGGGCGCAGTCGCGGTGCGTCAGCGGAATCCCCGCCGCCGCCGCGCAGCCATTGGCGGCTGAAATGCCGGGTATGACGCGAAACGGCACGCCTGCTTCCATCAGAGCTTCGATTTCCTCGCCACCACGTCCGAAGATGAACGGATCGCCCCCCTTAAGACGCAGCACCCGCTCGCCCGCCTTGGCGCGGCGGATCAGTTCGTCATTGATGGAAGGCTGGGGCAGGGCGTGATTGTTGCGCTGCTTGCCTACGAAGATACGCTCGGCATCGCGGCGCACGCGGTCGAGGATGTCAGCGGGAAGCAGGTGGTCATACAGCACGCTGTCGGCGTTCTGCATTAGCCTGAGTGCGCCAAGGGTGAGAAGATCCGGGTTGCCCGGTCCCGCACCCACGATCCAGACTTCGCCGCCGCCCGTATCCTCGCCCGCCAGTCGCTCCAGCGTGGCGCGCGCGGCGTCGTCTTCACCCGCCAGCGCCTGTTCCGCGCCCTTACCGTCGAGAAAGCGCTCCCAGACGCGGCGGCGGGTGTCAGGGGTGGGGTGGCGCGCGCCCACCATCTCGCGAGCGCCCTGCATGAATCGGGCGAGCCGATCCAACCCGGCAGGCAGGAGCGCTTCTATCTGTTCACGCAGACGGCGGGCCAGAACCGGGGCTGCTCCCGACGTGGAAATGGCGACCTGCACGGAACCACGTCGCACGATGGCGGGAGTGATGAAGGTGGAGGGCTCCGGATCGTCCACCGCGCAGACTGGCACATTCAGTTCGCAGGCCGTGGCCGCGACCATGCGGTTGATTGCCCGATCGTCCGTGGCGGCGAAGACTACGCGGCAATGACGTGCGTGTTCGGCCACCAGTTCCGGTGTTGCGCCCTTCGCAACATGATGGATGCGTCCATTGAGGGCATGCTGGGTCAGTTCTGGGCACAGCGTGGGGGAAAGGACGGTCAGCCGGGCGTCGGTGGCCAGCAGCAGGGCGGCCTTGTTGGCGGCCACGGTACCGCCGCCTACGACCAGTGCGCAAGCCGCCTCATCCATCCGCATGACGAGAGGGAACCAGGGGCTGTGTGACGAAGGCGTCAGGCTGTTGTGTTCGACCATGATGCGGTCAGTCGTCTCCGAATGGGTCAGTTGCGGCTGGCCAGCAGGCAGACCAGCGTGAAGATGCGCCGTGCAGTGGGGCGGTCCAGAGCGATCTTACCGGACAGTCGTTCGATCAGAAGATCGGCGGCTTCGTCATGGATGCCCCGGCGCCCCATGTCGATGGCCTGCACTTTTGCCCGGTTGCCTTCCTCCATGGCTGCCTCGAAGCTCTCGATCATCAGGGCATAGTCCTTGATGAGGCTTCGAAACGGTGTGAGGGAAATCCCCTGCGCATGCAGTGCTACGTCTTCCTCGGTGCGGATGTCGAACACAAGCCCGGAATTGCCGCTGACGGCGATGTGCAGAATGAAGGGGCCGGTCAGGCCATGGGGACGGAAATGCGCGGTCTGGCACAGATCGAGGATCGCTTGTTCGCGATCCTTTCTGCGTTCGGGGTGCGCATCTGTCGCGGGGTCGAGGGCACAGTCGAGCACGACGGCGAGCAATGCGTCGGGCCGGTCGGAAGGGAGGGTGGGTTCGTCCCGCCGATTCCTGTGATGATGCAGAAGGGTCACGCCGGTTTCTCCGCCCGTTGGGTTGGCCCTTGTTTTGGTGGTGCACCGTTTTTCCACGGAATGCGTCCGACGGATAGTGTGGCACAGCAGCGAAGGACAAATCTGCCTGAAAAAAGCGGACGGCGGGCAGAGGCGTAAGCAGAGGCACGAGTTGTACTTGTCAGGGTGCGTTCGAGTGCTTATGAGGAGCCGCCAACGGTCGGGAACCCGAGGCTCACTGCCACGACGGTCTCAGTCCTTCGAAAACCGGATGCTTTTTGCAAACGGAGAGAGGGCGTCTGTCGGCAGATTCAACGCCTTGCTCATGCTTGAACTCGGGATGCCCGCAGAACGCAGCATTTGAGGGTTCCCCGCGTCATGGCTTCCACACCTTCGCTCTACGATTGCATCTCAGACGCCCTCGCTTTCGATGACGTCCTGCTCGTCCCGGCGGCATCCGATGTGCTGCCCGCCCACGCCGATACGCGTACGCGCCTGACGCGTTCCATCGACCTCAACATTCCGCTCGTCTCCGCCGCGATGGACACCGTGACCGAATACGCCATGGCGATTGCGATGGCGCAGCAGGGTGGCCTTGGTGTCATTCACAAGAATCTCGATCCCGCCGAGCAGGCCGAGCAGGTCCGCCGCGTCAAGCGCTTCGAATCCGGCATGGTGGTCAACCCGGTGACGGTCGGCCCCGAGCAGACGCTGGCCGAGGTGCGCGCCATCATGCAGCACCACGGCATCAGCGGCCTGCCGGTTGTGGAGCCGTCCTCGCAGAAACTGATCGGCATCCTGACCAACCGTGATGTGCGCTTCGCCAATGACCCGAACCAGAAGGTCAGTGAACTGATGACGAAGGACAATCTCGTCACGGTTCGTCATGGCGCGGACGCCAATGTGGCGCGTCAGCTTCTGCACAAGCACCGCATTGAAAAGCTGCTGGTCGTGGACGATGCGGGTCGGTGCGTGGGCATCGTGACCGTCAAGGATATGGACAAGGCGGTGGCGCACCCGCTGGCCATCAAGGACGGCATGGGGCGTCTGCGTTGTGCCGCCGCTACGGGCGTGGGGGATGACGGTTTCAATCGCGCCAAACTGCTCATTGAAGCGGGCGTGGACGTGCTGGTGATCGATACGGCGCACGGCCATTCCTCAGGCGTGTTGCGGGCTGTCGAGCGCGTGAAAGCGTTCAACGCGGAAGTGCAGATCATCGCGGGCAACGTGGCGACGCCGGAAGCGGCGCGCGCGCTGATCGATGTCGGTGCGGATGGCGTGAAGGTGGGAATTGGTCCCGGCTCCATCTGCACCACGCGCGTCGTGGCCGGTGTGGGTGTGCCGCAGTTCTCCGCCGTGCTGGAGACGTCCGCCGCATGTCATGAACTGAATGTGCCAGCCATTGCCGATGGGGGCGTGCGCACTTCGGGTGATCTGGTGAAAGCGATTGCCGCCGGTGGTGATGTGGTGATGGTCGGCTCGCTGCTGGCAGGCACCGAAGAGGCACCGGGCGAGGTGTTCCTTTACGAAGGACGTTCCTACAAATCCTATCGCGGCATGGGCAGCCTTGGCGCCATGGCGCGTGGTTCGGCGGATCGTTACTTCCAGCAGGATGTGCGTGACGCGCAGAAAATGGTGCCCGAAGGCATCGAAGGGCGCGTGCCTTACAAGGGCACCATGGCGGCCGTCGTGCATCAGTTGGTCGGCGGCCTGAAAGCGGGCATGGGTTATACGGGCTCGGCCACGGTTGCCGATCTTCAGACGAAATCGCGCTTTCGTCGCATTACCAACGCGGGGCTGCGTGAGAGTCATGTCCATGACGTGTCCATCACCCGTGAGGCCCCGAACTATCGTCGCGACTGAGGTGAGAAGGCAGAGGCGCGTAGCCTCTGCCTGTTGCGCTCATCGGCCCCACAGAATCCGGAATATTTCATGACGCCGTCTGCCCGGCTTGCTGCCGCGATCGATCTTTTGGCGGAAATGGACGCAGCGCCGCGTCGACCCGCCGACGCCACTGCCAACAGTTTCTTTCGTGAACGCCGTTATATCGGCGGGGGAGACCGTCGCGCCATCTCCGCCATCGTGTGGGACGTGTTGCGCCACTGGCGGCGAACGGAGTGGTGGATTGCGCAGGCAGGTGGAGACGCGACGCCGCGCCTTCGTGTTGCAGCGCGGCAGATTGCGGGAGGTATGACAGCGGGCGATGTCGCGCAGGCCTTCGTGGAGGGACGTTTCGCACCCGGGGCATTGGACCGGGACGAACGGCACACGGTGGACGTGCTGGCACGGGATATCCCCGATGAGCAAACCCTTCCACGTGCCGTAAGGCTGGAGATTCCCGACTGGCTGCTTCCGCATCTGGAAGCAACATTCGGGGAGCATGTGGAAGAGGAACTTGCCGCCATGAGCGGTGAGGCGTCGCTGGATCTTCGGATCAACACGCTGCGGACCGACAGAGCGGCGGCGTGCAAGGCGCTGGCACGCGATGGACTGCATCCAGAACCGACCGCGTTGTCGCCTTGGGGGCTACGTCTGCCTTCCCGGCTGCCGGTAACGTCAAGTGTGGCGTTCCGCGATGGGCTTGTGGAAATTCAGGACGAAGGATCGCAGCTTGTCGTGGCCATGCTGGGGGCTGCGCCTGAAATGCGTGTTCTGGACTATTGTGCTGGAGCAGGAGGCAAGACGCTCGCCATTGCCATGACCATGCAGAATCGGGGGCATATCGTGGCGTGCGATGTGTCCGCGCCACGTCTGGATGGGGCGGTGAAGCGTCTGCGTCGGGCAGGCGTGCACAATGTTGAGCGGCATCTGTTTATTGCAGGCGATAAATGGGCCAAGCGTCGTGCGGGATCCTTCGATCGTGTGCTGGTCGATGCACCGTGTTCGGGCACGGGAACGTGGCGGCGCAATCCGGACGCGCGGGTGCGGTTGCGTGAGACGGACCTTTCGGAACTGGTGGTGAAGCAGGCGGAGATTCTCGATCGAGCCAGTGCGCTCGTGCGGCCGGGTGGGCGAATGGTCTATGCGACCTGTTCGATTCTGGACGCTGAGAATCGTTCCCAGATCACGGCGTTCCTCGAACGACACCCTGAATTCGAGGCTGTGTTGCCCGAAAGCGAGGAACTGCCGGAAACCCTGCGCGGTGCACCGATGTTCTCACTCACGCCGGCGGTCAACGGAACGGACGGGTTCTTTGCCGCTGTCCTCAAAAAGAAGGAGGCGTAAGCGGCGGTTTTTCGTGCCTTTCTCGCGAAGGTTTGACCGAAACCCGTTGCAGCGTCATCATGCTGCCATGATCCTTCTGATCGACAACTACGACAGCTTCACCTTCAACCTCGTGCATTATTTCGGGGAGTTGGGCGAAGAGTGCGAGGTTCACCGCAACGACGCGCTGAGCGTGAATGACGTTGTTGCGCGCGCGCCTGAAGCCATCGTGCTCTCACCCGGTCCATGCTCCCCGGATGAAGCGGGGATCTGCTGCGATGTGATACGTGCTCTTGGATCGACCACCCCGATTTTTGGTGTGTGTCTTGGACATCAGGCCATCGGGCAGGTCTATGGCGGCAAAGTGGGCCGTGCGCCCATGCCGGTGCACGGCAAGGTCAGCGCCATTCACCACACGAACACCGGAGTGTTCTCGGGTCTGCCGGACCCGCTGATGGCCACGCGGTATCACAGTCTGATTGTGGAAGCGGACACCCTGCCGGATGTGTTGCACCGTACGGCATGGACGGATGATGGCCTGATCATGGGTCTCCAGCATCGGCAGTTTCCGGTTCATGGGGTGCAGTTTCATCCCGAGAGCATTGCGTCCGAATGTGGTCACGAAATCCTGAAGAATTTCCTGACGCTTGCGCGCGAGTGGAATGAGGGTCGTCGTGCGGCCTGAGGGAACGGAAGACACGTCCTTCCGCGCGGTTCTTGCGCGCGTCGTCACGGGCGCTCCGCTGACGGCGGATGAAGCTGAAGCGGCTTTCGGTCTCATCATGGATGGGCATGTCAGTGAGTCGCAGATTGCGGGTTTTCTCATGGCGCTGCGGATGCGTGGCGAAAGTCCGGATGAACTTCTCGGCGCGGTGAAAGCTGTACGCGCCCGCATGAAGGCGCTGGAGAATCCGCCCGCCGATGCGATCGATGTGTGCGGCACCGGGGGCGACGGGCACGGAACCCTCAATGTCTCCACGGCGGTCTCGTTCGTTCTGGCCGCTCTGGATGTGCCGGTGGCCAAGCATGGCAATCGTGCGTTGTCCTCGAAATCCGGGGCGTCCGATGTGCTCGGTGCGCTGGGAGTGCCGTTGAAAGACGATGTGGCCACGCTGGGCGCGGATCTACGCGACCGACGGCTGGCCTTTCTTGCCGCTCCCAACCACCATCCCGCCATGCGTCACGCAGCGGCCGTGCGGCGTGCGCTCGGGGTGCGGACCCTGTTCAACCTGATCGGTCCGCTCGCCAATCCCGCGCGCGTGACGCATCAGCTTGTCGGCGTGCCGGATGTGCGCTGGCTGGCGCCTATCGTGGATACGCTGGCGAAACTGGGCTCTCAACGGGTCTGGGCGGTATGCGGTGAACTCGACGAAGAAGCGGATGGTTTCGTGGACGAGGTGACGCTGGCCGGTCCGACACGGATCGAAGCTCTGGAAAACGGTCAGCGCTACCAGCTTGTTCTGGAGCCTGAGATGGCGGGTTTCCAGCGTGCGCCGATCTCAGCCATTGCGGGCGGTGGGCCGGTTGAGAATGCCGCGGCCCTCAATGCGCTTCTTCGTGGTTCACGGGGAGCGTATCGTGATACAGTGCTCCTCAATGCTGCGTGCGCCATGCATGTAGCGGGGCGAGGTGAAGCGGTTCAGGCTGGAGCCATTCACCCGACAGCTTTGCTGGAACTGGTCGGTATGGCCGCGCAGGCCATCGACGGAGGTGACGCTCTTGCCGTGCTCGAAAGGGCACGCGAGGGCAGCGTGCAATGAACTTCGCGGGGTCGGTGGGTGCGTGTCGTCCGAAATGGGCGGAATGTGGGCAGGCTGCTTCATTCAATCGAATTTGCGAGACGGAGACATGATGAACGAGACATCGGATCAGACGTCCACCGAAGCGCCGGTTGCGGCTCCGGCGGCAGAAACTGGTGAAACCCAGCGTGATGTCCTTGACCGGATCGTGGCGCGCACGCGGGTGGAGGTCGGACATCGTTCGACGTTGCTCAGTCTGCGTGACATCACCGCCAAGGCCCGCGAAGCCGAGTTTACGCCACGTGGTTTCGGACGTGCGCTGAAGGAAAAGACGGCCGATCTCGTGCCGGGGTTGATTGCCGAGATCAAGAAGGCCTCGCCTTCGGCCGGTCTGCTGCGCGATCCCTACGATCCTGTGGCGATTGCCAAATCCTATGAAGCGGCGGGGGCGGCCTGCCTGTCCGTGCTGACGGAAAGCTCCTGCTTTCATGGCACGAATGAGGATTTGGTGGCGGCGCGCAATGCCTGCTCATTGCCGGTTCTGCGCAAGGATTTCATCATCGATCCATGGCAGGTTTATGAGAGCCGTCTGATCGGCGCGGACTGCATCCTGCTCATCATGGCGATCCTGAGCGATGAGGAAGCGGCTTCGCTTGTCGACCACGCCAAGGGTCTCGATATGGATGTGCTGGTGGAGGTTCACTCGGAAGAGGAGTTGAACCGGGCGCTGGTGCTGGATGCCTCGCTGATTGGCATCAACAATCGCGATCTCAAGACGTTGAAGACCGATCTGGAGACGACGGTGAAGCTTGCGCCACTGGTTCCCCCTGACCGGATCATCGTTTCCGAGAGCGGAATCAAGACGCATCAGGACATTGTGCGTCTCTCCGAAGTGGGTGCGAGCGGTTTCCTTGTGGGTGAATCGCTGCTGCGCAATGCCGATCCGGGGGAAGGATTGAAAATCCTTCTGGGCAAGGAAACCGCTCCTCAACCGGCAACGGGCAATGAGGCCACCAGCGCGGGATGACCGCAGTGCAGACCGGGCAGCCCATCGAAAACGCCGATGGCTTTACGCATCTCGACGCGCAGGGGCGTGCGGTAATGGTCGATGTGTCGGCCAAGGCTGACACTGCGCGTGTCGCGGTGGCGCGCGGGCGCATCGACATGGCGGCCTTTGTGATCGAACGCATCACGCGCGGCGACATGCCGAAGGGCGATGTTCTGGCCACGGCCCGGATTGCCGGGATCATGGCTGGCAAGAAAACCTCCGACCTGATCCCGCTCTGTCACCCGATTGCCCTTACATCTCTTGTGGTTACGATCGAATCTGATACGGAAGGTTTCGTGATCGAAGCGACCGCGAAGACGACGGGGCCGACTGGGGTGGAGATGGAAGCGCTCACGGCTGTAAGTGTCTGCGCCCTGACGCTTTACGACATGTGCAAGGCACTCGATCGTGAAATGCGGATTGGGGGCATCTGTCTCGTTTCGAAAACCGGAGGTCGCTCGGGAGCGTTCGAAGCTCCGGCGGCCCACAAGTGAGAATTCTGGCGAAAGGGCTGCACGATCCGGGATGGATGCAGCCCTTCGTGTTGATGTGTGTTTGAATGGAGCGCGGTCTCATGGACGAAAGCAAGGTGCCTGGCGCAGGCCGGAACGATCCGGGGCTGACGACGGATCAGTTGAAGCAGGCGTATTACGACATGCTTCTGATCCGCCGTTTCGAGGAAAAGGCAGGCCAGCTTTACGGCATGGGACTGATCGGTGGGTTCTGCCACCTCTATATCGGTCAGGAAGCCGTGGTTGTGGGCATTGAGTTGGCCCAGAAACCCGGCGACAAAGTCATCACCTCCTACCGCGATCATGGCCAGATGCTGGCTGCCGGCATGGACCCGCGCGGCGTGATGGCCGAACTCACAGGGCGCGAGACGGGCTATTCCCACGGTAAGGGTGGCTCGATGCACATGTTCTCGCGTGAGAAGAACTTCTACGGCGGCCATGGCATCGTCGGAGCGCAGGTAGCACTTGGCCTCGGACTGGCATTCGCCAACTGGTATCGCGGGACGGACGAAGTCTCCCTGACCTATTTTGGTGAGGGCGCCTCCAATCAGGGGCAGGTGTACGAGAGCTTCAACATCGCGGCTCTGCACAAGCTACCGTGTGTGTTCATCATTGAGAACAACCGTTACGGCATGGGCACGAGCGTCGAACGCGCGTCCGCTTCCAAGGAACTGTGGCGCAACGGAGAGCCATGGGGCATCCCGGGCAAGCAGGTGGATGGCATGGATGTTGAGGCGGTGTATGCCGCAGCGCAGGAAGCCATCACGCATTGCCGGGAAGGCAAGGGACCGTATCTGCTGGAAATGTCCACGTATCGGTACCGCGGACATTCGATGTCCGATCCGGCGAAATATCGTCAGCGTAGCGAAGTGGATGAAATCCGCCAGACGCGCGATCCGATTGAGCACGTTCGCAAGTTGCTGACAGAAGCGGGTGTGGACGAGGCGGCCTTCAAGGCGGTTGAGGACAAGGTGAAAGCCGTGGTGGCCGACGCCACAGAGTTCGCCAAGACCTCGCCGGAGCCTGATCCGTCCGAACTGTATACTGACGTCCTGGTGGGAGAATAACTCGGATGGCTACCGAAATCCTGATGCCGGCCCTCTCGCCCACCATGACGGAAGGCAAGCTTGCCCGCTGGCTCAAGAAGGATGGGGACAAGGTGTCCTCCGGTGACGTGATTGCCGAAATCGAAACGGACAAGGCCACGATGGAAGTCGAGGCTGTGGACGAGGGCATTATCGGTCGCATCCTTGTGCCGGAAGGCACCGAGGGTGTGGCGGTGAACACGCCGATTGCCGTGCTGGTGGAAGAAGGTGAGGCTGTGCCGGAGGGAAACATTTCTCCAAGCGCACCTGCCGCAGAGGGAGCGCGTGAAGAAGCCTCCGCAGGTGCCGCAAGAACGGCGGTTCCCACGGCACCGGCCCCACTGTCTGCTCCCGAGCCGGAGAAAGACTGGGGGGAGACGTCCGAGATCACCGTGCGCGAGGCGCTGCGTGACGCCATGGCGGCGGAACTGCGGCGCGATCAGGATGTGTTCCTGATTGGTGAGGAAGTCGGTCAGTATCAGGGCGCTTATAAGGTCTCTCAGGGCCTGCTGGACGAGTTCGGTGAGAAGCGTGTGATGGACATGCCCATCACGGAGCATGGTTTCACTGGTATGGCCGTGGGTGCGGCGCTGACAGGTCTCAAACCCATCGTTGAGTTCATGACCATGAACTTTTCGATGCAGGCGATCGACCACATCATCAACTCGGCCGCCAAGACGCTTTACATGTCCGGTGGCCAGATGGGCTGCCCCATCGTGTTCCGTGGCCCCAACGGTCCGGCTTCGCGCGTGGGTGCCCAGCATTCGCAGTGTTATGGTAGCTGGTACGCGCATGTGCCGGGTCTGAAGGTTGTCGCGCCATGGTCATCTGCGGATGCGAAGGGTCTTCTTCGGGCGGCCATCCGCGATCCGAACCCCGTGGTCTTCCTTGAGAACGAGATTCTCTACGGTCAGAAGTTCTCCTGTCCCGTGGATGAGGAGTTTATCCTTCCCATCGGCAAGGCGAAGATCGAGCGGGCGGGCAAGGATGTGACCATTGTGGCGTTCTCGATCAGCGTTGGCACGGCGTTGGCGGCGGCCGATCTTCTGGCGCAGAAGGGGATCGAGGCGGAAGTCATCAATCTGCGCACTCTGCGTCCGCTGGACACCGCGACCATTGTGGAAAGCGTGAAGAAGACAAGCCGTCTGGTGACGGTCGAAGAAGGCTGGCCGTTTGCCGGCATTGGCGCGGAAGTGGCGATGCAGGTGATTGAGCACGCCTTTGACTGGCTGGATGCGCCTCCTGTGCGCGTGACGGGTGTGGACGTACCGATGCCGTTCGCGGCCAATCTGGAAAAGCTGGCGCTGCCGCAGCCCGAATGGGTTGTTGAGGCCGTGGCCAAGATCGTCTGAGGAGCAGGCAGCAATGGCTATCGAAATCCTGATGCCCGCCCTGTCTCCGACGATGACGGAAGGCAAACTGGCGCGTTGGCTCAAGAAAGAAGGCGAAAAGATTGCGTCGGGTGACGTGATCGCCGAGATCGAAACGGACAAGGCCACGATGGAAGTCGAGGCCGTGGACGAGGGCGTTCTTGGCCGCATCTTTGTCCCTGAAGGCACCGAAGGTGTGGCGGTGAATACGCCGATTGCGGTGCTGGTGGAGGAAGGTGAGGCGGTGCCGGAGGCATCTTCGGCGCAACCTAATGAGGCGCCATCTTCGTCCAAAGCCGCGGCTCCCGTCACAGCCATGCCAGCTCCTTTGGCGGCCCAAACTTCCGCGCCTGCCGTTAACAAAGGCACGCGAGTCTTCGCGTCTCCGTTGGCAAAGCGTATCGCGAAGGACGCTGGTCTGGACCTGACCACCATAAAGGGGACCGGTCCGCATGGGCGCATCGTAAAAAAGGATGTAGAGGCCGCGAAATCGGCTGGGCCTGCGCAGGCGATGGCCAGTGCGGCCCCTGTGGGCGGCACGACGGCGCATCCACTGTCCACGATGCGCAAGGTCATCGCGCGGCGTCTGTCGGAATCCAAGAGCACGATTCCGCATTTCTATGTGTCGGTGGACGTGCAGCTTGATGCGTTGCTGGCGCTGAGGACACAGCTTAATGCGGCGTCTCCAGAAGAAGGGCCGGACGCTTTCAAGCTGTCGGTCAACGACATGCTGATCAAAGCCGCTGCGGTCACGCTGCGTCGTGTAAAGGGCGTGAACGTCTCCTTCACCGATGACGCGATCCTTGAATACAACGACGTGGACATCTCGGTGGCTGTGTCGATCCCCGATGGGCTCATTACCCCGATCATCCGACAGGCGGACCGGAAATCCCTGCGCGAGATCAGTGTGGAGATGAAGGATCTGGCCAAGCGGGCGCGTGCGGGCAAGCTCAAGCCGGAAGAGTTTCAGGGTGGATCGTTCTCGGTCTCCAACATGGGGATGTTCGGCGTGAGTTCGTTCTCGGCCATCATCAATCCGCCGCAGGCCGCCATTCTGGCCATCGCGGCGGGTGAGAAACGTCCTGTCGTGAAGGCCGATGGTTCTCTGGGTGTTGGCACGGTGATGACGACCACGTTGTCGGTCGATCATCGCGCGATTGACGGCGCTCTGGCCGCCCAGTGGACGAAAGCGTTCCGCGACGTGGTGGAAAATCCGATCACTCTCGTCATCTGACCTCTCCTGCGCGGACTGTCATGCGGCAGTCCGCGTCCGAAGCCATCGATCAGGACATTGAATATGAGCACCACCGATTTTGATCTGATTGTTGTGGGAGGCGGTCCCGGCGGCTACGTGGCGGCGTTGCGCGCAGCCCAACTCAAGCTTTCGGTGGCGGTCGTGGAGGCCAACCATCTGGGTGGCATCTGTCTGAACTGGGGCTGCATTCCGACGAAGGCTTTGCTGCGGGCTTCCGAGATCAACCACCTGCTGCACGATCTGGGCCAGTTCGGGTTTACTGTAGACAACCCGCGTTTCGATTTTGGCAAAGTGATCGGACGGTCGCGGGCTGTCTCCAAGCAGCTTTCCAGTGGTGTGGCTCATCTGCTCAAGAAGGCCAAGGTGCCGGTGTTCGACGGTTTCGGCAAACTGGCCGGCGTTGAGGGCAAGAAGCGCAAGGTTGAGGTGGCGCTTAAGGATGGAAAGTCCGTCACGCTGAAAGCGCCGCACGTCATTCTCGCGACCGGCGCGCGTGCGCGTGTGCTGCCGGGACTGGAGCCTGACGGCAAGTTCGTGTGGTCCTACCGTGAGGCGTTGGTGCCCGATGAGTTGCCCAAGCGCCTGCTGGTGATTGGTTCTGGTGCCATCGGCACGGAGTTTGCGTCATTCTACCGCAACATGGGGTCCGAGGTGACGCTGGTTGAGGTGGCCGATCGCGTGCTTCCAGTTGAAGATGAGGACATCAGCAAGCTCGCACGCACGGCGTTCGAGAAGCAGGGGATGAAAATCCTCACCGGTGCGAAGCTTGGCCCGCTGAAAAAGTCCGACAAGGATGTGACGGTTGAGATCGAGGTAGGCGGCAAGAAAGAAACCATCACGATCGACCGCGTGATTTCGGCGGTTGGCATTGTCGGCAACGTCGAAAAGCTTGGGCTTGAAGGCACCAAGATCGTCGTGGACCGCACGCATGTTGTCACGGACGAATTGTGCCGCACGGGGGAGGCCGGGGTGTATGCCATCGGCGATCTGGCCGGTGCGCCGTGGCTGGCGCACAAGGCAAGTCATGAAGCGGTCATGTGCGTGGAAGCGATTGCGGGACTGCACGTTCATCCCATCGACGTGACGAAGATTCCGGGCTGCACTTACTGCCGTCCGCAGGTGGCGTCCGTGGGTTACACGGAAGCGAAGGCCAAGGCCGCCGGGTATGAGGTGCGTGTGGGACGCTTCCCGTTCATTGGTAATGGCAAGGCAATTGCCATGGGTGAGCCTGAAGGCTTGGTAAAGGTCGTCTTTGACGCCAAAACGGGTGAATTGCTTGGCGCGCATATGATCGGCGCGGAAGTGACCGAAATGATCCAGGGGTATGTCATTGCGCGGACGGGCGAACTGACAGAAGCGGAATTGAAAGAGACAATCTTCCCGCATCCGACCATCTCGGAATCTATGCATGAAGCGGTGCTGGCGGCCTATGGCGGGGCGCTGCATTTCTAGTTGAATAGCTTCGTTGACGTATGTTGCGGGGGACATGCTTTCGCAACATACGCGCGATGGCGGCTCTCTTTTTCCGGCTCAGCAGACGAGAAGGGAGGCCGCTTTGTTCGTGTTGTTTTCCGTCTTCTCAAGAACTTTTCGAAGTGCCGCCGGATAGAGCAGATGTTCCTGCACAAGCACTCGTGCAGCCAGATCATCGGGCGTGTCGGCATCCGGGAACACAGGCACGGCGGCTTGAGCGATGATCGGGCCTTCGTCCATTCCCGCCGTCACATGATGCACCGTGCAGCCATGGATACGCACGCCCGCCTCCAGCACCCGCTCATGTGTGTGTGTGCCCGGAAACAGTGGCAACAGGCTGGGATGGATGTTGATCATTCGCTCTGCCCATGCGTCCGTGAGAAAAGGCGTGAGCAGACGCATATAGCCAGCCAGACAGATGAACTCGACACCTGCTTCGCGTAGGCGCGCGTCAACGGCGCGTTCATGCGCCTCACGATCCTTGCCGAATGCTTTGTGAGGGATGGCGTCTGCGGTAATGCCACATTCACGTGCATAATCCAGTCCGGCGGCATCGTCTTTGTTGCTCAGCACCAATGCCACGCGCGCCGGAAAATCCGGCGCAGCACAGGCCGCGATCAGCGAGCGCATATTACTGCCGCGGCCACTGATGAGGATGGCGATCGGGGTCTTGTGGATCGTCACGACGCTCTGTCCTCAGGCGTGCGCGAAGTCAGGAGATACGACCATCTCCAGCGTAGGTGCGGCATCCGATGTTGCGGCAGCTTCGATCTGACCCAGCACGACAGGTGTTTCGCCAAGTTCGCTCAGACGTTGCATCACGAGGTTGGGCTTGGGTGTAATCAGCACCATGCCGATGCCGCAGTTGAACACGCGCAGCATCTCGTCCGTGGCAACGTTGCCAGCCTTAGCCAGCCATCCAAAGACGGGATTGGGCACCCATGGTCCGTCGATCACGGCTTTCGTGCCCTTGGGCAGCACGCGGGGCAGGTTGCCGGGAAGACCACCGCCGGTGATATGGGCTGCACCGCTCAGCAGGCCATCGCGGTGCAGAGCCAGCACCTGCTCGACATAAAGGCGCGTGGGCGTCATCAGCGCTTGCGCGATGGTCTGGCCGGGAGCGAAAGGGGCCGCGTCGTTCAGCGCAAGGCCGCTTTTTTCCAGAATGCGGCGTACCAGCGAGAAGCCGTTGGAATGAACGCCACTGGCCGTAAGGCCGATCAACGCGTCTCCGGGCCGGATCGTGCCGGGCAGGAGTTTGCCGCGCTCGGCCGCACCGACCGAGAAGCCGGCGAGGTCATAATGACCGGCAGCGTACATGCCGGGCATCTCGGCGGTTTCACCTCCCACCAGCGCACAACCGGACAGACGGCAGCCTTCGGCAATGCCGCGCACGACCTTGGCCGCGTCTTCCACGGCCAGTTTGCCTGTGGCGAAGTAATCGAGGAAGAACAGCGGTTCCGCACCCTGCACAACCAGATCGTTGACGCACATGGCGACAAGGTCGATGCCAACCGTCTCGTGCAGCCCGCTGTCGATGGCGAGATTGAGCTTCGTGCCCACGCCGTCCGTGCAGGAGACAAGCACCGGATCGGTGAAACCTGCGGCCTTGAGATCGAACAGCGCGCCAAAACCGCCAAGGCCGCCCATGACGCCGCTGCGGGTCGTGGCTTTCGCGGCGGGCTTGATCGCTTCGACCAGCGCATCGCCTGCTTCAATGTCCACGCCGGCCTCGCGATAGGTGAGGCCGTTGCTGGCGGCGTCCGGGGTGGGTGTGCTCATGGTGCGGCTCGTCTCGGCTGCGGGAGGTCCGACATCGCGGGTCGAACATCCCCGACGTTTCGGGTAATCAGGTTCAGGGTTTCCTTTAGGACAGGTAGGGCGGCGCGCATAGCGGTGACAGAGCAGGAAGGGCCGCCGGTCCCGCGCGACGATGGGTCGCCAACCGCCACATCGCTTCAGAAGGACGGGCGCGCGCAGATGGCGCTTCCGTTTGTGCATCGGCGGAAATTCGATGTGGGCAGCTTTGTGCCCGCTCCCTCCAACGCGCACGCCCGTACCCTTGTCATGTCCGGCACCGATCCTCACGCATGGCCGGAAGGTCGCCTGCTTCTGTGGGGAGGGGCCGGGTGCGGCAAGACGCATATGCTGAGCTTGTGGGCTACGTGTCACAATGCCTTGCTAGTGGATATGGCGCAGGGGCAGATGCCCGACATCATGGAGATTGTGGAGCGCCAGCCTCCAGCCCTAGCGCTCGATTCCGTGGTGGTGAGTGAGCGCGATGAACTGCCGTTGCTGCGGCTCATCAATCTTTCACGTGAGCGTAGGATGCCTCTGCTGATGGCATCCCGGTTGCCGGCAAGTCGGTGGCAGGTGTCTCTGCCGGATTTGAACAGTCGCCTGCGGGCTACCATGGCGGTTGAGATCATGGCTGCCGAGGATGTGCTGCTGGAGCGGCTGATGTTTCGTCTCTTGGCCGAGAGACAGTTAACCGTGTCGCATCGGTTGACGGAGTGGCTGTTGCAGCGCCTGCCGCGTGAGGCGGCGGCGGTTCTGGAATTGGTGGAACGCATTGATGCTCTGACACTGGCCTCCGGTGTGGCGCTGGATCGCCGACAGGCGGAAGGTCTTCTGCGGGACATGCGCATCGAAATTTGAAAAATGTCTGGTCGCAAGCAGGGATCTCACCGCAATATTAAGTTTTGAAGAATTTTGCGGTGAGAGGGGTGTCCCCGGTTTGGCGCTGCCGAGTGTTGCCGTAAGACAGTGATTGAGAACAGCAATCAGAATCACAAGGGCTGCCCGCAGGGGCGGTCGGGTAAGCGGGGAACGGTTCGTGGCGCAAGACGGTGACAAGACACAGGCGACGACAAGACGTCGGACACGCTCGACGGCAAAAACACCCTCCCGGACCACGCGAAGCTCTACGGCGCAGAAAACCACGAAAACTGTGACCCGCGCGCCCGCTCGACGCACGACAAAGCCAGCCCCGCCCGCGATCCGTTGCGATTCGCCGGATCGGTTCATCAACCGCGAATTGTCATGGCTTGCGTTCAATCAGCGCGTCGTGGACGAGGCGGAGAACCCCAATAATCCTCTGCTGGAACGGCTTCGCTTCCTCTCGATAAGCGCGAGCAATCTGGACGAGTTCTATTCCGTGCGCGTCGCCGGTCTTGTGGGGCAGGTGAGGGAAGGTCTGGTTTCCCTTTCTCCCGATGGTCTGACCCCCGCTCTCCAGCTTGCCGCCGTGCGTGAGCGCTGCGTGCTTCTTCTGCGGGACCAGCAGCGGGTATGGCGAGACTTGCGGGGTTTGCTGGCAACGGCAGGGGTCACGCTGTGTGGTCTCGATCAGCTTGATGAGGACGATCAGCACTGGCTGACCGATCTCTTCATGGAACGGGTGTTCCCTGTTCTGACGCCTTTGGCATTCGACCCCGCGCATCCTCTGCCGTTCATTCCCAATATGGGGCTGGCGCTCGGACTGCGGCTTGTTTCTGCGGAGACGGGGCTATTCGTGATGAATGGTCTTATCCTTCTGCCGGCACAGGTGGATCGTTTCGTGCGTCTGCCGTCTCCGCCCGGCAAACCGACATCCGTGCGGTTCGTGCTGCTCGAAGACCTGATCACGCTGTGCATCGACCGGCTCTATCCGGGGCTGTCGGTTGTCGAAAGTGGCATGGTGCGCGTGGTGCGCGACACGGATGTGGAGTTCGAAGACGAAGCCGAGGATCTGGTTCGTTCCTATGAAACCGCGCTCAAGCAGCGGCGACGGGGCGTGGTCATCCATGTGGACATGGAAGAAAAAGTGCCCGCTGAACTGGCGGCCGCCATCGTGGACGAGCTGGACCTGCCGCCTGAAGAGGTTTCGGTTCATTCGGGCATGATCGGCGTGGTCGATCTCAAGCAGATGATCGTCGATGATCGTCCCGATCTGCTGTTTCCTCCCTATACCCCGCGTTTTCCTGAGCGGATCGTGGATTTTGGTGGCGACTGTTTTGCCGCCATCCGCGCAAAGGATCTGATCGTACATCACCCGTTCGAAAGCTTCGATGTGGTGGTGCAGTTCCTGCGACAGGCAGCACTTGATCCGAACGTGATCGCCATCAAACAGACGCTCTACCGCACATCGCGCGACAGCCCAATCGTCAAGGCGCTGATCGAGGCCGCAGAGGCCGGCAAATCCGTGACCGCAATGGTGGAACTGCGCGCCCGTTTCGATGAAGAGGCCAACATTCGTCTGTCCCGTGCCCTGGAGGCGGCGGGTGTGCAGGTTGTGTTCGGTTTCTCGGACCTCAAGACGCATGCGAAGCTCAGCCTCGTCGTCCGCCGCGAAGGCAACACCGTGCGTTCCTACGCACATTTTGGAACGGGCAACTATCATCCCATCACGGCGAAGATTTACACGGATCTGTCCTTCTTCACCTGCAATCCTGAGCTTGCCCGGGATTCTGCGCGTCTGTTCAATTACATCACCGGCTACGCCATGCCGGCGAAAATGGAAGCCATCGCCTTCTCGCCGCTGACATGCCGCAAGACTCTGGTGGATCTGATCGATCGCGAGATTGCCCATGTTCGCGCGGGACGGCCGGGCAACATCTGGCTGAAGATGAACGCGCTGGTGGACCCGGAGCTGATCGACAAGCTCTATGAGGCGTCCTGTGCCGGTGTGAAGATCATGGGCGTGGTGCGCGGCATGTGCTGCCTACGTCCAGGCGTGCCGGGACTGTCGGAAAACATCCACATCAAGTCGATCGTGGGCCGGTTCCTTGAACATGCCCGTATCTATGTTTTTGGCGATGGACACCGCCTACCATCCCGCGCGGCCAAGGTGTTCATCTCGTCGGCCGACTGGATGACGCGCAACATGGACTGGCGCGTGGAAAGTCTTGTGCCGATCACCAATCCAACGGTGCACGCGCAGGTGCTGGATCAGATCATGGTGACAGATCTCAAGGACAACCTTCAGTCGTGGATACTGGAGCGTAATGCTGTCTGGCGTCGTCTCGATCCGGGATCGAAGCCGTTCTCGGCTCATGAGTGGTTCATGACGCATCCTTCGCTGTCGGGAAGAGGGTCCGCCGCCAGTGAAATTCCGGTTCGTCCAGCACCTCCACCGCAGGAAAGATTGCTGGACGATTGAGGTTTGGCGTTTTGCGGAGTTCGGAGAGTTTTTCTATGGTGTGTGGGAAAACTCTCCAGAGGAGCCGTCATGGAAACGCAGACACACACGTTCGGCGACACCCGCATGCGGGCCACCGTCGCAGCGCAGGGAGCGGAACTTGTCGCGTTGAGTGCGGACGGGGAAGATGTGCTGTGGGACGCAGGCAAGGCATGGCGACGTCACTCGCCCGTGCTTTTTCCCATTGTTGGGCGTCTGCCTGACGACACGGCTCTTATTGATGGCAAGTCTTATCGTCTGACCCAGCATGGTTTTGCGCGGGATCGGCGTTTTCGGTGGGTGGAAATGCGCGATGACGGATGTGTGCTGGAACTGGAAAGCGACGAGAAAACGCTGGCGGTTTTCCCGTTCCGCTTTCGGTTGTGGTTGGATTATCGCGTGCAAGATGGTCGCCTGACCGTCACATACACTCTCCGCAACATGGAAGAAGGACGTGAACTTTTTGCCTCTCTCGGTGCCCATCCGGCTTTTCGCTGGCCATTGCGGAAGGGCGAGGACCGAGAGGCTTATCGTTTGACGTTCGAGGAGGCGGAACCGGAGCCCATCCGTCGTCTTGAGGGTGGATTGCTGGCTCCAGATGCGCGTCCGACCCCGATCAAGGGGCGTGAACTGGCGTTGCAGGATGCCTTGTTCGAAGACGATGCGATCATCATGGACCGTGTGCGTAGCCGATCCGTCGTCTTCGGCAAGCCCGGTTCCCGAGGGCTGCGTGTGGCATGGAATGGCTTCCCGCAGCTTGGAATATGGACCAAACCCGGCGCACATTTTTTGTGCATTGAGCCATGGCACGGCTTTGCTTCCCCTCATGGTTTCCGTGGTGAGTTTCGTGACAAGCCGGGGCAGCTTTGTCTTCAGCCTCAGCAGGAATGGTCGGCGTTCTGGTCGGTGGAGGCCGTTGACGCTTGAGCCGGGTGACAGGAGGGCAAAAGCGCAGGAAACCTGAAAAGGCTTCCCGTCGCAGTCGGCCGTGGTTGAGAGTGGCGGCTTGGGCGCTGGGTGGCATGATGCTGGTTGCGGGGACGACGGCCGGGATTGGCTGGTGGCGTTACACGATGCCCGGTCCCCTGTTGGAGAGCCGTGCCATTGTCATTCCACATGGCGGTTACGCTTCGACAGTAGCGGTGCTTCAGCAGGCGGACGCTCTGCGAAGCACACAACTAGACCGAACTGTTTTTCTCGCTGCTTTGCGTCTGACGCGACATGACGGACAGATTCATGCGGCGGAACTGGCTTTTCCGGCGCATGCGTCCATACGGACGCTGCTGGACGTTCTTCGTCATGGCAAACCCGTGCTGCATCCTCTCACCATTCCTGAGGGACTGACAGCGTCTCAGATTCTGACGATTGTGAACGCAGCTCCCTTTCTGACCGGTCATGTTGAGGCTCTGGAAGAAGGTACGGTTCTCCCCGAGACCTATCGGTCTCTTCGCGAGACGGACCGGACAGCGCTCATTGCACGGATGCAGCAGGCAATGCAGCGTGAGGTGGAACGGGTATGGCAGGGCCGGGATACCGCTCTCATTCTGACCACTCCCCAGCAACTGGTGATTCTCGCATCCGTCGTGGAAAAGGAGACTGGCGTCGCCAGCGAACGCCCACGGATCGCCCGGGTTTTTCTCAATCGTCTGGCGCGTGGGATGAAGCTTCAGTCCGATCCAACGACCATTTATGCGCTGACAAAAGGTGTAACGCCTCTCGGACGCCCGCTGAC
Organism: Acetobacter estunensis; assembly: GCF_011516945.1. Lineage (GTDB taxonomy): Bacteria > Pseudomonadota > Alphaproteobacteria > Acetobacterales > Acetobacteraceae > Acetobacter > Acetobacter estunensis. Next base: position 63,726 of record NZ_WOTH01000013.1, read on the forward strand.
GCATGCCGATCTGGCCGTGGCCAGTCCTTACAACACCTATGTTAGCACTGGTCTTCCGCCCACGCCCATCTGCGTACCCGGCACGGCGGCACTGGAAGCGGTGGCGCATCCGGCAACGGGGGACGACCTTTACTTCGTGGCGTCCGGTAATGGCGAGCACCGCTTTGCGGTGTCGCTCGACGATCATAATCGCAATGTCAGGGCGCTGCGGACACTCCGTGGAACGAACGGGGAGCGCCATCCCACGGATCAGAAGCCCGCTCAGTAGCTCCGGGAAGAAGATTTCGTGCCGGAGGAGAGAGACTCACTCTGGATTCCACTCGAAGACGGCGGTGTATATGGAGTGATCTGAGCGCCGGTATCCTGCGTGTCCGTGGTGGCGGAACCCGTGCCGGTTGTCGTGGTGGGCACAGCGGCGGCGGACGAGGCGTAACGGGTCAGGATCGAACGCAGGGGATCGGCTCCCGCGTTGTTGACGCGCATCGAGATGACGATGTCCTCGGGGCCGATGATCTGACCGTAATAGGCGCGGTTGCTGTCGCTATCGACTGTCAGCTTCGAGCCGCCGAGTGACGCACCAGCGAACAGGCCCTGCGATTTCTGGATAGCCATGATGTCCGTGTTGGACCGTCCGGCCGTGCCGCTTTCCAGTCCGCCGCCCATGGAAGCAAAGGATGCTGCCGCGTTGGCGCCAAACTGGAACTGGCTGTCGAGAAGCGCCTGAAGGCCGCGATCGCTCATCACGAAGAACATGACTTCGGAGGAGTCCACGCCAAGCTGAAAGCCGAGCGAGCCGGAACTGAGCTTGTAGAACGCAGGGTCGGACCACGAGCCTCGCGCATCACGCGAAAGCAGCACGCACCCGCCACCGGACCCACCGATGCCAAACGACATGCGAAACACAGAGGGGCAGACCATCACGGCGCGGGCTTTCGCCAGATAGCGATAGACGCGATCGGTGGTTTTGGCACCGGTGAACACGTCCTGAACCGCAAGCGTGGCCTTGTCCACCAGAGTCTGTTGAGTGTTGTCGGCCGCGTGCCCGGGGTGGGACAGACCGAGGAAGCCAAGCATGGTGGCGGACGCAAGCAAAAGCCGGGTAGGGCGGCGAACCCGCATTGGGAAGTCTCCTGTCACGGGGGCGAGACGTATCGAATCGCCTGAATCTGTGGCGGCACAATGGCGGAGAGCGTCTTCTCGCGCAATTCGTGGCCGAAAATGGAAAATGGCAGTCAGTGCAGCGGAAGGGGAACGCCGTTCACGGTCAGAACACCTCCCTCCCATGTCGTGTCCCATGTGTTGGCATTGCCGCTGCGGTGGCTGACTACCCGGGCAAGGATCAGGGCGGCGGCGACCTTCATCTGGCTATCCTGTCGCGCACGGTCGACGAGACCGGAGATATCCTGAATTTCCAGATGGCCACTGGCGGAGGCGCTGTCATGTTCGCCTGTGAGTGTGGCGCGTCCATTTCCAGACAATGTGACCGTATCACGTTGGGCCGTAAGAGAGTTGATCGTCACATGCACGGCAGGAAGCTGTTTCGCCTTTCCGCCCGTGGAGGCCATGAGCGCTGCAAGTTCACTGACGGGAAGGGAGAAATTCGCCCGAGCGTCAGAGGGAAGCAGGGAGGGTGCATTGACTCCAGCCGTCGTGACGCCGCTCAGGGAGAGTGTGGCGGTTGCAGTGGTGCCGGTGGTGGCGAGAGCAAGCTGCGCTGTGTCTGACCGTATGTTCAATGTGTTCCGCCGAACGTTTACGTTTTTCCATGCAATGGCAAGTTTGCGACCGGCTTCAAGCTGTTGTTCAGCCAGCCGACCTTCATTTTCCAGCCAGTTGGAACAGGCGGATTCATGACGCCCCACAAGGGCGGACAGCAGCACCACGGAAGCAGCGTCAGCAAGATCCTGCGCTGAACCGTTGTCCGGGCCGGAAAGGGTCTGACGTGAGGCCTGCAAACTGGCGCCTCCCGCACTGACTGTCACATGGTCCAGCGTCACGCCTGTGGCTGAGGTTTGCGCGGCATGATGAATTGTGGCGCATCCGGCGGGGACGGAAGCAGCCTGAGCCACTTCCATTCCCGACAGGGGGACTGCCAGAAACATCACGAGGAATCGAAGACGCTGTCCCCGAGAAAAGGACGGCAGCACGGCAAGTTGCATGGTGGAGCGTATCATTTGTGGCTAAGGGTGGCGCAAGTGACGGCGGCGCGCAATCGGGTGCCGGACGGCATGATGTCGGAAATCTTCCGCAAGCCCCGGAAATCCTGCATGTCTTTTCGCCCAGATCCCTTTCTTCTCTGCCTGCTGGCCACTCTTGGCGTGGCCACTGTGTTGCCCTGCCGAGGGGCCGCCGTTCCGTTTTTCACTACATTGGCGGTCGTGCTGATTGCTCTGATGTTTTTTCTGCAGGGAGCGCGTCTCTCCCGTGCGGCTGTCGTGGAGGGCATGACGGCCTGGAAACTGCATCTGACCATTCTTGGATGCACCTTTCTTCTGTTTCCACTGCTCGGCCTTGGTCTGCGCGCCGTGATGCCTGGCCTGTTGTCGAACGATGTGTGGATGGGCGTGCTGTTTCTGTGCTGCCTGCCCTCCACCGTGCAGTCCTCCATCGCGTTCACCTCCATCGCGCGCGGCAATGTGCCAGCGGCCGTGTGTTCGGCGACGGCATCCAATATCGCGGGGATTTTCATCACACCGATTCTGGTGGGACTCGTTCTTGCCAAACAGGGCGGTCAGACCGGAGGTGGCCTGTCCATCATTTTGCAGCTTTTGCTTCCGTTCGTGGCGGGACAGGTGCTTCAGCCATGGGTGGGAGAATGGGCGCGGCGCAACCGCAAGCTGCTGTCATTTTCGGATCGTGGATCAATTCTGGTGGTGGTGTACACCGCCTTCAGTGAAGCCGTGGTCAATGGGTTGTGGCACCGTCTTCCTCCCACGCAGCTTGCGGCTATTGCGGCTGTGGATTGCGGTCTTCTGGCGGCAGTGCTTCTGGTCACGCGCTATGGTAGCCAGATGATGGGCTGGTCACGCGAAGATGAGATCACCATCATTTTCTGCGGCTCGAAAAAGACGCTGGCCTCGGGTGTTCCGATGGCCAACGTGCTGTTTCCTTCGGCCACGGTGGGGCTCGTGGTGTTGCCGCTGATGCTGTACCACCAGATCCAGCTTTTTGTGTGCGCCATTCTGGCCCGCCGCTTTGCGCGTGAAGCGGAAAGTCACGAATGATCGGCTCCTCTTCGGAGTGTCGAACTGAATTGTGGGATCCCGTTCCTGTAAGTGGCTTGTAAGGCGACATCGAGCAGGCGGTCGATCACTGGCGAATCATGAACGCCTGTCAGGGCCATGCCAGCGATAATGATCGAGGGGACGCCGTTGATCCCGTTGCGCTGATGCAGGCTTTGTTCCGACAGGACCGTTCCTGAAAGAGTTTGGCCTGCAAGCAGTTGCAGGACCAACTGGGGGTCAAAGCCATGCCGTTCTGCGGTGTGAGCAAGAACCACAGGATCACCAATGTCTTCTCCCCGTCGGAAGAAGGCTTCGAACAGACCCAGCACGAGCGACGTGGCGTCGCCCCGTGCGGATGCCCATGTTAAAAGTCGGTGGGCATTCAGGGTGGCGGGGACTTTGCATATCCGGTCAAAATGAATTGCAGTATCGAATTCCCGCGCCTGCTTTTCGATAAGGTGCAAGAGGCGGGCAATTCGGGTGTCATCGCCCTGTTTGATCCGCAAATACGATTCAAGCGACATGCCTTCGGGTGGGAAGGTGGGGTTGAGCAGAAAAGAGCGCCACTGCCACTCGATATGAACGTCATTGCGGCGTGACAGAGTGGAGACCAGACGGTCAATCCCGATGGCGCACCACGGACAGACGAAATCGAAGACGATTTCGACCCTGACTCGAGGGTGAGTGGCGGCAACCATGTTCATGGTGCCATCTTACGGAATCGAGGGATGAATTGCCCATCACGATCTGCCATCCGTGGCAATTACATTCCATCTTTTGCCTGATGGGGTCGGAGTGATTCTGTGATGTGCGGCAGGAGAGGGATTTGGATTTATCGATGTTCATTGTGGAATTCAGTTTGGATGGCATTGCAGGAAATCATGAAAATTAAATGAATATTCTCCTTAACTTATTGGAAATATAATTGTGACTAGATTCATATTCAGATGAATTGCTCTGTCTTCTTTGGTGTTGTTGCAAGTTAGGAGGTCCTGGTCATGTCAGGTGCCGTTTCCGGTCTTTCGCCCGTCTCCACTTATCTCGCGAGCATGAAAGATGAGGACAAGTCTGCTGCAACCTATGCAAAGGCCAATGGCACGATCGCCAACTATGTTACATCTTTTGAGAATGATGCAGTCAATATCACGTCCGCAAGCGCTCTCATGAAAAACTACAAGGCCATGTCTGTAGTTCTGGGCGCTTATGGATTAAGTTCGATCCAGAATGAAACGGCGCTGGTGAAGGATCTGCTGACGCAGGACCCAACATCTTCTACATCCGTTGCGGCCAAATCCGGCAATTCCACATGGCTGGCCTTTGCCAAGGCATTCTCGGCCTGGAACGAAACAAGTTCCTCGTCCACAGCCACATCACCTTTTGCAGATTCTTCGACCGTGGAAACATTGGCTGCAAAATATGAAGAGACCAAATACGAGTCGTCCCTTGAGGACTCCGACAGCACCTCGGGGGTTGGTAATGCGCTTTATTTCACACGCACGATGACTTCCAGCATGACGCTGAATGATATCATGTCTGATTCAAGTCTTCTGAAAGTGGTGGAAACGGTGAGTGGGTATAACCCTACTCAATTCGGCGCTCTGGATTATGACGAGCAAAAACGGCTTCTCTCCAAAAAGGTGGATCTCTCGGATTTTTCGACACCGGCAAAGGTCCAGAAATATGCCGAACAATATCTGACAATGTTGCAGATTACGCCGCAAACAACCGATAAACCCGCGACGCTTCTGTCATTGTATGGGGCAGATGGTTCCGGGAGCAGCGTGTTGAGCCTGTTTGGCGTGTCGTCTGGCACATCGCTGGTGTCAGCCCTCTATGGCTAATCTGTCCCTCATTTAGAGTGAATATGTTTTCTTTCACTGTCGCGTTGTGACAGTGCGGGAAGACGACACAGGATATTTTTGACGCCATTCCAGAAAAGCGGCCTAGTGGGGGTGATATGTTTTCATCATCCCGGATGTTTTGACCATGGCTGATCGTTCTTCTCCCATCTTGTCGTCCTCTCTCGATCCAGTGGGGGAACAATGGGACGATCTGCGTCGTGTTGGTCATGAGATGTTGGATGAGATGTTCGACAATCTCATGACTTTGCGGGAGCAGCGGGTGTGGCAGCCGCTTCCCGACACTATCCGTGAAGGGTTCCGCCACACCGATGTGCCGAGAGAAGGGCAGGATGTCCATGCTTTTGCCAAGGCTTTCCGCGAAGAGGTGCTGCCCTATTCCGTAGGTAATCGTCACCCCGGTTTCATGGGGTGGGTACATGGTGGTGGCACGCCTGTAGGTATGCTGGCTGAGATGCTGGCAGGTGGACTGAATGCCAATCTCGGAGGGCGGGATCATGCTCCGGTCGAGGTGGAGCGCATGGTCTTGCGCTGGGCAGTCGCTCTCATGGGAATGCCCGATACGGCTTCAGGCATTCTGGTGACAGGATCGTCTATGGCGAATTTCATCGCTGTGATTGTTGCCAGCCGCGCTGTTGAAGGTGGGCTTGCACTACGAAACAGTGGCGTAGGACTGCGCCCCCTCGTGGGATATGCTGCGACCAGTGCGCATGGATGCGTCAGCCGTGCTTTCGATCTGGCGGGGCTTGGGAGTGAAGCGCTGCGGTTGGTGCCGGTCGATAAAGATTTTCGGATGGACACGGCGGCACTTCAAGAAATGATCGCGGCTGACCGCAAAGCCGGGCGGGAGCCTTTTCTTGTTGTGGGAACCGCTGGAACGGTCGATGTCGGGGCGATCGATCCTCTTGATGAAATCGGAGCCATCGCACGAGAAGAAAAACTTTGGTTCCATGTGGACGGGGCTTTCGGGGCGCTGGCGCGGTTGTCGGAACGCTTTGCAGCGTCTCTTGCGACTATTGGACAAGCCGACAGCCTTGCTTTCGATTTCCATAAATGGGCACAGGTACCCTATGACGCGGGCTGTATTCTCGTGCGCGATGCTCAGAAGCATGCCGCAGCCTTTGCTCAGAACCTGAATTATCTATCGCGAGAAGATCGTGGGCTGGCGGCAGGTGCGCCGTGGTTCTGTGATTTCGGACCGGATCTCTCGCGTGGTTTCCGGGCGCTCAAGGTCTGGGCGACCCTGTCCGTGTACGGCACCCAGCGTCTTGGTCATATGGTGGAACGATGCTGTGACGTGGCGCAGTATCTGGCTGCGCGGGTGGACCGTGAGCCGACGCTGGAACTGATGGCGCCGGTTACGCTCGATATCGTGTGTTTCCGGCTGGTTGCGACCGGCATGACAGACGAAGACGCCGACGTATTTAACGGCGAGATCGTCAAGGACGTTCAAGAAAGTGGGTTGGCGGCGCCCTCCACCACACGGATCAATGGACGCCTCGTGATTCGGGCCGCCATCGTCAACCATCGCACACAGGAAGAAGATGTGGATCGGCTGGTTGATACCGTGCTGGCATGTGCTGAACGCCGCCGATCAGGCGGCGCGTGAGCGGCGCTTCCCTCCAGTTTCATCGAACAGTTCCGAGAGTTTTTTCATCATCGTCCCGCCGAGTTCCTCCGCGTCGGTAATGGTCACGGCGCGTTTGTAATAGCGCGTTACGTCATGGCCGATACCGATGGCGACAAGCTCGACTTCACTGCGGTTTTCGATGCTGGAAATGACCTCGCGCAGATGATCTTCCAGATAGGAACTCGGGTTGGCCGACAATGTGCTGTCATCGACCGGCGCGCCATCGGAGATGACCATGAGAATACGACGCTGTTCAGGCCGGGCGCGCAGGCGTCGGGCTGCCCAGAGCAGAGCTTCTCCGTCGATGTTTTCCTTGAGCAATCCTTCGCGCAACATCAGCCCGAGATTGCGCTTTGAGCGGCGCAGAGGGGTATCGGCGGCCTTGTAGATGATGTGGCGCAGATCGTTCAGACGGCCAGGGTTCGCCGGTTTTCCGTCCGCTGTCCATTTTTCCCGGCTCTGTCCGCCTTTCCACGCGCGGGTGGTAAAACCGAGGATTTCCACCTTCACTCCGCAGCGCTCCAGTGTGCGCGCGAGGATATCGCCGCACATGGCCGCCACAGAAATCGGGCGTCCGCGCATGGATCCTGAGTTGTCGATCAGCAGAGTCACCACCGTGTCGCGGAAATCGGTCTCCTGTTCCTGCTTGTAGGACAGCGAAAGCATGGGGTTCACCACGATGCGCGAAAGACGTCCCGCATCGAGAATGCCTTCCTCAAGATCGAAGTTCCATGCGCGGGTCTGTTGCGCCAGAAGTTTGCGCTGAAGGCGATTGGCAAGCCGCGCAATGACGCCGGTCAGATTGGCAAGCTGGAGATCGAGTTGCTGGCGGAGACGGGCCAGTTCGTCTTCGTCGCATAGATCTTCCGCTGCGACTTCTTCGTCAAACTGCGTGGTATAGGCATGATAACCACGTGCCGTGTCTCCAGGCGCGGCATCGCGACCATTGGTGGGACCGGAGGGCTCGCTAGTGCCTTCCGGGTCGTCGCCTTCGGCTTCGGAGGCGTCATCGGGCGAACCGGATTCGCCCATGCTGTCCATAAGCTGAGGTTCCGGACCGGCTTCTTCCTCCTCGCTTTCGGGAGAGGGAGGCTGTTCCTCGGTCTGTGGCGGCGGCTCTTCATCGCCGGCATCGTCAGGAACGGGGGCATCGTCCTCTCCGTTCTCATCATTCTCCGGCCGTTCTTCCTCGGCTTCCACGAGTGAGCAGGCCGCCATCAGATGACGGGCCGCGCGGGTGTAGGCAACCTGATCGTTCTGAGCAAGCGCCATTTCATCCAGCGCCTTGAGGGCGGCATCGGGAAGGGAGCGCCCCCAATCCTCCAGCAGCGAGCGCATCATCGCGGGAGCCGGACGTCCGCTGAGTTTTTCACGTGCCAGAAGTCCAAGAGCCATGGGCGTGGAGAGTTGGTCCCGGCTCGTCATATGAGGAACGCCGGCATCGCGGAGTTCCTGCTCGAGTTTCTGTTCGAGATTGGCTGCAACGCCCTGCATATAGCGCGAGCCAACGGCTTCGATCCGCGCTTGTTCAAGGGCGTCATACACCGAACGGGCGACCGCTTCTTCGGGCTGATGCTCACGGTGCAAGTCCACGTCATGGTGACGAAGCTTCAATGCCTCAGTATCAGCAGCACCGCGCAGACGCGTGGTTTCTTCGTCCGTTGGATGGCGGGAAAGCTGGGAGAGGCGAATGGGAGTGTCCTGATCCAGCGGGCCGGGTGGCATATTGCCCGCGTGGAAGGAGACGGAGGCATCCGGCCGACCGCCCAGAGCGCGAATGGCGCCAACCGTTGCGCGACGAAAGGCTTCCGCCTGTTCAGCGGTGTCGGGCGCGGAGGGGGCTTCACGTGGGGAGCGGGGGCGTTCAACCATGATGTCTCTCCGGGCGGTCAGTTCTTGCGCTTGCCCATCGGGTCCGCGTTGAAGCAGCGCTGATAATATTCCGCCACCATCGACCGCTCGGCCTCATCGCACTTGTTGAGGAACGTGACGCGGAACGCGAATGCGATGTCACCGAAAATGCGCAGATTTTCAGCCCATGCGATGACCGTGCGCGGTGACATAACGGTGGAGATGTCGCCCGCCATGAAGCCTGCGCGTGTGAGGCCCGCCAGTGCCACCATGTTGTCGATGGTCTGGCGCATCTTCTTATCGTCGGGGGCGATGTTGAGCTTGGAGACGACAATCGCCACTTCCTGCTCATGCGGCAGGTAGTTCAGCGACGTCACGATGTTCCAGCGATCCATCTGCCCCTGATTGATCTGCTGCGTGCCGTGATACAGGCCTGTCGTGTCACCCAGACCGACCGTATTGGCCGTTGCGAACAGACGGAAAGCCGGGTTGGGACGAATGACGCGGTTCTGGTCGAGCAGGGTGAGATTGCCTTCCACTTCCAGCACGCGCTGGATGACGAACATCACGTCCGGGCGGCCTGCGTCATATTCGTCGAACACCAGCGCACAGGGATGCTGGAGGCACCACGGCAGCAGTCCTTCACGGAACTCGGTCACCTGCTGACCATCCTTGAGGACGATCGCGTCTTTGCCGATCAGGTCGATACGCGAGACATGGCTGTCGAGATTGATGCGCACACACGGCCAATTCAGACGTGCTGCAATCTGCTCGATATGAGAAGACTTGCCTGTGCCGTGAAAGCCCTGAACCATCACGCGGCGGTTGAAGGCAAAACCCGCGAGAATGGCGATGGTCGTATCGTGGTCGAAGCGATAGCTAGTGTCGATATCGGGCACATGCTCGGTGCGGATCGAGAATGCGGGCACCATCATGTCGCTGTCGATGCCGAAGACCTCGCGGGCCGAGACCTCCCGATCGGGGACTGAAATGGCGGAGGTGGGGGGCAGTTCGTCAGTCGCAGCAGCGCTCATGATATGTCCGTTTCGTTGTCGTGGGATAACCCTGCCATGCTCAGGCAGATCGCTCAAAGTCCTCGGTGGTGTTCGCCGTGAAATGCGCGCGCAGGGCAGCGTAGGCCACGTTGATAATCTTGAATCGTTCTTCTGCGTCCAGATCGCCATTGTTGGCGTCAGGATGGTGCTCACGCGCCAGTGCCTTGTAACGCGCTTTCACCTCATTGAGCGAGACGGGCCAGCGCAGGCCCATCGTCTCCAATGGATCACGCAAGGGTGGGGGCGTTTTCGGCTCGCGTGATTCCTTGTGGCGTTTGGCACGGGCAGCACGGGAAGCATTGAGAATGTCCAGCGGGTCGAGCACGTCCTCCTCGCTGAAAGGTTGGCGCCCCATGTGTCCGATCTTCCATGAAGGCCGGTCCCACGCCACATCTGCGCGTAGATGCGCCTCGATCTGGGCAGCGCTCATGCCTTTGTAGAAGTCCCACCGTGAATTGTACTCACGAACGTGTTCAAGGCAGAACCAGAAATACTGGTTCAATGTCGTGCGTGAACGCGGCGCGCGGTAACCCGCCTCCTGCGTGCAGCCGGGCGCGTCACAGCACTGCTTTGGTGCGTCCGGGTCCGGATCGAAGGCCCGGGGACGTGTGTTTCGTCTCCTCATGTCACCTGTTATGTGTGCCACTTCCGGCCTGACGCAAGAGGGATTTCTGGTGTGGGCAGCAACGAAGGAAGAGGTGGCGACATGGCGGATACGGCAACGGGGCCGCGGGCGCAGCGTGTTCTGAGTGTGCTTGAGGAAAAGCTTTCTCCTACACTGATCGAGCTTGTGGATGACAGTCACCGACATGCCGGGCATCTCGATCGTCCGCGTGGACCGCAGGCGGGCACTACGGAGACACATCTCCAGTTGGTGGTGGTGAGTGATGCCTTCGAGGGACTGTCGCGGGTGGCGCGTTCGCGCCTTGTGCATAAGTTGCTCGACGCCGAATTTGGCGACGGTCTGCATGCATTGGCCTTGACGCTCAAAACGCCCGCTGAGGCTGCACGATGAGGCGTATTTTCTCACGACGGGCTGTTCTGCTGTCGTCACTGGCCGTCACCGCCTGCGCCGGATCTGGACTGGCGCCGTTGTCTCCGCAGGATCGGCAGGACAGTGCCCGCGTGGAGGGGTGGCTCAACGCGCTGAACGGGCTGCAGTTGCCTTTTACCCAAATCTGGCCGGATGGCAGCCGTGGATCGGGCACACTCACTTATACACCCGGACACCTGCGGCTTGATTACGATGTACCACGCGGCATGACGCTGGTTGCAGGCGACGGACATCTGGTTCTCACCAATCCGCAATCCGGGGCGGTGACGCGCATGGGCCTGTCCCATACGCCGCTGGGACTGCTTCTTGCTCGTCCGATCCGTCTGTCGGGTCCGGTCACGGTCACAGCCGTCCAGCGTCAGCCGGGGTGGATGCAGATTTCCATGGCGAAAACGGATCGGATGACGGACGGTCTGCTGACGCTTCAGTTCCGCGATAATGGTGGCGTGTTGACGCTTGCCGGGCTGGTTCTGGTGGACGACCGGCAACATGTGGTGCGGCTGGAGTTGGGAGATGCTGCCGGATGATTCTGCCATGAGCTGTATTGCTTACGTCTTTGATATGACAGTGGAAGCGCTCCAGAGTGCTTTAGGTAATAAATAATTATATAATCGATATTGATAAGGTAAGGTGGTCATGAGTGGATTTGATTTCCTTGGCACGCATATTGCTTTAGGTTCTATTGTAATTGGCTTGATTGTGGGAATTACTTCTGGAAGTTTAACACGATATATTTGGTATATAATGCCACGTGTAATTGACTCCATATTGGAAGTTTTGCCATGGTCAAAAAGAAGGCGTATTGCGAACACAGAGAAGAAAATAAAACGATACTATGTTGCAAGTATAAGAAGTGAAGAAAAACTCTATTGGCTGCGACAGTCGCACGCAAATATTGTTATTTCATTTTGCATGGCATTTTTGTGTTTTGTTATTTCTATATGGGCTCTAGTTGGATTAGATTATGTATCTGTAATTTATAGAATATATGGAAAATCACATAATATAAACGATTTCAATAATCCCAAAATAGGTCCAGCAATTCAGTTTCTGATATCATCTATTGCAGGATCAGTATTCTTGATACAAACTATTTCTTCTGTTTCGGTGTATTTGCAATATAATAACGCGTCAAAAACTGTTTCGAGTCTGCAGCAGAGGCTGGCAAAACTTACAGGTGGAGGGTTCGAAAAACCCTTGGCTCTGAGCTGTTCTGTGTGATTCCATTTCTTCGGCGTTGATTGGGGATGGTGGAAGATGAAGCAGCCTGGTTTCTTTGATGTTGAAGA
>NZ_WOTH01000014.1 GCF_011516945.1 Acetobacter estunensis
GAACAATCAGAGACCATTCTTCGTCGCTGATATCAGACGGATATGGTTTGCGTGCAGTATTCATCAATCTGTTCTGCAACACTCACGCCAGAAAGTACATAACACCCTTTAGGTCGGCTGCGCGGGCCGTGTCGTTCAGGGCGAGAGAGAAAAGAACCGCGTACATAATCCTGCTGCGCTGCATACCTAACTCATTTCGATGCCGGCTTCTGCTTGCAGGAGGAGCAGGGTTTGGCGTTGAGAGTGATAATGAGAATGAGTTGCGTCCGTAACTGCGTTCGAAAGCCCCTTCAAGTGACGAGTTTCGTCTTGGCCCAAACGCAAGCGGATTCCGCCTGATCGCCTAATCTCGGGATGCAGACGGTCCAATTGTGCGGTCAGTGATGTGGGTGTTTTTTATGTGTTTGGGGGAAGCAATGAGGCCACAACGCGGATCGCGGCGTGACGAGCCCGTATCTATGTGTGTGATGTGGACGATGAATTTAAGCGCAGCGTCCGGGGCGCGACCCCGAAGGTTCGATGGAACATGGTGCTGAAGCTGCTGGCATTGTCATAACCGAGATCGAATGCAACCTGTGCGATCGGCTGGCCCGCCGCGATGCGTGACGCCGCTTCGATCACCCGCACCCTGCGACGCCACGCTGCAAAACCCATCCCCATTTCCTGTTGAAAGAGGCGGGTGAAGGTGCGCCGCGCCATACCGGCTTCACGCGCCCAATAATCAATATCGTGGCAATCCCCCGGTTGAAGAGTAATGGCTTCGCACACGCGGCGCAGTCGGGAATCTGATGGGAAAAGCAGACGATTCGCGATTCGGGGTGCGCGTCCGATTTCATCGACCAGAAGCCGGGCGATGGCCGACATGCGCTCGTCCATGGTGAACTCGAACCGCATGGCGATGATTTCGTCTATAAGACCTCGGATCAGGGTGGAAGCCTCAAACATCTTGAAGGGCAGGTCGGTGCCCGAGAGACAGGAATCGACATAGACGACCTGAAACATCAGGTCGGTGCGGCAGTTCACCTGATGAAGGGTATTGGCGGGAATCCACATGCCTTGACCGGGGCGGAGCACGAAACTGCCATCCAGCGTGTTAACCGTCACACTGCCCGCCAGAAATATCGACAATTGCGCTCGGTCATGCGTGTGGAACCCGTCCACAAAACCGCCGATGTAGCAATCTTCGAAACCCACGATGGGCGGTGGCTGAGGGGGAAGGTCCGCTGTGCGCTTCATGACGCGATGATCGCGTTGGACGAACTCTCGAATGCTCGACTGACGTTTGCCGTCAGATCCATGAACACAGGCGCACGCCCCATATGATAATCCCCTGTTAGCCACAGGATTATCATACGAACTTTGTGGTCAGGATATTGAGACTAATTTTTTCTTGAATCTAACCATCTAATTTTATTGAAAATAAAATCAGATGGCCAAAAACAAAGGCATGACGCGCTTTGGATTTGTGCGCTCTATCTGAACACTCAGTGTCTTGATTTTAGGGAAAATGCTGGGGCGAACGACGGGGATTGAACCCGCGACAACCGGTACCACAAACCGGCGCTCTACCAACTGAGCTACGTCCGCCACACAGCGAGCGCACACCTAAAATAAAGCTACCGACACGTCAACACCGATCTGCATCGGAGGGATGATTTTTTCTGTTCTGGAGCGTCTCCAGCGTAGTGAACGGTCAGTGGAAAAAGGGTGAAGTCGAGATCTTGACAGGAAATGAAATTGAGAATAATTCGCAATAAATGGTTTGACACAGTTTTTTCATGTCATGAAAGAAATGGGGCAATGAGCGTTTCCTCTCGGGATGGTCGGGTTCATCTGGTGCCGCTTTTTGCGGGTCTTGCGCTTTCGTGTTCGGGAGTATGGATGCCGGCAGAAGCGGCCGTGGGCGAGGATGCCACGGACCCGCGAGATGTGCCTGTTGCTCCCAAGAAAGTCTCCAGCAAGGCGGCTCACTCAAAGGGCACGCACGCACATGATGAGACGGTTCCGGGCACTGATACGTCTCCCGGCTCGACACATGTGGTTGTGACCGGCAGTCGGATGAACATCCTGCATGAGTCCGTCGGCCTTGCTCGAATACCTCATGATGTCATGCACACGCCCCAGTCCATCAATGTTGTGCCGCAGCTTCTGATGGAACAGCAGAATGTGAAGTCTCTTGATGAGGCATTGCGAAATGTTCCCGGTATTACGGCATCGGTGGGTGAGGGTGAGGGAGGTATGTCAGGGGATCAGTTCCTGATCCGTGGATTTCAGGCACAGAACGATATTTATGAAAACGGTCTGCGTGATTTCGGTGTCTATTCCCGTGACAGCTTCAATTACGATCATGTGTCCGTCATCAAAGGGCCGTCTTCAGAAGTGTTCGGTAATGGCACGACCGGTGGTGCCATCAATATCGTGACCAAGACGCCGCATGCCGGATCATCTTATCAGGCGAATTTCTCTGGTGGCTCGGCGCAGTATTATCGCGGCACTCTCGATATTAATCAGCAGATCAACGAAACGACAGCGGCGCGCCTGACCGCAATGGGCAATGAAAACAATGTCAATGGGCGCGATTACATCTATTCGCATCGTTGGGGTATTGCCCCGTCGATCACGTTCGGTCTGAACAAGAAAATTTCTTATACTGTCGAATATTTCCATCAAAATGATAATCGTATCCCTGATTATGGTGTGTCGGTGGTCACCAAGCCGGGGTCTTCCGTTGGAAAGCCCATTACGGAATACGGCGTGAACCGGAAAAACTGGTATGGCACGACGTTTGATCAGGATAATGCCAGCACGGATATGCTCAGCGGTCGTTTAACGGCAAAAGTCGCGCCGTGGATAACGCTGTACAACGACACTCGGGGCGGTATTTATCACCGTTATTACTCGGCGTCGCAGTCAACTTGCGGCACGGCCTGTACAAACGATTTCTTCTCTGGAGATGCAATAGCCGCAACGACCACTCGAAATGGCGGTCTTGGCGGTCCTAATCCCTATCGTCAGAGTGACTGGTCCTTTCAGGATGTGTTTTCTGCAACGGCTGAGGTCAATACAGGCAAGATTCATCATGAGATTATTTCCGGATTCGATATCGAGCATGTCGAGGATCATCGGAAAAGTTATGTCTATAACCAGACCCGAACGGGAACGAGCCTGCTCAATCCGTCCGCGACGGTTGCAGGTCTGCAGCGTTTAAACTGCAATCAGGCGCCTCAAAATCTCGCCAACCTTCCCGATGGAGTGGGCAGAAAATGTTACAAGGACGGTGCCGCGACAGATATCGGCTTTTTTCTCTCGGATCGTGTGCAATTGGTGAAATGGTTTTCCATCAACGCCGGATTCCGACTGGATCATTGGTACAGTTCGTACGCGGCAACCGGCGGTGTGTCTTCTACACCTGATACCCACATCAATCAGTCCCAGACGACGGTCAATCCGAACGTGAGCCTGATGTATACGCCCAATGATGACCTGATGGTCTATTTCAACTGGGCTGAATCCACTACGCCGACCAGTTTGTATGTGACCAACAGCAATACGCCGTACCAGGCAAATTCGCATTATGCGCCCGAGCGTAGTCGGTTGTATGAAATTGGTGCGAAGTACAATGCTTTTCAGGGACGTATGGGATTTACGGCCGCTCTGTTCCGTCTGGAAAAGAATAATTCCACCATTACGGATCCAAGTACGGGAGATGTGTCCGCGTCTTCGGACAAACAGCGCAATCAGGGGTTGGAACTCAGTGCGTCTGGAAACATCACACGCAACTGGAGTGTGATCGGCACGTACGCCTTTTATGACAGCCGTACCACGGGTTCCCTCACGGCTGCGGATGTGGGTAAGCGGATTCAATATGTTCCAAAAAATTCGGCAACACTCTGGACGACATACACGATCGGTCGGGACACCGAGCATAACGTGACGTTCGGTGGTGGCATCACATGGCGCGAGCGCGTGTGGCTGGACGCTGCCAATACCGCCAGAGTTCCGGCGAATGTGACGTTCGATGCGATGGTTTCGCACACTATTGGCAAGAACTGGCGGCTGGCCATGAATGGCTACAACCTCGCCAACAGGCTGAATTACAGTAACCTGTTCACCAATCGCGTTACGCCGTCGATCGGACGCTCGTTCCTTTTCAACGTGGCGGCGTCTTACTGATACGGCAGATGAAAGGTCATGGCATGACTGTTCAGGCGATCGCACATGAAACGATGGCGAATTAGCAAAAGGATATCTTCCGCGTCCCTGCCGGATTTTATGATGGCAATCCGCAAGCGAGCCTGGGACGGAGACGTCGCGGCTCAGGTGCAATGGGGCGACATTCTGATGAGTGAAGCCTGCGGTCCACCGGAGCCGGCGCGCGCGAAGCAGTGGTACGATATTGCGGCGCTGCGCGGCTATGGACCCGCTCTGAATATGGTGGGCCGGTGTTTCCAATTCGGCTGGGGCTGTGACAAGGACTTGCAGGAAGCGGCGCGTTACTACGAAGCCGCCGGACAGGCGGGCGATATGTGGGGGATTTACAACCTCGGCATTCTGACCATGCGGGGCATCGGGATGCAGGCGGATCTGAAAGCCGCACTCTCTCTGTTTCGTCATGCTGCGGACAATGGGCACGCAAAATCCATGAACCTTGTTGGGCGGTTCACGGAAGAGGGTTGGCATACTCAGCGTAATCGCGAGATGGCCATTGAGTGGTATCGCCGTTCAGCCGAGGGCAGCGATTACCGGGGGCAGCACAACTACGCCACCGTACTCCTCGATCAGGAAAAAAGAGAAGACGCTCTGGAATGGTGGCGCAAAGCGGTTGAAGAAGCCACGTCCGACATTCTTCTGGCCATGCGTGGGCACTTGCTTCGGCTTGGCGAACAGGGCGATGCAGCACTGCTTGCCAGAACAGAAGAACGGCTTGGGGCGATGCACATTCCCCGTGTCGTACTGGAGGATAATGCCCGAGAGGCGTTATCCCCGCGCGATGCGGTCTCTCAACCGTGTCACGGCCTGCTCAAGGATGTCGGGTTTCTTGCAGAAAGCGAAACGGACGAGGTTGCGGGGTGGCGGACCACCAGCGGCGTCGTAGAACGCTGAAACGGGGATCAGGGCGACGCCCGCTTCCTGTGTCATGCGCTTGCACCACGCGATATCGTCCTCACCCGGCTGCACGATGGAGCCGAGTCTACTGATGTCAGCAGTGAGAAAATAGGTGCCGTGACACGGCAGCACGTCAAAGCCGATCTCACGCAGACCGCTCGCCAGAATATCGCGACGCAGCCGCATGTCGTCGGCAAGCATTGTGAAATAGGACGTGTCCTGCTCAAGCCCTGCGGCGACCGCGCGCTGGAGATTGGGGGGCGTGGCGAAAGTCAGGTTTTGATGCGCCTTGGCGACGACAGAGGCGAGGGGGGCTGATGCGGTGATGTAGCCCACCTTCCAGCCAGTCATGGAGAAGCTTTTGCCCGCACTTCCGATGCGGAGGCAGCGGTCGCGCATGTTCGGCAGGGTCATGAGCGGAATATGCGGCGCGCCGAATGTCAGGTGTTCATACACCTCATCACAGATGGCGTAGGTGTCATGCTGCGCAACCAGACCTGCGATGAAGTCCAGCTCTTCCCGCGTAAACACCTTGCCGGTGGGGTTCATCGGAGAGTTCAGCACGATGGCTTTGGTCTTCGGACCGAAGGCGGCGGCCAGTTCCTCGCGGGGCAGGCTCCATTCGGGCGGCGTGAGACGCACCAGCCGGGGCACGGCGCCGAGCAGCCGGATGATGGGCAGATAGGTGTCATAGGCCGGTTCGATGACCACAACTTCGTCACCGGGCTGGAGCAGGGCGGCTAAGCAGGCGGCCAGTGCCTCCGTGGCGCCGGATGTCACCACAACTTCGCGCGCGGCATCGATGATGAGGCCGTGGAACCGGCTGTTGGAGCGTGTCACCGCTTCGCGCAGTTCAGGCAGGCCGGTGAGGGGCGCATACTGGTTGCGCCCGTCAAGGAGGCTGGCGGCGGCCACTTCGGCCAGATGCCGTGGTCCTTCGGTGTCGGGAAAGCCCTGTCCGAGATTGATGGCGCCATGTTCGGAGGCCAGGGCGGACATGACGGTGAAGATGGTCGTGGGCAGTGAGGAAAGCTGGGAATTGAGCGTCTTCACGGCGGTTTCCGGCGCAGAATGATGAAGGGGCTGCATCTTCCGGTCGGCAGACATGAGATCGCGGAATACAGCACGCTACATAAGCGTCCGCCCGGTCTTTCCGTCAATCGTTTCCCTTTGGTGGGGAAGGGGGAGGGAATTATTTCGGTGTCAACCCGATTGCCCCGAAAGCCAAGCCGTGCGAACCTGCTGACGGATCGAAATGCGCCGGGTCCGTTGAAGGCTCCTGCCATTCGATCCGGACGTTCCCGGCGTGCTGCGCGCGCCTCATGCAATCGAGTTGGTGTGACGACGCGGACATGAAGAAGATCGAGGCCATCATCAAGCCGTTCAAGCTCGACGAAGTGAAGGACGCGCTTCACGAACTCGGCCTTCAGGGAATAACGGTGATTGAGGCGAAGGGATTCGGGCGCCAGAAAGGCCATACCGAGCTTTATCGCGGCGCAGAATACATCGTGGACTTTCTCCCCAAGATGAAGATCGAGGTGGTGTGCCCGGACGATCTGGCCGAGCGCGCGGTCGAAGCTATCAGTGCTGCCGCCCGTACGGGGCGAATCGGGGATGGCAAGATCTTCATTATTCCTGTCGATGACGCAATCCGCATCCGCACTGGCGAGCGTGGAGAGGAAGCGATCTGAGACTGTGCCCCACAGGTTTTTCATTGTGACGCTTCCTTGCGGGAGTGTCCCAGTGATGGATGGTGTCAACCGGGGTGTCGCGTCGCGACATCCATAATTCAGGCAAGGACGACATGGCCAAGAAAGAAACGGGTGCGAAGAGCGCTTCGGAGGCTATTGCTCGGGTTTTCGAGCTTATCAACGAGAACTCCGTGGAAATGGTGGACCTGCGTTTCACGGATCCGCGTGGCACCTGGCACCACACGACGCAGTACATCACGACCATTGAGGAAGACACCTTCACCGAAGGTTTCATGTTCGACGGTTCCTCGATTCCGGGCTGGAAGGCCATCAACGAGAGCGACATGGTGCTCATGCCGGACGCATCCAGCGCCGTCATGGACCCGTTCTCGGCCAAGCCGCAGCTTATCCTGATCTGTGACATCGTCGATCCGGCCACCGGCCAGCTCTACAACCGTGATCCGCGTTCGACCGCCAAGCGCGCCGAGCAGTATCTCCAGTCCACCGGTCTGGGCGATACGGCGTTCTTCGGTCCCGAGGCCGAGTTCTTCGTTTTCGACAACGTCCAGTTCGGCACCGGCCCCAACTATGGCAAGTACCAGCTCGACAGCATCGAAGGACCTGATGCATCCCTGAAGGCCTATCCGGAAGGCAATCTCGGTCATCGTCCAGCTGTAAAGGGTGGTTACTTCCCCTGTGCGCCGGTGGACAGCGAGAGCGACCTGCGCGCCGAGATGCTGACGACCATGGGCGAGATGGGTCTGCCCATCGAGAAGCACCATCATGAGGTGGCGCAGTCCCAGCACGAGCTTGGCACGAAGTTCGACACGCTGGTGCGTTCGGCCGACTTCATGCAGATCTACAAGTACTGCGTCCACAACGTGGCCGTGTCCTACGGCAAGTCGGCTACTTTCATGCCGAAGCCGATCTTTGGCGACAACGGATCGGGCATGCATGTCCATCAGTCCATCTGGAAGGGCGGCAAGCCGACCTTCGCTGGCAATGGCTATGCCGATCTGTCCGACACGGCGCTGTATTATATCGGTGGCATCATCAAGCACGCGAAGGCTCTGAACGCTTTCACGAACCCGTCCACCAACTCCTACAAGCGTCTGATCCCGGGCTTTGAGGCTCCTGTGCTGCTGGCCTATTCGGCCCGTAACCGTTCGGCTTCGTGTCGTATCCCGTATGCGACGAGCCCCAAGGCCAAGCGCGTCGAGGTCCGCTTCCCCGATCCGACCGCCAATCCCTATCTGGCGTTCTCGGCCATGCTGATGGCGGGTCTGGACGGCATCAAGAACAAGATCCACCCGGGCGATGCCATGGACAAGGATCTGTATGACCTGCCGCCGGAAGAACTGAAGCAGATCCCGACGGTTGCGGGCTCCCTGCGCGAAGCTCTCGAATCCCTTGCGGCCGATCACGAGTTCCTGCTTGCGGGCAACGTGTTCACCAAGGACCAGATCGAGAGCTATATCGAACTGAAGTGGAAGGATGTGTATCGTTTTGAGCACACGCCGCACCCGGTCGAGTTCGAGATGTACTACTCCGTCTGATTTCGCTTTTTGCAAAACGGACTATGTGGAAACGCGGCCCTCGGGTCGCGTTTCTTCGTTTGAGGGGGAGCCGTGTTTACGGTTGGGTCAGGATGCGGGCACATCCTTCCTTCATGACAATGCGCGTGTTTGCTCTTCTTGCTGTTCTTTTTCCGCTTTCGGTTCACGCAGCCTGTCCGGAACATTTTGCGGGAGGCGTGCCGCCGTCGTCCACCATGCCAGTGGTGGAATTGTGCTCTCAAATTTTCGCCGTCGGATATGCCCCGGCCGATCATGAGGCGCTTTGGAGCGCTGAGCATCTGACGGCTGTGAGCATCGCTCAGGCAGAGCACCTGCATGGACGTGGCCAGTTTCATGAGGATTTGCGCCTGCCGGTCGAACAGCGCTCGGAGCCCTACGATTACAAACGTTCAGGCTGGTCGCGGGGGCATCTCACACCTTCAGGAGACGCGCCCACTCGCGCTTCACGCGAGGAGACGTTTGCGCTTTCCAACATTGTTCCGCAGGCGACCCGGCTGAACGAAGGAGCGTGGAGCCATATCGAGATCAATGTGCGGCAACTGGCGAGACAGGCAGGAGAGGTGCATGTCGTGACAGGACCAGCGTTTCGCGAAGGCATGGGACGGATAGGGGCCGATCATGTGCGCGTGCCGTCTTCATTGTGGAAGGCGGTGTATGTGCCCTCACGACACGCTGTGGCGGTCATCGTGTGCAAAAACATCAAGCCATTTGTGTGCAATGCCGTGGGGCTGGAGTCTTTGTCGCGGGTAACGGGCATCGATCCTTTTCCCGGGGTTCCGGCAGAGAACAGGAAACGGATGGCGCAACTGGAACGCAAGTTATTGAGTTCGATTACCCGTCACAAGGATTAGACCGGACGGCGTGATGAAGACATTCAACTTCTGCGAAGGTAGGAGGTAAGAAAGAGAGGTTTACTCCTCCTTCTTGCCTTCTTCTGCTTCCACCGCCGGTTTGCGCACGCGCACCTTGCGGATATGTCGCGCATCTGCGTCCAGAACCCGGAACACAAAGCCGCTTTCATGCGTCAGCACTTCACCGCGTGTCGGCACATGCCCGGCCAGTCGGAACACCAATCCACCGATCGTCTCGATCTCGGCTTCGCGTTCGGCTTCCGTCAGGATCGGGCCGATCTTCTCCTCGAACACTTCGACCGGACAGCGGGCGTCCACATCGAAGGAGCCATCGGGCCGCTCCACGATCATGTCAGCCTCAGGCTCATCATGTTCGTCGGAGATATCGCCCACGATGGTCTCGATCAGGTCCTCAATGGTCACCAGCCCGTCGATCCCGCCATATTCGTCGATCACGAGCGCAAGATGCATATGCCGCTGGCGCATCATCAGAAGCAGATCGAGGACCGGCATCTGCGGGGCGATCATGAGCGGCTGACGCAGCAGCGGATCGAGGCTGAAGGCCTCGCTCGTGCCGACATAGGCGATCAGATCCTTCACATGGATCATGCCGATGATGTCATCGAGTTGTCCGCGATAGACCGGCATGCGGGAGTGGTTTTCGCGGCGCATCATGGCCAGTGCGTCATCGCGGCTGATATCGGCCGGCATGGCCACGATGTCGGCGCGTGGCACCATCACGTCGTCAGCGCTCGTTTCGCGCAGGCGCAGGATGTTGGCGATCAGCGCGCGTTCCTGCCGGTCCAGTTCGGGCGCTTCATCGCCGTTGTCGCCGGCCTCGGCAGCTTCCTGCACGAGAGCCGCGATGGAGTGACGGACGCCCTGCTGCTCGCGCTTGCGGCCCAGAAACGAAAAAAGACCGCGCTTGTGACGCCCATTGGAAGACTCGTCGCCAGAGGTGGAGACATTCTGCTCTGTGGTGCTCATATGCGCGGCTTCCAAGGGTTGGGGACGCCGAGCGTTGCGAGAACGCGCGTCTCTTCCATTTCCATGCGGCGGGCTTCCCCGGCCTGATGATGATCGTGTCCGCCCAGATGCAGGATGCCATGGGCGATAAGATGGGCCAGATGCTCGGCCACCGGTTTGCGGGCGGCCTGAGCTTCCCTGCACACCGTCTCGAAGGCGAGTATGATCTCGCCGCCCGGAAGACCGGGGGCGGGCGGCTCGAATGTCAGCACATTGGTGGGTTTGTTACGCCCGCGATGGCGGTCGTTGAGCCGCTTCACCACCCGGTCCGAAGACAGCACGATGCTTTCAGGTGGAGCGAGCGGCGCCCCTCCCGGGGTGCGTCCGCGCAGACTCGCGGCGCAGGCACGGCGGACCAGACGCTCGACGGCGGGGACGACACCCCGCCACCTTCTGTCCTCGACGATGATCTCGGGATCATCGCTGCTGTCCACATGATGCATCCCCCAGTCGAAGGGGGAGAAAAAAGACCCGTTTCCGTGGGAAGGGTCGGGATCGGCCCCGGCGCTCTCGGCGCGGGTGCGGCTACTGGGCGGTTCCATTGTTCTCCCGGCGGAACCTGCTGTTGTGGGAGGACTCCCGTTCCGCCGTCTTCCTGTCATCATACGCCTCGACAATGCGGGCGACCAGCCTGTGCCGCACCACGTCGTTGGCGTCAAAACGATTGACCGCGATGCCCTGCACACCTTCGAGTGTTTCCAGCGCGTCACGCAGCCCGGAGGTGGTGCCTGATGGCAGGTCCACCTGGCTCAGATCACCCGTCACGACCATGCGGGTGCCATTGCCCATGCGGGTGAGGAACATCTTCATCTGCGCGGGCGTGGTGTTCTGCGCTTCATCGAGAATGACATAGGCGTGGGCCAGCGTACGTCCCCGCATGAAAGCGAGGGGTGCGACTTCGATGTCACCGGTGGCCATGCGGCGCGTGACCTGTTCTCCGGGCATCATGTCATGCAGGGCATCATACAGGGGGCGCAGATAAGGATCGATCTTGTCCTTCATGTCGCCGGGCAGAAAGCCCAGACGCTCACCGGCCTCCACGGCGGGGCGGGAGAGGACGATACGATCCACCTGTCCGGACTGGAGCATGGCGACGGCCTGCGCCACCGCCAGATAGGTCTTGCCCGTACCGGCCGGACCTACGCCAAAGACCATCTCGTTGCGGGCCAGCATCTCCATATAGGCGGCCTGACCGGGAGAGCGCGGTTCGATCGCGCCGCGCCGTGTGCGGATGGCGGGGAGGTCGTTGATAAGCAGGCGTGGGCCATGGGAGCGCGGGGGCGTTTCGGTCACGGCAGGAGCCTCCGCAGGCGCCTGCTCACGCAAGGCGGCGTGGATGTCGGACAGGCGGATGGCGGCGTCGATTTCGGCGGTGTCGATAGCGGTTCCGCGTTCGAGCTTGCGGTACAGCGTTGTGAGCGCGGAGTGGGCGAGGGCGGTGCGCCCCGGTTGTCCCGTGATGGCGATCCGATTGCCCCGGCAGGCCAGTTTTATCCCCAACGCCTCTTCCATGTGGCGCAGATGTCGGTCGCGATCCCCGACCAGTTGCGCCAGCAGGGCGTTGTCTCCGAACTGGAGGGTCGTCGTTTTCGACGTGTCCTTGCCGGAGAGGTGAGAGGCGCCCCGGTGGGCGTGCGAGGTTGGGGATGCGTTGGGCTGGGTCAAGCGGGCACACACTCCTCGACAAGATTGCCGACCAGCGAATTGCTGAGTCGTTGTGTGATCAGCACAGGACGGATCGTGCCAACCAGATCGGCCGGTCCATCGACATGGACCGGCTGAAGCCACGGAGACCGTCCGACCATCTGGCCGGGCTTGCGGCCATGTCCCGTGAACAGCACGGGAGCCACATCGCCTATGACGGAATCGTTGAATGCGTCCTGCTGCTCGCGCAGCAGCGCCTGCAGGGCATAGAGGCGCTCATCCTTGAGGGCCTCTTTCACCTGCAACGGCGCACCCGCCGCCGGGGTGCCGGGGCGAATGGAATATTTGAAGGAGAACGCCTGCGCGAATCCGACATCGCGGATCAGTTGCATGGTCGCTTCGAAATCCGCATCCGTTTCGCCCGGATGTCCGATAATGAAATCCGAGGAAAGGGCGAGGTCGGGACGTGCGGTCCGCAGGCGGTCCACCAGCCGGCGGTAGTCATCGGCCGTATGTCCCCGGTTCATGGCGCGGAGAATGCTGTCCGAACCGGATTGCACGGGCAGATGCAGAAACGGCATCAGGGCGGGCAGATCGTGGTGGGCGGCAATCAGATCGTCGCCCATGTCGCGCGGGTGGGAGGTGGTGTAGCGGATGCGTTCCAGACCCGGAATCTCCGCTAACGCGTAAGCCAGTTGGGCGAGCGCCCATGTGCCGCCGTCCGGTCCTTCGCCGTGATAAGCGTTCACGTTCTGACCGAGCAACGTCAATTCCCGCACGCCACTGGCCACGATCCGTCGCGCTTCCGCCAGCACGGAGGCCACGGGACGGCTGGCCTCCGCGCCGCGTGTGTAGGGCACGACGCAGAAAGAGCAGAACTTGTCACAACCTTCCTGCACGGTGAGGAAGGCTGTGACGTTTTCAACGGTCTGCGGTGCTTCCGCTTCGGGCAGGAAGTCGAATTTCTGCTCTGCGGGGAAATCCGTCTCAATGACGGAGCCACCGGCGCGTGCGGCCTTGGCCACCATCTCCGGCAGGCGGTGATAGGTCTGCGGCCCGAGCACGATATCCACGTAAGGTGCGCGCTTGAGAATCTGCTCACCCTCGGCCTGCGCCACGCATCCCGCCACAGCGAGGACTGTCTTGCGTCCCTGTGCCTCGCGCTCGTCCTTGATGAGTCGCAGACGCCCCAGTTCCGAAAACACCTTTTCCGCTGCCCGGTCGCGGATGTGGCAGGTGTTGAGAATGATCATTTCGGCCGCTGCCGGATCCGCCACGGGCGTGTAGCCCAACGGACGCAGAACGTCGGTCATGCGGGCGCTGTCATAGACGTTCATCTGGCAGCCCCACGTGATCATGTGCAAGCCACGGGGCGACGCCTTGGCGTCCGGCAGAGGAGAGGGGGCGGTTGTCGGGGCGAAATCGGTCGTCAAGGGTCAGGCTCGTTCCGGCACGCCGCCGGACCATTCCGGGCGACGGGACGGAGGAATCCCGACAGATGGCGTGCGGGTCAAGAGCGCGTGCCCGCAACACCGATAAAACCGGGTGGACAGGAGTGGGGTGCGGGCATGGCGGCGCCTCTCCTCTGTCTGTAGTGGCTCAGCGGTCATGTGCGACCTCCGATAACCTCATCAGGCAAAGGATGGACGGCTTTTGTCAAGTGTATCGGAGGCATCCTCACGTTTCCGTGATTCTTCGGATGGTCCCCTCAGGCGCGCCTCCCATTGGGGCGCATCCGGGACGTCGTTCTGGCGCAGTTGCGCCGCACCTTGGGTGACGGCGCGCCATGTAGCCTGTGCCAGCGCCTTCCGACTCGGGAAATCTTCCGGATCGAGCGGTGGATGCAGCAGCACGGACGCGCGCAGGGAACGCCATTGGGCGAGTTGCCACACATGGGGTCCAAGATCCATGTCACCATACCACGCAAAGACAGGACGACGCGCCCTGCCGATGGGCAGACCGTCGATACGGTCATAGACCAGCGAGACGGGCTGGATCAGCGGCGTCATTCCCGAAGGGAAGGTCTCACCCATTTCGGACGGGTCTACGCCCCGCAGACGCGGCGGCTTGGCAATGGCGAAGAAGGCGGACATGAAGGGCAGCACGCGCGAGCCGTCGGACGAGGTGCCTTCCGGGAACAGTACCAGATTGTCGCCTTCGGCCAGCCGCGAGATCATCTCGTCACGCTCGCGGCCTGTGGAATTGCGCTGTCGGCTGACAAATATGGTGCGACCGATCTTGGAAATGAGCCCCATGACCGGCCAATTTTCGATGTCGCCTTTGGCCACGAAAACAGAAGGCAGGATGGTGCCCAGCACCGGCACGTCGAGCCAGCTTGAGTGGTTGGAGATGTAGATCACCGGGCGTTCGCCCTTCGCGCGGGCACGCTTTCCACCAAAGCCACCGGCGCGGCGGCCGATGGTGTTGATCTTCAGCGACAGGCAGCGGCACAGGACACCCCAGATCACGCGGGTCCAGCGGATCTTGGCAGTGCCCGGCACGAGCAGCAGAACGGCTTCGAATCCCACCGAGAGAGGAACCCAGACGGCGATCGCACTCAGTCTGAGAGCCGCACGCAGGCGACGGCCGCGACTTTGGGCGGCCTGTTTGCGCTCCAGGGCGTCGGCCCGGTCGAGTTCGCGGGCATCGACGCGGAAAGGCGGTATGCGTCTCTTGAGAAACGGCTGGGCGGCCGTGTGGCTACTGGCCGCGCACATACGCTTCTCCATGGAGGGATGAGGATGACGGAAACATGGCTGTTTCATAGCCTCAAACAACAAAAGCGGACAATGTGGAGAAGCGAAACAAAAAATCGACATATATCATGACCAGAACCCGACATTCAGGGGTCGCGCCGAAGAGCGGATGTGTTCATTAAGAGGCGGATGGAAGAGCCTGTTGTCTTCTTGCGGGTGAATCGGATGGTTGCGGAACGGGAGGCACGGGCTGTCATTTCCCGAATGGCGCCAGCACGTTCATTGCGCGGAGCCGCCATGCAATCGGTGCGGGTTCTGGCTGTGCTCGTGGCGGCGGGACAACCGGTGCTGGGGGCCGACTCCTCTTCCACATCCGGCAAGGGGGGCGCAGACCCCAAGGGTGTGGTGTCTCCGGCCGGTCTGCCCTACACGACAAAGATTGATCCCACGGGCAACAGCGATCTCGATGCCGCGCTGACCTCATCTTCCGACCTGCTCTCGCTGCAAAAGACGCACGCTGTCGGTCCGTTTGCGCTGGCGGGTCGAATCCGCAACGACTACGCGCGTTTGACCACTGCGCTGGAAAGCTTCGGCTATTACGATGGACAGGTCACGATCACGGTGTCTCGTCCGAAAGGGGCGAGTACGTCGGTGCAGGCGTCCATGGACGGACAGGACATCGGCCTGCCGCTCTGGCTGGCCTCATTGCCCACCAGTGAAACACTGACGATTGCCATCAAGGCAAAGACCGGCCCGCTTTATAAACTTGGCGCGGTGCAGACAGTCGCGGCCGATCACAAGACGCCCGTTGTGCTGACACCTCCACAGCAGCAGGCATTCGGTCTGAAAACCGGTGCGCCGGCAGTAGCGTCCGATGTGCTGGCGGCGGGAAACAATCTTGATAATGCCCTCCAGGAAGAGGGCCACCCACTGGCGAAAGTGGATATTCCCACGGCCTTTCTGCGTCCCACGACACACACGCTGGATCTGCTTTATCCCATCACGATCGGGCCGAAGGCCGATATCGGACCGATCGGTCTGACGGGACTGGACTACACCAATCCGCGTTTCGTGCGCAGACGGATGACGGTGAGTTCGGGGCAGCTTTATCAGCCCTCCAAAATCGAGGCGGCGCGTCAGGATCTGGCTTCACTGGGCATTTTTTCCAATGTGGGCGCGAAAAGCCCCGACAAGCTCGCCCCCGATGGCTCCATGCCGCTGACCTTCACCTTCAAGGAAGCCAAGCGTCACACGGTTGGCGCGGAAGTGGGCTATTCCACGGATCTTGGCGGTCGTGTGGGTGGGACATGGACGCATCACAACCTGTTCGGCAATGCCGAGCGGTTGAAGCTGACAGCGCTGATTACCGGCGTTGGCGGCACGGCGCAGCAAGGATTGGGCTATGACGTATATGCCGATCTCTTCAAACCCGATTTCCCCGGACGACACCAGAACGCCAGCTTCCGGCTGGAAGGCATCCGCCAGCTTTTCTATTCCTACCGACAGACCGCTCTGATCGCGCGTGCGGGCATCGTGCGGCAGCTCAGTCGTCGATGGAACATGTCCTATGGACTGGCTGGTGAGCAGGAAAAGATCGACCAGTTCGGGGTGACGCGCTCCTATACGCTGGTGTTCGCACCCATCAGCCTGAACTATGACAGTACGGATGTACCTTCGCCATTGGCTCCCGCGACCCATGGCGTGCGTGTGTCTCTCAGCGGCACGCCGTCGGCTTCTTTCGATCATGGCACGACCTTTTTTGCGCTGTTGCAGGCCAATGCTTCGACGTATTTCGATCTGGCCAATCTTGGTATTTCCGCGCCGGGACGCAGTGTTTTCGCGTTCCGTGGCATTGTCGGCAGCGTGCAGGGCGCGTCCACTTATGACATTCCGCCCGACCAGCGGTTGTATGGCGGCGGCACGGCGACCATTCGCGGTTATCGTTATCAGGGGGTGGGGCCGCAGTTTCCCCACAGCAAATACGCTATCGGCGGCACCTCGCTAGACGCGGGGACAGTGGAGTTCCGGCAGCGTTTCTTCAAGAACTGGGGCATGGCCACGTTCGTCGATGCGGGGCAGGTCGGTTCGGGCAGCGCGCCATTCACCGGAACCGTGCGTGTCGGCGCGGGCGCGGGGGCGCGGTATTTCACTCCCATAGGCCCGGTGCGCGTCGATGTGGCCGTGCCGCTCAACCGTCCCCCACGTGGCGACAAATGGGAACTCTATATCGGTCTGGGAGAAACATTCTGATGGCCGCTACAACGCCGGATGCTCCTAAGCCCCGTCGCTCTCTGCCGCGCCGTATCGCCAGAGGCGTCGGCTTTGCAGCGGGTGGTGTCGCGGGTCTTGTGGCGCTCACGCTGGGCGTGGTGCTGGTGGGGGCCAATGTCGATCCCGGCCGACATTTCATTGAGCGGCAGGTCGCGTCGCTCACGGGCAATACAGTGGTGGTCAACGGCCTGTCAGGGCGTTTTCCGGACGCGCTGCACATAGCCCGCATTGAGTTGCGCGACACCAAAGGCACCTGGTTGACGCTGGAGAATCTGACGCTCGACTGGTCACCACTGCGCATGGTGGGGAAAACCGTGCGGGTTGATGCGCTGAACTTCGACAGGCTGGCCATTCCACGTCTGCCTGTGTCGGACAGCACGAAAAAAACCACTTCCAGCGGCCCCACCAAAACCGGCTTGGCCATCGACCTTCGCCATGTGAACGCACGCCGGATCGAGGTGGGCGCATCGCTGGCGGGTCTGCCCGCCGTGTTCGCGCTGGAAGGTCATGCCAGCGTGCCGGAATTGGACGCGCTGCTGAATGGCCTTTCGTTTCAGAAGTTGCCGCGCGCGGATGTGCTGATCGACCTCAAACGGCTGGACGCAACAGGCGCGCTGAAAGTCGCGGCAACAACCGACAGTCGGGCGCTGGCGCTGGATCTGTCTGTGCAGGATGGCGTGGACGGCATTGTCGCCAGTCTGAGCCACATGCCGGAACTGGCCCCGGTGACGCTCGATCTACATCTCAAGGGGCCGACAAGCGCGGCGGCGCTGGATCTGAAAGCGGCAGCTGGGGCGATCACCGGCACCATCAATGGCAAGCTCGATCTTCTGGCCAGCACAGCGGATGTAACGGCTGCCGTGAATGCGCCTGCGATGACGTTGAGCAACAGCGTAAGCTGGGCGTCCATTGCACTTGCCACGCATCTGACCGGAGCGTGGACCGCGCCTGCCGGCACGGGCAAGCTCACGGTGCGGCAACTGGTGGCCGGTGGAGCGCAGATCGGCACGCTGGACGCGAATTTTGACGGCACGGATAATGGTGTTCCGCAAGATCGGCTGCATCTTGCGGCGGTGGCGGATGGGGTGCGTATTCCGGGTGGAAGCCCGACGCTTCTGGCGGCCGCCCCGCTGAAACTCGATGCCACTTACGCTCCGCATGCGCCAACACGGCCTGTTGTGGTGAATCTCTCTCATCCACTGGTTCAACTCGATGCCAATGCGGACACACTTCCTGCTGTGAAGGGCAATGCGAAGCTGAATCTGCCGGATCTGGCGCCGCTGGCGGCCGTGGGTGGGCAAAAACTGAGTGGGCATGCCGATCTTGCGGCGGATTTCGCGTTGCCGGATGCCAAGGGCGATACGACAACGGCCGCCCTTTCGGGCAATATCGCGGTGTTGGGCGGTCTGGCGCAGGCCGTGGGGCTGATTGGCAAAGACGGAAAGCTCGCGGCGCATGCGACTTTGCGCAAGACGGGCGATGCAGCGTCCGGGCAGGCACAGGACATTCGGCTCGACAGTTTCACGCTCGATGGGCGCACCCTGCATCTTGTGGCGGGAGCGCACGCGGTCGCGAAAGATGGCAAGACGACTCTGGACGATACGAAGGCCACGCTGAACCTGACCGATCTGGCGGCAGCACTCCCCAGTTTGCGCGGCACGGCGGCGCTGGATCTCACGGCGTCCGGTCCGACGGACGATCTGGCCGCTAAGGCGCATCTGACCAGCGATTTCGGCACGGCCACAATGCCCAAAGGGCCGCTCACCCTCGATCTGGACGCGCAGCATGTGCCGTCCGCCCCACAGGCGCATCTGACGGCCAGCGGCAAGCTCGACCGCGCGCCGCTCACGCTGGATGTTTCGGCGGCGCAGGACAAGGACGGCAATCGACACGTCGAGATCGCGAAGCTCGACTGGAACAGCGCGCAGGGGGCCGGAAAACTCGATCTTCCCGCTGGCCGCAAGATCCCGCTCGGCAATATTGATCTTCGGATCAAACGGCTGGCGGATCTGAAGAACCTGATCGGTCAGCCCATCAGTGGCGCGCTTGTGGCGGAATTGGGCACGACGGCGGCCAATGGCACGGCACCCGTGAAGGCCACGATCAATGTCAGCGGGGATGTGGCCGTCTCCCCCTACCGTGTGGGCGCGCTCAAGCTGACAGGCTCGGTGCTCGATCCGGAAGGTTCACCCAGCGCCGATCTGGCGCTCACGCTCGACCGTGTGGCCGCGCCTTCCATTGCGGGCAGTCTGCGCGCGACCGTGAAGGGGCCGCAGACCGCGTTGGCAACACAGGCGCAGGCCCGTTTTTCTGAACTGTATGGCGCGCCGGGGATGCTCGATCTCGCGGCTGTAGCGGACATTCCGGGCCAGAAAGTGCGCGTAACGCGACTTGCCGCCACCGCGCGCGGTGAGGATGTACGACTGCAGGCACCTGTCACGGCCTCTTGGGGCAAAACGATGGGCGTGGATCATCTGCGGGCCACGGTGGCGCCGCCGGGCGTGCCAGTGGCCTCCATCGACGCGGCAGGAACCATCAAGCCCGCGCTGGCGCTCACGGTGTCGCTGAGGAATGTAACACCTGCGTTGGCAAAGCCGTTTGCGCCGACGCTCCGTGCGGCAGGTACGGTGTCGGGCGATGCGAAATTGTCCGGCACACTCGCGGCTCCAAAAGGGCATGTTCAGCTTACCGGACGTGGGCTGAAAATGCTGACAGGCGATGCGGCGGCGCTCCCCCCGGCTCAGATTGACGCGACGGCGGATCTGGGGGGAACGAGTGCTCGTATCGATGCGCGCGCCAGTGCGGGTAGCAAGGCGACTGTGCAGGCCAGCGGCACGGTGCCCACGTCCAGCACGGGAGCCATCGCGGTGCAGACACGCGGGCAGGTGGATCTCTCACTGGCCAACGGCATGTTGGGGGCCAGCGGCCGTCAGGCGTTGGGGCAGCTTGCCTTCGACATGAATGTGCGGGGAACGATGGCGCGTCCCACCGCCACCGGGACTATCACGTTGCACAAGGGCGATGTGCAGGATTTCGCGCAAGGGTTTCATCTGGGCAATATCGAGTCCACGGTGCTGGCGCAGGGCGACAGCCTGACCATCCAGTCCTTCACCGCGCAGGCGGGCAAAGGCACGATGGGGCTGACGGGCAATGTGGGCCTGTTCCGCCCCGGCATGCCGGTCGATCTGCATCTCGTGGCGGACAAGGCGCAGCCGGTGGCGAGCGATCTGCTGACGGCCATCATGAACGCGGACATCACGGTGAAAGGGCAGGCGGACACACGACTGGATGTGGCAGGCGGGATCGATCTTCCCAAGGTGGAGGTGAACATCCCCAACTCCATGCCCAGTTCTGTCGCGACGTTGAACGTGGTGCGCCCGGGTGAGAAGCCACCGGCTCCGGAAGCGGCAACCTCCACACGTGTGATCGGTCTGGATCTGAAGGTGAAGTCACCGGGTGAGTTCTTCGTGCGCGGGCATGGACTGGACGCGGAAATGGCGGGCCTTCTGCATGTCGGCGGCACGGCGGCCACGCCATCCATCACCGGCGGCTTCAACATGCGGCGTGGAATGTTCAGTCTGGGCGGCATCACGCTGAACTTCACCGAAGGGCATGTCGGCTTCGATGGTACCGGCGTGAGTCACAAGCTCGATCCGACACTCGATTTCACGGCGGAGCGCAATGCCAACGGGCAGACCGCGATGCTGAAGGTGGGCGGCTATGCCAGCGATCCGAAGATTACGTTCGCATCGGTGCCATCCCTGCCACAGGACGAGATTCTGGCCATGCTGCTTTTCGGGACGGATGTGCATTCGCTTTCCACCACCCAGAAGGCCGAACTTGGTGCCGCGCTTGCCACGCTGGCCGGTGGCGCGGGTTTCGATCCGCTGGGCACGATACGCAAGACGCTGGGACTTGATCGTCTCGCGGTTGGCGGTGGCTCGGGCGTGGGCAATGGCGGTGCCAGCATCGAGGCTGGAAAATACGTGATGAAAGGCGTGTATGTGGGCGCCAAGCAGGCAACGTCCGGCAGCGGCACGCAGGCGCAGGTGCAGGTGGACCTCACCAAGCATCTCAAGCTGAACACGACGGTGGGAACGGGCGGAAACGTGACGGGTTTCACCACGCCCGAGAACGATCCGGGCAGCAGCGTCGGTCTGATCTGGCAGTATAGCTACTGATCAGACGAGGTGGGCGAAGTCCCGCACGATCTGTTCATAGACAGGTTTCTTGAAGCCGACGTTTAGAAGGGGGAGTTGCGCGAGTGGCACCCATTTCCACGCATCGAACTCCTGATGCTTCTGAAGATCGAGGCGGATTTCGGTTTCAGCGCCTGTAAAGCGCAGAGCGAACCATTTCTGCGTCTGTCCCCGATAACGTCCTTTGAGCGCCTTGCCGATCAGGTCGGCTGGAAGATCGTAGGACAGCCAGTCCGGGCGTTCTTCCAGCAGGGTAAGAGATGTCATGCCTGTCTCTTCCTCGACTTCACGGAAGACAGCGGTCTCAGGGGCTTCATGCGCGTCGATGCCGCCTTGTGGGCACTGCCATACACCTTCATCCGGGCCTCCGCCTGCACCGGGCATATCGGTGCGGCGGGCGACGAAAACGGCCCCCACAGAGTTGAGGATGACGGCTCCGACATTGCGGCGATAGGGAAGGGAAGCAGGATCTGTCATGCTCGTTTTCTTGCGCAATGTGGGCTTAGGGCGATGCTGGCGGGGCATCAGGAGGTGGAAGAGGGGTAGCCGTCACGGCTGATCCGTGGCGCGAAGGTGGAGAAGACGTGTCCTTCACCGGAGTCGGAACTGGCCCTGCAGGCGTAACTGGATGCCCTTCCGTGGAAAGGGCGCCGTTGGAGGTCCGGTTGCACAGTGAACTGACCGGCACAAGCGTTACGTCACGCCCGGTCAGTGTGTGGGTCCATTCTTCCAGACGCTGGAGAAGAACCGGACGCATCGGACCGGCAATGGCGATGGCTGTGCCGTTTTTCTTTGCCAGTTCCACCAGATGAGCAAGCTGCCCGTCGATTCCCGTGCTGTCGGCGTTCGTGTCCATGGACAGTGTCGCATCTCCCCCCATGACGGGGCCGATGCGCTGGGCGCCCGGTGTGGCGTTGAGGTAGAGCAGTCCGCGCTGGTCGAGAGTTTGGGCGACCATGGAAAAGTCAGGTGACTGCGCGTAGGCATCCCCATCCAGCCCCGAGAAGGCGTTCGTCACGCCAACATAGCCATCGAAACGTGACAGGGACCAGTTCAGATTGTCCTGATCGGCTTTTGAAGAATGATCGTAGCCGAGGGCTTTCGGGCCTTCATCGTCCAGAGGTGCGGTGGAAGGCTGCATGGGCAGGGAGAGGAAAATCTCATGTCCAAGTTCATGCGCGCCATCGAACAGCGATGTCTTGGCCGGTGCGTAGGCAGGGATGGCAAAGGAGATGGAAGACGGCAGATCCTGCACGGCCTCGCGTGAGAGATCGTCGGAAAGCCCGAAGCCGTCGAGCAGGATGGCAATACGGGCATTGCCGGGCGGGACGGCAGGCACCGCCGCGGCATAGACCTTGCGCGGCAATTCTCCGTTGGGGCCGCGTTTGGGAAGGTTGTGCCCCGGTTCACCGGCGACGGGCTCCAGCATATTTGCCTGAGGTAAAGCGACAGGAATTGTGCCGGGCGGGACATTGAATGACGATGCCGGAGGTGTTTCCGGTGCCTCGGCAGGCGCGGACGATGCTTTTTCGGGAGTCGCAGCCGACGGTGGCGCAGGAGGTGGCGCGTTACTGGCAGCGTTCTGAGCGACAGCAGGTTGCGCGCGCGGCGCCACCGTCAGACGGTCACGATGCAACGCCGCCCATTCCTGAAGGCCGATCGCGCCCAACAGGGCAAGCAGCGACGCTCCACCCCAGAAACGAACAAACAGACGACCGGAAGGAGGCAGTCGGCGCCACAGCCCCGGCGGGATATCCGGAGCAGTGGGCGGCTGGTGCATGTCGGGCGAAGACACGTCGTTAATGGGAGGCCTCGTTCTTGGCAGGAGTGGTGGTGGGTGCCGGCGGCAGGGAGGCAACCGGGTCCGGTGCGGGAACTCCGGCCATGCTGCGCACAAGGCGCAGACCTTCCTGAAGCTGGAAGTCAGTTGCTGGCTTGGTGATGTCGAAGGTCGGCCAGTTTGCGGGCGGCTCATGCGGAATGGAGGCCGAGAGCGCGGGCAGGTCGTTGCGTGCAGGTGGTTTGGTCTGGTTGCCCCCCTGATTCTTCAGGATGTGGGACAGATCCGCCTCACGAATGCTGAAGACCGGATCTTCACGGCTTTCCTTGACCACGATGTCCGGTGCAATGCCCAGTCCCTGAATGGAACGGCCGGAGGGCGTGTAATACCGCGCTGTCGTCAGGCGGACGGCGCCGTTCCCCGGAATGGGCATGATGGTCTGCACCGAGCCCTTGCCGAAGCTCTTGGTGCCGATCAGCACGGCGCGGTGATGATCCTGCAACGCGCCGGATACGATCTCACTGGCAGACGCTGAACCGCCGTTGATGAGCACCACGATGGGCAGGCCGTCCGTGGCGTCAGTGCCCTTGGCGTCCCAGCGCTGGCTGTCCTTGGGGTGACGCGCCCGCGTGGAGACGATTTCACCGCTGGGGATGAAGAAGGACGAGACGTCGATGGCCTGTGTCAGCAGACCCCCCGGATCGTTACGCAGATCGAGAACCAGTCCGCCGGTCAGCTTGCCGCCCGCCTTGCGCTTGAGTTCGGCATAGGCCTTGCGCAGTTCTTCGGCCGTGTCCTCAGTGAACTGCGGAATCCGGATGTAGCCGGTCTTGTCGTACAGTTCGGCCTTCACGGCTTCGATACGGATGATTTCGCGTGTCAGCGTGACGATGATCGGCTTGGTCGTCTTGGCGCGAATGATCGTCAGAGTAATCTTGGTGTCGGGCTTGCCGCGCATCTTCTCGACGGCGTCATTGAGCGGACTGCCGTCGATGTTGTGCCCGTCGATGGCCACGATGTAGTCGCCAGGCTTGATGCCGGCCTTCCACGCGGGTGTGCCGTCAATGGGAGAGACGACGCGCACATGCCCGTCCTCACCCTGCACTTCCAGCCCCAGACCGCCGAACTTGCCGGAGGTCTGCACCTGCATGTCCGCATACTGCTTCTCGGTCATGTAGGAACTGTGCGGATCGAGTCCGCTGAGCATGCCGTTCAGCGCATTGGTGATGAGTTCGCGGTCCGAGACCGGCTCCACATAGTTGGCGCGGACCAGATCGAAGATGCTGCCGAAGAGTGTCAGCAGGCGATAGGTTTCGGCGTGGTTGCCACTGTCCTGTGCGGGAGTGGAGGGGGCCGCCTCGGCATGGGCGACGGGGATGAGGACGCCAGTGGCGCCAACTGTCGAGACAACCCCCGGGGCCGCCATGATTCCCGACAGGAAAGCGGCTCCGAACAGCAGGGCGTTGCGAAACGTCATTGTAAGCGGTCTCCTCCGCCGGCCTCGCAGCAAGCCAGCCGTCCTTCTTTCAGCTCGAATCGTTCCGGTCAGACCGCATGATCGGGTCAAGGTCTTACCAAATCGGATACGAGGTTCTTAGCGGCAATCGCGCCGGTGGAAAACCGTTGCCGATCCATCAATTCGCAACCGGCCTGTCGGAAGGGTCACAGAGAGGTCGATGGATCGACGGGTTTGGTGCCGCGACGGAGTTGCACGAGCAGGGTGGGAGAGCCACTTGCGGGCATCGCGCCGACCGCAGCACCGCGTGCCAGCGATTGTCCTGTCGCGACGTTGAGCGACCCCAGACCGCCGAGCACGAAACGGTAACCACGTCCACAGTTGAGAATCAGCATCTGCCCGTAGCTGCGAAAAGGAGAGGCGAATTCCACCGAGCCCGAGCACGGGGAGCGCACGCTCGCGCCAGCAGCGGTGGCATAGGTGTTGCCGGAGGCCGGTCCAGCCTCCGTCCGCTCTCCCCATCCGCTGAGAAGTCGTCCGGCGACGATGGCGTTGCTGCTTTGGCGGCCTGATGAATGGACGGGCGGGAGAGAGGCGGCGGGAGTGGACACGGACCGGGCGCGCGCCGCGGCGGCTGCCGCTTCGCGTTTCCGGCGCTCACGCTCAGCCTGTTCCGCTTCTCGCTGGAGTTGGGCCATTGCCGCGGATTCTGTCGCCACGATATGCGCGAGTTCAGCCTGAAGCTCCCGGTTGCGACGGGCCTCATCGGCTGAACGGGACGCGGCTTCTCTCGCTGCGGCGTTTGAGCGTAGCTGCGCTGCCCGCGCTGCATCGGCCTGTCGCGCCAGAGCGTCCTTCTGCGTGGTCTGGCGGCTCTCGAGTGCTTCGAGATCGTGCTGCTGCTCCGCAAGGGTGCTGTTGAGTTGGGTAAGTTGCGCCTGATGTGTCCGCAGGGTTTCGGCACGGTTTTCGATGGTGGTGGAAAGACCGCGAAGGACCAGCAGGCCACGGATCGTGTCATCGGCTGGCAGGGGTTGGGTCAGCAAGGTATCGACAGGATACAGTGAGAGACGCTGGGCCACTGGAAGCACCGGTGCCAGTGCCTGTGCATCGGCATGAAGTTCGCTTTCCACCTGCCGCCGCTCTTCCTGAAGATCGGACATGCGCGATGTAATATCCTGCATTTTCTCTTCCGTGTCCTGCAACTGCCCGGCTGCCGTCACAGTCGCGGCGGAAAGGCGGGTGGCACGGGCGCGGTCCTGACTGGCCAGAGCGCTAGCCTGAGCATCGGTTTGCCGCGCATTGGCCAGACGCCGCGCTTCCTGCTGCTGTTGCTGGCGCAGCGCGATTTCACGGGCGCGTGCCGCCTCAAGCGCTGCACGGGAGGCGGAGGGTGGCGTGAGGGACGGATGACGACTTGCGCCATGCCGATGGTGCACAGCGGCCTGCCCCGGATGCCCTGACAAGACGAGGACAAACAGCAGCACGCCGGAGCGCGCGAGCATGACCCGCGCCGCTGCCGATGATCTGACGACAGCGTGGCCGGAGAGAGGATTCATCACGCGCGCAGGTTCTCGCGACGTGGAGAGACTGACAAGCTGGAAAGTTGTTTCAGTGTTCGATCAGGGATGTTCCGGTCATGGCCTTGGGCTGGGGAAGTCCCATCAGTTCGAGCAGGGTCGGGGCCAAATCCGCCAGACGCCCGTGACGCAGCTTCACGGTCTTCGCGCCCACCAGAACGCACGGTACCTCATTGAGTGTGTGGGCCGTGTGGGGCGCGCCGGTGTCGGGGTCTTTCATGGTCTCGCAGTTGCCGTGATCCGCCGTGGCGATGAGAGCGCCTCCTTGGCGTTCGACGGCTTCAACCAGACGCCCAAGTCCGGCGTCCACCGTTTCCACCGCCTTGATCGCGGCGGACAGGATGCCGGTGTGCCCCACCATGTCCGGGTTGGCGTAGTTCAGGACGATCAGGTCGTAATTTCCACTGTCGATGGCTTCCACCGCGCGGTCCGTCAGTTCCGGTGCCGACATTTCGGGTTGAAGATCGTACGTCGCGACCTTGGGGGAGGGGACAAGGATACGGTCTTCGCCCTCGAACTGCGTTTCGCGACCGCCGTTGAGAAAGTAAGTGACGTGCGGATATTTTTCCGTCTCGGCCATGCGGAGCTGCTTTTTGCCGGCTTCCGCCACAACATCGCCCAGCAGATCGCCCAGTTCCTGCGGCGGAAACAGCACGGTGATGAGTTCCGCCAGCGCGTCACTGTAACGTGTCATGCCGACAGTGGCGCGGAACTGCTTCACGGTCTTGCGGATAAAGCCAGAGAAGTTCGGATCAATCAACGCGGTGAGCAGTTCGCGGATGCGGTCTGCGCGGAAGTTGAAGGACAGAATGCCATCTCCGTCTTTCGCTCCTGCAAAGCCATTGATTACGGTCGGGATCACGAATTCGTCCGACACATCTTCGCTGTAGGCCTGTTCCAGAACCGCCAGAGGTGAAGCGGCGCGCGGACCTTCAGCGGCTGTGATGACGTCATACACCTTTGAGACCCGCTCCCAGCGGTTGTCGCGGTCCATGGCGTAATAGCGCCCCGAAACCGTGGCGATCTGCACTTCCGGCGGCAGTTCGTCCATGAGGCGTCGCAGATACTCCAAGCCGGAGCGGGGCGGTGTGTCGCGTCCATCGGTGAAAATATGCAGAGCGACCGGAACTCCGGCCGCCGTCAGAATCCGCGCGAGAGCTACGGCGTGGTCCTGATGGGCATGAACACCGCCCGGAGAGATCAGTCCCATGAGATGGACCGTGCCCCCGGACGTTTTCATGGTGTCGATGAACGTCCCCAGCACGGGGCTGGCGGCAAGACTGCCGTCGCGGATAGCGCGACCGATGCGCGGAAGTTCCTGCATGACGACGCGGCCCGCGCCGATATTGAGATGCCCGACCTCGGAATTGCCCATCTGACCTTCGGGAAGACCCACATCCTCACCACTCGTATCGAGAAACGTGTGCGGGGCTGTGGCCCAAAGCCGATCGAAGGTGGGTGTGGCCGCAAGACGCACGGCGTTGTCGGAGTCATCCTCGCGCCAGCCGAACCCATCGAGAATGACGAGCATGACGGGGCGTGGTGTGGTGCGGTCAGAAACGGGCATGGGGCGGACCTTTTTTATGGTTCTTATTGGGACTGAATATGACACTCCCGGTCCGCCCTTCCAACCCGCCATGCGGCATCATGCCGCGGGGCAGGAACTCATTCCACCTTGTCGTCCTTGCCATCGGAGGCAGGGGGATGAACGCAGTCATTCGCGCCCGTGACCTGACCGGAGCCCGGCGCGTCACTGGCGGGGAAACTGTCCTCGCTGTTTTCGTCCACGACATGCTCCTGTCCTTTGCTGGATGAGGAAACGCCGCAGGTGGGGGGCTGCTTCTGTGGTGTGTCTTCGGACATGGTGTCCTCCCTTGAAGCTTGAGGAGCCTGTCCCTTCAACGCCGGTGCCTCTCACCCGTTCACAGCAATGGGGAGGAGAAAGATCACAAGGGTGTGACAGATGCGCGTTGCCATGCTCCAGCGGCAAGGTGCGTTATGGAACAAGGTGAGTTTCTGGCTCCGCCATCCGGTTTTGAAAGGAACATTGTCATGACCGACACATCACGTCCGGCTCCCGTATGCGGGACGCTCACGCCCGAGCAGGCCTACATCCTACGTGAGCATGGAACCGAACGCCCGGGATCGAGTCCGCTGAATTTCGAGAAGCGTGAAGGGGTCTATCGCTGCGCTGCCTGCGGCACCCCGCTGTTCTCGTCCGCGACGAAATATGAGAGCGGCAGCGGATGGCCTTCTTTTTTCGCACCGCTACCCGATGCTGTGGAAACCACCACCGATACGTCGCATGGAATGGTGCGCACGGAAGTCCATTGCGCGAAGTGCAAAGGGCATCTTGGGCATGAGTTTCCCGATGGGCCGGAGCCGACCGGTCTGCGCTATTGCATGAATGGGCTGGTGCTGGACTTTCAGCCGATAGATGCCGACAACGCGGCATCCTGATGCACAGCTTTACCTGTCTGGAGACTGTATGACCGCCTTCGTTCTGCCTTCGTCCGTGACCGTCGTCGATCACCCGCTGGTGCGACACAAGATGGGGCTGCTTCGTGATGTCCGCACACCCACGGCGCTGTTCCGTCTGCTGGCGCGGGAACTCAGCCTGCTGCTGACCTATGAAGCGACGCGCAATCTGGCGCTTGAAACGGTGGAGATCGACACACCGCTGGAGCCGATGCAGGCCGAGCGTCTGTCGGGGAAAAAGCTGTGCTTCGTCTCAATCCTACGCGCGGGGAATGGGATTCTCGATGGAATGTTGGATCTCGTGCCGTCCGCGCGCGTGGGGCATGTGGGGTTGTTCCGTGATCCGCAGACACTTCGGCCTGTCGAGTATTACCTCAAACTGCCGGACGACTTGGTGAACCGGGACTGCATCGTCGTGGACCCGATGCTGGCCACGGGACACAGCGCGGTGGCGGCCATCGACAGCGTGAAGAAGGCGGGAGCGAAGAACGTCGTGTTCGTCTGCCTGTTGGCCGCGCCGGAGGGCGTGGAATGTCTCACGCAGGCACATCCAGACGTGAAAGTCGTCACTTGTGCAGTGGATCGCGGGCTGGACGATCATGGGTATATCCGGCCCGGTTTGGGAGATGCGGGGGATCGGCTGTTCGGGACGAAATAAAAAAAGCGCCGCGGAAGGGCGGCGCAACATTGAAATCCGGAAAAGGGAAAGACTGTCAGGCGGAGACGAGCTTGAAATCTGCTGGCAGGACCGATGTGTTCGTCGGAGCAGCCGTCGCAGTTTGCGCCGGAGCGTTCTGCTGGGCGCGAAGGCCGTCGAGAATGTCCTGATTAACGCCAAGCAGCGGCTTGAGGCCGATGTCGTGCAGCATGGCGCGAATGCAATAGCGCGTGGCCCAGACACCGAGTTTCGTGAGATCGCCGCGCAGAATGTCGGACATGCCGTTGTTGTCGATTGCGACTTCGCGGAGGACGGCGGACCAGAGCTTCTGGTTCATGGACAGGGCATGAAGGCGGCTTTCCTGATCTTTCGCGTTTTTCAGCAGCGCGATGGCCTGACCGAAGGCCATGATGTCCACCTCACGCGGTGCCATGGTGGCTGCGGTGCTGCGGTTATAGCGTTGGATGCCGTAATTCATGAAACCCCCAAAAAAAGAAGGGGATCAGGAAAAATCCTGATCCCCACTTGCCCTTAGCGGAACAGCGAGAGAATGTTCTGCGAGGACGACTTGGCGATCGACAGCGTGGAGATCGCAAGCTGCTGCTTCGTCTGAAGCGAGGTCAGCTTGGCGCTTTCCGCCGCCATGTCCGCGTCCGTCAGAGCGCCCACGCCGTTCGTCAGCGCGTCGCTGAGGTTGGACGTGTACGTCTGCAGACCCGTGATCTGGTTGCTGTAGTTGCCCAGCGTCTGGGCCTTGGAACTGATCGTCGTGATAGCGCTCTGAAGAGCGGTGACCGCCGTAGAGACACCACTTTTGAGACCGATAGCCAACTGGTCAATAGCCGAACCTGCGGAAGTCGAGAAGTCAGAGACTGTGGTGCCTGCGTCGGTAGCTGTCGTTTTGACAGATTGCCCGCCAATACTTCCTGCGGTTATAGCGGAAGTAGAGGTGAGTTTTCCTGTCGAAGTGTTATAAGAGACAGCGCCGTTTGTCGCAGTAGAAAGAGCTGAAAGTGCATCTTTGACGGTGGCACCGGTGGCAAGTTTAATACCAACATTTCCAGTGCCGGTGACGCCATTTGTCAGCGTTGCCGTTGAAGATACAAATTCGTAAGTGGTACCCCCAACAGTGACTTTATCACCTGCAGATGTTCCGCTGCCATCGCCAAGTGTGACGGCACTTTCATCGCCTGTACTGCCACGTGTGATGGTCGCAGAGTTGACCGCCGCACCGGAAGTCATTGAAATTTCACCGGAGCCAGCGCCCACAGACAGAGACCCATCGCTGTTGAGCGTGGCACTCACTCCTGCGCCGTTCATTGCGCTGACAAGTGCGGACATGGCCGACTTCACAGACGAACCAGCATCAACAGATACGGCGATATTACCGTCAGTGCTTACGTTGTCTCCTGTTGTGACAAATTCGAAAGTTTTGCTACCAACAGTTACTAATGTTCCTGCCGAACCCGTCGTCGTTCCACTGGAATCGGTCGTCGTCGTCCCAAATGTAATATCGCTGCTGGTCAGTGCGGAGGTATCAATGTGTGCCGTATTGGCG
The DNA here is from genome assembly GCF_011516945.1 of Acetobacter estunensis. Classification (GTDB taxonomy): domain Bacteria; phylum Pseudomonadota; class Alphaproteobacteria; order Acetobacterales; family Acetobacteraceae; genus Acetobacter; species Acetobacter estunensis. Next base: position 30,572 of record NZ_WOTH01000014.1, read on the forward strand.
GACGTCATGTTGGCGTAAATGCTCTGCGTGGATTTTTCCACCGTTGAGCCCGCCGACGAGTCAGACGTAAGCCCCAGCGCATCGACGAGCGTGGTGCTGCTTCCCGACATTGTGCTGAAAGTCTGAGTCGCGCCCTGAAGATTTGTCAGCGTATTGAGAGTGGTGCCGTTATAGGCATTGGTTGCATCGCTACCGCTGGTCAGCAGATTGACGCCATTGAATGTGGCATTGCGTGCATAGGTGTTGACAGAGTCGAGTGCGCTCATGATCTGAGAGGCCATGGCATTGGCGTCGATACCCGTCTGTCCCGACTGCGTGACAGTCGCCTGCAGCGTTTGAAGCGTAGACGTAATACGATCAACGGCTGAGGTTGCTGTCGCTACCGTTGAAGCGCCAAGGGACAATGAATCACTAACCGCGGATAGACCGTTGATATTGCCTGTCATGGACGCACCGATGGCATACACCGCCGGATTGTCGGCCGCATTACTGACTTTCTGACCCGTCGAAATGGTGTTTTCGGTGTTGGTCAGATCATTGGTCGTTGCATTGAGGTTCTCAAGGGCAACGGCCGCAGCGGCATTGGTGTTGATCGAAAGAGACATGTTGGATTTTCTCCATTGGGTTCACTGCATTTTTCGCAGTGAACCCATGAAACGGCGGAAATCCTAAGCTTGGGTTAATGCTCCTGAGATTCGTCCGAAAAAATGGACGATGCCGCCTGTTTCAATACGGCGTCCTCATGTCGCACGACGCGTCGGGCAAGGCGGATGGCCTTGTAATAATCGCCCGCCAGTGTGGCTTGCATGGCTTCCGTCAGCAGGAACTTTGCGTGCGCGGACGTGGTCTCCTGCATGAACGTCGCGATGTGCAGACTCGCTTCCGCCAGTGCGGTGACACGCTCTTCCGGCGTGCCGACATAGGCCGTCTGGAGTGCGTAATAGATCAGTCGTGCCGGAGTCGTGGCTTCATCGGGTGGCATGATCTGGCGACCGAAGAGGAAGTTTGCTCGGTTGGTCAGCCGGATCTGCGCGGGGGTGAGGAAATGAATCCCCGCGCCATTGATGATCATCCGGTCTTCGGCTTCGAGTCGGATTCCCAGTCCCGCCATTTTCGGTCTCCTGTCGGCGTGTTTCGCTACGACGGGACTATCGGCAGGGAAAGTTTACAGGGTGTTATCGACTCGGGCGGGGCGATAACCTCGCAACGCTTCGTTCAGGCGCGGCGCACCACGTAGTGCTCGCGCAGGGCTTCGGTGATCTGCTCGGCGTGTTGCGGATCGCGCGCCTCGATCATCACTTCCAGTTCGGCGGCCTGCACCGAGGGGGCCGCGAACAGGCGCTGATGCGAGACCTCGATGATATTGCCGCCCGCCTCACCGATGATGCGTGAGATGTCGGCCAGAACGCCCGGGCGGTCCGGGATTTCCATGACAAGCCGCAGCAGTCGTCCGTCACGCAGCATGGCGCGCAGCAGCGTGTTAGCGAGGATGCGCGTATCGATGTTGCCGCCCGAAACCGGCAGCCCTACGCGCTTGTCCTTGAACTGGGAGGAATGGCTCATCACGGCGGCGAGTCCCGCCGCCCCCGCGCCTTCAGCCACCTGCTTCGCACCTTCGGACATCAGGGTGATGGCGTTTTCGACCTCACGCTCCGAAACCACCAGCACCTGCGACACAAGCTGCTGGATCACCTCATACGGGCGGCGGCCGATCTGCATGACGGCGATGCCTTCCGCGATGGTGGCTCCACCCGGAGGCATGATCTCGGGGCCGGGGAACTCGGCAAGCGAGGAAAAGCTTTCCACCTGCACGCCAATCAGTTCCACCTCGGGGCGCATGGCGCGGGCGGCAACGGCACAGCCCGACAGAAGGCCGCCGCCGCCGATGGGGACGACCAGCGCGTCCAGTGGGCCAGCGTCTTCCAGCATTTCCAGCGCGCAGGTGCCTTGGCCCGCCATGACGGCGTCGTCGTCATAAGGGGGGATGAAGACGCGCCCCTCGCGCTGTTGCAGATCGCGGGCGAAGAGGGAGGCTTCCGTGAAATTGTTGCCTTCCAGCACGACGCGTGCACCCCAACTCGCGGTGCGCGTCACTTTGCTGGCGGGGGTGAAGCGCGGCATCACGATCACGGCGTCGATGCCAAGCAGGCTGGCGTGACGCGCTACACCCTGCGCGTGATTGCCCGCCGAGACGGCGATCACGCCGCGCTCACGTTCTTCCGGTGTCAGCAGCGCGAGACGGTTGGCCGCTCCACGCTCCTTGAAAGATCCCACGGCCTGGAGATTTTCCAGCTTGAGCGTAATGTCCGCGCCGGTCGCCAGAGAAAGCGAGTGGGAGGGGATGGTGGGCGTGCGGAGCACGTGCCCCCGTATCCGCTGGGCTGCGGCCGTGATGTCCTCGAACGTGATCACGTATCGGCTTTCAGGAATAGATGACGGAGACGATCTCGTAGGTGCGGTCACCGCCCGGCGCGGGCACGGAGACAGAATCGCCCAGAGATTTACCGATCAGCGCCTTGGCGAGCGGGGAGGAGATGGAGAGCAGACCCTGCTTGATATCGGCCTCGTGCATGCCGACGATCTGATAGGAGGACTCTTTCTCCGTTTCTTCGTCGATCAGTTTGACGCGCGCGCCGAATTTCACCTGATCGCCCGACAGGGTGGAGGGGTCGATCACCTCGGCGGTGGAGATGATTTCCTCAAGTTCCTGCAGGCGTCCCTCGATGAAGGACTGACGTTCGCGCGCGGCGTGATATTCCGCGTTTTCCGAAAGATCCCCGTGTTCGCGGGCTTCGGCAATGGCGCGGATGACGGCGGGGCGTTCGTCGCTTTTGAGGCGGCGAAGCTCCTCCTCAAGGCGTTGCAGGCCAGCGGCGGTCATCGGAGTCTTCTGCAAGGTGGCAATCCTCGGTACCGGAAACACGGAAAAGAGGCCGAAGAGCGTATGCCCTCCGGCCATGGGACGTCATGGCCTCACCGAGACCGGCGTCTGCCGGAGAGCAGGCGCCGTCTGACGTCAGAACGATCCACTAAAGTATGACTGAAGCGGCGCGACATCAAGCGGACCTTCCCGCATGGCCGCGATGGCGTGGGTCGCGGCGCGCGCGCCCGCCATGGTCGTGTAGTGCGGAACGCCCATGTTCAGGGCCGAACGGCGGATGTCGTAGCTGTCCTTGACGGCTTGCGCGCCCTGCGCGGTGTTGATGACCATCTGCACCTCGCCCGAGCGGATCGCATCCACGCAGTGGGGCCGGCCTTCCAGCACCTTGTTGACCACCTTCACCTCAATTCCGGCCTCGCGCAGGCAGGCGGCCGTGCCGCGTGTGGCGAGAATGGTAAAGCCCATGTCGGCCAACTGGCGGCCCAGACGCGGAAGTTGCGCCTTGTCGCTTTCGCGCACCGAAAGGAACACCGTGCCCGAGAGCGGCAGCTTCACACCCGCGCCAAGCTGGGACTTGGCGAACGCCCGCTCGAAAGAGGTGTCCAGTCCCATGACCTCGCCCGTGGAGCGCATCTCTGGGCCGAGGATCGTGTCCACGTCCTGAAAGCGATGGAACGGGAACACGGCTTCCTTGACCGCGACATGCGGCACGACCGCGCGGTCATCGAGCGTGAACTCGCTCAGCTTCGCACCGGCCATCACCCGTGCGCCGATCTTGGCGACCGGGACGCCGGTGGCCTTGGCGACGAACGGCACGGTGCGGGACGCGCGGGGGTTCACCTCCAGTACGAAGATGTCCTGTCCCTTGATGGCGTACTGCACGTTCATCAGCCCGACGATGCCAAGCTCGCGGGCCATGGCTTCGGTCTGTTCTTTCAGTTCCGTCACGATGGCGGGCGAGAGGGTATAGGGCGGAAGGGCGCAGGCGCTGTCGCCGGAGTGAATGCCCGCTTCCTCAATGTGCTCCATGACGCCCGCGACATAGACATTCTCGCCATCGGCGATGCAGTCCACGTCGGCCTCGATGGCGTCGTTCAGGTAATGGTCGATCAGCACGGGGCCTGAGGCGACCTCAGCTCCGGCAAGCTGGAGGGCGACCTTCATGTAGCGCTGGAGGCTCGGGCGGTCGTACACGATCTCCATGGCGCGGCCACCCAGAACGTAGGACGGACGCACGACGACGGGATAGCCGATCTTCTCGGCGATATCCTCGGCTTCCTGAAGGTTGCGGGCGATGCCGTTGTCGGGCTGACGCAGACCGAGCTTGCGGAGAAGCGCCTGAAAGCGCTCGCGGTCCTCGGCGCGGTCGATGGCGTCGGCCGGTGTGCCCAGCAGCGGGATGCCGGCGGCTTCCAGCGCGTGGGACAGCTTGAGGGGGGTCTGCCCGCCATACTGCACGATGCAGCCAAGCACTTCGCCCTTTTCCTGCTCGCGGCGGATGAGGGCGATGACGTCCTCGGCCGTCAGCGGCTCGAAGTAAAGACGGTCGGAGGTATCGTAATCGGTGGAGACGGTTTCGGGGTTGCAGTTGACCATGATGGTCTCAAGACCGGCTTCGCGCAGGGCGTAGGCGGCATGGACGCAGCAATAGTCGAACTCGATGCCCTGACCGATGCGGTTCGGGCCACCGCCGAGAATGACGACCTTCTTCTTCGCTGTCGGATCGGCCTCACACACTGGCTGGCCGAACATGCCTTCATAGGTGGAGTACATGTAAGGGGTGGCGGAGGCGAACTCGCCCGCGCAGGTGTCGATGCGCTTGTAAACCGGCTTCACGCCTGCCGCTTCGCGCAGTGCGACCACTTCGGCGGCCTGCGTGCCGGACAGCCGTGCAAGCTGCACATCCGAGAACCCCATCGCCTTGAGACGGCGCAGACCCTGCGCGTTTTCGGGCAACCCGTGATCCAGCACGTCCTGCTCGGCTTTGACGATCTTTTGCAGTTCGCGCAGGAACCACGGCTCGAAACGGCAGGCTTCCGCTATGTCTTCCACAGACAGGCCCGCACGCAGGGCTTGGGCGGCCATGAGGATGCGCTCAGGGCGCGGTTGGGAAAGAGCCGCGCGGAAAGCGTCCACGCCGCCATCGCCGGGGGCTTCCACCGGATCGAGACCCGCAAGGCCGGTCTCCATGGAGCGCAGGCCCTTCTGGAGCGCTTCGGGGAAGGAACGGCCAATGGCCATGGCCTCACCCACCGATTTCATGGAGGTGGAGAGCAGGGCCGGAGTGCCGGGGAACTTCTCGAAGGTGAAGCGGGGAATCTTCACCACGACATAGTCGATCGTCGGTTCGAAGGAGGCGGGCGTGGAGCCGGTGATGTCGTTGGTCAATTCATCGAGCGTGTATCCCACGGCCAGCTTGGCGGCGATCTTGGCGATGGGGAAACCCGTGGCCTTGGAGGCCAGCGCGGATGAACGCGAGACGCGCGGGTTCATCTCGATGACGACCATCCGGCCGTCTTTCGGGTTGACGCCGAACTGCACGTTCGAGCCGCCTGTCTCCACGCCGATGGCGCGCAGACACGCGATCGAGGCGTCGCGCATCCGCTGATATTCCTTGTCGGTCAGCGTCAGCGCAGGGGCGACGGTGATGGAGTCACCCGTATGCACGCCCATCGGGTCGATGTTTTCGATGGAGCAGACGATGATGCAGTTATCCGCCTTGTCACGGACCACCTCCATCTCGAACTCTTTCCAGCCGAGGACAGACTCCTCAACCAGCACCTCGGTCGTGGGGGAGGCGTCCAGACCACCCGTGACGATCTGGTCAAACTCTTCCTTATTATAGGCAATGCCACCGCCCGCGCCGCCCATGGTGAAGGAAGGACGGATGATGGCGGGCAGGCCCACGTTTTTGAGCGCGCCACGGGCTTCTTCCAGCGAGTGGGCGATATAGCTCTTGGGGCTTTCGATGCCGATGGCATCCATTGCCTCACGGAACTTCTGGCGGTCCTCGGCACGGTCGATCACATCTGCCTTCGCGCCGATCAGTTCCACGCCGTGCTTTTCAAGAAAGCCCGAGGCGTCCAGCGCCATGGCGGCGTTGAGCGCGGTCTGACCGCCCATGGTGGGCAGTACAGCGTCGGGCTTTTCCTTGAGAATGATCCGCTCGACGAATTCGGGCGTGATCGGCTCGATATAGGTCGCGTCCGCAAGGCCCGGATCGGTCATGATCGTGGCCGGGTTGGAGTTGAGCAGGATGACCCGATACCCCTCCTCACGCAGCGCCTTGCAGGCCTGTGCGCCGGAGTAATCGAACTCGCACGCCTGGCCGATGACGATCGGACCGGCGCCGATGATGAGGATGGAGCGGATGTCTGTCCGTTTGGGCATGATCAGTCCTCTGTCTCGGCCGGGTCGGAACCCAGGGCGCGGATGCGGTGAAGATAGTTTTCGAAAAGCGGAACGGTGAAGGCGGTCACGCCGTGCGACGGGCTGTAGACCATGCCCTTGCGCACGAGCGCGTTGCGGATGGGCGCGACCGTCTGTGTGCGGGCGTCCATCTGAGCCGCGATTTCGCGGGAGCGGTGCGCACCGGGGCCAAGATCGGCCATGGCGAGGCAGTATTCCCGCTCGCGTGGGGTGAGGCGTTCATAACGCATGCGAAAGAAGCCACCGTCGAGCGAGGTGAGCGACACTTCGGTCGCCACGCTGATGTCGCCCACGAGGATGCGGTCGCCATGCGCCACATTCCACGCGTGATAGGCCCACTCCTGAAGGAAATAGGGATAGCCCTGCGTGATGCGGATCACTTCGTCCACGGCATCCGACGTGAAATCCACGCCCTCGCGCTCGGCGGGGGTGTGCAGCGCGTCGCGGCACTCTTCGGCTGTCAGTGGACCGATGGCCGGAAATTCGAACAGCCGCTCGGCATAGGACTTCGTCTGCCCCACCAGTGTGATGACATGCGGCAGACCGGCTCCGGCCAGCACCACGGGCAGGCCTTCGCGCATGACACGGTGCATGGCCATGATGAGCGCACCAAGATCCTTTTCCGGCAGGTTCTGGATTTCGTCGATAAAGAGCGCGACACCGGTATGCCGTGACTGCGCGGCATGGCCGAGAGCCGCGATCATGTCAGGCAGGTCGATTTCGAGATCACCCGTGTCGGCCGTTCCACGTTCGGGCTCCACATCCAGTTCGATGACGAAGCCCAGCGGATGATGGATACGCAGGCCACTGGCGAAGCTCTTGAGCACACGCAGGCCACGTTTAACCTGCACGGTCACGGCACCGAGTCGATCCAGTTCCAGCAGCATCCGGCGCAGATGCGGCGCAAGCTGCGTACCGAGCGGCTTGTCCTCCTGCGCTTCAATGAAACAGGTCAGGAAGCCTGCGCTGCGCGCAAGCTGCTCGACGCGGCCAAGGATAACGGTTTTCCCCACGCCCCGCAGTCCGGTCGCGATAAAGCTGCGTGCGCTCTTGCCGCTAAGCGCGCGCTGCAAGGCGATTCCGGCCTGCGTGAACAGCTCCTGCCGTCCCGCCAGTTCCGGGGGCGAAGCCCCGGCGCCGGGCACATAGGGATTACGAACGGGGTCCATGAGGGAGGACTCAGGCCGCCTTCGTGTGCTGGTCGATCAGGGCGACGAACCGCTCGAACAGGTAGAAGCTGTCGGACGGACCGGGGCTGGCCTCGGGGTGATACTGCACGGAAAACGCTGGCAGCGTGTCGGAGGCGATGCCCTCGTTCGAGCCGTCGAACAGGCTTACATGCGTGACGCGCACATCGTTGGGCAGAGAGTGGGCGTCCACCGCGAAACCGTGGTTCTGGCTGGTGATTTCCACGCGCCCGCTGGCGATGTCTTTTACCGGCTGGTTCGCACCGCGATGGCCGCGTTCCAGCTTGTAAGTTTTCGCGCCCAGCGTGAGAGCTAGAAGCTGGTGGCCAAGGCAGATGCCGAACACGGGCACGCCAGCGTCCAGAACGCCACGAATGGCGGGCACGGCGTAGCTGGCGGTCGCGGCCGGATCACCGGGACCGTTGGAAAGGAACACGCCTTCCGGCTTGAGGGCGAGGATTTCGTCGGCTGAAGTCGTGGCGGGCACGACTGTCACGTCACAGCCCGCTGTGGCGAGGCAGCGCAGGATGTTGCGCTTGGCACCATAGTCCACGGCCACCACGCGGCGACGCTTGGCGGGCAGGGGCTTCGTGGTGGACGGCCATTCCCACACGCCTTCCGCCCATGTGTAGGGCTTGGCGCAGGTGACGGTCTTGGCGAGGTCCATACCTTCCAGACCGGGCCATGCGGCAACGGTCTTCCGGGCTGCGGGAAGGTCGATCTTGCCGTTAATGACCGGAACGATCATTGCGGTCTGTGCACCGTGATCGCGGATACGCAGCGTCAGGGCGCGCGTGTCCACGCCGCAGATTCCCGGCACGCCACGTTCCTTGAGCCATGCGTCGAGGCTCTCGGTGGCGCGCCAGTTGGCGGGTGCTGTGAGATCCTGCTTGACCACAAGGCCTCGCGCGGCGGGTTTGGTCGCCTCATTATCCTGTGCATTCGTGCCCACATTGCCGATATGGGGGAACGTGAAAGTGATGATCTGGCCCGCGAATGACGGGTCCGTCAGTGTTTCCTGATAGCCGGTCATGCCAGTGGAGAAGCAGATTTCACCCAGACTTTCGCCATTTGCGGGGGCGCCGAAGCCAATGCCCCACAGGACGGTGCCGTCGGCCAGAACGAGAGCCGCCGTGGCGTTCTCCGGGACTTCGGTGGAGGCTGTGCCACTCTGTTCGGACATGGTCGGTTTCCGCGTCTGGGGGTCGGAGGTTGGGGAGGAAGAGGCATCCGAATGCAGATCATCGAGCGACAATCCGGCGGCCCGCGCCACAACGGGCCAGTGCTTGGGCGGGATCGCCCGCGCCTGACGCCATTTACGCACGGCCTCGGTGCCGACGCCGGTAAGGGTGGCGATCTTCTCGGGACCGCCGACACGTTCGATGATATCGTCCACGCTCAACAGAGGCATTGCGCTTCCTCCTCTGGTGCGGTTTCTATCAGGCCGCATGGCGTGTGGGAAGAAAATTCCCACATGAAATTGCGGTCAGGGGTTGGGAAATTTCTTCCCGATCCGCCGCCTGAATACTGGAGATGTCCCATGACCGAGTCCACCAGCCTGCGCACCCGCGTGATGGATGAGACGAAGACCGCGATGAAAGCGGGTCAGAAGGAGCGCGTGGCCGTTCTCCGCATGATCGGCGCCAAGATCAAGGACGCGGACATTGCCGGACGCGCGCAGGGCAAGGAAGGCTTGTCGGAAGATGAAATCATCTCCGCGCTGCGTGGCATGGTGAAGTCCCGTCAAGACTCGGTGCGCCTCTACCGTGAGGGTGGCCGTGACGAACTGGCGGCCAAGGAAGAGAGTGAGATTGCGGTCATTCGCGAGTTTTTGCCGCCCGAAATGGATGATGCGGCACTGGAGGCGGCTGTGAAAGCGGCCATTGCCGAAGCCGGTGCGACCAGCATGAAGGATATGGGCAAGGTCATGGGGGCGCTGAAAGCGAAGTTCGGTGCCAATCTCGATCTCGGTCGCGCCAATGGGCTGGTGAAGGCCGCACTTTCCGCTGGCTGAGGGTGGCACTGATATATGGCGCTTGATTCCGCCTTTCTTGACGAGCTTCGCGCCCGGACACCGATCGTTCCTCTGATCGGTCGGCGCGTGAAGCTCGCGCGCTCAGGGCGGAACTGGAAGGGGTGCTGCCCCTTCCACGGCGAGAAGACGCCATCTTTCTATGTATATGACGATCATTTCCATTGCTTCGGCTGCGGGGCGCATGGCGATGCGATCTCCTTCGTCATGCAAAGCGAAGGAAAAGGTTTTCCCGAGGCCGTGGAAGAATTGGCCTCGGCTGCCGGGTTGGAGGTGCCCAAGCCCGATCCGCGGGCGCGCGAGCAGGCAGCGCGGGCCCGGTCCCTGGGCGATGTGCTGGAGGCGGCCCAGCGCGTGTTTGCTCGCGATCTGCACGAGGCGGGTGGCCGCGCAGGGCTGGATTATCTGCGGCGTCGTGGACTGACGGACGCGACAATCGCGTCGTTCGGACTCGGCTGGGCGAGCGAGCGGCGTGGCTATCTGACGGAGGCGCTGAAGGAGCAGGCGATCACGCCCGAGATGATGGCGGAAGCCGGTCTCATGCGAGTCGATGAGAACGGTCGCGCCAAGGGTGAACTGTTCTGGGGACGTGTGACGTTTCCCATCCATGACCGGCGGGGCGAACTGGTGTCCTTCGGTGGCCGGACGTTGGGGGACGGTCAGCCAAAATATCTTAACGGTCCCGAGACGGCGCTGTTTTCCAAAAGACGGCTGCTGTTCGGTTTCGACCGCGCGCGCGCAGCGTTGCGGGCGGTGCGCCCGAAGAATGCGCCGCCTGTGGAACCGGTGGTGGTCGAAGGCTACATGGACGTGATTGCGTTGCATCAGGCGGGCTTCGTGGGGGCGGTGGCACCGCTCGGCACGGCGCTGACGCCCGAGCAGATGGAAATGCTGTGGCAGGTCACGCCCGCGCCCATTCTGTGTCTCGATGGCGATGCGGCGGGCCGTCGAGCCGCGGTGAGGGCGGCCGAGACGGCTTTACCGCTCCTTTCGGCGGAACGGGGGTTGCGCCTCTGTCTTCTGCCCGAAGGAGAAGACCCGGACAGCCTGCTGCGGGGCAAGGGGCGCGATGTCATGGCGGATGTGCTGGCGGGCGCGAAGCCGCTGGCGGACATCCTGTTTGATCTGTTGTCGGAAGGAGTGCCCGCGTCGCCCACTCCTGAGCAACGGGCGACGTTGCGGCATCGGTTGGTGGAGGCAGCGGGAAAAATTCCCGATAAGGCGCTGGCGGGTGAATATCGCTCCACGCTTCTGGATCGCTTCTTCAAGACATACCGTTCAGGCGGGCGTCCGGCTGGCGGCCGTCGCCGGGAGAATGGAAAGACGTTTGTTCCTGCGGTTGATGTCGATCTGGGAACACGCGCGGAGCGTCCGTTCGATGGACGGCGCGCCGGATTGCAGAAGCTGGCGGATATTGTGATGCGATTTCCAGCGATTGCATCGAGAGTTGGGGATGCGTGGTGCCGACTTGATCTACCGCCGGATCTGTCGGAGTTGCGCGAAGCCATCCTCTCCTTTGCGGAGGAGGCGGATGATACGCCGGAGAGCGATCTTGCGGCGCGTCTGATGGCGCGGCTGACGGAGGAGGGGTTGCGTGAGCGCGCGGAGGTCATTCTTCGGGAAGCCTGCAACACACGCCCCCGTGGAGATGAGGCCGTTTTCGGGGATGAAGCCCCCGAGGCGCAGTGGTGGCATTTCTATGCGGGCGTCAATCGCGATGGGTTCGAAGCCGACATCGCACGAGATGCGGAAATCTGGGTTGCGCAGGGGATGGACCCGCAGGCATGGGACAGATTGAAATCCCGCATCGAGGCATTGCATGCCTTGCGCAGCATGGATGTCGGCTCCATCTGAAGGAAGTATGGCGGGGAACTGCGGCAGCGTTCAGGTCTTGACTTCCGGGGCAGGATCGACCACCTCGACGCTGCCTTATTCTTTTGCTGCAGATGAGCCGTTCTGCCTTCCGTTCCCTGGAAGGCGGACAGGGGGGATTTTACGGGAATGGCGACAAAGACGGCTGCCGGGACTGCTGCGACCTCAGGTGACCAGGACGGTGACAATACGCTCCTCGATACCCGGTCTGGCGCCGTCAAACGCCTGATCGCGAAGGGGCGTGAGCGTGGTCACATCACGTTTGACGAACTGAATGCGGTCCTTCCGCAGGATCAGATGTCCTCCGAGCAGATCGAGGACGTGATGGCCATTCTCTCGGAGATGGGCATTCAGGTCGTTGAAGGTGAGGAGAACGAGGACGCGGAAACTCCAGCCGCCAAGTCGTCCACGTCTTCCTCCTCGTCTTCCGATGATGAAGAGGAAGACGAGGAGGAAGAGGAAGAAGCTGAACCAGCCGAGGCTGGCACCAGCGCTTCCGGCAATGTCAGCGAAAATCTGGGACGTACGGACGATCCTGTGCGTATGTACCTCCGTGAGATGGGTTCGGTGGAACTGCTCTCGCGTGAGGGCGAGATCGCGATTGCCAAGCGCATCGAGGCCGGTCGCAACGAGATGATCGGGGGGCTGTGTGAAAGCCCGCTGACCTTCCGCGCCATCATTTCGTGGCATGAGCGCCTGAAGGTTGGCGACATGCTTTTGCGCGATATCGTCGATCTGGAGGCGATGCAGGCCGAGCAGAATGGCCCCGAGGTTGTCGCTGAGGGAGAAGAAGGCGAAGAGGCGGCCGAGGAGTCCGATGAGGACGAGGCGGAGGATGCGGACGCCGCCGAGGGCGAAGGTCCGGGTCTTTCCCTGTCCGCGCTCGAAGAAAAGCTCAAGCCCGACATTCTTGCCCAGTTCGATGAGATCGAGCCTCTCTACGAGAAGCTGCAGAAGATGCAGGACAAGCGTCTTGAGGCGCTGGTCACGGGTGGAGAGACAACCGACAAGACCGAGAAGGCGTATCAGAAGCTCCGTCTGGAACTGGTGGCCAAGGTCGAGCAGGTCCATCTGCACAACAACCGCATCGAGGAACTGGTCATGCAGCTCAAGGAGCTGTTCAGAAACCTCAACGCGCTTGAAGGACGGATGCTGCGTCTGGCCGAGAGCTGCAAGATCTCGCGTGACGATTTTCTGCTGAAGTATCGCGGCCATGAACTTGAGCCGGCATGGATGGAAATGGTTGCCACGCTGCCGGGCAAGGGCTGGAAAAACCTGCTCGCCAAGCATTCCGAGACCATGCAGAATCTGCGTAATCAAGTTGCCGAACTGGCACAGGATACGGGTCTGGCGGTGGGCGAGTTCCGGCGTGTCTATGCCACCGTTGGGCGCGGTGAGCGCGATTCCGCGCGCGCCAAGAAAGAGATGATCGAGGCGAATCTGCGTCTCGTGATCTCTATTGCCAAGAAATATACCAACCGTGGTCTTCAGTTCCTCGACCTGATTCAGGAAGGCAACATCGGTCTGATGAAGGCCGTGGACAAGTTTGAATATCGCCGCGGTTACAAGTTCTCGACCTACGCCACATGGTGGATTCGGCAGGCGATCACGCGCTCGATTGCCGATCAGGCGCGCACGATCCGTATTCCGGTGCATATGATCGAGACGATCAACAAGCTCGTGCGCACTTCACGCCAGATGCTGCATGAAATCGGGCGTGAACCAGCCCCTGAGGAACTGGCCGAAAAGCTGGGTATGCCGCTTGAAAAAGTGCGCAAGGTTCTCAAGATCGCCAAGGAACCGATCTCGCTGGAAACGCCGATCGGTGATGAGGAAGACAGCCATCTCGGTGACTTCATCGAGGACAAGACGGCCATCATTCCGCTGGATGCCGCAATCCAGACCAATCTGCGCGAGGCGACGACCCGCGTGCTGGCTTCGCTCACCCCGCGTGAAGAGCGTGTGCTGCGTATGCGTTTTGGCATCGGCATGAACACCGACCACACGCTGGAAGAAGTCGGACAGCAGTTCAACGTGACACGTGAGCGTATCCGCCAGATCGAAGCGAAGGCGTTGCGTAAGCTCAAGCACCCGAGCCGTAGCCGCAAGCTGCGTTCCTTCCTCGACGACAACTGATCCAATGGAGCCGACAACGCGGATCGTGGTGGATGTCACCTTTCTCGACATGCCCCATCCGCCGCGGAGGCCGGTTCCCGTTCTGCCCGAAGGGTGGTGGATCGAGCAGCAGTTCGATCTCTCGGTCGCGGAGTATCGCGCGATCCATGGACGGGTAGGGCGCGATTACTGCTGGTGGATGCGGCAGGTGCGATCAGATGCGGATCTGGCTCACATTCTGGCCGATCCCTGCCGATCGATTTTTCTGCTCAAGGAACGCGATGAGGCACGCGGCTTCTTCGAGTTGGAAATCAAGGCGCCCCGCACCGTCAATCTGGCCTATTTCGGTCTGTTCCCCGAGAACATCGGACGCGGCATCGGGCGGGCTTTCCTGTATGCCGTGGTCGCTGTGGCTTGGTCGGCCGAGCCCCATCGTCTGACGGTCAACACCTGTACGGCGGATCATCCACGTGCGCTGCCGAATTATCTCGCCGCCGGTTTCCGCATCATTGGCGTGGTGCGGGAAGAGTGGAATATCCCCGATCGGCTTGGAATGCCCATCCCGGAACGCCTGCGGGCCTGAGAAAAACCTTGTCTTGCGGGTGCATTCATGCTTGATGCGCCATCTTCCCTGCTGGCGGCGTGGCATCGCTGCCGGCTATACCCGAGGCGTGTGTCCCTGCGGATGGCGCCATGTTGTGGAACGGTTCGCAACGAACGGGTTGAACAATCCGGAGGGCTGAATGCCACTGTACGAAACCGTGCTGATTGCACGTAACGATATCAACCAGCAGCAGGTCGAGGCTATCGCCGATATGATCCGCAGCCAGCTCGAAGCTGACGGCGGCTCGGTGAAGAAGCAGGAATACTGGGGACTGCGTTCGCTCGCTTACCGCATCAAGAAGAACCGCAAGGGGCATTATCTGCTTCTCGGTCTCGATGCGAAGCCCGAGACGATGCGTGAGGTCGAGCGTCTGCTCAGCCTGAACGAAGACGTGCTGCGTGTTCTCAACCTGCGCGTGGAAGAGATCGACGAGAATCCGTCGCCGGTTCTGACCCGTAAGGATGAGCGCGGTGAGCGCGGCTTCCGTGGTCCGAAGCCGTCAGGTCGCTTTGACAGCGGTCGCTCCTCGCGTCGTGGTCCCGAGGATCGTGACCGTGAGGAATATCGTGCCCGTGAAGAGCGCGAGAACAAGGCGCAGGCGGCTCAGGCCGATGCCCCGGCTGCTGCGGAGTAAGAGATATGTCCGACACGAACCAGGTCAATCCGGGCGAGCGCCGTACAGCTGTTGGTGCCCGCCGCCCGTTCTATCGTCGTCGCAAGTCGTGCCCGTTCTCGGGTCCGAATGCGCCGAAGATCGATTACAAGGACGTTCGTCTGCTCAGCCGCTTCCTGTCCGAGCGCGGCAAGATCGTCCCCAGCCGTATCACCGCAGTGTCTGCGAAGAAGCAGCGTGAACTGGCTCAGGCCATCAAGCGCGCCCGTTTCCTTGCCCTGCTGCCCTACGTCGTGGGCTGAGGAGAGAAGCGATCATGGCTGCTACAGAAGTCATCCTGCTCCAGCGGGTCGAGCATCTCGGCCAGATGGGCGAACTCGTGAAGGTAAAGCCGGGCTATGCCCGTAACTTCCTTCTGCCGCAGGGCAAGGCCATCCGTGCGAACGCCGCCAACCGCGCGCGTTTCGATCAGGAGCGCGCTCAGCTCGAGGCCCAGAACATCAAGCGTCGCGAAGAGGCCGAGCGTCTCTCTGAGCGCATGGAGGGTCTGTCCGTCATCCTGATCCGTCAGGCTGGCGACAGCGGCAACCTGTATGGTTCGGTCTCCACTCGTGACATCGCTCAGGCGACGACCGAGGCTGGCCTGACCATCACTCGTAATCAGGTGTTCCTGCCGCACCCGATCAAGACGCTGGGCCTGTACGACGTGCGCGTCGCGCTGCATCCGGAAGTCTCCATTCTGGCGCGCGTCAATGTCGCTCGCTCGAACGAAGAAGCGGAGCGTCAGGCACGTGGTGAAGTCATCGGTCTCGATGACGAAGAGGAAGAAGAAGCCGAGCCGACAATTGCCGGAGTGACCGGCGAGATTGTCGAGACGGCTGAGCCTGCGGAAGGGGAAGAGCCCGTCGCCTGACGGTTTCTCCTCTTTTTCCAAAGGACAGACAAAAAGGCCCGGGCGGTGTGCGCTCGGGCCTTTTTGCGTTGTAGCGGCCGGACTTGTTCTGAAGATCGCTGTTGCGGACGTGCATTTCGGGAAGCATCGCCGTATGGGAGACGCAGCGACCCAGCAGAAGGCGGACCCCATGCTCACGACGTCGATTCTTGATCCCATCCTGTCGCGGTTTATTCGTGAAGGCAGTCTGGACGTCACGTTCGCGGACGGAAAGGTCACACGTTACGAGGGCAGCAAGCCCGGTCCCCATGCGGGACTGCGTTTTGTGACCAAAGCGGCCGAACGCGGGTTCTTCCTCAATCCCGGTCTTGCGTTCGGGGAAGCCTATATGGATGGCGGTGTTGCGCCGCAGGGTTGCACGTTGTACGATCTGCTGCATGTCCTGATGCTCAACGCCATGTACTCCTCCGGTCATGTGGGGGAGGCGTTGTCAGCGGCCACGCGAATGGTCCGCCGTCGCTGGATCCAGTTCAATCCCGAATCCCGTTCGCGCCGTAATGTGGCGCATCATTACGACCTCGATGAGCGGCTTTACCGGCTCTTTCTCGACCGTGACTGGCAGTATTCCTGTGCCTATTTCCGCACGGGCAATGAAACGCTCAATGAAGCGCAGGACGCCAAGAAACACCACATTGCCGCCAAGCTGAAACTGGATCGTCCGGGGTTGTCGGTGCTCGACATCGGCTGCGGTTGGGGTGGTATGGCGCTGACGCTGGCACGCGATTACGGAGCTGTCGTGACTGGGATTACTCTTTCAACCGAGCAGCTTCAGGCAGCGCGTGCGCGGGCGGCGGAAGCGGGCCTGAGCGATCGGGTGCGGTTCGAGCTTCTGGATTACCGGCAGGTCTGCACACGCTACGACCGTATCGTGTCCGTGGGCATGTTCGAGCATGTGGGCATCGGCCATTACCGGACTTTTTTCGACAAAGTGCGTGACGTGCTGGCCGATGACGGTGTAGCGCTGATCCACTCCATCGGACGCAATGACGGGCCGGGTACCACCAATCCGTGGATTGCTAAATACATTTTCCCCGGTGGGTATTCCCCGAGTCTGAGCGAGACGTTCGCGGCCATCGAGCATAGCGGCCTGTGGGTGACGGATTGTGAGGTTTTGCGGCTGCATTATGCCCGCACGATCAGCATCTGGCGCGAGCGGTTCGCCGCACATCGCGCGGATGCGGCAAAGATCTACGATGAACGTTTCTGCCGCATGTTCGAGTTCTATCTCGCGGGCGCGGAACTGTCCTTCCGCGTGCAGGGACACATGAACTTCCAGCTTCAGTTGACGCGCAGCATCGACGCTGTGCCGTTCACTCGCGACTACATGGTGGATGAGGAGCGGGCCGCGCTTGCGCGCATTGCCCGCCCATAGAGGTCAGGAACGCGAAAACGCCGCGATGTAATTGACGGCCAGATCCCGGCTTTCGCGCCAGTGATTGCCGAGTAAGTCGGGCGTCATTCCGGCGGCGTCGTCCAGCCGCAATCCGGCCTTGCGACCGAAGGCCGCGAGTTCGCCCGGTGTGATGAACTTCTTCCATTCATGTGTGCCTATGGGCAGCAGCTGCATGACGTATTCCGCGCCAATCTTGGCGAAGGCCAGCGCGCGGAGCGTACGGTTCATCGTGGAGATAAAGACATGGCCGCCCGGCCGGGAAAGTTGCGCCAGCATGGCGACGAAGGCCGCCGGATCCGTGACATGCTCAATGATTTCCAGCGCCACCACAGCATCGAATGTCTCACCTTCCTCTACCAATGTCTCCGCGCTGCCTACGCGATAGGTGAGGGAACCGGCGGACGCGGGTAGCGGGTTGGCGGCCAGATGCGCACGCGCGGCCGCGATGCCTTCGGCGGATGCATCCAGTCCCAGAACGTCGTGACCGGCTTGGGCCAGAGCCTCGCTGGCAAGGCCCGCGCCGCAGCCGAGATCCAGCACGCGCAGGCGCGGCTGCTTGCGGCTGCGAAGAGGCAGGTGACGGTCGATCCAGCCGATGCGTAGCGGGTTCATGGCGTGGAGCGGGCGCATGGGGCCGGTCGGATCCCACCACTGGCGGGCCAGCGCGCCGAAGCGGGCGATTTCCTCGGGAGAGACCGAGCCACCATCGGCGTTGTGTTCTGTCGAGACCGGTGTTGGTGTCGCGACGCCGGTTTCGGACCAGTCTCCGCCATGTGCCGAATGCATGAGAACGAACCCTTTCATCTGTCAACGCGGCTGGACGTAAGCCGGGGGCGAGGTTATGTGACGCGCTTTGCACGCCTTCGCAATGCTTCGTCGTGGCGAACGTCCGGGTTCAGGGACTTTTCTGACGCCACGGACGCTCCACGAAGCTGGCGGATATTTCGGTCACGGCGCGCGTGACGGCATAATGGACCGGCGATTCCGTATGTAAACGGGACGGTCGCGGACACGATCCTCCCGGCGGGGCCGGGAGGCGCAGAGTGGAGACGGGTTGGATCATGGAGCGCAAGGCAGGCCGGATCGTGATGAAGTTCGGCGGCACGTCCGTTGCCGATCTCGATCGTATCCGGGCAGTGGCCGACCGCGTTCGCGCGCAGGTCGAAGCAGGAGCACAGGTTGCGGTCGTGGTGTCGGCCATGTCGGGCACCACCAATCGTCTGGTTGGATACTGTGAGTCTCTTTCTCCGCTCTATGATCCGAGAGAATATGACGCCGTGGTGGCGACCGGTGAGCAGGTGACGAGCGGCCTTCTGGCCATCGCCCTGCAGAATCTGGGGGTGGCGGCGCGGTCGTGGCAGGGGTGGCAGGTGCCCATCCGCACGGATGAGGCGCATGGCAAGGCCCGCATCGACTCCATCGCCGGCGATGCGTTGATCGCGAGCATGCAGGCTGGCGAAGTCCCGGTTATCGCCGGTTTTCAGGGCGTGGCGCCGTCCGGGCGTATCACCACATTGGGGCGTGGCGGTTCGGACACGTCGGCCGTTGCCATTGCGGCGGCGGTCAAGGCGGATCGGTGCGACATCTATACGGATGTGGACGGCATCTACACCACCGATCCGCGTATCGTGCCGAAGGCGCGCAAGCTTGAGCGTATTACCTACGAAGAAATGCTGGAATTGGCGTCCGTAGGTGCCAAGGTGCTCCAGACCCGCAGCGTCGAGTTGGCGATGAAGGAGCATGTGCGTGTTCAGGTGCTTTCCAGCTTTGTTGACCAGGCCCCCGCAGCAGACGGTCGTCTGCCCGGATCGCTGGTGGTAGATGAGGACGAAATCGTGGAACAGGAACTCGTTACCGGCATTGCCTATTCGCGTGACGAAGCGAAGATCTCGATGCGCCGCATCCCCGACCGTCCGGGTATTGCTGCCGCCATTTTCGGGCCGCTGTCCGAAAACAACATCAACGTCGATATGATCGTGCAAAGCACGGGTGAAGACGCCTCCACCAATATGACGTTCACCACCAGCAAGACCGACCTGCCGCGTGCGGTCGCGGTGCTGGAGTCCCTGCGTGACGATATCCAGTATGGTGAACTCGCGACCGACGACGCCGTGACCAAGATCAGTGTCGTGGGTGTCGGCATGCGCTCGCACGCGGGCGTGGCCAGCACCATGTTCCGCACCCTGTCCGAGCGCGGCATCAATATACAGGTGATCTCCACCAGCGAGATCAAGGTCTCGGTACTGATCGCGTCCGAATACACCGAACTTGCGGTGCGGGCCCTACACACAGCCTACGGGCTGGATGCGGCGTAATCGGCAGATTCAATGAGCGACATTTCCACACAATCTGCGGATTTTACGGACAGCGAACGTGCCGCCGCCCGGTTGGAACTCGATCGTCTGTGGGCGCGGGGAACGGCTTTCCTCGGCACCGAGTTCGCCATTCTTGGTGGCGCGATGTCGTGGGTGAGCGAGCGTAATCTCGTCGCCGCGATCTCGAACGCCGGAGGATTTGGTGTCATTGCCTGCGGGGCGATGACACCAGAGCTTCTGGAGGCCGAGATTTCTGGCACGCAGGCGCTGACGAAGAAGCCTTTTGGCGTCAACCTCATCACCATGCACCCGCAACTCGATGAGCTTGTGCAGGTCTGCCTGCGGGCTGGTGTCGGGCATATCGTGCTGGCGGGAGGCATCCCACCTGCCTCGGCTATTCGGATCGCCAAGGACGGCGGCGCAAAAGTGGTGGCGTTCGCGCCGGCTCTGGTGCTGGCAAAGCGTCTGATCCGCATGGGGGTGGATGCACTGGTGATCGAAGGCGCGGAAGCGGGGGGGCATGTTGGCCCCGTGTCGCTGACCGTGCTGGCGCAGGAGATCCTGCCGCATGTGACGGATGTGCCTGTGTTCGTAGCGGGTGGCATTGCCCGTGGCGATGCGATCGTGGGCTTCCTTGAGCAGGGAGCGGCGGGCGCACAGATCGGCACACGGTTTGCTGCGGCGGAAGAAAGCATTGCCCACCCCAAGTTCAAGGCGGCTTTTGTGCGGGCCAATGCGCGTGACGCCATGACGTCGGTGCAACTCGATCCGCGCTTTCCGGTCATTCCCGTGCGCGGGTTGGTCAATGAGGGAAGCCGGAACTTCCTCGCGCATCAGGCGGACGTCGTGCGTCGTGTGCAGGCCGGTGAGCTTGAGAAGGATGCGGCCCAGCTTGAGATTGAGCATTTCTGGGCCGGTGCCCTGCGGCGCGCGGTGATTGAGGGAGACGTGGAAAACGGCTCCGTCATGGCGGGCCAGTCCGTGGGGATGGTGAAAACGGTGCAGCCTGTTCGCGAGATCATCGGAGAACTTGTCGAGCAGGCGGTGACAGCCCTTGCGCATCGGAGCAGCAGACGGGGAAACTGAGTGTGAGCGGGAGCGCCGATGAACGGAACGGACAGGATGCTGCCGGTCCGGGCGATGGCCCGATGACCGTGGGAGACGTGACGGAGACTGGGCCGGCAACGGAGACCGCTTCCGTGGATCCCGCGAATATTCCATTGCCGGATTTTCACGCACTCGGCGTAGGGCAGGCGCTTCGCATCCGCCGCGAGAGTTTGGGCTGGGCGCTTCCCGATGTGGCGGAATGGTTGCGAATCCGCGCGGACTATCTGGATGCGCTCGAACATAATCGCGCGGACGGCATGCCTGCGGGTTCTTATGCGATTGGTTTCCTGCGGACCTACGCGGCGGCGCTGGGCTTTCCCGCCGAAGAGATGGTTCGACGGTTCAAGCACGAAGTACGGGGGGCTGCCCGTAAAGTCGATCTGGTTTTTCCCGCTCCGCCGCCCGAGAGGACCGTTCCCGCAGGCGCGCTTGTTCTGCTCGGTCTGGTGGTGATCGTGGGAGCCTATGCGGGTTGGTACACGCTCGTCGGCCATGATCCCGTGCCGCTGGAGCGCGTGCCGCCTGTTGCGAGTGTTATTCCCGGCATGGGCAAGTCCGCGTCTCCCTCGCCACAGATCGCTTCCGTCATGCCGCAGAGCGGTCCATCGCCCTTGCCGCAGGCTCCCTCCGCCAACACGTCCCCGCCTGCGCCGGTCGCGGCTGGAAACGGAAACATGCCGGCTGCCTCTGTCATGGCGGGGACGTCAGACGCAGATACTTCTCTCCCGGTCACTACGCAGGCTTTTCCTCCTCAGCCAGTGGATGAGGCTGCTAAACCGGCAGATGCCGCCTCGTCTGCTCCGCCGAGCGATGCACCGGTCATTCGTGCTGTGGCGGCAAGCTGGGTGCAGGTGCGCGACGGGGAAGGGCACAGCATCTACGATCACATCATGCAGCCGGGCGACACATGGTCCCCGCCGGAAGAGGGCGGCCCCTTCACTTTTACCGTGGGTAATGCGGGTGGAATCCGGCTGGCGTCAGGCTACATGACGACGGCGCCGCTCGGTCGAAACGGGGCGGTCCGGCGCAACATGCCGCTGTCGGCTGAGGCCATTCTCGACGGCACTCTGGCGGCGCCGGCCCCACCGGGAGATGTGCCTCCGCCCGTTCTCCCCGTTGCACATCCCCCCGATGATGCGGCATCTTCCGAGGCGACGGCGGATGTGCCTCTGCCCCCACCGCCGGTGCGGCCCCGGATGCGTCAGCCGAAAGTCGAGCATCACGAGATGTCCGCCGATGATCTCAACGCCCGGCAGTTGAAGGGAATGGGAACTGTGCGTCCCTGATGACCGGTCCGGATACGGGACATGAATGTCACACAGGCCGGGCCTGATGGAGCTGTTGCCCTTCCTCTCTGGCTTTTGTCCTGCAAGTTTGGCAGGAAGACCCCAAATTCACGCGCGTGCCGTCCGGCGCGTCTCACTTGGCTTCGGCCGTCGCCTCGACAGGAGGATTGAACGATGAGTGGCTATCGCCCCTACCAGCAGATCGAGCGCCGCAAGTCGCGTCAGATTCACGTCGGCAAAGTTGCCGTGGGTGGTGACGCGCCGATCTCGGTGCAGACCATGACCAACACACTGACCAGCGACGCGCAGGCCACGATCGCCCAGATCCGTCGCGCTGAGCTGGCGGGTGTGGATATTGTCCGTGTTTCCTGTCCCGATGAGGAAAGCACGGCAGCGCTTGCCGAGATCGTGCAGGAAGTGAATGTTCCCATCGTTGCGGATATCCACTTCCACTACAAGCGCGCCATCGAAGCGGCGAAAGCCGGTGCGGCGTGCCTGCGCATCAATCCGGGCAATATCGGCAGCGCCGAGCGTGTGCGCGAAGTGGTCAATGCGGCCAAGGATCACGGCTGCTCCATCCGCATCGGCGTGAACGCCGGTTCGCTGGAGAAGCATCTGCTTGAGAAATACGGTGAGCCGAACCCCGATGCGCTCGTGGAAAGCGCTCTGGAGCACGCGAAGATTCTTGAAGATCATGACTTCCATGAGTTCAAGATCAGCGTGAAAGCTTCGGATGTGTTCCTTGCCGTGGCCGCTTATCAGCAATTGGCCGATGCATGTGACCATCCGCTTCACATCGGCATTACCGAGGCGGGCAGCCGCCGTGCGGGCACGGTGAAGTCCTCCATTGGTCTAGGCAACCTGCTGTGGGCTGGCGTGGGTGACACCATGCGCGTCTCCCTGTCCGCCGAGCCGGAAGAAGAAGTGCTGGTGGGTTGGGATATTCTCAAATCCCTCGGCCTGCGTCATCGTGGCGTGAAGATCATCTCCTGCCCATCCTGCGCGCGTCAGGGATTCAATGTGATCCAGACCGTGCAGACGCTGGAAGACCGTCTGGCGCACATCAAGACGCCTCTTACGCTCTCCATCATCGGTTGCGTGGTGAACGGGCCGGGTGAGGCGCTGATGACCGACTTGGGCGTGACCGGTGGTGGATCGGGGCGTCACATGGTGTATTCGGCGGGCAAACAGGATCACACGATCCCGGCGGATTCCATGATCGATCACATCGTCGATCTGGTGGAAGAACGTGTTGCCAATATCGAAGCCGAGGAAGCCAAGGAAAAGGCGGAAGGCGTCGAGGCCGCGCTGCCGGATCTCGCAAGCGCGAAATAAGCAGTTACGGGAACGGCAGGCCGTTCCCGTCTGTTCTTACTGTTTCCCCTGAAGTCCGGAGAATGTCCTTGAGCGCCGTTCAGCCAGTACGCGGAACCCACGATCTGATCGGTGAGGAGCAGCGGCGTCATGCGCATGTCATTGAGACAGCGCGTCGCATCACGGGCACATACGGCTTTGAGGAATGGTCCACACCGATTTTCGAGGACACGGGTGTTTTTGCCCGTTCGCTCGGGGATACCTCGGACGTCGTGTCCAAGGAAATGTACACGTTCACGGATCGTGGTGGTGAGTCGCTTACACTGCGTCCTGAAGGCACGGCCGCAATTTGCCGGGCACTTGTCACCAACGGTCTGACACAATCGCTGCCGCAGAAGGTGTTCTACGCGGGGCCGATGTTTCGTTATGAGCGCCCGCAGAAAGGTCGCTACAGACAGTTCCATCAGATCGGGGCCGAATTGATCGGTCCGGCCGAGCCTCTGGCCGATGCCGAGGCGATCGCCATGGGGCGCGATGTGCTTGAAGCGCTCGGATTGGTGGACGAGGTACGTCTGGAACTGAACACGTTGGGCGATGTGGCCAGCCGCACCGCCTGGCGGGATGCGCTGGTGGAATATTTTTCGGATTTCCGTGATCGCCTGTCGGAAGACAGTCAGGTTCGGCTGGAAAAGAATCCCTTGCGTATTCTCGACAGCAAAGCTCCAGCCGATCAGGAACTGGTGAAAGACGCCCCGACGCTAGAGCGCTATCTCAACGATGAGTCGCGGCGTTTCTGGGACGAACTTCGCAAGTCTCTGGACGCCTTTGGGGTGGCTTATCAGGAAAACCCACGCATTGTCCGCGGGTTGGATTACTACAGTCATACAGCGTTTGAGTTCGTGACGGCCCGTCTGGGCGCACAGGGCACTGTTCTGGCAGGAGGGCGCTATGACGGCCTCGTGGCGGAAATGGGCGGTCCCCGGACTCCTGCCATCGGGTGGGCCGGTGGAATCGAACGTCTCGCAATGATGCTTGATGACACGCCGGCGGTTGTCGCGCCCGTGGTTGTCATTCCCGCAGGTGATGACGCGCAGATTGCGGCGATTGCTGTGCTGAACCGTTTGCGTGCAGCCGGTGTGCGTGCGGAAATGGGTTATCGCGGCAATATGCGCAAGCGCATGGAGCGGGCCAACAAGGTAGGCGCGTCTCATGTGGTGATCCTTGGTGAAGCGGAAATCACCAATGGCACCGTGCAGTTGCGTAACCTTGGGACGGGTGGCCAGATCGAGATTGTGCAGGCCGATCTGGTGGGTGCGATCAGGAGCGATCGGAGCGGAGAGGCAGAGTGAGTCTCGACGCTCGTCTGGATCAGATCGTCGCGCGGTGCGAGGAACTGGAAGCACGGCTTGCCAGTGGAATAACCGGCGAGGAGTTTACGGCAGCCTCGCGTGAATACGCGGAACTGGAGCCGCTCGTGGCGCGCATCAACGCCTTGCGGACGGCGCAGGTGGAGCAGCGCGAAGCGGAACAGATGCTTGCCGATCCGGACATGAAGGCGCTGGCCGAGGCGGAACTGCCGGTGTTGCGCGAGCGCATCGGTTCCTTGCAGCAGGAAGTCCGGTTGGCCATGCTGCCAAGGGACGCGGCGGATGAGCGCAGCGCCATCTTGGAGATACGTCCGGCGGCGGGTGGAGACGAAGCGGCATTGTTCGCCGCCGAACTGTTCGGCGCTTATCGACGCTATGCCGATTTGCGTGGCTGGCGCTTCGAGATCATGGAATATGACGAGAGCGAACTGGGCGGACTGCGTGAAGGCATCGCTACGATCAGTGGCAAGGGTGTGTTCGCGCGGCTGAAATACGAATCCGGTGTACACCGTGTGCAGCGGGTTCCCTCGACGGAGAGTCAGGGCCGCATTCATACCTCGACCGTCACGGTAGCGATGTTGCCGGAAGCGGAGGAAGTGGACGTCCAGATCGATGAGGGCGATCTGCGCATCGATGTTTACCGGGCGTCCGGCGCGGGCGGTCAGCACGTCAACAAGACCGAGAGCGCCGTGCGGATCACGCATCTGCCGACGGGTGTCGTCGTGGCGATGCAGGAAGAGAAGAGCCAGCACAAGAACAAAGCCAAGGCGATGAAGATTCTGCGTTCGCGTCTTTATGAGCAGCAGCGTCTCAGCCTGCATGAAAGCCGGGCGGCCGATCGCCGGTCGCAGGTGGGGACGGGAGACCGTTCCGAGCGGATCCGGACCTATAATTTTCCTCAGGGACGGGTGACCGATCATCGTATCGGGCTAACCCTGCATAAGATCGACCGCGTCATGCTGGGCGAGATGGATGAGATCGTGGACGCGCTCATTCAGGAAGATCAGGCAGCGCTTTTGGCATCGGAAGGACTTTGATCAGCCCTTAACCTTGCGACAAGGTGCAGTCTTTAGGTTCGAGCCGTATTCATTTCATGAAGGCAGTTCGAGCCGCCGTGCGTCATTCAGGACATGTAGATTATCCGAGGCGTCTTCAGGGAAGGCGTGCATGGGGTCGAAAGAGAACAGCGCTTTCGATTGCCGCTCTGACACTTGGTGTCTTGCTGGGAGCCGGCACAGGAAACCCGGCCGCCGCTCAAACCGTGAGGCTGTTCGATGGACAGGGTGGGCTTGGCACATCGGCGGTGCAGGCATTTGCTCAGGACCGGGACGGCTTTTTGTACATAGGTGGCCATGCGGGTCTCTATGTCAGCTCGGGTGGAGAATTCACGCGCGTCGATGTCGGCGATCATGGAAATCTGACGGATGTGGGCGCCCTTGCAGCCTCGGAGACGTCCGATCAGTTGATGGTGGTCGCCCATGATGGCGTGTGGTTGCGGGCGGATGGCGCTTTCCGGCATGTGTCTCTGCCGGTGTCTGGCCATCGGATGCGGGTGGCCGCGCTCGCTCATGATTTTATCGTCATGGATGAGCGAGGTGCGCTCTGGCGTGTGCGGTCCCGGAAAAACGAAGACCCACTCGTTGAACGGTTTGCATTAACTGCTCCTGGTAATTCTACGCTTGTCGATGATGTGGCTCTGGATGCGTCTTCGCTGGGAAGTCTGGCGGTTCAGGCAGACACGTTGTGGATGGGATGCGGAGGCGGTGCTCTGTGTCGCGTGCGGAATGGTGCGTTGGTTGTTTTTGGAAAACAGCAAGGTGTACCTGCGGAGACTTGGAGCGCGTTGACGGCCGCTTCCGACGGAGGAGTTATCGCACGCGGTGCCGCACATTTGCTGCGTATCGGCGCCAAGGACGATGTGCATGCCGAACCTCTTCCCTCCCGTTCCAGTAATGTAGGGAATTCCCGGCCTTCTTTCGTCGTCGAAATGCAGGACGGTTCAATGGTGACGTCGATTGGCGAAGCCCTGATGGCCCGTTCGCCGGATGGCGCATGGCGTGAGATGGACTCGTTGCCGGGTTATGGGCGGCGGGATGTGACGGCGGCCTTTGTGGACCGTGAAAACGGTTTGTGGCTGGCGGGTGCGGAACGTGGGGTCATGAGAGTGGCGGGCTTTCCTTTCTGGAAATCCGTCTCGCTGCAGGATGAACACGCTCCCTCCCATGTCAGCATCGTTCATCGAGAAGGAGGCAACGCCGTATGGCTGGCCGCTTCGAACGGTTTGTTCCGTTATGCGATTTCCGAGGGAGGTGATCTGACAACACCGCTTGCGCATTTCGATATTGACGTAAAGTCGATGGTGCGCAGCACGGATGGCGCCCTGTGGATTATTGAAAAGAGTGGCACGCTCCTGCGACTGGATGTTCTGACGGGCCGTGTGCAGCGTCTAGCTTCGCTCTCGTCCCTTACTGGCGCTCTTGACGTCGATAGTGCTGGTCGTCTGTGGATTGGCACGATGACGGGCCTCGTCAGGCTGGATGATCCGGTACATCCGCCTGCCAGATTGCCGCGTCCTCTGAGTTTGCGGGATCGGCGCGTCAATGCGCTGTCTCTCGATCAGTTCGGTCGTTTGCTCGTGCTGACCGATACGGTGCTTTTTCGTCAGAAAGCGGCTGAGGATGTCTTCGATCCGCAAATCGATGTGGAAGAACAGGGCATTGGAGCGGGACGCCTGATGGCGGTCTCGACCAATAACGATGTCTGGATCGCAGGAGAGCGGGGTGGCGTCCGGAAGGTGACACTTCCTGAGGAAGGAGAGGCGACGGTTACGGGTGCCGATGGCGTGCATGGACAGGGGCTCGTGCAGGCTTTGTTCCGGGACAGTCGGGGCTGGATATGGATGGGGGGACTCCAGGGGCTGGATATTCTTTCCCCTTCCGGTTGGACGCATATGGATACGAGTTCGGGACTGACCTCCAACGCGATACTTCCCGGCGCCATAAGTGAGGATGATGATGGAACGATGTGGTTCGGGACCGAGGGCGGGCTTTCCCGTCTGACAGATCCTGCGCATCTTCCGGCATTGCCTCAATTGCATACGCGCATCACGTCAGCTCGGCTTGGATCTGTTGATCTGCTTTCCAGACCGATGGATGAGGCGGAGGGTCATCAGGAGTTGCGGCTGGAATATGTCGCCCCTACTTTTGTGGGGCATGGCAGCCTGCGGTACCATTATCACCTGATGCCGCTGGATGAGGATGAGCACGAAACTTCGGCCATGTTCGTCACATGGCCGGATATGAAAGGAAAGCAGATTTCCTTCGACGTGCAGGCTGTGGACGTCCTGTATGGGCGTTCTGCCACTGCTGCGTCTTTCCATGCGGCTCAGACCAAAGGGGCTTCGTTCACGACCCGTATGATTGTGTGGGGCTTCTGCGGTATTCTTGTCCTGGTCGTGGGAGGAGTGATTACTTTCAGAGCTGTTGCGGCTGCGCGGCGTCGGCATATCGAGCAGGCCGTGCGGGGACGGACTCGCTTCATGGAGGAAATGCAGGCGCAGTTGCGTCAGCAATCCCGGGTCGATGTGCTAACGGGCCTGCTCAATCGGCGCGCTGTGTGCGACGAACTGGAGAGTCTGATGAATTCGATCGGACCGGATGATCTGATGGCAGTGGCTCTTATCGATATCGATCATTTCAAAGCCATCAATGACACGCTCGGTCATCAGGGCGGAGACTTCGTGCTGGAGCAATATGGACACCGTCTTCGTCAGGGAAGCGGAGTGGGGGCGGTCCCGGGACGTTACGGCGGAGAAGAACTGATTGTGGTGTTTACGTCGTTTCCCTCGGTTCAGGCTCTGACCACGCAGGTTGGACGGCTGCATGAGTTGTTGCGCGAACCTCTTGTTTATGAAGGGCATGAGATCATTGTGACATGCAGCATAGGATTGGCTGTGCGCATCCCGGGCGATACGCCCGGCCGAATCGTGGGACGTGCGGATCGTGCCCTTTACCGGGGCAAGAGGAATGGTCGCAATTGTGTTGTCATGGCTGACTGAAGGTGTTCGGTTAGCTTGTGGCGACGGTGCAGGCGCCTGTCCGACCTGTCGTATGTTGCGCAGTTGCGGGACTGGTCGGATCCATCAGGAAAAAATCGGTAAAATCATGCGCACCCATTGCCTGAAAGGTGTGCCCATCCGGTGAATGAAGAGTGCCTTCACTGCTGACCTCCCGTGTGACGGGATGGCCATCTCGTCCCTCAATGACGATTTCTCCGCAAAGAGCGTAGGAATGGTCTGCGTGCGTGTCCGATATGTGGATGATCGCCTGCTTTTCGGGCGTGCGGTTGTCGAGTGTAAAGGTTGCAGCCAGTTCGCCATCTACGTACAGGCGGGATGTCTCGGAGATTTCCTCTCTGGCTTTTCCATCTTCCACCTTGAATTCACCTGCTTGGGCCAGAGTGGGGAAGAGACTCAGTCCGAATAGCGCCGATATGCAAAAAAATCGGAAGGACGGACGAGGGGAGTGCTTCCGATCGGCCTGTCGTTTCATGCTGCGGGAACCTCATGCTGGGGATGGGAAGAGGGTGGGCAATGGCCCGGAAGAGAGTTCTGTATATGGGAAGTTTGATGCGCAGCGGCAACACGGGTTCATGATGGGCAAGGCTGCTCTGACAGTGGGTGAGGCGATTGCGGCTGCAACCACGCGACTTGCGGTAAAAGCGATTGAGCAGCCGCGACGCGAGGCGCGACTGCTGTTTGATCTGGCGTCCGGCCATGATGTGCCGTGGCAGCTTGCACACGGTGGCGATACCGTGTCGGACAATGCTGCGTTTGCATATGATGCATTGGTTGCGCGGCGCGCGGCAGGTGAGCCAATGGCGCATCTGAGTGGACGGCAGGGGTTCTGGACACTAGATCTGGAAGTGTCGGCCGACACTCTCGTCCCGCGTGGCGATACGGAGACTCTGATCGAAGCGTTGCTGGATCACCGTCCAGACCGGGAGGCCGCCTACACGTTTCTCGATCTCGGTACTGGAACGGGATGTCTGCTGCTTGCGGCACTGAGTGAATATACAGCGGCTTTCGGGATTGGAGCGGATCGCGTCCCCGAAGCGGCTTTGCTTGCGGCGCGGAATGCACGCACGACGGGCTTGGGCCAGCGGGCGGCGTTCATGGTTTCCCATTGGGATGCGGCTGTGGAAGAGGGGCGTTTCGATGTCATTCTCTCCAACCCTCCCTATATTCCGAGCGACGATATTTCCGGTCTTATGGTCGAGGTGGCGGCACATGAGCCGGTCAGTGCGCTGGATGGTGGGGCTGATGGGCTGCGGGAATATCGGTATCTGATTCCGGCTCTGCGACGACTCCTTGTTCCCGGTGGTTTGGCGGTTATCGAGATCGGCATTGGGCAGCATGAAGATGTGGCACGTCTGGCCCGTGCCGCCGATCTGAAGGTTCTGGATATTCGGGCCGATCTGGGACGGATTCCCCGTGCTGTCGTGCTGGAAGCACCCACTGCGTAAGGGACGTGTTTTTCATGGGCTATCACTGTGCGATCTACTCTTGCATGGGACGTCAGAGTGTGGTCAAAAGGCAGCAGAGCGTCTGACGGTTCATCTGAAAACGTGTCTTTTCACGATACGCTTTGTATCTGTCGTCAGAAATGGTCTCAAGCAGGTTGGCAAGAGTGATTTGCCTGTGCAGTCCTCAGCCCCTCACCCTTGATAAAGCAGACAGCAGGACAATACCGGTCTGACAGGGCTCGAGCCCGGCAATGGCCGGAAGAGACAGGAAAGTGTCGTGGTAACACCATGAATATGAAACGTACGCGCAGCCGTAATCACCGTTCAGGAAGCTCCGGCGGTGGCTCACGCCAGCAGAACGGGCAGATACCGCTGAACCGTAATCATGTCTTCGACAGCAATGGTCCAGAGGTGCGGGTGCGCGGCACGGCCCAGCAGTTGTTCGAGAAATATCTTCAGCTCGGGCGGGATGCGACAAGCGGTGGTGATCGGGTGACCGCCGAGGCCTGTTTTCAGCATGCCGAACATTATTTTCGTATTCTGAACGCCATGGCTCAGGCGGCCCAGCAGGCCCAGATCGAACGTCAGGAACGGGCGGCCCGTTCCCGTTCGGCTTATCAGCAGGAGAATGGGGGCAACAATCTGGCGGATGAACCTCAGCCATCTCCTGACAGGGAAGAGAACGAAGAATCGGCGGCTGCCGTTTCGTGATTTAAAAAGGGCATCCCAAGGGATGCCCTTTTTTATTGTGCTGTCAGGAGGCGCGCGGATAGTCGAGATAGCCTTCCGTACCCTGTGAGTACCAGGTCTTCATATCGTCAGGAGCCAGCGGAAGATGCCGCCGGATGCGGTCAGGAAGGTCGGGATTTGAAATGAACGGCCGCCCAAAGCTTATGGCGTCGGCCACGCCGGAATCGAGAGCTTCCTGCGCCAGTTCGGGTGTGTAATCGGAATTGAGTATCAGGACGCCTTTGAACACTTCGCGGATGCGAGGAGAGAGTTTGGGAACTGT
This sequence comes from Acetobacter estunensis, assembly GCF_011516945.1. Lineage (GTDB taxonomy): Bacteria > Pseudomonadota > Alphaproteobacteria > Acetobacterales > Acetobacteraceae > Acetobacter > Acetobacter estunensis. The sequence continues at coordinate 61,574 of NZ_WOTH01000014.1, forward strand.
GGTGGCGCCGAATGTTCCGTTCGGCCCCGGTTCGCGCAGGCCGAGCGACGCGATCCCGAGATCGGACAGCATCTGGGCGGCTGGAAGAAAGACTGCCGCCGGATCGCTGTCATCCACACCCTGAGTTTCCCCGTTCGGGGAAAGACGTACGCTCGTACGATCCGCGCCGATGGTGGCGATCACGCGCTCAGTGACCTCGCGAAGCAGGCGGATACGGTTTTCCGGTGACCCACCGTAAGCATCAGTGCGGTGATTGACGCCGTTGCGCAGGAATTCATCGATCAGATAGCCATTGGCGGCGTGAATCTGCACGCCATCGAAGCCGGCCGCCATCGCATTGCGCGCCGCTCGCTCGTACGTGTCCAGAAGCCCGGGAATCTCATCCAGCCTCAGGGCACGGGCCTCTTCGTAAGGCTTTTTGCCTTCATAGGTGTGCACTTCACCGGGAGCTTTCCCGACTGAGGACGATACCGGTTGCTCGCCCGTTACCGAGGAGTGAACGGCTCGCCCCATATGCCAGATCTGCGTGATGATGCGTCCACTGGCCTCGTGCACGGCCTGAGTGACGGGCTTCCAGGCTTCGACCTGTTCCTCGGACCATATTCCCGGTGCGTAGGGCCAGCCGAGTCCCTGCGGGCTGATGCCGGTGGCCTCCGAGACGATCAGCCCCGCACTGGCCCGCTGGGCATAATATTCCGCCATGATGGGGGTTGGGACGTGCTCGCGAGTGGCACGGCCACGGGTGAGAGGGGCCATGATAATGCGGTTGGGTGCATTGATGGCACCGATACGGATGGGATCGAAAAGGCTGGTCATGAGGATATCTCCTGCCTGTTGAGAGGCGATCTGGATCATAGTTCGAAAAAAGTCGAACTTAAAGAGGCGCGGTGTTGCATGACGGGAGCGTTTCATTCGCGTATCAGGTGCAGTCTATAGGGAGTGCCGCAGGACCATGGAGCGTTACGAGCATCCGGCTATCGCAGATGTGGATATCTGTCGGCTGTTTGCAGCCCTGTCGGATCCCGTGCGGCTGGCTGTGGTGCGGAATCTGGCACGGCACGGCGCTCTCAACTGCGCAGCGCTCACGATGGATCGACCGCGTTCGACCATGTCGCATCATTTCCGGGTTCTGCGGGCTGCCGGTCTGGTGCGCACAACGGTGAGTGGAACCGAGCATGTGAATGCACTGCGCAAGACCGAGTTGGAAGCCCGCTTTCCGGGGCTTCTTCGGTTGATTCTGGAAGAGGGCGGCGATTGACAAATAGAGGCCAGACCCTCTATAGGCCGCTCCCATTGCCGGGAACGTGGACGGTTCGGCTGCCTTGATGGGTGTATGCTCCCCGAAGGCGGTAATACGAAACGCGCCCGCTTCGCTCCATTCTGGACGAGGACTACCGGTGCCACGAGCGTACGGGCTGATGCCTGTCACGCCGCGAAGATGAAAGCAGAGCGCGCATATGAGCAAGCGCCTTGAGAGCAAGTACAAGATCAATCGCCGTCTGGGCGTCAACCTGTGGGGCCGCGCGAAGTCGCCGGTCAACCGTCGTGAATACGGCCCGGGTCAGCACGGCCAGCGTCGTAAGAGCAAGCCTTCGGACTACTCCGTCCAGCTGATGGCGAAGCAGAAGCTGAAGGGCTATTACGGCAACATCAGCGAGAAGCAGTTTCGCAAGTATTATGAGGAAGCCGTCCGTCGCAAGGGCGATACCTCCGAGAACCTGATCGGTCTGCTGGAGCGTCGTCTGGACGCCGTTGTGTACCGCCTGAAGTTCGCCATCACGCCGTTTGCGGCGCGTCAGTTCGTCAACCACGGCCATGTGCTGGTGAACGGCAAGAAAGTGAACATCCCGTCCTACCTCGTGCGTGAGGGTGACGTGATTGAGGTGCGCGAGAAGTCCAAGCAGCTCGCGGCTGTTCTCGATGCGTCTCAGACGGGTGAGCGTGATGTGCCGGAATACATGGAAGTCGATCATCGTCAGATGAAGGGTTCCTTCCTGCGCACGCCGAAGCTGGGAGATGTTCCCTATCCGGTGCAGATGGAACCGAACCTGGTGGTCGAGTTCTACTCGCGCTGATTTGGACGAGACGACCCGGCTCATGTGGTCGGGATATTTCTGGCGCCGGGCGGAGATTGTCTCTCCGCCCGGCGTTTCCATTTCCGGGGCGGGTTGATCCGTCTCAAGCCTTGCAGAAGTGCCGCACGCCATGTCCCAGACGCAATCCGCTCCCGCCGGTCAGACAGCTATTGCCGATGCCATCGCGCGGCGTCGCACCTTTGCCATTATTTCTCATCCTGACGCTGGCAAGACGACGCTGACCGAGCGCATCCTGCGTGCCGGTGGCGCAATTCAGATGGCGGGCAGTGTGCGTGCGAAGGGCGAACGGCGACGCACGCGCTCGGACTGGATGGGCATTGAGCGGGATCGTGGGATTTCGGTCGTGACCTCCGTCATGACGTTTGAATATGGCGGTTGTGTTTTCAACCTGCTCGACACGCCGGGCCATGAAGACTTCTCGGAAGATACCTATCGTACGCTGACCGCTGTTGATTCGGCAGTGATGGTGATCGATGCGGCGAAGGGCATTGAGGATCGCACGCGCAAGCTGTTCGAAATCTGCCGGATGCGTGACATTCCCATCGTGACGTTCATCAACAAGATGGATCGTGAGGCGCAGGATCCGTTTGCGCTTCTGGACGAAATTTCGTCTTCGCTGGCGCTCGACACCTCTCCGGCGACCTGGCCTGTAGGACGCGCCGCTACGTTCGTTGGCACATATGACCTGTACAACAAGCAGTTGCATGTCACCTCTGAGCTGACGCAGTCCGATCCACGCATGATCCAGTTGGCTGAAGATCTGGAACTGGCGGAGGCGGGACTGCCTGAGTTCGATCGGCAGGCTTTCGATGAGGGACATCTGACGCCGGTGTTCTTTGGCAGTGCGATGAAAGAGATCGGCGTGACCGATCTTCTCGATGCGCTGGTGGCCTTCGGTCCTGCTCCACGCGATCAGGCGACGGAGACACGCACCGTAAAGGCGGATGAGCCGGGTATGACGGCGCTGGTGTTCAAGATTCAGGCCAATATGGACCCGAATCATCGTGACCGTATTGCTTTTGCCCGTGTCTGCTCAGGACGACTGACACGTGGAATGAGGCTGCATCATACGCGGACAGGGAAGAATTTCGCGCTGCATACGCCGCAGTTCTTTTTCGCGCGTGACCGTCAGTTGGCGGAGGAAGCCTTTGCTGGCGATGTGGTGGGAATCCCGAATCATGGCACGCTGCGCATCGGTGACACCCTAACGGAGGGCGAAGAGCTACGCTTTACCGGCGTGCCTTACTTCGCTCCCGAAATCCTCCGCCGTGTGCGGCTCGACGATGCAATGAAGGCCAAGAAGCTGCGCCAGGCTTTGACGGAGTTGGCGGAAGAGGGAGTGGTGCAGTTGTTCCGTCCGCAGGACGGTGCGCAGCCGATCGTTGGAGTGGTGGGCACGCTGCAGTTGGACGTGCTTCAGGCGCGTCTCAAAGGTGAGTATGGGGTGGGGATCGGCTTTGATTCCACACCGTTCTCGCTGGCGCGCTGGGTGACGGGTGACAAGGTCAAGTTGGAGGCATTCGCGGCGGCGAACCGGTCGTCCATGGCGGATGATCTGGATGGTGATCCGGTGTATCTCGCCAGTTCGGCGTTCATGATGCGACGCACGGAGGAAATGAATCCTGACCTTGCGTTCCACGACATCAAGCAGATTGGTCTGGCTGTTGGGTAAGGTTGGGTGGTTCTGCGCGCCCGCTTTGCGGGATAATTTTCAGAGGACCCGACGAGACCGTGTTCGGTTTATTATTGTTCATTATGTTGAACACGATCCCGTATCTCGGATATAGGCGATTCCCGCAAGCGGCGTCAAGGATGAAAACGTGATGGGTGGCACGAGGGAAAACGAGAGCGTGCCGGCACTTCGACGTGCCGTGCGCATACTGGACCTTGTTGGTGATCGTGAGGTGCCTCCCAATGCGGGCGAGATCGCCCGCCTGCTCGATCTGCCCCGCAGCTCCGTGCATGGACTCGTCGCCGTCATGACGGAACTGGGGCTTCTTGAGCAGACGGGCGGACATGGATCGGGCTATCGACCGGGGCCTCGTCTGCTGGACTGGGCGGCGCATGTCAGTTCGCCACGCGATCTGCTTGGGGCGTTTCATCATCTCGTCGGAGCTTGTCCCGAACTGGGTAATTATACCGTCAGTCTCGGTGCGTTGGACGGAGATGAAGTGGTCTATCTTGCCAGCCGTGCGAGTGAGCGGGGACTGGGCGTTCACTATAATGTAGGGTTAAAGCTCCCCGCCATTTACACGGCCACGGGCAAGATCCAGCTTGCGGCCATGACACCTTCGGCGTTGAGGGAGTGGATTTCCCTTTACCCGCTTGCGACATGGCCCGCGCCTCTGACGGCGCGGTGTCCCGTGACGCCTGACGAAGTTCTGAAGGAAATCCATCAAGCGGCTGAGCTTGGCTATGCTCTGGATGACGAGCAGATCCATGCAGGTGTGTGGTGCTTCGCGGCGCCGGTCCGTGATTCACGCGGCATGACGGTTGCGGGATTAGGATTGAGTCAGCCCAAACCTGCTCATGAAGAGTGCGATCCACAAAAATTGGCGCGTCTGGCGGTTTCTTCCGCAGCAGAACTATCGGCTTTGCTGGGATATCGGCGACGGGACAAAGAGGTGGGCGTCTGAGTGTGACACCTTGCCTGTTTTTTGTTCTTCGTGCTGAGCTTTCCCTATGAAACAGACAAGATCTCAGTCCCGTTCCGGATCTCGTTTTCCTAGACAGGGAAAGAAACTGCTGGGAATCACCTTTCTTCTCGCTGCACTTGGGGGAGGAATCGTCCCAGCACAGGCTGGGAATGTTGGAACCGGGAGCACCGCTGGGTCCTCTCATCTGAGTTACACGGTCTATTCTCACTGGCTATCGGTTCTGTCGGTCGAGACGGATTTTCGACTGACGGACAATCGCTACGAAACCACGATGGAGGCACGCGCGGACGGGTTGGTGAGCCTGTTCATGCGGATGAACATTCATGCGAATGCACGTGGAAGCATCGAACAGGGGCAGGTGAAGCCGCAGTTCTACGAAAGCACCGGCTGGAGTCGCGGGATGATGCGGCATGTCATCATTCATTATCCCGGCGGCAATCCAAAAATCGAGCGACTTGAGCCGGTCGAGGACGATCGGGAGCCAGTCCCCGATGCGATGCAGCAGGGGGCCGCGGATATTCTGGCGACAATGGCAAAGCTGTTTGTGAGCGTCCGCAGTACGGGGCGGTGTGACGCCACCTATGACATTTTCGATGGCATCCGGCTGACGCGGATGGAGCTGCACACGGGAGCAGTGGAAGTGCCGCCCAGCGTGGACAAGGAATGGCGGGTACCCGCGTTACGTTGCGACTTTATGGGGCATCAGGTCGCCGGGTTCGTGAAGGGACACCGGAGCGCTTCCTTGCGGACGCCCCATGGGGGGAGTGTGTGGTTTGAAAATGTCGAGGGGCGGGGATTGGTGCCTGTGCGCGTCAGCATGGAGCATCCGAAAATCGGTCGTATGACGGTTGAACTGGAAAAGGTGGGAGCCGTCCGGTGAAGTGGAATGAGTATCGTGATTGGGTATGGAGGGAAAGCCTGCTGGCGAGCGTCAGGTAGTGAGTGGAATAGAATTTCGTCGTGTGAATGACTGGTATGTCAGGCGTGCATTTGAGACGATAGGTGTAATGGAAGCGTTTTAGAGCATTTCCGGCGGAAAGTGGCGTGTTTAGGGGTGTTGAGGCAGTAAGAAAACTTGTTGGGACTTAAGTTAAAAAATAATTAAAAATATATTTCGCGGAAGAGTTTTTGATATTCCGTTTACCAATTAGAAGCTTTGTGTCAGTCTCGGATCTGCGGAAGAAATGAATAGACAGACTTCTGAGGTGTCTAAATGGTTACGACTACAGGGCAATTTTTTCTGAATGGTTCAGGCGATTCGGCCAATCTTCAGAGCGGCCAGACAGATATTGTCGTCAATTCAGGCAGTGACGCTGCGAAAATGACGGTGCAGAACGGTGACACTGTCTATGCGTCTGGGTCGCTGGATACGACTGTTTATGGCGCAAATAATAACATATCTTTCGAATACTGCGTCGAACGACACTCTTACCCTTGATGCCGGTCTGAATACGATCACTGGCTATACAGGGTCGGTGAGTGGTTCATCTGTCGCATACAATACGTTTGTGAATGTTAGCGGCGGGACGTATAATACAGGCGCATATAGTACGTTCGTTAATGCCCATGATGCCACGATCATTACCGGCAACAAATCTCAGTTTTCAAACAGTAATGGCCTGACCGTTACGACGGGAACGGATTCTGTTTTTGATGTATTCAAGAACGGCACACTGACCGCCGGTATGAAGACTCAGATACATGATCTGGAAAATTCTGACGCAACGTTGGGGCGCGCCAGCCACATCGACACAGCGAATAACTCCCACATTGAAACCGTTGGAACGGATCTGACGGTTGGAGCGCTTAAGAACTCCACCATCAACGAGGAGGGTACCGACGGCACCGGTTATGGTGGTGTCAGTGTGACAGGTTCGATTCAGGGAGCCGATTCCATTACCGCCCAGGACGTGTCGGTTCTGTTCGGAACCATGGACAACACGGCTACGCTGACCGTCGATGCAAGTCGTAGCGGTTCGATCACCGGCGGTAGTGGAACACAGTCCGTCACGCAGACAGGCTCGGCTGGTCTGACTTTCATTAGTGCAGCTGGCAACTCCGGTGGCAATTTCTCCGCTACGGGTAGCACAGGTGCTGACACGTTCATCGCCAACAGCAGCATGACGATGACGGGTGGCACAGGGGCTGGCAACACGTTCGATATCATGCGTACCGGTGCAGGCGCTGCGGATGTCATCAAGGACTTCACCGCCGCCAGCAACAAGCTTGACCTGTCGAGCTTCGGCCTGACGCAGTCCAGCTTTGCCAGCATTCTTGATAACTCCACAGTTTCGTCGGCTGGTCTGACACTGAATCTCGACAGCAAGACGACGCTGACGCTGGCTGATGTGAGCGACAAGAGCGCTCTCACCAGCAGCAACGTTGTTCTTTCCTAATTTCGGGAATGACTGCGGAAGTTTCGTGCTTCCGCAGTGTCAAAGATGACGTGCAGAAAAGGAGACGGGACGATGGTTCCGTCTCCTTTTTTCGTTCAGATTCTGGGGAGCATGTCTTCCGCGAGTCGGGGCAGGTCTCCAATGTCTCGCAATCGGGCCGTTACCGCACATGTGACAGTGTGATTTCCATATCCCCATTCAGCCAGAACGGATTTCACACCCGCATCTCTTGCGGCGAGCATGTCGTTTGCGTGATCGCCAATCATAAGCGCATCGGATGGCTTCCCATGCGCTCTGTGAATCGTTCCCACCAGATGGGCCGGATCGGGTTTATGGACGGGAAAAGTATCTCCACCGCAGACGGTCGTCATGAACGCAAGCACGTTCAGATCATGTAGGATTTTGAGAGCGATCTCAGTCAGCTTGTTTGTGCAGACGGCCAGAGACCAGCCCATCGCACGTAACTGTTCCAGAGCTTCGAGTGTGCCGGGAAAGAGGCGAGAGTGCTCGGTGGCATGCGGCGCATAGAAGGACATGAACTCACGTGTGGCTTCGGCCCTGTCGAGTTCGTGGGCTGGGGAGTCCGCCTGATCAAGAAGGCGCTGCACGAGAGCGGGTACGCCGTCCCCAATCATGCTGCGGACGATGCCGGTCGTAACCTTGGGTAGATCATGGGCTGCCAGCAAATGGTTGGATGCGATGGCAAGGTCAGGCAGGGAATCGACAAGTGTGCCGTCCAGATCGAAAACCGCCAGTCGTGTGCAGATATCCTTCACGTAGCCTCTCCTTGTCGAAAATCAGGGTAATGCGATGTGAAAGGCCGCCACGCTGTCATTGTTTGACAGGGCCGCGCCACTCCCTTACCGCCGGAACACCATGACATCTTCGCACGTTTCCCGTCCCTCGACCGCTGTCCTGCTTGCCGCAGGGCTTGGCACACGCATGCGTTCCAAACTGCCCAAAGCCATGCAACCTCTGGCCGGTGAGCCTATGCTCAGCCATCTGGTGGCCAGCGCGGCCCGCGTGTTCGATCATGTTGTGGTGGTGGTCGGTCCCGGCATGGAAGACGTGGCGAAACTGGTCGCGCCGCATGCAACGGTCATCCAGCATGACCGGTTGGGAACGGCCCATGCAGCACTTCAGGCGGAGTCGCTGTTTGGTGAAGGGGATGTCGCGGTTCTGTATGCGGACAATCCGCTGATTACGTCCGATACACTCCAGCGCCTGCTCGCCACGCGACGTGGCGAGGGGAAGGGCAAACCGGTCGATCTGGCATTGCTGGCCATGCGTCCCCGTGATCCGGCGAAATATGGGCGGGTTATCACGCAGGAAGACGGCACGGTGGCGCGGATTGTCGAGTGGGCGGATGCGATCCCGGATGAGCGCGCCATCGATCTGTGCAACGCGGGTGTCCTGTGCGCCGATGCGCACAGATTCCGCGAATGGCTCCACAAGGTCGGCAATGCGAACAGCAAGGGCGAATATTATCTGACCGATGTCGTGGGCATCGTGCGCGATGAAGGTGGGGTTGTGGAGGCAGTTGAAGCCCCTGAAGATGAGTTGCGTGGGATCAATTCAAGGGTGGAACTGTCCGAAGCTGAGGCGATCATTCAGAACCGGTTGCGCCGTGAGGCCATGGAACGTGGCGTGACCTTGACGGCACCGGAAACGGTCTTCTTTTCATTCGATACACAGATCGAGCCTGATGTGACGGTGCAGCCGCATGTGGTGTTCGGCCGTGGCGTGATCGTGCGCAGTGGCGCTGAAATTCGTTCTTTCAGTCATCTGGAACAATGCGAAGTGGGAGCCGCCTCTCTCATCGGTCCGTATGCACGCCTTCGTCCCGGCACAAAACTGGGTGAGGGGTGCCACGTCGGTAATTTCGTGGAACTCAAGGCTGTGGAGATGGGGGCGGGGGCGAAGGCCAATCACCTGACCTATCTGGGGGATGCCAGTATTGGGGCCGCAACGAATATCGGTGCCGGGACGATTACGTGCAACTATGACGGCGTGTTCAAGCATCGCACGACCATCGGCGAAAAAGCGTTTATTGGTTCGGATTCCATTCTTGTGGCTCCTGTTTCCATTGGGGACGGCGCATTGATCGCCGCAGGCAGTGTCATCACCGAGGATGTCGAGCCGAATGCTCTTGCCGTGGCTCGTAGCAAACAGACGAACCGGCCCGGTTGGGCGGCCCGCTTCCGGGAAGCCCTCCGTTTGAAGAAGGAACAGCGCTGATGTGTGGAATCTGCGGAGTTGTCGGCCCCAGACAGGCCACTCCCATCGTGTTCGAGGGGCTGCGTCGCCTCGAATATCGCGGGTATGACTCAGCAGGTATCGCCACATTGGACAAGCAGGGTGTCATTGAGCGCCGTCGTGCGCCGGGCAAGCTGGACAATCTGGCGCACGATCTGGAGCGGCACCCTCTTCATGGGCGCACAGCCATCGGTCACACGCGCTGGGCCACGCACGGTGCGCCGACCGAGACCAATGCTCACCCGCATGGCACAGCGCGGGTGGCGATCGTCCATAATGGCATCATCGAAAATTTCGAGGAACTGCGCCGCGAGCTTGAGGAGGAGGGCCAGAGTTTCGAGACGGAGACCGACAGCGAAACCATCGCGAAGATGGTCGATCTCTATCTTCAAAAAGGTCTGTCTCCGCGTGATTCTGCTTTTGCCACACTGAAGCGTCTGGAAGGCGCGTATGCCGTGGCGATGATCTTTGCCGAGCATGAAGGGCTGCTGATCGGTGCCCGTCATGGCGCACCGTTGGCGGTGGGTTTCGGGGAAGGTGAGATGTTCCTCGGCTCCGACAGCCTTGCGCTCGCACCGCTTACTCGCCGGATTGCCTATCTTGACGATGGTGATGTCGTGATTCTCTCCCATGAGGGCGCAGAGTTTTACGATGAGCGAGGAGAGCGTGTGGAGCGTCCCATCAAGACGACGGCGCTGATTGCCGGTGCCGTCGGAAAAGATGGCTACAGGCACTACATGGAAAAGGAACTGCATGAGCACCCGCTGGTGATCGGACAGACCTTGCAGCGCCTCATCGATCCGGCCACGCGACGTGTAGTGATGCCGGACATGCCGATTGACCTTGCGTCCGTTCCCCGTGCTGTCATCACGGCCTGTGGGTCGGCTTTCTATGCTGGTGTGGTTGGGCGCTATTGGCTTGAAGAGATCGCGCGTCTGCCCGTGGACATCGATGTGGCGAGCGAGATGCGGTACCGCAACCCACCGCTGACACCGGGATCGCTCGGCATTCTCATCTCACAGTCCGGGGAAACCGCTGACACACTGGCGGCCCTGCGAGGACTGCGAGAGCATGATGTGTCCATCCTTTCCATTCTCAATGCCGAACACAGCACCATGGCACGCGACAGTGACATCGTGCTTGGCACCGTGGCCGGTCCCGAGATTTCTGTTGCGTCCACCAAGGCTTTTACGGCCCAGCTTGCCGTGCTCGCGTGTCTGACCATTGCCACAGCACGTGCTCGCGGGACGCTGGATGAGGCCGGTGAGGAAGAACTCGTCACGGCGCTACTGGATCTGCCAAGCCGGGCTGCGGAAGTTTTCACACGCATGGATGACATTCGTGAGATGGCGCGCGTCGTGGCGGAGGCACGCGATGTGCTCTATCTGGGGCGTGGGAGTGCCTATCCCGTAGCCATGGAAGGGGCGCTCAAACTCAAGGAAATTTCCTACATTCACGCCGAAGCCTATGCGGCTGGCGAGATGAAGCACGGTCCGATCTCACTGATCGACCGCACGGTGCCGATCGTGGCCACGATCCCGTCCGGACGACTGTTCGATAAAACGCTGTCCAATTTGCAGGAAGCCAAGGCACGTGGCGGGCGTCTGCTGACCTTCACGGACGAAGGAAGTGCCGCACGTCTGCAGGGTATTGCCGAACAGGTGATTCCGCTGCCGCAGGTACATCCGTTCGTGACGCCGATCATTCAGACAATCGGTGTGCAGATACTGGCTTATGAGACGGCGCTTCTGAAAGGCACTGACGTGGACCAACCGCGCAATCTGGCGAAGTCCGTGACGGTGGAGTGACGTCAGCCATTCGCTGAAGGAAACGGACAGGAAAGGCACATTCCCTTACAGTCTTCCGGCATTCTGACTAGGTCATGAAGACCGCGCGGATCGGGAGATGTCGGATGACCAGAAGAACAACGGATGCGTTACGGTTTTTCTGGGGGAAAGCTCGCCCTGATCTGGAGGCGGCGGCTGACGGTGGCCCACCAATGCATCCGCTCATTGCACATATGCTGGATGTGGCGGCTGTCGCGATTCTGCTCCCGGGAAGTGAGCGGCTGGGACTGGATCGGCGGCAACTGGGACTGGTGGTGGCGTTGCACGACATTGGCAAGCTGGCGCCGGCCTTTCAGGCGAAGGTGGAGGCATGCTGGCCGGAGGCTGCGCTGGGGCCTTGTCCGCAGGAAGTGCATGTTTCTCGTCACGATACTGATGGGCTGGCTCTTCTTGAGCGCGATTGCGAAGATGTGCTGGCGCCTTTGTTTGGGGTGGGAGAAGAGGGGCGGGAGTGGTTCTGCTCCGAGAAACTCCAGTTCTGGCGAGCTATTGCAGGTCACCATGGGCAGTCGGTTAATCCTGCCGAATCTATCCAAAGTTCCGCTGTTGTCGCGTGTGCGCAGGAGCTTGTTCAAGTTCTGTTCGGCGTGTTTCAACCTCCACCCATCCCCTGTCCATCGCCTGAGTCTTTACGTCAACTGGAATGGCGGCTTGCCGGCTTGACCGTACAGGCAGATTGGATCGGGTCGCGGCAAGAGTGGTTTCCCTATGCACGGCCCGAGGACGTAGCGGATGCATCGGGTTATCTCTGGAATCGCGCGCTGCCACAGGCTCAGGCCGCCATTGCCCGTGCAGGATTGGGGCCGATCAGCATCGCGCCGTTTTGCGGAATCCGCTGGCTGTTTCCCCATATTCTGGAACCTGCACCCGTGCAGGCACTCATGGAGAGTGTCGCTCTGCCAACAGGTCCGACGCTTATTATCATTGAGGACATGACCGGGTCCGGCAAGACCGAGGCCGCGTTGGTGGCCTCTCACCGACTGATGGCCGATGGGCGTGCATCGGGACTATTTGTGGCGCTTCCGACCATGGCGACGGCCAATGCGATGTATGATCGGTTGACGATGGCCTATCGCAACTTGTTTCAGCCATCCTCACGGCCTTCGCTCGCGCTGGCACATGGTCGCGCCTCTCTCGATGAGCGGTTTACCTCGGTTATCGCACCGGACGATGCGACGGATTCGGCCTCATTGGTCGTCGGGCGGGAGGATGCAGCAGAGGCGTGTTGTTCAGCGTGGTTGGGGAGTGAATCCCGTCGGGCCTTGATGGCGCAGGTCGGTGTGGGCACGATCGATCAGGCCTTGATGGCTGTTCTTCCCGTGCGTTTTGCCTCCGTGCGGCAGGCGGGGCTTGCGGGCAAGATTCTGCTGGTCGATGAGTGTCATGCCTATGATCCCTACATGCAGGAGGAAATGGTTGCTCTCCTGCGTTTCCATGCGGCCATGGGAGGCTCGGCAATTCTGCTGTCCGCCACGCTCACGGGGGCAGTCCGGCAAAAGCTTGCGGATGCTTTCCGTCAGGGGTTGCGTCAGGACGAAACAGCACGCCTGTCCTGCGAGGCCTATCCTCTTGTTACGATGGTGAGCGCTGCAGCTGCGGAAGAGCTCCCCAGCGCGCCTCGTCCAGGTCTGGAGCGCATCATTTCTGTCAGGCGGTTGAATGATGAATCCGCTGCCGTAAAGGAGATTTTCGCGGTGGCGGCAAAAGGGGCCGCTGTCGCATGGGTGCGTAATACGGTGGATGACGTGATTGCGTCGGCAAAGGCTTTGCAGGCGGAAGGAGTGGATGTCGCGGTCTTTCACGCCCGTTTCGCCATGGTGGATCGGCTTGAGATCGAACGCGATGTTCTTGCACGTTTCGGAAAGCAATCGTCCGGTATGGAGCGGGCGTCTGTTCTCATTGCGAGCCAGGTGGAGGGTTCTAAAAACCCCCTGGTTTTGAGGTCTTCTGTATGATTCTATTTCTTCTGCGTTGATTGAGGGAATGGCGATATGAAGCAGTCTGGTTTCTTTGATGTTGAAG
>NZ_WOTH01000015.1 GCF_011516945.1 Acetobacter estunensis
CAATCTGCTCAAAACGCAGACTGGACGCCATCGCAAAAACCGTCAATCAAATCGCCAAAACCCAGAAATTACCGGCCAAGCACATCAATCAAGGGTTCTTCGATCCCTCCAATTTCGATCACTTTATCTAAAGATAAAAACACTTTGTCCGTTCTTTCACTAAACGGCGAACGAGCATGAAAATTTATGGGAACTGGATGAAACAGGCTCCAGCAATAGCCTTTTTGACAGCATCGTTATTGCTCACCGCCTGCTCTGGCCATTCCCACCTAACCCCTCGCCAAGAAGCTCGACGCGATCAGTCGAAACTGCATAATTGCAATGCTACCACGGACCGCACCGCACGAGGTCGGTGCCTGATGGGAGAAGCACGACGCCATTATTTATATGCGCATCCACCGGGACAACGTAGTCCCCATCGCATTCGATAGATCACGCTCTTCACAACGACACTCTCTCTTTCAGAGTGTGAAGAATTCGGCCTTCACAAAACCTGACCGTGAGATATCTACTATAATAGACGCATTCCTATCTCAGTAAAAATTCATAATGCCCAATGCCGCTCTCTTCACAGATAAGCGGAAATCAGAGAGCTCTCGCTCGGCCATCCCCCAGCACTGCCAACGTGTGCCGGACAATCATCGCATCCTCATCCGTCGGAATGACCCACACCTCAACCTCACTGTCCGGCGTACTGATGATATCCGCATGACGGAGATTCGCCTGCGGGTCGATCTTCACCCCCAACCAGGCAAGTTTCTCACACACCATCGCGCGGATCTCACTCGCGTGCTCGCCAATCCCGGCGGTAAAGACGAAACCATCCAGCCCCTGAAGCGAAGCGATCAGGCCGCCAGCCTGCCGCGCCAGCACATGCACGAAAATCTCCACCGCTTCGCGCGCCTTCGGCTCGGCGCTCGCTAAAAGAGTGCGCATGTCATTTGCCACGCCACCCGAGAGTGCCAGCAGCCCCGACTCCCGATAAAGCAGATGCCGCACTTCATCGACGGACAGACCGAACTGGTTTTCCAGATACAGCACAATGGCTGGGTCCAACGCACCGCAACGTGTACCCATCACCAGTCCGTCCAAAGGCGAAAACCCCATGGTCGTGTCGAGACTCCGGCCTGCCTGCAAGGCGCAGAGACTGGCTCCATTGCCCAGATGCGCCACAATCACCCGTCCTTTTGCCAGATGGGGAGCAATGCTTTCGAGCTTACGGGCAATGTATTCGTAAGACAGGCCGTGAAAGCCATAACGCCTTACACCGGCGGCCTCATAAACCGCAGGCAAAGCGAACCGCCGCGCCACGGCAGGCATGGTTCTGTGAAACGCTGTATCGAAACACGCCACTTGTGGCACGTCCGGGCACAGCTTCATCATTGAACGGATAAGCGCGAGATTATGAGGAATATGCAGCGGCGCAATGGGGGTGAGCTTCTCAAGCGAAGCAATCAACGCCGGCGTAACCCGCTCAGGGGCCATATGATCCGGCCCACCATGCACGACACGGTGACCGATAGCCGTTAGTTCATCGCCCGTAAGATGTTCACGCACACGGACCGCCACTTCTTCCAGCAACGGCTGCATGGACGTCTCACTATCTGTCCAGCGACGTTCGGCGAGAATGGCTCCCTGTGCATTCTTGAGAACAAAATGGGGGGCAGAGCCGATATCCTCAATCTCGCCTTTAAGCAAAAGCGACGACTGACCTTCCTCTCCAACAGTTGTGGCGGAGAATTTAAGGCTGGAGGAGCCAGCGTTGAGCGCGAGAACGATCCGGGGCATCAGGCAAGCCTCCCTTCATGCAGCAGAAAGCCGTCATGATGACACGGATCGCTGCATCAGGCAGCCTCCGTAACGAACAGAGGCTGCTGGTAAAGGGTGGTCTCAGGGACGACCGATCGACTGATACTCCAGCCCTTCGGCACGCATAGCCTGCGGGTCGAAGATGTTGCGCAGATCCACAACAACCTTGCCCTTCATGGCCTCACGAATCGCCTTGGGAGCCAGTGCGCGGAAAATCGTCCATTCCGTCAGAACGACCAGCGCGTCCGCGTCCTTGGCCGCATCCAGCGCGTCCTTGCAGTAAACCGTAGAGGGCGGCAACATCGGCTTGGCCACGTCCATGCCCACTGGGTCATAGGCACGAACTTCCGCTCCCGCTTCTGCCAAACGATGCAGGATGGGGATCGACGGCGCCTCGCGCATGTCGTCCGTCTCGGGCTTGAAGGTCAGCCCCAGCACGGCAATCTTCTTGCCATGCACCGAGCCGCCACATGCCGCGATGATGCGTCCAGCCATGCCAATTTTGCGCGCATCGTTGACCTGCACCGTGGTCTCGACCAGCCGGATCGGGCTACCGGCTTCCTGCCCGATACGCGAGAGCGCCAGCGTGTCCTTGGGGAAGCAGGAACCGCCATAGCCCGGACCGGGGTGCAGGAACTTACGCCCGATACGGCCATCCAGTCCCATTCCCTTCGCGAGATCATGCACATCAGCGCCGAGCTTCTCGCACAGATTGGCGATCTCGTTGATGAAGGAGATCTTCACGGCAAGGAAGGAGTTGGAGGCGTATTTCGTCAGTTCCGCCGTTTCGAGATTCATGAACACCAGCGGTGCTTCGATGATGTAGAGCGGACGGTAGATCTTGCGCATCACCGCCTCGGCGCGCTCGCCACCGTCAGCAGCCTTGCGATCCAGACCGATGATGACGCGATCGGGCTTCATGAAGTCCCCGATCGCGCTGCCCTCACGCAGGAACTCGGGGTTCGAGGCCACGTCGAACTCGGCGTCCGGCCGCTCCGCGCGGATGATTTCCGCAATCCGGCGGCTGGTGCCACACGGCACCGTGGACTTCGTGACGACGACCGTATAGCCGGTCAGCGCGTTGGCGATCTGCCGGGCGGCCGTGTGAACATACTGCATGTCCGCCGCGCCATCGCCATTGCGGGGCGGCGTGCCCACGGCGATGAAAACAGCCTCAGCTCCTTTCACGGCGGCGGCGATGTCATCACCGAATGTCAGGCGCCCCGCCTGCATGTTCGATTCGACAAGCTTGTCGAGTCCGGGCTCATAAATGGGAATACGCCCCTCGCGCAGAGCCGCCAGTCGCGTCGGGCTGTTTTCGACAACCGCGACCTCGATACCGAATTCCGCAAAACACGCGGCCGAGACGAGGCCGACATAGCCTCCACCGATCATCGCAATACGCACTTGAAATCTCCTCCCGGTTTTCCGGGCCAGTCCGAGCAGATAGGGGAACGCCTGTCCCCCGAGACAGGACGAACAATGAGCCTGTCAGAGCGGGCGCGGTCAAGGCCGCAAAAAGAGGAAGGGACATGATCTTTCCAGAAAAGCCTCATTCCATCCACTGTTCTTTGACGTAAGCGGATGCCCGGGTTACGGCATGTTCTTTATCCGCTGCGCGCGGTACCCGAAAAGTCCACCACGCAACGGATTATACGACCAAGGACCAAGACCCACCGGATGAATGCCTTTCTCGATCTTGTGGCCCTGATCGGCCGGACAGTGCTGGCTATTGCCTGCGGCACGGGCGCCATCACGCTGTTCGCGTTGGAAGGTCTCTCCCATCTGGTACGCCCTCCCTTTTACTGGCGGGTTTTCCTCGGCTCCCTGCGCGATACCGGCTTTCTCTCCCTTCCGGTGGTGGCACTGACCGCCCTTTTCTCCGGCGGTGTGATTGCGCTCCAGTCCTATACAGGCTTTGCGCAGTATCATGCCCAGAGCGCCATCGCGAACATCGTGGTGCTGGCCGTAACCCGTGAACTCGGCCCAGTTATGGCGGGCCTGATGGTGGCCGGACGGGTGGGTGCTGCCATGGCCGCACAGATCGGCACCATGCGCGTGACGGATCAGATCGACGCGCTGACGACACTGCGCACCAATCCGATGAAATACCTCGTCACTCCGCGACTGCTGGCCGGCATCATCTCCCTGCCCCTGCTTGTCGTGGTGGCGGACATTCTTGGCGTGATGGGAGGCTTCACCGTCTCCACCGCCAAACTTGGCTTTGCGCCTGAAACCTACATCATGGCGACCCTCAACGGCCTAAAAGTGGAAGACGTGACCGTGGGGCTCGTGAAAGCAGCCGTGTTCGGTTTCCTCATCGCGCTCATGGGCTGTTACTACGGCTACACCAGCCGTGGCGGCGCGGAAGGCGTGGGAAGCGCCACCACATCCGCCGTGGTCTCGGCCTCCATTCTCGTGCTGGCCTTCGATTATCTTCTGACGGATCTGTTTTTCGCCCAATGACCGAGCCAGCCCCCCTTCCCAAGATTCGTATTCGCGGCCTGCGCAAAGCCTTTGGTGCAAAGCAGGTGCTGGACGGCATTGATCTGGACGTACCGCAGGGCACCTCCTTCGTCGTCATCGGCGGCTCAGGCTCCGGCAAATCCGTGCTGCTGCGCTGCATCCTCGGTCTCATCACCCCGGACGAAGGCATCATCGAAATCGATGGCGTGGATGTGCTGCGCGCTCCACAGAGAGAGCGCGAGGAACGGCTGGAAGAAATCGGGATGCTGTTTCAGAACGGCGCCCTTTTCGACAGTCTGTCCGTATGGGAAAATGTCGCGTTCGCCCTGCTTGCCCCAACAGCCTCCCCTCGCCTCTCCCGCGCACAGGCCCGCGTCCGCGCCAATGACGTTCTGGCGCAGGTCGGGCTGGATGCATCCGTGGGCGATCTCTATCCCTCCGAGCTTTCGGGCGGCATGCAAAAGCGCGTGGGGCTTGCCCGCGCCATAGCGGATCGTCCTGAAATCCTGTTTTTCGATGAGCCTACTACAGGCCTCGATCCCATCATGGGCGCGGTGATCGATGGGCTGATCGTGGACTGTGTGAAGCGTATGGGCTCAACGGCCATTGCCATCACGCACGACATGGCCTCCGCCCAGCGCATTGGCGATCAGGCCGCCATGCTCTATCGCGGCAAACTGGTGTGGCAGGGACCGGCAAGTTCGCTCATGCACAGCGGCAATCCGATGGTGGATCAGTTCACCCATGGACGTCGGGAAGGCCCGATCACCATGGAATTGCGACGCTGACGGCCTTTCCATGACACGCCCCCTGACCGTTATCGGACTGATGAGCGGCACCTCGCTCGATGGCGTCGATGCCGCCGTGATCCGCACGGACGGCGAACGGGTCTTCGCTCATGGACCGTCATTCGAACTGCCCTACCCGTCTGAACTGCGCCAGCGCACCCGCGATCTGCTGGATCGTGCGAGTGAACTGGATGCACATGATCCTGAACTTCTGTCCGTTGAGCGCGCCCTCACGCTCCATCACGTAGAAACCGTGCAAACACTCCGCGCGCGCGCCGAAATGCCGATCGATCTGCTCGGTTTCCATGGGCAGACAATTTTCCACGCTCCCGCCCAACACCGGACGTGGCAGATCGGCGATGCCGCGCTGCTGTCACGCGAAACCGGGCTGGCAGTAGTTCATGACTTCCGCAGCGCGGATGTCGCTGCTGGCGGTGAAGGCGCACCGCTTGCGCCGTGTTACCACGCAGCACTCCTGCATGACGCACCGCGTCCCGTGGCGGTGCTCAACATTGGCGGCGTGGCCAATGTAACGTTTATCGACCGCGATGGCACAATCATTGCCTGCGACACCGGACCGGGCAATGCCTTGCTGGATGACTGGGCACTTCGGCACACCGGTCGCTCCTGCGATGTGAATGGAAATCTTGCCCGGGCCGGTCGCGTTGATCGGGACATTCTTGAACGCCTGCTCGCCCACCCTTATTTTCAGCGTCCCGCCCCAAAATCTCTGGATCGTCTCTCTTTTGCCATGGCTCTCGACGCCGTGCGCAACCTCAGCCCCGAGGACGGTGCTGCCACTCTCACGGCCTTTACCGTGCAGGCGATCGCCCGCACGTCCCTGCCGCATCGTCCCGAGGTCTGGTTTGTCTGTGGCGGAGGACGCCACAACCCCATGTTCATGGAAGGCTTGCGGCATACCCTTCAGGCATCGGTCGAACCCGTTGAAGCGCTCGGGTGGAACGGCGATGCTCTGGAAGCCGAGTGTTTCGGCTATCTTGCCGTGCGAGCATTGAGAGGACTGCCGCTTTCATCCCCTCTCATCACAGGCGCTCCCTCGTCAATTTCCGGTGGAAGGCTGACATGTTCGGGGCTGCATCCCATCCCCCAGTGGCTCGGTGATTTCGAGAGATAAGTCATGCTTGACGCCCTTCGTGAGCACGACTAATTAGTCCGCGTCAGGCCGGCGTAGCACAGTGGTAGTGCAGCTGATTTGTAATCAGAAGGTCGGGAGTTCAAATCTCTCCGCCGGCACCATGATTTCCCAATAAAAACAAACTGTTGATAGCGTAAGCTACCCTTTCATTTTAAGCCTATATCTACTTCTGTCAGCTGGAGACAGGGACAACAGCGCATCTTGCTCGACGCACCTGTTTTCCCTGAGGCCGTAGCCCACCGCAAATACCGGAATGCCATTCACAGAGCAGAAGTTGGTCTCTTAAGCCTATCAGCAGATGACTTTTTTCATCTTAAATCAGCCCGTAACGCTCCAGTAAATTGTCCACTTCCGTTCCATCCGTCAGATGACGAACCAGCCCGGAGGCTGGTACTTTCTTCCCGTCCCGCAGTTCACCCGCAGCTTGCAGCAGCATCCGAACATCATAGATGCTGCCAAAAACTTCCGGCACAGCCCGGTCAACATCAAGTAACGTATAGACTGCCTCCATCGCCGTGCGGACGGAATATTCCGTCGTAAACACCGTATCACGCGGCGTTTCAGCGAACTGTCCGAGAAAGGCCAGATTGACACTCCCGTCCGGCACCACCTTCGGACGGTCTCCCGGAGAGCGCGGCATGAACTGCGCCGTAATGAAGGGCATCATGCAAGGATGTGTGATCGCCCCTTTCGCCGCCATGTCATCGATCTGATCCGTTGGCACGCCCATGTGAAACAGCCACTCCCGCGTGATGTCTTCGCCTGTGCATTCCTGCATCGGCTTTTTCACGTAATCACCCGGCACATCACTGAACAGGCCGTAAAGCCACGCCACCATCTGCCCTTTTTTCTGCCCTTTGAAATGGGGCTGCCGACTGACCACCCAACTCATCAACCATGCGGAATCCTGAATCGTGATCGGCCCTCCCGTTACCGTCCGTCCGGAGAACGGATCGCGGCCCGTCACCTTATGCACAAGTGCAGGGATGCGTTCATCCAGCGTCGTGACCGTCGCAGATTCCCAGCGAGATTTCTTCGTATCACTGCAGAACACATCCGGCCTTCCAAATGCCGGATCCTGCGCCGCAATATTGCGCCAAAGCTGCCAGATGCTTCCTTCGTGAATGGAAGAATCGATCGGCGCAGGCATGTGATGGTCACCCCAACGAGAGTTCTCCACCATGGAGCCATTGGTAACGAAAACCAGTTCATCCGGGCTGAGATCGACACCTGCTGCCGCACCGTTTTCCAGCCAGTCGATATGGGTCGCCACTTTTTTCCCATCCGATGTATCGACCGTAACATTCGTTACCCGCACACCATGCCGAACCACGACACCCTGATCGGCAAGCCATGTAACCAGCGGCTTACTCAGGGATTCCTGCTGATTGTATTTGGTGAACTTCAGGGTGTGCAGATCCTTCAATCCAAGAATCTGATGTATAAAGCGGGCAAGATAACGCTTCATCTCAATCGCGCTATGCCAGGTCTCGAAGGCAAACATCGAGCGCCAGAACAGCCAGAAATTCGACTTCATGAAATCGACCGACAGCACATCGCTGATGGTCTTTCCAGCAAGCTTTTCCTCATCTGCAAGGATGAGCGAAACGATCTCCTTCCGGGCCTTCCCGGTCAGCGTCAGCTTGTCGCGCCCCGGCAGGGGCTGCCCCCGCCCGCACATTGCCCGTACCGGACTGCTGCTAGGATCCACCCGATTGAGACGATAGAATTCATCGAGCACGGAGGCGTCCGGCACTTCCAGCGATGGAATGGAACTATAAAGATCCCACAGACACTGGAACTGCTCCTCCATTTCCCGGCCACCCCGGATCAGCCAGCCGGTCTCTGCATTGCCAGCGCCGTCCAACGCCCCGCCATCGGCGTCCGATGCCTCAAGAATGGTGATCTTCTGAGGGTCCATCTGCGCGTCACGGATCAGAAATGCTGCCGCTGCCATGCCAGCAAGACCACCGCCCACAATCCACGCTGAACGATTTTCAATTCCGGCCGGCTTTTCAGGACGAACGAAAGCTTCGAAATTACTGTGAGCATATCTCATGGGATGTTCACCTCCGGTCAGGGCGACAGCGTATCCATCCGCCGCTCCATATGGAAAACTTCGCTGACGATCACATGCTTCTTCTTCGCGCCTGTCCTTGACGTGCATCATCTTCACGCAAAGCGTGATGTCGCTCTTGTTCTCCTGTCTGCCGAAGCTTCACTTGTTTTCTTCAGAACATTGGGAGGATGGCTTCGACCTCTCTGTAAAGTGCTGTCCCGGGTGCCATAACGATGGGACACGACCATGGTGACCAAAATTCACCAGTCGCGCCTCTTCAAGATCAATACGTCCGAGAAGGTTGGAACGCAGCACCCATGTGGCAAGCGAAGCCCCCGCAAAAGGCCCCACCACGTAAATCCAGAAACCGCCCCATTGGTCACTGAAAAGCGCTGGCCCAAAACTGCGGGCCAGATTGGAACTGTTACCCGACAACCACGCCGAAATCGGATTGCAGATCAAAAAGTACAGGCCACCCGCCCAAGGCGTAAACCATTTCAGAAAAGGATGAGCCGCCAGACGGCACACCAGCAGCACGAGAAACAGGGTCAACAATGTTTCTGTCATCAATGGCCAGAGGATTGCGACACCGCTGAAAGGGACTGTTGCAGCGTAAGACGACACATGCGCCATTCGGCCCCAGAACGGCCAGATACCGCCCAATTCCGCAAGAAAAAATGTCGCCAGACAGGCACCCGCCATCTGCGCAACGACATAACCGCACAAATCAATGAATCTTAATCGTCCAGCCAGACTGAAGGCGACAGAAATGGAGGGGCTGAGATGCGCCCCACTGACACGACCAAACGGCGTAAAGGCCGCGACTGTTCCCGAAAGTCCAAAGAAGAGGCCACAAAGCGCCGTCTGCACAAGTGGATGCGGCGCAAGAACGCGCCCTACAGATGTCAGCGGCGTGGTCAACAAGGCAACCGAAACAATCCCACACAGCATCATGACCGCCGTGGCCACCATTTCACAAATGTAGAGCTTCCAGTGAAAAGGACGCTTGGGGTGCGGATGACCGGCAAGCGGACGATCCTCCATGACATGAGGGGCCGCCTGCCGGGTTTCAGTCATCTCTCTTCTGCCTTCCCTGCTATTCCGCGCCAACGAAATTCATACCGGGGAAACCTGCCGCTTCCGCTTCGATTGGGTTCGCGTCAGAAATTGCCGCAACGGCTCATCTCATCATTGGCATGCTACCTGCACGCTCACGTGTTTCAATTGTTCCCTGTGCAGACGAGCATCCCTGACAATTTCTGTCATCGATTCATTTTAGAGAAAGCAGGGCACGACCTTGCAGCGTGGATCGCATCTCTTTCGTCTTTTATGACGACTCTGAATTTTGAGAACTTACTGTTCACATATAACATTAATGAAACTACGCTCCATAGAGTTCCCGCGTCCATTCAATTCCAGAATTATTCTCTCTATAAAATTTCAATAAATTTCCGATTCGTTATTTCATTCTTCAGTCGCATCTTTCACAACTGGGGAAGCACATGCGCAAACATAACGCCATCCATCCTTGCCCATCTTAAGAGCGTCGATATTGGCGGGTGGGATGATGTCCCAGACATCTCCTGTCCATACAAAGACATCTGTAGATTCAGAATTATATTCCAGAACATGTCTGGTTCCGCTTTGCGTTCCTTCCGGAGGTCGGCAATCGTTGAGGGTATTCATACAAAAACAGCTTTCTCAGGTGGCAATAATTTCTTCCATCACCTCCATACCCCTTGAAAGCTTCTTATCGCCTAATGGCATGCGTGAACGACACGCCCAATTCCACGTTGTTTGACCACAGCAACAGCGCCACTCCTGATACCGTTGAGCCTCCGTGTCCTGCCTGCCACCAAACAAGAGGCCCGCATGCCACACCCACAAAAGATCGCCATTCTTGCTTCTCTCATGCTGGCGCTGTCCGGCTGCTACGGTGGATATGGCTATTCTGGCTACGTTGAGAGACCATATTACGGTGGTTTCGGCCCACCGCCTCCCGCATGGGGCGGTGGCTGGCGGAGAGGCCCTCCTCCCGGCCCCGGCTGGGCCCATGATCGTGGTCCAAGACCCGGAAGAGGCTGGAGCGGAATGCCACCCGGCAGGCCACCACATGGTGGAGGTGGTGGACAAAATGGACCCGGTCCGCACGGTGGCGGACGCCCCCATGGCGGCGCAGGCAATCATCCACCCAGTGGAGGAGGTCCACGCGGCGGCCATGGTCATTCTCGTTAGATTCAACCTCTCCCGTCCGCCACCGAAAATGTGACGATCGTTCCGGCTTCACAGAAGAGTGCTCTCAATTGACCCGGCTTCTCCAGCGTGAGAGGAGCAAACCATGGAACTGAGGCATCTGCGCTATTTCGTGGCCGTGGCCGAACACGGCAGTTTCACCCGGGCAGCCGGTGCTCTGGGTATGGAACAGCCTCCCCTCAGCCAACAGATCAAACAATTCGAGCGCCTGTTGGGGGCCACGCTTTTCCATCGCATGACCCGTGGTGTGGAACTGACCGAAGTGGGAGCGACGCTCTTGCCACAAGCTCAGGCCATTCTCTCCATGAGTGGTGAGTTTCTGGCTCTGGCCCAAGGTCTTTCGCGCGGCGAACGCGGACATCTGCGTGTCGGGCTTGCTGGAGCTGTGTCGCTGCTGCCCATCATTCCCCAAGTCATCCGCCGTTTTCGCGAGACATGGCCGGAGGTGGTGGTCTCTTTCGAGGAGAGCAACACGCCTGCGCTGTCCACCGCCCTTCATGAGCGTCGGGTGGATGTGGCCGTGGTCCGACCTCCCATGATGGACGAGGACAACCTTGCCGTTTATCCGTTGCTTGATGAGCCGACGGTCGCCGCACTCCCAAGCGGCCACACTCACGCGGGCGATGGTGCGATCCGGCTGTCCATGCTCGAACATGAACCGCTCATCATCTTTCCTCGCGAACTTGGTCCGGGCTTTCATGACGCCATTCTCTCGGCGTGTCAGAACGCGGGCTTCACGCCCCGGATGGGCCAACAGGCTCCGCAGATTGCAGCAACGGTTCCTCTGGTGGCGGCAGGACTGGGCGTATCCGTCGTGCCGCGCTCATTATCGCAGATCCACGCGGGAGGCGTGACATTTCATCCAATTGAGGAACCTGCTCCACGCGCTTCACTGGCCATTGCAGTGCTGAAAGGACATCCCACACCTTTGGTCAGCCGTTTTGTCTCGACATTGCGTGAGGCTTGCCGGGAATGGGACGATGAACAGCAGACCATGGACCCATCGTCCATCTCTGCCCTCCCGTAACACCGACCCCCCTGAGCAGTCAGTCCCTCAGGGCAGGCAGCCCACTTCAATCTAAACAGGTATTCTGGATATCTTTTTTCTGCACAAAAAAAGATATCGATTTTCACGAAGCGTCCCTTAACTTCTCTTCCACCTTCGCCGGATCAAGGCTATTTTCTCATACTGGACCGCGAAACCGCTCTAGCGGCTTGTTGGCACACCGCGCGGCCCTCCATATGACGGGAGACGGAGAAGCGTGCGTCATTGTTCGTGGTGCGGAGAACCCTTCGAGGGTAAGGAGTTCGGGCATTATTGCTCGCGTTACTGCGCGGACGCCGCACATAGAGAAGAAGAAGCGACTGCGGGCAAAGGAGAAGCTGCAACGGCTTCTTCATCCGCAGAGACATTACAGGAAAACACTCCGCTTGGCCGTTCAGGCGTTTTTCCACGTGTCTGGAATATCACGGGAAATGTCTGCAAAGGCCTCGGTGCCATTGTCGCCCTGCTGCTTCTTGCGCAAGGAGCAAGCGAATGGCTCAATCGCTCTTCCCTTCCCGTCCCCGAAGTGAGCCTTGCCCCTTTGTCCGAGCAAAAGAGCGCCGACACGGCTATTCACCCGCTGACGCCAGAACCTCCAACGCCACTTCCTCAACCTAGTACGGTCGCCCATGAGGACGCTCCGACCATCTCAGAAGTTCCGAAGACGCCGGAGCAGCCACCTGTCCCGGCTCCAGCAATGGCTCCAGAACCCCAAACGACAACAGCCTCCGCTGAACCCACTTCGGTACCCGATAAACCTGCCGTCAAAATCTCCTCTAATTCTTTCGTTGCGGGAGAAGCCGCCCGGAAGAAATGGGACCGCTGGGTGCGTTCACTGTCAGGAGAAAGACGCAAAGGAGCACTGTATTGGGCAGCCGGAACCAGTAATCACACAGTCAGACAATGTGATGGCATGGAAGATTTCGCTCTGAGTTGTTTTACCGCTCAACGGAAACTGGCCGACATCGAACAGCGGCGAACCCACGATCTCAATTTTGACCGAGGCTGGAAAGCAGGGCATCGCGCGTTACGCTAAACCTCTCAGGTGGCTCTCAATGAAAGAGAGCCGCCCCTTATCCAATATCCTCAGGTGAAATCGGTATAGGCTCCGGTTCCCTGAAGTTCGTTCTCGGCTGCGGTCATTTCATCAGTGGTAGGCTGTCGGGCCGCCGTGTTCTCATAGAAAGCCGTAATAAGGGCCTGCGCCGCGTCGCCATGGGAAAGCGTATACAGAAGCGTGGTGCGGGATGACCCAGCCTGCAACTGATTTTCCCAGTCGCTGATAGTGTCCGTTGAGACGGTCTCTCCCAGAATTCGCGAATAGGCGCTACTGACCTCGCTCGCCGCTTCTTGTCCATGCGTCACCCAGTAAACCACCGAATCATGTGTCGAGCCGGCCGCGAGAACATCCTCCCAACTACTGATCTGATACGTAAGCGGCGTAATGCCTACTTTCTCCTGATAGATATTTGTGATGTCAGCCGCCGCTTCCACACCATGGCTGACACACTGGATCAAATCCTGATAGCCGGAACCCGCAGCAAAACTGTCTTCCCAACCCGTTATCTGATAATCCGAGGCTGTAAAATCAGCCTTATCCAGATAAACCGACTGAATGAGTGCCTGAGCTTCCGCACCGTGACTGACACACTGGATCAGATCCTGATAATTATCACCTGAGGCAAGGCTGCTTTCCCAACTTGTTACCTGATAATCGGCGGGAGTTACATCTGCTATGCGCTCATAAGTCTGAACGATCAGATCCTGAGCTTCGACACCCGAAGAGATCGTCTGCACGAAGGCGTTATAATTCCCTCCCGTCGCAAGATAATCCTCCCAATAGGAAATCTGCCCCTGCCACGCCGTCACATCGGCTTTTTGCTGATACACATCGCTGATCGCGCTGCTGGCAAGATCGCTATGGGTCAGTTGCTGCACGAAACTGTCCAGCGTCACATCGCTCGACACCATCGCCGCACGCCATGACGCGACCTGATCGCTATCTGCCGTGACCGTCACACCCACTTTGTCGGCATACGCCGCGATAATGGCGTCCGCCGTGCCTTGGGAATAGACCACATCCTGCTTCAGAGAGGCGAACGTATCGCCTGCGGCCAGCATCGATTGCCCCTGACTGATGACGCGGGAAGATGCCTCATCGCCCGTCAGATCCACGAACAAGGACTGGAGTGCGCTGCTCGCTGTCGATGATTGCGCCAGCGAACTGACCAATCCGGAATAATCCGAGTAATAATCCCCATAGGAATCCATCTTCACGACGGTAATGTCGGACGCACTGCTGCTCAGTTCGGTACTTGTCGGCGTACGCCCGAGAACCGACTGGTACGCCCATGTCACGCTGTCGTCGATCAACTGATCTGTTTGGGTAGACACAAAAAACGGCTTCGTTGGATAGATCGTGCTGGACCAACTGAAAGTATCGTTCGCAGAGGTGGTGGAAGACGTGGTCTGTGCCGTGTCCGTAGACAGAAACGTCAGGCTGCCACTGCCATTGGTCGATGTTGAAGATGTCGTAGACGGCGAAGACGGCGAAGACGTGGCGGTTCCGGTTCCCGTGGTGGCGAGAGTGTCAGCAGCACTCGCCACCGTTGCGCTGTTGCTTGTGTAATCAGAGGCAGTAGCCCCCGTCGTCGCAACAGGCGTCGTATCCGTAGTTGTACTATAGGCTGCGGCCAATGTGTCCGCCGTGGACGCAACAGGCGTCACTGTTGCAAGCGTCTGATCCGTCGAAGATGTACCGCTCGTCGCCGCTGCAAGAATCTGCGAAGAATCAGTCATCTGCAATCATATCCCTACTAAAATACGTGACCGTTTCCTCTGGCTCCCGAGCAAGAATGGAATCGGCTTTAACGATTTATTAGCGATATGGTTGCGTCCCCACCAAGTCAAATTGAAACAGAACGGCGTGTTTCTTTTCCCCAAAAGTGACGCATTCATCCCACACTTGCGCCGCCTCAGGGACGACCCGAGCGATGATAGGGATGACCGCAGGCGATGGCGCGAGCCCTGTAGATCTGTTCCACCAGCATGATCCGCGCCAGCATGTGCGGCCAGGTCAAGCTCCCCAGCGACAGGGTCGCGTCCGCGCGTTCTATAACGGAGGCATCAAATCCTTCGGCTCCCCCGATCAGGAAACAGACCGTTCGTCCCGTTTCCAGCCATCCTGAAAGCCGCGTCGAAAATGCTTCACTGGTCAGAACCTTTCCACCCAGATCGAGAGCCACCACGAGGGCACGATCCGGCAGCGCCCCAAGAAGGGCGGAGGCCTCACGCCGTTTGATCTCGACCGGCGCGCCTCTTCCATCCGGCAGTTCCGTAATCGTCAGAGATGGATCAAGGCGCTTGCAGTAACGCTCGATAAGAGCGCGTTCGTGGGCATCCTTCATGCGTCCAATGGCTATCAGGCGCATGAAGACACTGTTCGGAAAAGAGAGATTTCAGCCATTTCCCATCTATGCCGCATGCGGAAACATGAGACCATCATGCGGTGCCAGATGCGCTTATCGAGGCAGCGGTGCGGTCCGAAACAATGTAACCCGCAGACCGCCATGCGGTACAGGCGCTTCGGGCGCAAGAAACGGCAACCCCGTTGCCTCGGCCAGATGCCGTTCGGTTGTGACCACCCCCGCGCGCCAGCCTCCAAAACGTGCCAGAAGCACCTGCCCCAAGGCCCGATACAGTGGCATAAGACGCTTCCGATCGCCAATCCGGTTCCCATAAGGCGCATTGGTTATGACAAGACCGGGCGGTCCCTCCGGTGGCGTGATCTCGCTGATCGTCCGTTCCACGAACTCCGTCCACGACGCCACCCCTGCCCGCTCCGCATTGTCACGACTCATGCGGATTGCACCTGCGTCCCGGTCACTTCCATAAAACCTTACCACAGGCGTACGGGCGCTTTGTACGCCGCGCATCTTTTCCCATGCTTGCGCATCGAATGTTGCAAGCTGTTCAAACGCAAAATGTCGCGACCGACCGGGGTTCAACCGTGCCGCAATCTCGGCGGCTTCAATGACAAACGTGCCCGAACCGCACATCGGGTCGAGCACAGGCTCTTCTCCCGTAAAACTGCATTGTCGCAGAAAAAGAGACGCCATTGTCTCACGAAGGGGAGCACGGTTGACGGCCTGCTTATGCCCACGCCGGTGCAGCATTTCGCCAGACGTATCGACACTCAATGTGCAGACATTGCGCTCTAGTCGTGCCCGCACGACAATTTCTGCGTCGGGACTTTGGGGGGCGCCCAATGTCTCATGAATGGCCGTGCCGATCCGCTGGGCCACCGCTTTTTCGTGATAAAGGCGCGAACCTACCGACACGGCCTCGACACGGAAAGGCACATCCGCACGCAGAACGTGGCTCCACGGGACCTGCCGTGCCAACTGATCGAGTTGCGCGAGATGCGTGACCCGGAAGGAGGCGATACGAGCCAGAACGCGCGTCGCACCTCGAACCCACAGATTGGCCCGCCATACCTCAGGCCATCCGCCATGCGTGATGACACCACCCGGAACGGCCACCGGTCGCTTGAATCCCTTGTACCGCACCTCATCGCACAGCACAGCTTCAAGACCGGGGTTAGTGGCAAGAAATATCTCGAAATCCGCGCTCTTCGTCATGATGCCTGCAATGGCAGGAAGGAGCGGTCAGGGCAACATGCCGAACCGTCGCACGACACTCCAACCGGAGCGACTGCGCGGAAAAGGCGTATCACCGTCAAAGTCAGGCACGCTTGAAATGGACTTCAGGCGTCAAGCAGGATTGCAATCGTCCATATTATGGGGACATCGGAACAACCTGAGTCGTCCGCCCACATGCTTGGGATCGGCACTGTAGCGCACCGATCCATGACGCAATCAGAGTCTGGTGACCTCACCCTCCGTGGTCTCGTCGAGATCGCTGCCCCACATCTGTTCCAGTCCGTAAAGCGTGCGCGCTTCCGCCTTGAAGAGGTGGATGACGATGTCACCCGCGTCGATCAGCACCCAGTCAGACCCGTTAGCGCCCTCGACGAGAATACGCTTGAGGCCGGCTTCACGCAGCTTGCGTTCGATATGCTGGGACATGGCTGCGATCTGACGATCCGCCACGCCCGTGGCGATCACCATGCGGTCAGCAAAGGACGCACGCCCCGTCAGATCGATGACGACGATGTCCTCACCTTTGTCATCGTCGATGCTTTCCGTGATGAGCTTGAGATACGTCTCCAGTTCATCCGCAGGCGCATGCGGACGCTTCTTCGTCTCCTTGCGCGGGCCGGCAGCCGCAGCCTTCTTGCGGGGCGTGCCCGGCGCCTTCACGGCTTCCGCCAGAGCGGGATCGACGGGCTTGGTCGCTGTCTTGGACTTGGCAGGCACACGCGGCGCGGCAGACGCCGGACCGGCTCCCGCCGTGCGACGCTTGGCTTCCGTATCGGAAGGGGGCTTCCTGGCTATGACCGTATCTCCTGCCGGGTGGATGCCCGATCTGTCTGACGTAAGGATTCCGTGCTGCCTGCACGACGCAGGGCAGTTGCCGATATACCGTTCTGTGGCCCCGGAAGAAAAGCCCAGACTGGAGGGGTTTTTTCGACAAGTTGACGAATACGTCCCACCGGCAGCCGCGCATGGCGCAACCGTTGCGCCGTCTGGCCGTGCAGCGCCGCCGTCGTGCTGCCCGGACGCGGCATGACGGCAATCGGCACCTCCCGCACAAAGGCTTTCCAGCGATGCCAGCGCGGAAGCTCGGCAAAGACATCCGCCCCCATCAGCCACACAAAATGCGCGCGTGGGAATCGCCTCCTGAGCGCACGCACCGTATCGACCGCATAGCGTGTGCCCAGACGCACCTCGATCGCGGTCGGCACAAGATGCGGCTCACACGCCAGCCGTCTTACTGACGCAAGACGCAATGCCAGCGAGGCCATACCGCGCTTTTCCTTGAGCGGATTGCCGGGAGACACCATCAGCCACACCTGATCCAATCCCAGCACATGCAACGCACGCCGGGCGATCTGGATATGACCTTCATGGGCCGGATTGAACGAGCCGCCGAGGAGACCGATCCGCAACGCGCGCCTATCTCCCCGCACAGGCAGCGTGGCATGATGAACCGGCACGGCCTGCCGGACCTTACGGACGGACCTGACCCGTCCCCAGAACCTCGTAGCGGAAGGTCGTAAGCTGTTCGAGCCCAACCGGACCACGAGCATGGACACGCCCCGTCGCAATGCCGATTTCCGCACCGAAACCGAATTCTCCACCGTCACAGAACTGAGTGGAAGCGTTCCACATCACCACCGCGCTGTCGGTTCCATTGAGAAAGCGCGTGGCAACCGTCTCGTCCGATGTGATGATGGCCTCCGTGTGCCCGCTGCCATGCACCGCGATATGTTCCAGCGCTGCATCCACCCCATCGACCACCGCCACGGACAGAATGGCATCGAGCCACTCCGTGGAGAAATCCGCCTCTGTGGCTGCCGACAGGTCAGGCACAATGGCTCTGGCTCGCGCATCCGCACGAAAAGCACATCCCAGTTCGCGCAGGTCCGAAACAATGTCCGGCAGGAGCGACGGGGCAATGGCGCTGTCGATAAGCAGCGTCTCGGTCGCACCGCAAATGCCCGGACGGCGCATCTTGGCGTTACAGATGATGCGCCGCGCCATCTGCGGCTCGGCAGCGGAATGGATGTAGGTGTGGCAAAGTCCCTCCGCGTGCGCGAGCACAGGAATCCGCGCTTCGTTCTGCACGCGCTCGACCAGAGAACGGCCGCCGCGCGGAATGATCAGATCGATCAGACCCGCCGCCTGCAGCATGTCTGAGACATGTTGACGGTCAGTACTCGGCGCTACCTGCACCGCCGCCTCAGGCAACCCGGCCGCTTTCAGACCCGCCACCATGGCCGCGTGGATCGCCTGTGCGGAGTGAAAACTCTCGGAACCGCCGCGCAGGATAACGGCATTGCCGGACTTGATGCATAACCCCGCAGCATCCGCGCCGACATTGGGACGACTCTCATAGATCACGC
The DNA here is from genome assembly GCF_011516945.1 of Acetobacter estunensis. Classification (GTDB taxonomy): domain Bacteria; phylum Pseudomonadota; class Alphaproteobacteria; order Acetobacterales; family Acetobacteraceae; genus Acetobacter; species Acetobacter estunensis. Next base: position 18,604 of record NZ_WOTH01000015.1, read on the forward strand.
CCAAAATCCCAATGGGGGTGGCCACGCGGCGGATCTTCAATCCATTCGGGCGCGTCCATTCGCTGAGGATACGGCCGACCGGATCGGACAGGTCCGCCATATCCTCCAGCCCCTTTGCCATCGTTTCGATGCGCTCGGGTGTCAGAGTCAGTCGGTCCCGAAAAGCCTCGCTGCCTTTGTAAGCCGCCAGATCTTTCGCATTGGCTTCAAGAATGACATCGCGGGTTTCGCGCAGGGCATTCGCAGCCGCCCACAGCGCCTTGTCACGCTCCACGGTTGGCGACTGCGCCAGCGTCCGGGCTGCCACCCGAGCTGCGCGGGCCATGGCCTCGATCGCGCCGGGTGTGGTCGCTTCCGCCTGCGTGCTGGCGCTCATTTCTGGTCCCCTGTCCTCTCTTGGCTTGTGGATGTTCGGTCAGACGTTGAAACGGAACAGCAGAACATCGCCATCCTGCACGATGTAATCGCGTCCCTCGACACGCATCCTGCCCGCTTCCTTGGCGCCTGCCTCCCCATTATACTTCACATAATCGTCATAAGAGACGGTCTCGCAGGCAATGAAGCCCCGCTCGAAGTCGTTATGGATGACAGCCGCAGCCTGAGGAGCCTTCGTGCCAGCCGTGATGGTCCATGCCCGCGTCTCTTTCGGCCCCACCGTGAAATAGGTGGACAGACCGAGCAGGCGATAGCCAGCAGCAATCACACGGTCGAGACCGCTGTCTTCCAGCCCCAGACCTTCAAGAAATTCTTTCTGGTCTTCGGCGGGAAGTTGGCTGACTTCAGCCTCGATGGCAGCGGATACCACGACACAGGCAGCCCCTTCGGCCTTCGCGCGTTCCTCGACGGCCTTCGAGAAATTATTACCCGTCGCTGCTGAACCTTCTTCTACGTTGCAGACATAGAGTACGGGCTTCGTCGTCATCAGCTGAAGACGTGCAGCTGTGGCTTCCTGTCCAGCAGGAATGACTGTGCGCGCCGGACGACCCTCACGCAACGCGGCAATCAGCGGCTCCATCAGTTCGACCTGAGCCTGCGCCTCCCGGTCGTTGCCGCGAGCCTTTTTCTGAAGGGCGACAATCCGCTTCTCCAGCGAGTCCAGATCGGCCAGCATCAGTTCGGTCTCGATGATCTCGGCATCACGCACCGGATCGACGCCCCCTTCAACATGGGTGATGTCGTCATCCTCGAAACAGCGCAAAACGTGGATGATGGCGTCCACTTCACGGATGTTGGCGAGAAACTGATTGCCCAGACCTTCCCCGCGTGACGCGCCGCGCACCAATCCGGCAATATCCACGAACTCAAGGCTCGTGGGCAGAATCCTCTGGGATTTGCCGACGCGGGCCAGATTCTCCAACCGTGGATCGGGCACAGCCACACGCCCAACATTCGGCTCAATGGTGCAGAACGGATAGTTGGCCGCCTGCGCCGACGCCGTGGCGGTCAGGGCATTGAAGAGCGTGGACTTGCCGACATTGGGCAGTCCGACAATGCCGCAGTTAAAGCCCATCAGTCTCTTACTCCTGTCTGGCCCTTTCCGGGACCGGGTGGTGTCGGGGGTTGGGGAGTGTTAGCCATGAGAAGGGCGATACGGCTCATGAAAGCCTCTCGCTGTCCTTCTGCCAATAGGGGGACAGCATCGGAGATGGCATCCATCAGATCATCCAGCCAAGACTGGTCGGCTTTGGCGAAATCGCCCAGCACCCAGCCATGCACCCGCTCCTTGGAACCGGGGTGATCTATGCCCAGACGCACGCGCCAGTAATCTGGCGTTCCAAGCTGGCGATCCGTTGAGCGCAGGCCATTATGACCGGCCGCACCACCACCTTTCTTCACACGAACCTTGCCGGAAGCAAGATCAAGCTCATCGTGAAAGACAGTGATGGCATCGGGGGGAATTTTGTAGAACGTCGCGGCCTCGCGAATGCTGTCGCCCGAGAGGTTCATATAGGTCATCGGCTTGAGCAGCAGCACCTTCGCACCACCTACACGACCTTCGGCAACCTCGCCACGAAACCGCTTGCGCCATGGCGAAAAACCATGGCGCTTCGCAATGGCGTCGACCGCCATGAAGCCGATATTGTGGCGGTTGCGGCTCATGGAAGGCTCAGGATTTCCCAAACCCACCCAGAGCTGGAGCGCCGGTTTCATGGCGGTCTGTCCCGTGGGTCCGGAGAAGAATGGCTTCCCCGGCCCGGCGGGCCTCCTTACTTCTTTTCTTCAGCAGGTGCGGCTTCAGCCTCAGCCGCGGGAGCTTCTTCTTCGACATCGACCGTCGGCGCGGCAATGGTCGCCACGACGAAGTTCGGGATCTGCACGGTCGCGACAACGCCCTCGGTGCCCTTGAGATCATCCCAACGCACGTTGTCGTTGATGTCCAACTCGGAGATATCGGCCGTGAAAAGCTCCGGAATGTTTTCCGGGTCAGCCGTCACTTCAATGGTGTGGCGCACAACATTGAGCACGCCACCGCGCTTGATGCCCGGAGAAACCTCTTCGCCGACAATATGCACGGCAACCTCGACATGGACCTTATGACCCGGCGCAAGGCGCTGGTAATCCACGTGGATCGGCGCGTCCGTCACCGGATGGAACTGCATGTCGCGCATGAGAACGCGCTCGCTGATGTCGCCCGCAGTGATTTCATAGACATGCGAGCGCCAGCCGGGCTTGTGCAGTTCACGCATGATGATGCGCGGATCAAGGGCAATCAGGGTGGCATCCTTTTTCGCGCCATAGATCACGGCCGGAACCAGACCTTCACGACGGGTTGCGCGCGCTGCCCCCTTACCAGCCTTCGCGCGCAGGGATGCTTGAATCGGAATCAGTTTCGTCGCCACTTTGATAAGCTCCTGAGTATGCGAACACACGCCGGCCTCCAGGGGTGCCGGTGCGGAGGCGGGTGCTTAACGCAAAACCCCGCCTGACGCAAACCAGAAGACGACGGGCAACCTCCGCCGCGTCATGTTTTCAAGCCAGTGTTATCAGTAGCTGCCCTGCTGATAATAGCTACCCTGCTGCTGTTGCTGCTGCGGATAATACTGCTGTGTAGGCTGCCGGTACTGTTGCTGATACTGTGGCTGCTGGTAGTTTCCGGGCTGTGTGGGCTGCTGATATTGCGGCTGTTGATAACCGCTGCGATAGTCTCCGCCGGGTCGGTTCGGGGTGGTCAGCGCGCCCGTGCCTGCACCAAGCAAACCGCCAGCTACTGCACCGATGGCCGCACCACGCCCACCACCGGCCAGCGCACCAATGGCGGCACCGCTGCCACCGCCAATTAACGCACCATTGCCTGCCCGCACACCGGGGCTATAGGGGTCGCCACAGCCAGCAAGCAAACTAGCAAGTGCGAGAGCGGCAACTGTAGTTGTAGTCTTCAGCCTCATCATATTCCTGATATCCGACGTTGCGGTGCACGCGACACATAGACGAGAGTCGCAGTCTTGTCCTGCTCCCTGCCCATGGCGCGAATATGGCGCAAATGTATCGATCAACGACTACGATAGCCACCGCTGTTGGGACGATTCGGCGTCGTTGCCGCTCCTACGGCCGCTCCCGTGGCGCCGCCTGCAAGTGCACCGATAGCCGCTCCGCCACCACCACCCGCGACCCCACCGATCAGCGCACCACCACCCGCTCCGATCAACGCCCCCGAACCGGCCCGGGCTCCCGGGCTATAAGGACTCCCGCAACCACCCAACAGCAGGAGTGGCAACAGGACCAGAAGGATGTGCCACCCACGGTGTTTGCGTTCATCTGTCGATGCACAGTTCATATAATGTCACCTTTGAATCCCTCTCATGCCCGCGTCATGAAAGCTGCGGCACGAAATTGTCTTGGCAGAGCAGAAACGAAAGCAAGCTGAGGCAGTTGCAGACAGACACACGTCAAAAGATGAACACTCCGGGCACAGCACTTTTCGTCTTCCATTCTGAAACCGGAAAATCTTTTCTTCCGACCCTTTTCTCAATTTCCATGAAGCTTTCTCGATCATGGACCTTGCGGGAACGGGGCGGCCTCGCTAAGCCACCTTCGGCCCAGCGCGTGGCCAGAAATGACGCACGACACCATCGGGTCTTCAACCGGATGCCTGAGTGCCCGTCGGCAGGCCATGCGGGGGTTTCGGGAATGTCCGTCCGCGCAACGGGGCGCGTGACGCACTTGCTGGCCAGGAGTTGTGGATGTTCGCTCGCCTGCTGGGTCTCATGTCCGCTGACATGGCAATCGACCTCGGCACCGCCAATACGCTCGTATATGTCAAGGGCCGAGGCATTGTCCTCAATGAGCCCTCCGTTGTGGCGATTGCGGAATCTCGCGGCAAGAAACAGGTGCTCGCCGTTGGCGAAGAAGCCAAACAGATGGTGGGCCGCACGCCCGGCAACATCACCGCCATCCGCCCTATGCGCGATGGCGTGATTGCGGATTTCGAAGTGGCGGAGGAAATGATCAAACATTTCATCCGGCGCGTTCACAACCGCAGCATTTTCACCAGCCCACAGGTCATCATCTGCGTGCCCTCCGGCTCCACGGCCGTGGAGCGTCGGGCCATTCAGGAAAGCGCCGAAAGCGCGGGCGCCCGCCGGGTGTTCCTGATCGAGGAGCCCATGGCTGCCGCCATCGGTGCAGGACTGCCCGTGACCGAACCTTCCGGCAGCATGATCGTCGACATCGGCGGCGGCACGACCGAAGTGGCCGTGATCTCGCTCGGTGGTATTGTCTATGCCCGCTCGGTGCGCGTGGGCGGCGACAAGATGGATGAGGCGATCATTTCCTATATCCGTCGCATGCACAGCCTGTTGATCGGCGAGAGTTCGGCCGAGCGGATCAAGATGTCCATCGGCTCCGCCATGATGCCCGACGATCCGAACGATCCCGGCCCGCTTCAACACGTAAAAGGACGCGATCTCATCAGCGGCGTCCCACGAGAAGTCGTGGTCTCGCAGGCCCAGATTGCGGAGAGTCTGGCTGAGCCCATCACTCAGATCATCGAAGCCGTAAAACTGACGCTGGAAAACACACCTCCCGAACTTGCGGCCGACATTGTGGACAAGGGCATCGTCCTGACCGGCGGTGGAGCACTTCTTTATCGTCTGGATGAAGTTCTGCGGCTGTCCACAGGCCTGCCTGTGACGGTTGCGGAAGATCCGCTTTCCTGCGTGGCGCTGGGCACCGGTCGCACATTGGAAGAGATGAAACGTCTGCGCGACGTTCTGACAACGATGTATTGACGAAAAATGTCCATGCATTGCCCGCAACTTTTTGCCAATATGTGGATTGAGACCGCCAGCCTGCCCATGCGGGCGGCGTAGGCCGGGGACCAGAAGCCTCGGAAGGCGGGAGGTTCCTTGGCTGAGAAAGAGGCAATGAAGCGGGCATATCCCTGCGTGACGAACTCGGCCCGTGGGCACGAGGACTGGATGTCGAAACGGTGATTCCCGTCTCCATCCAGATACGTCAGGCGCTGGACCGGCTCTGGTTCCCTGCGATGCTGCTGCTGTCGATTGCCACCATACTGCTTGGCTGGGCTGACCAACGGGCAACGGTGGCCGCCCGCATGGCTGTGGCGGATGTGCTGTCTCCCTTGTGGTCGCTGGTGGCCACGCCCGGAGACGAGATGTCGGCGGCGCTGTCCGAGCTACGCGGTATCGGGCATCTGGCACAGGAAAACGCGCGCCTGCGTTCAGAGAATGAAACCCTGCGTGGATGGTATGACGTCGCCATTTCCCTCACGCAGGAAAATGCCACGCTCAAGGAAAACCTCCACTGGATGCCCGATCCTGTCCCATCCTTCGTGACCGCACGGGTGGTTGGCGATATAGGAGGGCTGTATTCTCACGCCGTTCTCATCAATGCCGGACCGGACAGTGGCGTGCGTGTCGGCAATATTGCGCTGGCCGCTGATGGCTTTGCGGGACGTGTCACCGAAACCGGGCATCATTCAGCGCGTGTCCTGCTGATCAATGACGTGGCAAGTCGCATTCCGGTCATGCTCGAAAGCAGCCATGGTACCGCCATCATGGCAGGGGATAATTCCCCTATGCCCCGCCTGATGTTTTACGCTCAGGATAATCATCCCGTGGAAGGCGAGCGCGTGGTCACGTCTGGACAGGGCGATCTGCTGCCCGGAGGTCTGCCTGTGGGAACGGTACATTACATCCGTGCGGCAACCCCCATTGTCATGCCCTATGCCCGACTGGATCATCTGCACATTTTGCGCGTGTTCGACTTCGAGACAGAAACCATCGATGCGCCAGATGCACCGGGTCGCGTGCCGGTGGCTCCCCAGCGCGGCCACATGGCCAAACACAACAATCCCATGGAAGGCATGACTCTTGATGGCGTGGTCGGCGGCATGACGGGACATCAGGACGACCGTCCTATCCAAACATCCGCTCCTCACCGCGAGGAAACGCCCGCTCCTGCGGATACGGCTCCCGCCTCTTCCCCGGAAGATCAGGGTGAGGCTACCCCCGTCATGCCCTCGTCCCCTCTTCCTTCCGGGCGCGGATAAGAGTCCGGATCATGACAGCCAATCCGGGTTCATCGTGGCATCGCAATCAGGATTCCAGTGTCGCATTGGCCCAGCGACTGGACCGGTTGGCGCGGCGTCTTTTGCCGGGTGGCATTACGGCGCTCGTCATCGTCCTGCTGGCCGCACCAACGGGTTTCCCGGCGGCGACAGCCCTGTTGCCGGGCCTTGTCATGGCCTCGGTCTTTTTCTGGTCCGTCTGGCGTCCGGCCTCCATGTCCGCGCCGATCGTGTTCGGACTTGGCCTTCTGATGGATCTCGTGGGATTTGCCTCTCCCGGTGTGGACGCCTTCGTGTTCCTGCTGCTGCATGGAATTGCCGTGCATGCCCGCTTTGGCCTGATGCGCCTGAACTTTCTCGGGATGTGGTGTATCTTCGCCGTGCTGGGGTCGGCGGCCTGCTGGCTGCTGTGGTTCCTGATCTCGCTTTTGGCCTTCCGGCCCATGCCTCTTGCCCCCGTCGTCTTCGAATGCCTCCTCGCCATCGGCGTCTACCCCCTGCTGGCAGCCGCAGGGACATGGGCGCATCATCGGCTCGCCAACCCGGAACCGCAGTCATGAGGGAATGGAGCGTGACTTTCCGCCACGGGGAGATGTTTCCATGATGTGGAAACCTCGCCGGAAAAAGCGCGACGGGCTTCGCAGGCTTCTGCCCATCCGTGAGCAGAAAGACTCCGGACGTGGCGTCTTCACCCGTCGTGCTCTTCTGATAATGGCCGTGCAGACAGCCGCGTTGGGTGAGTTGGGACGACGCCTGTACGATCTCCAGATCAACAGCGGCGATCACTTCGCAAAACTGGCCGACCGCAACCGCACCAGCACCCGGCTGCTCGCACCGCCCCGCGGCCTGATTTCCGATCGTTTCGGCACAGTGGTCGCCGCCAATCGTACGAACTGGCGCGCGCTGCTGCTGCCGGAAGAAACCACGGACGTCGAAGGCACCATTGAGCGCTTCTCGTCCTTCATCCCTCTGGAAGAGCGCGACAGCACACGTATCGCCCGTGAACTGCGACACAAGCGCAAATTCGTGCCCGTCATGCTGCGCGAGTTCCTTTCATGGGACGAGATGGCGCGGATCGAGTTGAACTCCCCTTCTCTCCCCGGCGTCATGATCGATGTCGGAACCACCCGTTCCTACCCCCTCGGTCCGCTGCTGGCGCACACAGTCGGATATGTCGGGCCACCCAACGAACAGGACGTGGCGAAATCCACCCTGCTGGCGCTTCCCGGCATGCGTGTCGGACGCGCAGGCATCGAGCAGAGTCAGGACCAGCTTCTGCGCGGACAGGCCGGTTCCGTGCAGATGGAGGTCAACTCCGTCGGGCGTGTGATGAGCGAGTTGGACCGGCAGGACGGCACACCGGGCGACGAACTGGCGCTCACGCTCGACGTAGGGCTGCATCAGGCGGTACAGAACCGCATTGGCGACATGGCGGCCTCCGCCGTGGTGATGGACTGCCGCAACGGCGAAGTACTGGCCATGTGCAGCACGCCCTCCTTCGACCCGTCCCTGTTCGACAGTGGCGTCAGTCGCGCCCAGTGGGCGGAGTGGACGTCCGACCAGCGCACCCCGCTGATCGACAAGACCGTGGCAGGTGTCTATCCGCCCGGCTCCACCTTCAAGCCCGCCGTGGCACTGGCCGCCCTGAAAGCGGAGGTCATCACCCCCACCGACCGTTTTTTCTGTCCCGGTCACTACGACCTCGGAGGGGCGCGTTTCCATTGCTGGGCAAAGCATGGACACGGCTCGGTCGATCTTCATCTCGCACTGAAATATTCCTGCGACGTGTATTTTTACGAAGTCGCGCACAGGCTCGGTATGGAGCGGCTGGCGGACACTTCGCATGCGCTCGGGCTGGGCACGAAACTCGACATCGAACTGCCGCATCAACGCGCGGGGCTGATCCCCACCCCTGCATGGCGGCAAAAACACAAGCATCACTGGAACGGCGGTGACACCATCGTCAGCGGCATCGGACAGGGCTTCGTGCAGGTCACACCGCTCCAGCTTGCTACCTATACCTCCCGTATCGCCACAGGCCGGGCGGTGCAGCCTCATCTTGTGCGAGCCGTGAACGGAGAGATCGGTGCGCAGATCGACCCGCAGCACTGGCCGGAGATGGACCTCAATCCTCACATGCTCAAAGCCGTGCGCGAAGGCATGTACGCCGTGGTCAACGAACAGCACGGCACCGCTCCCAAGGCGCGGCTCAACCTTCCCGGCATCACGATGGCGGGCAAGACCGGTTCCGCACAGGTCCGGCGTGTGTCACGGGCCATGCGTGAAAGCGGCCACTTCAATTCTGCCAACCTGCCGTGGGAATATCGTCCGCACGCCCTGTTCATCTGCTTTGCGCCCTACGATGACCCGCGCTATGCGGTCTCCGTGGTGATCGAGCATGGCAACGCGGGCGCTGAAGTCGCCGCACCTTTGGCCCGCGACATCATGACCGACACGCTCCTGCGCGATCCCGTCAACCACAAGACGGCACCGGGACAGACTGTGGCGAACGCAGACTAATCCCTTCATCCGCACCACGAGTTCCATCCTCGGGAGGACCGCCTTGACCACGCCCGCCCCGGCAGGACGCTTTCGCAAACGCCTCCTGCGCGCCGAGCCGAGCTTTCGCATCTTCTCCAAACTCTGGCAGGTCAGTTGGCTTTACGTGTTGCTCATCTGCGCGCTGGCGGGGGTGGGGTATGTCGCCCTGTATTCCGCAGGCGGCGGCTCCGCCCGTCCGTTCGCGGGACCGCAGGCCATGCGCTTCGGGTTCGGGATGGTGACGATGATCACGCTGGCCATGCTGCCGCCGCGCATTCTCACCAAGCTGGCCATCCCCCTCTATGGAATGTCCATCGTTCTGCTCGTGGCCGTGCTGCGCATGGGGCACGTGGGCAAAGGCGCTGAACGCTGGATCATGCTCGCGGGCACGCAGGTGCAGCCTTCCGAATACGCCAAGGTGGCGTTGGCGCTCATGCTCGCCACGTGGTTCGCGCGTGTGCCTTACGCGAAAATGGGGAACCCGCTGCGGCTGATCGTCCCCGCCATACTGGTGCTGATTCCTGTCGGACTGGTTCTCAAGGAACCCAATCTCGGCACGGCGGTCATCATCGGCGGCATCGGCGCGTCCATGTTCTTCGCCGCCGGGATGCGGCTGTGGCAGATCGTGCTTCTGGCAGTTCCCGTGCCGTTCCTGCTGAAACTGGCCTACGCCCATCTGCACGACTACCAGAAAGCCCGCATCACCACCTTCCTCCACCCCGAGAACGACCCTCTCGGCGCAGGCTACAATATCATCCAGTCCAAGATCGCGCTGGGTTCGGGCGGCATGTGGGGACAGGGCTACCTGCACGGCACGCAAGGACAGCTCAACTTCCTGCCCGAAAAACAGACCGACTTCATTTTCACCACCATCGCCGAAGAGTGGGGCTATGCCGGAGGCGTGGCCGTCATTGGATTGCTGCTGGTGCTTATTCTCGGCGGCATGATGATGGCCATCCGGAGCCGCAACCGCTTCGGGCGGCTTCTTGCGCTGGGTATATCGGTCAATTTCTTTCTCTATTGTCTTGTAAACCTCTCCATGGTCATGGGGGCGATCCCGGTCGGCGGCGTACCGCTGCCACTCGTGTCCTATGGCGGGTCCGCCATGCTCAACGTCATGATCGGGTTCGGCCTGCTGATGTCGGTGTGGGTGCACCGCAATTCCCGCTATGGCGAGGAGACGGACGAGGACGCATGACCGCCCGTATCCGGCCTCTCACACCAGCCCTGCTTCGCGCCTATCGGCTGACCATCTACCGCGCGGGTCCGCTGGAAGTGAGGATCGGGCAACGTACACCCGGTCTGAAAGGCCATACATTCATCTTCCTTGGCGCCGCCAATCCCGGTGGACGACGCTACCCGGATGCGTGGAATACCCGCATGACCCAACGTCTGCGTCACCGTCTGCGCCATGTCGCATTTTTCATCGGCGATGGACGACTGGGCCAATGGTGCGAACCCATGATCGCCGCCGCACTGCCTCTTGCGCGAGCCCTCAGACTGGCGCGGCTGTTCCGACAGAACGCCGTGGTCGTCGCTGCGCCCGACAGGCCTGCCCGGCTTGTACCCGTCAGTCCACACACCCCCTGAAACTTCAGGCGTCCCGGCGGATCGTCATCGGGATTCCCGCCACGCACAGCACAACCCGGTCCGCCTTTGCCGCCACGCGCTGATGCAGCCGCCCTGCCTCGTCACGAAACCGCCGCGCCAGCGCGTTCTCCGGCACGATTCCCAGCCCGACCTCGTTACCCACCAGCACCAGTGGCGCCATGCGCCGTTCCATGATCTGCATGAGCGCGTCCGTGGCCGTTGCGATGTCATGGTTTTCCAGCAGAAGATTGGTCAGCCAGAGAGTGAGGCAATCCACCAGAACGGGCTGCCCCTCCGCTTTCTCCAGTGCACCCGGCAGATCCACCGGCTCTTCCACCGTTACCCAGCCGTCTCCGCGGTCGGCCCGATGCAGAGCAATGCGCTCGGCCATCTCCTCGTCCCATGCGCGGCCCGTGGCGATGTAGGTCCATGGCCCCGGACAAGAACGGATGACCGATTCCGCGTGGCGGCTTTTGCCCGAGCGAGCGCCACCAAGCACAAGTTCGATCATTGCTCTCCCTCTCCGAAAACGGCATGGAAATACCCCATGACCGCCATCACATTTTCTGACATCTCCGCCCTCCGCAGCGCCTGCCTCACTCCCTCCCATGCGGACATGGCCGTCATCGAACGGATTACCGCACGGGACGCGACACTTACCAAACCGCCCGGCAGTCTGGGCCGTCTGGAAGAACTGACACGCTGGTTGGGGGGCTGGCAACGCCGCCCGACGCCGACGCTCGAGCGCGTGCAATGTGTCGTCTTTGCCGGAAACCATGGCATTGTCGCACGCGGTGTATCCGCGTGGCCGCCCGAAGTGACGACGCTCATGGTGCGTAATTTCCACAATGGTGGGGCCGCCATCAACCAGCTTTCCGCATGCGCTGGTGCCAGCCTCTCCATCGTGGAAATGGAAAATCTCCAACCGACTGCCGATTTCACACAGGCTCCCGCAATGGATGAGGCCACGTTTCTGCACTGCGTGAATACAGGTGCCGCTGCGGTCGATCCCAAAAGCGATCTGCTGTGCGTGGGCGAAATGGGCATCGGCAACACCACTGTCGCGGCCGCTCTGGCCGCTGGTCTGTTTGGCGGCACCGGGCGCGAATGGGCCGGACCGGGAGCCGGCAGCGACGATGCTTCAATGGTCCGCAAGATCGACGTCATCAATGACGGCCTGAACACGCACCGCGCCGTGCTGGATGATCCCCTGGCGGTGGCACAGTGTCTCGGCGGGCATGAAATGGCCGCCATGCTAGGGGCCGTGATCGCCGCCCGCAGCCTGAACATTCCGGTCATGCTGGACGGTTACGTCAGCACGGCGGCCGTGGCTCCCCTTTACGCATTGCACGCGGAGGGGCTTGCTCATTGTCGCATCGGCCACAATTCAGCCGAGCCGGGACATGCGCGCCTGACGGCAAAGCTGGGCCAGAAGGCACTGCTCGATTTCGGATTGCGGCTGGGAGAAGGATCGGGAGCCGCGCTGGTCGTGCCCCTTCTGCGAGCAGCGATTGCCTGTCACAACGGAATGCACACCTTTACCGACGCCGGTATCGGCAATTAGTGGCACGCGAAGCCATGCGCGCCCTTGCCGCCGATCTTCTCGCCTCGCTGGGACTGTTCACCCGACTGCCACTGAGTTGGCTGGAACGCTGGGCCGGGCCTGTCGATCTGAGGCGTTCGATCCGCCTGTGGCCCCTTGTCGGTGCCGGAATCGGTGCTCTGACGGCGCTCATCATGCAAATGGCGCTGATGGCGGGACTTCCCCCGCTCGTCTCAGCGCTCCTCGCCGTGAGCGTGCAGCTTGTCGTCACCGGGGCTTTGCATGAGGACGGACTGGCAGACAGCGCCGATGGGCTGGCGGCGGGGCGCACGCTCGCACGTCGTCTGGAGATCATGCGTGACAGCCGTATCGGTTCCTATGGTGCCGCCGCTCTCATCATGGCGCTCACCTTGCGGACTGGCTGCATCGCCGCTCTTCCGTCCACACATCTGCTTGCCTGTCTTGCGGTGGCAGGGGCATGCGCCCGCGCTTCCGTGCTCATAATCGCGGGCTGGACGCCAGCGGCACGGCAGGACGGCTTGGCGGCAGCGCTTCTTCCGCTTCCGGTCGGTCCGCTCAGACTGGCTCTGCTGACGCTCCTGCTTCTCACCGCTTGTCTGTTGCCCGGCCGCGTCATGGTCATGAGCCTTCTGGCCAGCATGGGAGCAACGCTTGTTGTCCGGCGCATCGCATTACGCGCCATGGGCGGATTTACCGGCGATCTTCTGGGCGCGACGGCGGTTCTGTCGGAACTGGCTGTATTGCTGGTGCTTGTGGCGACATACGCCCAAAGGTGACGATATCTCCCAAGGGAGGCGCCGGCTGTGTCAGGTCGGGTTTCTGTCCTTGGGCAAGAGCCGTCAGAACCCGCAATGGACCGCCATGCGAAAGGATGGCGATGGGTCCGTCTGGGAGACGTTCACGCCAGAACTCCGTCACCCGCGCGATCAGGCTGTTGCCGCTCTCACCACCCGGGGGGGTGAAACCCGCAAGGTCTCCGGCCCATTCATCCAGCTTCTCACGGGGAACAAGGGACCACGGCTGTCCCTCCCACTCTCCGAAATCCAGCTCCATCAGCCGGTCATCGGGAAAGACCCTCACAATGCCCTGTGCCGCGATCCATTCCGCAGGCAGGCGACACCGTGTCAGCGGGGAGACAAACATCCTCTGCGCACCCGTTACAGCCAGTTCCCCGGCAAGGCGGGCGGCGAACGATTCCCAGCCTTCGGCCAGCGGCACATCGGTCTGCCCGTAGCACGTTCCGGCGGCCACGCGGACGGCCGGATGGCGGGCAAGAACGCAGAACGGTCCCTGCCCCACTTTCCGCCTCAGAAGCGCGAGAACGGCATTTCGAAGTGATGGTCCGGCTTGTCGCCCGTCATGGTCAGTTCAGCGAAATTGTCGGACTTCAGCTCGAACGTGAGAGTCGCATGATGATCGTCCTGACCCACCCACAGATTGCCGCTCTTGTGCGCAAGCGTGAAGCGGGCCGTTCCAGACTTCTGAAGCATGTGCGGCAGTTCGATCATGATACGGCTGGCCGGACCGGCGGCGCGATTGGCCATGATCGTTATCTCATTGCCCATCGATGTCCATTTTCCGGACAAAAAGCTGGCGGGGCGTTCGGGGATCTTCTCTTCCGCCACAGGTGCGGCCTGCGCCGCGGCAGGAAGAAGTGGCGCGCAGGTCGCAGCCACAAGAGCAAGAGCGGAAAGACGTGCGCGCATGGAGAGATCCTTCATGGGTGTCAGACAAGTCCCGCATGGTGTGCCGGACACCTCGTGCCACGTCCAGACCCACCCATGCGAACCGGCTCTGCGTTCCTACTGTGGAATGGGATGAAAAAGGCCCGGACTTCCCTGATCGGTTTCCACCCGCTGGGCTGGACGATCCACCCGCAGGGTAAAGAGCTTGGGCAGCGAACCATCGGGCACCGGACATGAGCCGGAATGTTTTTCCATCACGTCGATCAGGGTCGCTTGCGGAGGCGTGTCGCCATTGACGATAAACAGAAGGCAGTCGGCCCGGTCGCCCGTCATGCCGTTATGGGTGACCGTCACACGCAGATGCTGGACGAGCGCGTTGTTGTCGAACCAGCTCATGGGCTTGAAGGTGTAACGATCCAGCATCCGATCCAATGCGCCAGTCTTGGCCAGCACGATCATCAGCACAGTCAATGGAAGGACCAGCACAAGACGCCGGGCAATGTGCTGCTTGAGCGAGCGTCCCTTGAAGGGGCCGCTGCCAAAACGACGTGGGCCACTGGTGTTGTCGTCCGTCATACCGCCGATTCCTTCCATGCAAACCCATCCCGTGCCAACAGGGCATCCGAGGATGCCGGCCCCTGCGTCCCGGCGGCATAGGTTTCCATCGGGCGCACATCCTCTGCCCATCCTTTGAGAATGGGTTCCACCCATTGCCACGCAGCCGTTACCTCGTCACGGCGAATGAAGAGCACCTGATCGCCCGCAACAGCCGCCATCAGCAGATCTTCATAGGAGTCCGGATAGCGAACGCCGAAGGCCTGAGGATATGAGACATCAAGCTGCGTCTCACGCAGGCGGAAGCCCGGAGCGGTGGGATCCTTGGACGAGAGCGACAGGGAAACACCTTCATCGGGCTGGATGCGCAAAATCAAAAATCCGGGCTCGGGCGTGTCCTGAAAAACCGGCCAAGGTTGCGGACGGAACTGGATGACGATTTCGGTTTCCTTGCGTGCCATCCGCTTGCCCGTGCGAATATAGAACGGGACGCCCGCCCAACGGGGCGTGCGGATTTCCGTCCGCAGAGCCAACCAGGTTTCCGTGTGACTGGCCGGCGTCCCCAGATCCTCCAGATAACCCGGGATCTGTTCGCCATTCGCCGCCGCTGCAACATATTGCCCACGTATCGTGTCCCGCGCGACGCCTTCGGACGTCATGGGTTTGAGAGCGCGCAAAATCTTGAGCTTCTCATCGCGAAGATCGGTGGCCGAAAGCGCCGTTGGCGGCTCCATGGCGACAAGACAGAGCACCTGAAGCAGGTGGTTCTGCACCATGTCCCGTAAAGCGCCCGCCGTGTCGTAATAAGGACCGCGCTTGCCCACTCCTACCGTCTCGGCCGCCGTAATCTGGACGCAGGCAATCGAATCGGCGTCCCAGATACGTTCCAGCACGGGATTGGCAAAACGCAAGGCGAGGATGTTCTGCACCGTCTGCTTGCCCAGATAATGGTCGATCCGGAAAACCTGCTCCTCGCGGAAATGCTTTCCCACGCCGTCATTGATCGCATCCGCACTGGTCAGATCCGTGCCGATCGGTTTCTCCAGCACGAGACGGGTTGTGTCCGTGATGAGGCCGTTATGCGCGATGGCTTCCGCTGTCGGCACATACAGACGCGGGGCCGTTGCGACGTAAAAGACGCGCGACCGCCCCTCATCCTGATCGAGAAGCGATGTCAGCCGGGTCCAGTCCGCATGGCGGTCGGACATGTCGAGAGAGACGTAGTGCAGAAACGGCAGGAACGCCTCGATTTTATCGGGGGCGCTCTTTGCCGAAGCGGCGAACTGTTGCAGTCCCTCTTTCGCGCGCTGCCGATAAGCCTCGTCGGTCAGATCGGAACGGGCCGCGCCGATGATCTTCGTGCCGACCGCGATACGCCCGCGACAGAACTGCTCGAAAAAAGCGGGCAACAGCTTGCGCATCGTCAGGTCGCCCGTGGCGCCCACAATGACAAAATCGAATGCTGCTACGGGGGACTGCACGCTGGAATCATCCCGTGTGGAACCGGTCGTCATGCCGTTGGTCGTGGTGTCGATCATCGCTCCCGCCTCCCTGAACGCCGATCAGGTATGACACTCCGCCTCCCTTGACCAGACAGAAAGCTGGGAGGGGATGGCCGCATTCATTTGACCGCAAGGGTTCTGACAGGATAATCCCGCGCCTTCGCATCGGCCTTAATGCCGGCAAACAGACAAACTCCCGAGGAGGAAGACGTGATGTCTCAAGAGGATGATCCCGCCGTTGGCGGCATTGCGGCAGACCGTCTGCGCAGCATCATCGAGCGCGTCGAACGCCTTGAAGAAGAACGCAAGGCGCTCGCGGGCGATATCAAGGATATCTTCACTGAGGCGAAATCCGCCGGTTTCGACGTGAAGGTGATCCGCCAGATCATCAAGCTCCGCAAGCAGGAGCCAGCTGAGGTGGAAGAACAGGAAACGCTGCTCGACATCTATCGTCGCGCACTGGGCATGTAGCCTGCCCGGATGGCGTCTCCTCCAATGGCAGTTGCGGGAGATCGGCGCCATCCGGCATCATGAGCCGGACTTCACAGCCGTGAATCGTGGGTGTCGAGCCGTCATTGGGGAGCATTCGTCCTATAATGTCCATTGTCCTTCCCGACTGGCTGCCGATATGGGCGCTGGTTCTCCTCGCGGGACTTGCTGCAGTCCTCGCAATCGCTTTCCTGCTCATGCCTTTTGCCGTTTTCGGTGTGAAAGGGCGGTTGGCGGAAATCGAACTGCAGCTTGAGGACGTGCGTGCGGATCTGCGCGTGATCGCCATGCGAGTTGGCTCTCTCGTGCCGGAAACCTCCGCTAAGAACCGTGAAGCCGCTGTCGCACCACGCCGGGAAGAATGGGTGCCTCCACCTTCGGCTCCCGCGCCCGCAGACCCGGAATTCCGTCCTGCGGCTCCCCGCACCCGTACGGCCGGAATGGCGCCTTCTCCCCTTCTCCCACCGGATATTCTGGAAACGAAAGGGCCATCCTCTTCGAAGGGTAATGAAGCGACTTCTGAAGACTATTCGGAGCAGGCATTCTCGCGCACAGAAACACCGCAACCCACGCAACGAGCAGCCCCTTCACCAGCCACCAGTCCCGTTCCCCGAGTGTCCGACGCTTATGAACCCCGCGTCACGCGCCCGCATGAGCCGAGAATGTCGGCAGAAGAGCCGCTGATCGGCCTCCGCACGCCGCTCGGGCGCATGCCATGGCATGAAACGGAGCCTCGTCCCGAACCCCGCCGTCCCGCTCCTCGACAGGAAAACGAGACGGCGGACGATGGCCGGACCGAACCCGTCCTGCGCTGGCCATCACGTCGCAACGAACAGGATCCCGCGTAAGCGCACACCAGCATCAGAAATGCGCAGCCGCCTTTCCCTATGCGCGGTAGTCACACCTGTCCCCATCCAGTAACAGATTACAGTTTCATGACCGTTGGCTGGAGGTCCGGTCAATGCGTCACCACTAAGGAGACATCCTGACTTCATGTCCGTTTCCAGTCCCATTATCGCTCTCGTCGGTTCGGATGGGAGTGGCAAAACCACGGTCGGCACAGAACTTCTGGCCTGGATGCGTGAAAGCCGCCCTACTGAGATGTGTCATCTGGGCAAACAGACGGGCAACTGGGGACGCGCCATCGCAAAGCTGCCGCTCATTGGACAAAAAATGGACCGCCGCGTGCTGCACACCACGCGCAAGGCACGCAAGGAAAAGGAAATCCATTTTCCGCAGGCCGTCGTAATATTCGCACTGTCCATGCGGCGGGTCATCCGTTTCCGCCGCATGCTGCGATTGCATCGGCAGGGACTCTGCATTCTGACGGATCGCTATCCGCAGACCGCCGTGCCGGGACCGATGGATGGCCCGTCGCTTACTTGTTCAAAACGCAACAGCGCTATCGTGCAGGCGCTGGCCATGGTGGAATTCGGTCTCTATGGCTGGATGGCCAGTTATGTGCCCGACCTTGTGATCCGGCTGAACGTCGATCTGGAAACGGCCATCAAGCGCAAACCCGATCACCGCGTGGAATCCCTTGAACGCAAGGTCTCAGACGTTCCGAAGCTCAGTTTCAATGGCGCGCCCATACTGGATATCGACGCCACCCAGCCACTGGACACTGTGCTGGCTCAGGCCAAGGCCGGGATCGAGAGCGTGTTCCATCAGTATGACGCGCGCTCCGCAGAGACACCTGTAGCATGTTGAGCATGAGCGGCTCGTCTTCGCCTGCCCCGGCAATCGGCCCTCTGATCGCGCTCATCGGCTGTGACGGAACGGGAAAATCGACCCTTGCGAATGAACTGGCGGAACGCCTGAATCAGTATCGCCCGGCCCGCACCTGTTATCTGGGACTTGGCAGCGGTGACCTCGGCCGGCGCATCGGCAAGTTGCCCCTGATCGGTCCCGTTCTGGAAGATCGCCTCACCCGCAAGGCGAAGAAAACACGCTCACCCGGCGAAAAGATTCCCGGTCCGCTGACAGCGCTTGTGGTGTACGTTTTTTCACTGCTGCGCTATCGCCGGTTTCTCCAGATGCAGCAGGCCCGCAAGCTTGGCATTGCCGTCATCACGGATCGGTATCCCCAGACAGAGATGGCGGGATTCTACGACGGCCCCGGCCTGTCCGCCGCACGCCCCGGCAGTCGGTTCGTGGCGTTTCTCGCGCGGAGCGAATTGCGTCTTTACAGGAAAATGGCGGCTGTAAAGCCGGATCTGGTGATCAAGCTGGATGTCGATCCGGAGATCGCCCTCAGCCGCAAGCCAGACCATGACCTAGCCGCCCTGAAAAAGAAGGCCGCTGCCACATTAAAGCTGACATTCGGCGGCGCACGCACCGTCACGGTCGATGCGCGTCCGTCCTATCCGGTGGTACGCGATGAAGTGATCCGCCTGTGCAAGCCCATCCTTCTGGCCAAGCCTGCAATGTCCTGAAGTCTGTTGCGGGTGGCCGAGACCCCAAAGCCTCGGCCGCCAACGGTTTTTCTCAGACTTCTTCCTTTCCGGCATCCCCTTTTGCGGTTGCCTCGCCGTGCGTGCGCAAGAATTCGCGCAGCGCGTCATCGGCCTTGCCCACATGCACTTCCAGCGTGACATACAGGTTGCCCGCAGGATGCTTGCCGTGCTCCTTCACCCCGCGTCCACGCAGGCGCAGAACCGTGCCCGTGTCCGAGTTGGCCGGCACGTTCATTTTCACCGCGCCCGAAGGCGTCGGCACGGTAATCGGGCCACCAAGAACAGCCGTGCGCAGATCCACTGGCAGACGCTGCCGCAGATCCTGACCTTCCCGCGTGTAACGCGCGTCCGGTGTCACGGTGATGGTAATCAGCGCATCACCCGGCGGACCACCCTGAACGCCCGCACCGCCTTTGCCGCGCAGCCTCAGAACCTGTCCATTCTCAATCCCGGGCGGGATTTTTACATCCAGCGTGGCGCCACCGGGAAGCGAGACCCGTGATGTCGTGCCCTGCACCGAATCAAGAAAGGACACGGTCAGATTATAGGTCCGGTCCTGTCCCGCTCGCGGCCCAGCCGACCGGCGTCCTCCACCGCCCCGATTGCCAAACATGCCGCCGAACAGATCGCTCAGATCTTCTGGGGAAAAACCCTGCGCTCCGCCCGCGTGCTGGAACCCACCTTCGCCAAAGTCCTGATAGCCGCCATGCGCTCCGTAACCCGGCGGCGCACGTTCCTGCCCGTTCTCATCGATCTCGCCGCGATCGAACCGCGCACGTTTGGCCTCATCAGAGAGAAGATCGTTGGCGATTCCGATCGCCTTGAACTTTTCCTCCGCCTCCTTGTTATCGGGGTTGAGGTCGGGATGGTACTTTCGCGCCAGCTTGCGATAGGCCTTGCGGATTTCGTCCTGACTCGCGGTTCGCGCGACTCCCAGTACCTTGTATGGATCGCCTGCGCTCACTCGTCTCCTCCTTCTGGCGTTGTCACGCCAAAGCTTTCCGTATCAAGCAGATCGAGCAGGACGGCCACACTCACATCCGGCGTAATGCCATTTTTCGACGCCTCAGCCACAAGCGCTTCCAGCCGTGGTCTGAGAAACTGTGCCGCCGGACCTTCCTGTGCCATGTGCCCCTGCGCTCCCCACCTGCGCGGTGTGTCTCACCGCGAAATTTCATTCTCTGCCGGCAGGGAAAACCCGCACAGGTCTCCAAACCGACCGTCAATCGCAGAACACAGGTAACGGCTGCTCACGCAACGCGCCGCTGTCACTACAATCTCTTAATGAAAATAATGGGAACGCCCCCTTGCGGGGTCAATGGGAGAGCCTGACAAACCATCAAGGGGCTGGTCTGCAAACGCTTTCCTGTCCATTGAGAACAACCGCACAACTCTGCCCAACCGCACGGTCACCCGTGCTGCGAGACCCGATGTATCCCACTCTCATTGCCATGACGCTGCTCACCATGACGGCCCTGAGCGCCATCGTGGGCCGCGTGCTCCCACGTATTGTCCCGCTTCCCCTGATCCAGATCGCAGCCGGGATGATCGCCAGCCTGCTGGGCTTTCATCTGCCGCTCTCCTCCGAGCTTTTTCTGCTTCTGCTCATTCCTCCCCTGCTGTTCATGGATGCCTACAGCATTCCGCTGCGCGAGTTCGGTGAACTGCGAACGATCATTCTCTCGCTGGCCATCGGTCTTGTCGTCTTCAGTACGATCGGCGGCGGTTACGCCGCCCACTGGATCATGCCCGCCATAACCCCTGCCGCCGGCATGGCCCTTGCTGGCGCCCTCTCGCCCACGGACGCTGTTTCGGTGGGCAGCATCCTCGCCACGTCGCAGGCTCCCGCCCGTATCGTGCAGATCCTCACGGGAGAAGCGCTTCTCAACGACGCCTCGGGTCTCGTGTGTTTCCGGGTGGCCGTGGCGGCGGCCACGACGGGGCTTTTCTCGCTCAAGGCGGCATCGAGCAACTTCGTTTATGTCGCAGTAGGCGGACTGATTGTCGGCATCACATTGGGATGGCTGTTCGCCCAGATCGAACTGCGTTTCATCCGTCGCGGTTACGACGATGCGCCAAGCCACATCCTGATGTCGCTGATGATGCCTTATCTCATCTATCTCGCCGCGGAAGAGATAGAATGTTCAGGCATTCTCGCCGCCGTCGCGGGTGGCATCACCATCCGTATCTCGGGCGTCATGAGCGAGACACGGATCGAGACACGCCTCAGAGCGTCGATGACATGGGAGGAAGTCGGGTTCACGCTCAACGGACTGGTGTTCGTCGTGCTCGGGCTTCAGCTTCCCCAGCAGATTGGCGAAGCGGTGGACATCGTGAAGTCCGAAGGGCTGTCACCATGGCTGCTTCTGCTGACCATTCTGGGGCTTCAGGCCGCGTTATGCGTGCTGCGCGCCGTCTGGATCACGGCCAACGCCACGATCCTTCATTTCATCGGCCGTTTCACGCACAGGGCGCAGGCCATGCCGTCATGGCGCGGTGTGCTTGTGCTGACCCTCGCCGGGACACGCGGCGCGGTGACGCTGGCCGCCATTGTCTCGCTCCCTCCTGAACACGAATTTCCGGGACGCACCGTTCTTGTCGTTCTGGCAACAGGCGTCATCGTGGTGTCGCTGCTGATGGCGACCTTTCTGCTTCCCAGCGTGCTACGCCTTCTGCCCCAGCAGGAAGGCGAGACTCCTGCCCAGCATGAACTGAACGAAACACGCATCGCCCTCACCCGCTCGGCCATTGCCGCCCTGCAGGCCGAGCAGGCACGCAGGCCACCCAATGCCGCACGCGGCAACGATGCCGTCACCCTGCTTATGGCGGAATATACGGACCGTCTGCGTCGCCTCGACACCACAGCGGCCGACCCCGATGGCAGCCGCATGGCCAGCGTAAAGAACAAGCGCGAGGAAATCGCCCTGCGCCTGCGTATTCTGCGGCTTCAACGTCGCGTGCTGAATTCCCTGCTGAACGACAACTCCATCAACGACGTGACGGAGCGCACCATCGGGCGGCAGCTTGATTTTCAGGAGCAGGAACTTCTGATGGAAGCGGCCGATCTGCCGCGCCCCGGAACCGCTGCGGTCGATCTGTCACCACCCGAGGATGTCGAAGACGAGGAAGACGATGTCTCCCTGCTTCCGCCCCCACCGCCAACGGAAAAAGCACCAGTGGAAAAAGAAAAGGCGACCGGAAAGGCCGCCTCGTCCTGATGAACTCAGCCCTTGGGCTCTTCGGTCTTCTTGACGACCGCTGGCTTCGGCTTTGGAAGAGCCAGTGCCAGCGACAGCTCCTTCAGCCGTGATGCCTCGACCGTGGACGGAGCGCCCATCATCAGATCCTCGCCCTGCTGATTGAGCGGGAAGAGGATCACCTCGCGGATGTTCGGTTCATCGGCCAGCAGCATGACCATACGGTCCACGCCCGGCGCAGCGCCACCATGCGGCGGCGCACCGAAGCGGAACGCATTGAGCATACCGCCGAACTGCTCTTCCACTACACTAGCCGGATAGCCCGCGATCTCGAAGGCGCGGATCATCACGCCCGGAAGATGATTACGGATCGCGCCGGAAGACAGTTCAATGCCGTTACAGACGATGTCGTACTGGTACGCCTTGATCTCCAGCGGGTTCTGCGTATTCAGCGCCTCAAGACCACCCTGAGGCATGGAGAACGGGTTGTGGGAGAAGTCGATCTGCCCGCTTTCCTCATTCATCTCATACATCGGGAAATCGACAATCCAGCAGAAGCGGAACTCACCTTCCTCGATCAGTTCCAACTCGGTTGCGATTTTCGTCCGCACAAGACCGGAGAACTTCGCCACCTCATCGCCCTTGCCGGCGGCGAAGAACACGGCGTCACCAGCTTTTAGACCAAGC
Source organism: Acetobacter estunensis (assembly GCF_011516945.1). Classification (GTDB taxonomy): domain Bacteria; phylum Pseudomonadota; class Alphaproteobacteria; order Acetobacterales; family Acetobacteraceae; genus Acetobacter; species Acetobacter estunensis. The sequence continues at coordinate 41,399 of NZ_WOTH01000015.1, forward strand.
TTGTCCTGAATGGCCTTCACACGATCGGCTTCGAGGTTCTTGGCGATCGGCCCCTTGCCGCCCTCCTCATCGAACTGGATGTAGCCCAGACCACCGGCACCGTTCTCACGCGCCCAGGCGTTGAGCTTGTCGAAGAAGCCGCGCGGCTTGGGGCCGGCACCGGGTGCCGGGATGGCACGGATCTCGCCCCCACCGGCCGCGATCTTGGCGAACAGACCAAAGGACGATCCTGCGAACTGCTCCGTCACGTTGGCAATCTTGAGCGGGTTACGCAGGTCGGGCTTGTCGGAGCCGTAAACCGCCATCGCCTCGGCATATGGGATGCGGGGGAACGGCGCGGGTGTCACGGTGCGGCCATTGCCGAACTCACGGAACACGCCTTCCATGACCGGTTCCAGCGTGGCGAAGACTTCTTCCTGCGTGGCGAACGCCATCTCGAAATCGAGCTGATAGAACTCGCCGGGGCTGCGGTCCGCACGGGCAGCTTCGTCACGGAAGCACGGCGCGATCTGGAAGTAGCGGTCAAAGCCCGCAACCATGGCCAACTGCTTGAACTGCTGCGGCGCCTGCGGCAGCGCGTAGAACTTGCCCGGATGCAGGCGTGACGGCACGAGGAAGTCACGCGCACCTTCGGGTGAGGACGCCGTGAGGATCGGCGTCTGGAACTCGGTGAAGCCCTGCTCGATCATGCGACGGCGCAGACTGGCGATGATCTTGGAACGCAGCAGGATGTTGTTGTGGATCTTCTCGCGGCGCAGATCGAGGTAGCGGTATTTCAGCCGCAGTTCCTCACCGTAATGCTCGTTGCCTGCCACCTGAAACGGCAGCACGGCAGCCTCGGACTGGACCGTGAACTCCTTGACCTGAAGCTCGATGTCGCCCGTGGGCAGGTTCGGGTTGCGCGTGGACGGCTCGCGCAGCACCACTTCGCCCGTGATGGTGACAACGCTTTCGACGCGCGTGTTCTCGGCCAGTTCAAGGAACGGAGAGCCAGCGGGAATGACGATCTGTGTCAGACCGTCCTGATCGCGCAGATCGATGAACAGCAGGCCGCCGTGATCGCGCTTGCTGTGAACCCAACCGGACAGGCGCACGGTTTTCCCGGCGTCTTCGGCCCGAAGGGCGGCGCAGCTATGGGTGCGATACGGATGCATGATGTCGTCCTGTCCGGATGAAAGCGGGGCGCACGCGGTTCGCGGTCGTTCCCGCTTGCCGGTACGTGGTGGAAATCAGGGGTCGGAGGAAGCCGCCCACGGCCCGTCCTGTCAAGCCCGGAACGCCTTTCCAGAGCGTGAAGATACCCTCGCTCCCCATTCATTGCCACATGTGATGGCAGCCTCGTTGCGACCTCAATGGCCTCATGCGTTCGTGGCCGATAAGAGAGGCATCGATCTGTCCCACTTTTCTCACCGGATTGTCCGCGATGCCCGACGCTTCCATTGCCTCTCCCGCCGCCCGTGTCGAACAGGTGCTGAGCGCCCTGCGCAAGACACTCCCCCAGCAGGTGAGCACCGTTACCTCCGTGCGGGAAGAACACAGCCATGGTGAGGCGATGGATGCCGCACAGCTTCCCGAAGCCGTCGTGTTCGCCCAGAGCACCGACGATGTCTCCCGTGTGCTGTCCCTGTGCCACGTGCATCATGTTCCCGTGGTGGCGTTTGGTGCCGGCACATCCGTCGAAGGGCACGTCACCCCACCGGAACACGCCATCAGCCTCGATCTGTCGCGCATGACGGACATCGTGCAGTTCAACCCCGAGGATCTCGACTGCCGTGTGCAGGCGGGTCTCACACGGCAGGAGTTGAACAGCCGCATCCGGGATTCCGGTCTGTTTTTCCCTGTCGATCCGGGCGGAGAAGCTACGCTGGGCGGCATGTGCGCCACCCGCGCCTCCGGCACGGCGGCGGTGAAATACGGCACCATGAAGGAAAACGTGCTGGGGCTGACCGTGGTGCTGGCCAGCGGCGAAATTATCCGTACCGGCGGCCGCGTGCGCAAATCCTCCACGGGGTATGACCTGACCTCCCTGTTCATCGGCTCCGAAGGCACACTGGGCGTCATCACGGAAGCGCAACTGCGGCTCTACGGTCTGCCCGAAGCTGTCGCGGCAGCGGTGTGCCAGTTCGAAACCGTGGACGAAGCCGTGCGCACGGCGGTCGAGGTGATCCAATACGGCATCCCTGTCGCCCGTGTGGAACTGGCCGATGAAGTGCAGATGGCCGCCTGCATCGCGTATTCCCATCTGGATGAACTGCGCCCATTGCCGACCCTGTTTTTCGAGTTCACGGGAGGCCCAGCCGCCGTGCGCGAGCAGGTGGAAGCGACCGAAAGCCTCGCCCGCGAAAACGGTGGCCTTGGCTTCGACTGGGCGGATACGCCGGAAGAGCGCACGCGGTTGTGGAAGGCGCGTCACAATGCCTACTGGGCCGCGCGCGCCATTGAACCCACGGCACTCGTCATCTCGACCGACTGCATCGTGCCGATCTCCCGTCTGGCGGAACTGATTGACGGCGTGCGTCACGACATTCGGGAATCAGGACTGCGCGCCGCCATGGTGGGCCATGTGGGCGACGGCAATTTTCACACGCTCATTCTCACAGAGAACACATCTGAGGGTCGCAAAAGACTTCTGGACCTTGACCGCAAGATCGTGGCGCGCGCGCTGGCGCTGGATGGCTCATGCAGCGGCGAACATGGTGTCGGACTTGGCAAACTGGAGTTTCTGGAAACCGAGCATGGCGCGGGCGCCCTGAACGTGATGCGGACGATAAAGAAAGCGATGGACCCGCTGAACATCCTCAATCCCGGTAAGCTGATTCCACAGGAAAAAGGAACGTGTCCCTGAAACGGACGGTCTCCGTCACAGCACGCGGCAATGGCTGGTGAACGGTCTTGCGCCTTGACACTGTCCGCCCGGCGCGCAACAGCAGACGACATTGTGCGCAGGCGTTCCCTCGATATTCCATGACGGGGTTCCCGCCCAGAGATTTCCAGTGACCTGAAAGCCTGCATGTCCGGGAATTCCTCCGTCTTCCGCTCCATCTTCCGTAATGTCAGCCTGCTGACGGTGGGGCGCATCCTCAGCGCCCTATGCAGCTTCGTTCACACGGCCTTTGCCGTGCGGGCGCTGGGGCTTGCCGATTTCGGACTGCTGATCCTCATCCACTCGCTGGCCATGACGGGCTCGACGCTTTCGCGCCTGCAAACGTGGCAAACCCTCATCCGCTTCGGCAGCGATGCCTTTTTCAACAAGGATGCCGACCGGCTGAACCGCGTCACCTCCTTCTGTGTACGGCTCGACACAATGTCGGCCGGCGCAGCTCTCGTGTTCAGTCTTGTTGCCGTGCAGATCTATGCTGGTATGGCCCACTGGACGCCTCACACACGCCTGCTGGCCACGCTTTACGCATGTGTCGCACCGTTCATGTACACGGGCTGGGCGCAAGGCGTGCTGCGCATGGCCGGCCGCTTTCACTATGTGCCCATCACCGAAGGGCTGACGGCGTTGGGTAAGATGATCGGCGTTCTGCTCGCTTATGCGCTGCACCTGTCACTGGGATGGTTCCTCCTCATCTGGGCGGCATCCATCCTGTTCGATCATGCCTTTTACAGCCGCGTGGCGCTGTCCATCCTGAAAAAACGGATCGGATTTCACTATCTTCGTGCGTTCCGTAACTGGCGATGGGCCGGTGATGGGATGTGGTCCTTCACGCGCGCCGTCAGCGCCAACCAGACACTCGGCAACGCCTCCGCGCCAATCGCAACATTGCTTGTCGGCAAGGGGTTGGGACCGGCGGAAGCCGCGGTTTTTCGCGTCTGCCGTCAGATTGCTTCAGGGATTGTCACGCCTGCCCAGCTCATTTCGCCCGTGCTTTACCCTGAACTGGTCAAGATGCGTGACCGGCAGGACTGGGACGGCCTGAAAAAAGTCACGCTCCGTATCTTCGCCATCCTGACAGCGCTCTCAGCCCTACTGCTGTTCCTGACAGGCACGGTCGGCTCGAAGATCTTCCGCTACATGCTCGACGTGCATGTGCCGCACACATCCTTCTACATCACGATCATGCTGCTGGCCGCGATCTTCAGCCTGCTGATCGTCCCGCTCGAGCCCCTTCTGATTGTGGGAGGACACCTTAAACTTCTGGTCCGCTCACGCATTCTGGTGACATTGCTTTATTTCCCGGCGGTCTATTTCCTCACACTGCGCTTTCACCTAGCGGGCGCATGCCTCGCCACGGCTGCTGCCAGCATTGCGATCTTCTTCACCTGTCTGGTTGGGACGCGTCGGTTCGCCAGAAAGGTTCGCGTTTTCAAGAAACAGGCCGAGTCAGGACAACCCGGCGCGGATAGCCCGTCCGATAAGGCGAAAGCGGCGGACAAAGACAGGGGCTGAACGGAAACGCCGTGCCATGGCACCGAGATTGGCGCCGATCACCTTCACACCCAGATAGAGCGCCATGTTCACCATATGGAGGCTCCGTGAACGCACCACCGGGCGTTCCAGCCACAGACGATTGCGGATCGTGCAGAAGATGCGGCGCTCTTCCGTGGTCGGCTCCAGCCATGGGTGGATTTCATCGCGGTTTACCTGCCACGATATGTCGATATCATTGAGACGACTGTCCGGACACAGCCATATACGACCGCCATGTTCGGGAATCTGGCGGGAAAAAGCATAATCGTCGAAATAGAGATGAAAACGTTCCGGCGGCAGGGCAATCCGATCCAGCCATGCCCGCGCAAACCATAGGCCGCCGTAAGCGGCCACACCCAACTCGATGCAGCCTTTTTCAATGTGCGCCCGGCGCTTCCCGCCATTCCACAGATGCGCAAGATTAAAATCGAAAAACGCATCCGGTTCGACCCAATGCAGCGTTTTTCGGACCAACACCTTGCGGTAGGCCCGCTTTTCCTTTCGAAAACACATCATGGCGTCCGTCTCATGCGCGCCAAGCTGGGTCCATCTGTCCATCAATACGGAAAGAGCGTTTTCTTCCGGCAGGTTATCGTCATCGAGAACCCACACAAAGCGCATGTCGCGTAACTGTGCCACTCTGCGCAATCCCGCGTGAAACCCGCCCGCCGACCCCTCATTGCGAGGGAGTGCGATAATCTCCATCGCTTCCCGGCCCAGTTCATTTTGCAGGTCAACCAAAGCTTTTTTTGAAGTCGCGGGCGTCCCGTTGTCCACCACCACGGCATAGCGCGCCCCGCATTGGAAAGCCGCTCGCAACACACGAGCCAACAGCGGCACGCGCTCGCCATAGGTTACTGTCACCACACAGGTGGCGATTTCCTCAGGATGAGACATCAGCCCATCGTTCTCCTGTCAGTCCTGCTGACCGTGGACCTGTTTCCAGCGCAAGGAAAGATGCTGTCCAAACGCGTCCGCTCACTCAGTCGTCGTCGTGGAACCCACACATCCGGCTGCACCCTATTCAGCCAGAATACGGAGCACCCTATCCCGACACACGGCCAAATCCCGGTCGTGGACCGCATGTGTCATCCGCCATGTCGGTCTCGATAGCCCCTGCTTCGTCAATGGGCGTATCCAGCCTCTATGCACAATCGTCCGATACCATCTCAGGAAATCCGTTCCCCCTGCCAGCCAGCCGCGACGGATCAGGGAATGACGCACTTCCGGCGAAAGGCGATCCGCCATCATTTTCAGTCGTTGCACCGGAGGAAGACGCGGTTTGAGGGGGTAAAGCCATGTAGGGCACCCGCTCCGCCACGCATCCGCCACAAGAGAGGCGCTGTCCGCTGTCACGACAAGACGGGAACTGCGGGCAAGGATATCGGATAACGGGCAACGCTGAATAACGTCCGGCGTCTTTTCGTAGCGCCGCTCAAGATATCCCTGAATATTTTGAGGGGTGCGCGGTCCGGGCACCACATGCAACCGCTCTCCGTTAGCCATTGCAAGTCTGTGCGCTCGGTTCAGAAGAATAGAAATATCGTTGTCTTCAAAGAAAAAATGCCGTGTCGGACCACCGAGAAGGACAGAAACCACGCCGTCTTCGCGCGGCTCTCGGGGGAAGACGATCCCCTCTGTCATATCCGCGCCATTCAATGGCAGGGACAGACGGACAACATTCGGGCCTGAAGGGAAATCATCTTGCGGCATCAGTATGATCAGATCCAGCCGATGAGGAGCCATGAGACGCGGGCGACCGAGTTGGACAATCGCTGGTCTGCCGCCAAAAACATCCTTGATACGGCAAGCAGCTTTCAGGGCGCGACCGAAGGACAAAATAGCCGTCGGCTCAACGGCAGGCACACTCTCCGGCCCCACAAACGCCCACGGCACGCCACAGGCATGCGCCAAGGCTTCACACTGCCTCGTCTCTCCCTTTCGCCCTGTATCGACAATGCACAGGAATGGCCTCTTTCCCCGATCCGACAGGGCAGCATGTCCAGAATGCGTCATGCCGGAAGAAAAATCAGAGTGAGATAACAAGGAATTATCTTATGCGAGCCGAAGATACACAATGTCCTGCACCGCCGGTACATGTTCCCAGATCAGATTGCTGTACAACTGCCTGTAAGCATTTTCCATGACGTGATCGGGCGTAATCCCGGCTTCACACTCACGTGTGAAGGCACAAGGTCGCCAATGCACGACCGAAGCTGAAGGGCGCATCGTCCGCAATCTTTCACCTCGTACAGCCCGGAACAGGCGACGCACATCCCCTGTGTCAAAGGCGCAGATCATCTGAGGTGGGCATATTTCGACGTCTGGAAAGGTGTTGAGCGCCAGAAGAGAGGAAAGAAGGCGCGAAGGACTGTCCTTTCCCGTCCCGTCGAGCGCAATCAGCCCGCGCAACCATGTCGCAAGAAACGGCGCATGCTGCACGGCACCGAAAACGGCCGTGCTTGGAGCGGTGCCAGCGAAAGCGGGTCGAACAGCTGACACAGGTGAACCACTTTTTCTACGGCCAGAAAACGAAATGCCGTCCTTTACGCGCGAAAAGAAGTTCGCAAGGGGCGTATGGCTCGCTATCCGCTCACATCCGAAAAACGTCTGGCATGACGACGAAAGATGCAATTCCCCAATCATCATGGAGTCGAATGACAGAGAAATGCCGCCAAAACGGTAGAGAAGCGCGGCACGGAGGATGCTATCGCGAATAACGGGATCCGTCGTCAGCCTATACAGTTCCGCAAAACCGGGTATTTCCAATGCGCGCCCCACCCGACGCAGCGTATCGCTCACATCCAGTCTGCAAATTGAGGCGGTCGGTTGCCCCTGAAGAAACACACGCTGCGGTGAATCCTCCAACGAACCGGCATGATGCACAATAACTTTTTTCATGCCGTGCCGCGTTGCCGAAGCGATGGCGAACGCCTGCGCCCATGATATTTTCCGTCCGGTCGTCACAAAATGCGCAACCGAAGGAATGGATTCCAACTCAGGCATATCGGACTCTCCGTTCGCGGCCAGCCGCGATATCAGGAAGCGTTTCTTGAGGCAGATTGCCGGGAATGACCTGTCGCGGACGCAACCAGCACACACATCCGGCGTCTTCGAACGCGCCCGTCTCCGTCATTTGACGACGGGTGAGTTCGATGCGCCAGTGTTCCCCCTCCGCCATGACGGTAAGGGCGTTCCACCCAGCGCGGGAATCCCGCTCGGACGAACGCAATGCCGCCGAAGGGGCTCCCACCAATGGAATCCTCGTTCCCGGAACCGTGCTGGTCGCCGCACAATGTGCATGGCCATGCAGGACCATTTCGGCTCCCGCCTCACGCAGAACGCGCGCAATGCGCCTCCACCCGAGCAGCGATTTCCGCCACGGCACAAGCCCCGGACCGACAGAATGATGAATCAGAACGATCCGGCACAGGCCGCGCGTAGCTTCAAGGATTTTCCGCAGTCGTTCGGTCTGCCCAGTGCCCACGCGTCCGCATGCCACGAAAGGCGGAGAGGCAATCGCGGAACACACGCCGATGATGGCCACATCGCCCTCGCGGCGGACAAAGGGAAAATCCTCCGCCCGCGCAGGGCTCCAGCGTTTCCACATCGGCAGCCCCTCCTCCAGCGAGGAAGGCATCATCGCATCGTGATTGCCCGGAACCACAACGGTCGGCGCAGGCAGTGTTTCCAGCCATGCGGCGGCTTTTCTGAATTCCTGCGGCAATCCGAAGTTCGTGAGATCGCCTGTGTCCGCAATAAGATCCGGTGCAAAACGGGCAATATCCGCCACCACACCGTCAACCGTTTCCTGCCGATACAGACCGGCCCGTCGGCGGCGCCATGACATGACGCTCAGTCCGCGTTTTCCAATCAACGTGCGCCACGGGAGTGGCCCATCAGGGGGCAAATGAGCGTCCGAAAGATGAGCGAAGCGCAGGGGATGGCCGGAAGCACTCATATCAGCCGCCCTCACGTAAGGAGAAACGCACAACCATGATCCAACTCTCCATCCAATCGGTGCCACGATCCCCGATGGACATTCACTCACCCGAATTGACTTGCCCCGCTCTCTACCACAAAGAATCGAACAAATATTCGATGCAATTAAACTTTAATATTGCTGACACATAACCTCAATAAAGTAGTCATCGAAAAATTACGATACAATTATCGAGTTGAAATAAGCCATTTTTACTGCACGATGGCGACCGTCATCAGGTCACGTGCGGATGCCTTCCAAAATGTTGCAAATTGTATTTCCGTTCATTGCCCAGCCTCACCAGACATTTCATTCGCTCCCCATCGCGCTGGAAATGGCTGCCCGTACACCGGATGCGCAAGTGCATGTCGCGTGCCTGACAGAAAAGCAGCTCGACTTCGTCCGGTCTCTCGCTGTTCACTATCCTGACGCACACGTGATCTATGATCTGTTGAACATGCCCGCTGTGCTGCGTCGTCGGATCGAAAAACATGGTCCCGGTCCTCTTGAGAAGATTGCGGTTCTTGGCCTCAACCGCTCTTACTTCTCAAAGTTCCATGCCATTGTCGTACCGGAGCGCACTTCGCTCTATCTCAAGCGGATGGGGGTGAAAGGACCGCGCTTCATCTGGACACGTCACGGCGCGGGAGACCGCGCCATCGGCTTCGCCCGCGACACACGGATGTTCGATTTCGTCATTCTGTCCGGCTCCAAGATCGAACAGCGCCTGCTCGAACAGGGAGCCATCCGTCCGGGCCACTATCACCTTGGCACTTATGCCAAATTCGACCTTGTGCAGCGTATGAACCGGACCCCGCGTCGACTATTCTCCGATGACCGTCCAACGGTGCTATACAATCCTCACTTCTCAAGCAGCCTGTCCTCATGGCCCGCAATGGGGGAGCGCGTCATCGCGTTTTTTGCGCAGCAAGATCGCTACAACCTGATTTTCGCGCCCCATGTAAGGCTCTTCGACCGTGACAAGGCAGCCGGTGAAGCTCTCCGCCAACGCTTTGCCGATTGCTCGCACATCATCATCGATCCCGGCAGCCAGCGAAGCGTGGACATGACCTACACGCTGGCGGCCGACCTCTATCTGGGCGATGTCAGCAGTCAGGTAGCCGAATTTCTCATCCGTCCCCGTCCCTGTATCTTTCTGAATGCACACGACACGACATGGCAGAACGATTGTAACTACAGCTTCTGGAATCTGGGAGAGGTCGTGAATGACGTGGACCAGCTTGCTGACGCTCTGGCCCGTGCTGATTCACAGCACACCGCTTTCATCGCCCGTCAGGAAGCGTATGTCGCGGATACATTCGAACTGACAGGTCAGGAACCCACCGCGCCCGCCGCCGCCGATGCCATCGTGGCATTTCTCCGCAGCAGTCTGCGCCCAGCCTCATCCCGGCACAGTCTCAAAAACGCGGGCGTTTCTCTGCCAGTCTTTCCACGCGTGCCACGACCGCCTGTCCTGTCGCATCAAACCGCTCTGCGCCAAACAGATCCAGCACCCGTTCACGCGCCTTCTGCCCCATGACCGCAAGACGCTCCGGCACACCGAGCAGTTCGGCCAACGCAACGGCCAAAGCCTGAGACTGTTGGGGCGGCACAATCCGCCCCGTCTCGTGAGTAATGGTGAACGGCAGTTCGCCGGCTGCCGATGCTACGACCGGCAGCCCGGCCAGCATCGCTTCGTGCGCTCCCAGACACAGGCCTTCCCAAAGTGAAGGCTGCACATACAGATGCAGATCGCGCAGGAACACGGGCGGCTCGTTGACATAGCCCACCAGCCGTACCGGCAACTCATGACGCGCGATCAACGCTTCAAGCCTTGAACGCTCTTCGCCCTCTCCCGCAATCAGCACTTCAAAAGGCGGAAGATCCGCTTTCTCACGTAGAAGCCTGACCGCCTCACACAACGTGTCATACCCTTTGACGGGGTGCAGTCGTCCCAATGTGCCGATCCGCACCACTTCACCCGATTGCCAGGGACGCGCCACCGGGAACTCAGGGTTCGCGCGGAAGATCGGCCAGCGTGTCAGGCGGTCTGCGGACAAACCGAGTTTCTCGCGCGTCTGAGCCTCCACGCAGCAGGAATCCGCAATCCACAGCGCGGTGCGCTCGCGCAAGAGCCGCAACAGCCGCGCATTCATCGATTTGAGACGCGCGGAATGCTGCCAGCTCACCACCGGACAATGCCGCCGCCATCCCACCATCTGCCCCATCAGCGTAGCGCGGGTGAGCGATGTCCAGATCACGTCGGGCGCATATGTCCGCATCTGCCGATCCAGCCAGCGCAGAGCCGCCAGATGATCCGTCCGCTCCCCTTCGCGCACATGCACCTGTAATCCGGCCGTTTCCATGGGCGGTATGGCCCGGCCATCGCGTCGCGCCAGCGCAAAGACTTCCACATGGTGCCCGCGCTCCCGCATGACCTGCGTCACGGCTGGAACAGGAAGCGCCGCGCCACCGCCTTCAACGGAGTTGATGACATAGGCAATCTTCATTTGGTGCGTCTCTTCATATTCGTGACAGCCGGTGCCGCACATCCATGAGCAGACGGCGTGGCGCATTGCGCACGATCTGCTTGGTGTCGATCAATGTCACATCTCCCGCACCCGACAGAGTGTGCATCCCTTCAACAAATGGGTTGGCTGAAAGAGGCGCCGTCAGCCGCGGCCCCATCGTAAAAGACGGCCGATCCGCCAGTGGCAATGAAAGACGCAGCAGTTGGACGGCTCCGCCGTATGTGTCGCGGCAGTCCTGCATGGGTAACGTGATGCTGTTTTCCTGCACGATAGGCGTGCCGCCCATGCGGCTGCTGCCTCCATCACCACGCACTGGCAGAGGAAACATGTCTTCCCATGGCCCCATCAATGAATCGGCACGCGCCATGCGAAGGGCTGTCGTCCGTTCTGTTTTCGGAAATGGCGGCGCGTAGAACATCCACCATCCGTCTTTCACGCGAACAGGCGTGGCGTCTATGGCCGCACACGGGAACAAAAATTCCGGCACCGGCTCCCATGTCCACGGAAAGCGACGGGCGCGATAGAGTGTCAGACGACCGGAGCGATGGGCTTCCGGAAGCATCCATGTCTCCCCCTCCGCCTCGAACACGAAGGGGTAGGACAGGTGCCACGGCTTCGACAGGACCGTGCCATGCTCGAGAACATCCAGATTCCCATTGAGGATCAGGAGATTTATGATGCCTTTGCGTGTGCGGTAATCATAATGCTCCACAAAGACATGCAGCTTTCCATCGCGCCAAAGCCCGAACGGGTCCGCCAGAAAGCAGAACGACCCCGGATTGGGCAGCCAGCGAATGGAAAACGGCGCCAGTGAGCCTACGTCACGGATCGCAGCGATGGGCGCACGAACAATCCCGGTCCGCCAGATATCGGTTCTAAAAATGCTCATCGGCCAGCGATCATGTCACGGATCGATTGGAGTAAACGCCAGCATCCGATCCAAAGCGTTTCTTTCTGGCAGGAATGTCCATTTCCAGATTGCGTGAAACGAGAAAAGTTCGGCACGCTGCGAGACCGCATGCAGTGAGGGAGGCGATCGTGCATCCGCATTCCAACCAAGACACTTCATCCATGTCCTTGCCTGAATGGCAGACAGAAGGAAACCATGAGACCATCTGGCTCACCGCCTCGGACGGGCAGAAACGCGCAGTAAGACTGGATCATCGGGACGCTGCGTTTATCAGAAAGATTTCGCAAGACGGTCGCTTTCTGGTGCTTTCAAAACTGGGGCGTCATGGCGAAGAAACGGTCATCTTGCCTTCTCCCGCCTCTGAATCCAGTGAAACACCGCTTCCAGAAGCAGGCTTGCCACTGGGGCAGGCGCTTGTGGGAGAACACGAAAAAGGACGCTATCTGCACTTCATCAATCACGATCATCATGATTTCTGTCGCGACAACCTTCAGTGGGACAAACCGGACAACACGCCGCGTTACAGTCCCATCGACTGGCAGGCAGCAGAAGCGAAACGAGAAAAGCTGGCGGCTGCTTCATAGACAGCCCATGGCTTTCATTCGTCCAGCCTGACTTTTCTTGCCCGCTTGATCGTGCCCCGGTGCGTCTTGTCATCCGCCCGCTTTCGTCGCGCGGATCGGGACGGACGTGTCGGCACGCGAAAACGCGGTTTTTCGGCAGCTTTGCGGAGCATCTCGACCAGACGCGTCTTCACGTCTTCAATGTTACGTATTTGACTGCGAAAGCGCTGTCCGGTCAGGACAAGAACGCCTTCCTGCGTCATGCGGCTGCCGGCAATACGCTCCAGACGCTGAAACATGGCGGGAGACAACGCAGCACAACTGGCCGCATGGAAACGCAACTGCACGGCGGAAAAAGTTTTCTGCACATGCTGTCCACCGGGACCGGAGGCGAGAAGATGTGTGATCTCGATCAGGTCTTCGGAAATGCTCAGGCCGGGCTGGATATCGAGTGCCATTACGACCTATCGCTTGCCCACGTCGGTCAATTTCTTATCTGCGACTGGATGAACAGCGCCACGAAACGGGAGCCGAAAATCATGATCGCGATAGCCGAGCCGGTTAAAACAAAAAATTGGGTAAGTCTTCCAAATCGGGAAAAGAAAAAATTATTCTTGTGCGCATGTGGGTAATTAATCGTGTTGCAATAGAATTTGATCCAGCAATCCGCCGTCAGCAAAGACGCAAACACAATTCCAATCAGAAGAAAGAGATAATTATGATCCTTTCGCCACAGGGCGAACACAGGCACGAGAACGGCAGACCGTTCAAGCACCTTGAACATATAGTCTATGAAGGCAGAATATGCTGATAGAGACTTTATACTATCGGAAAAATCACCCGGATCAGAAAAGATGTTGCGCATTGAAGATGGACCTTAGCGGTCCATCTTCAATGCGGCGAGGAACGCGCTCTGCGGAATCTCGACCTTGCCGAACTGTCGCATCCGCTTCTTACCCTCTTTCTGCTTCTCCAGCAGCTTACGCTTACGAGAAATATCGCCGCCATAGCACTTGGCCGTCACGTCCTTGGACATCGCGCCGATTGTCTCACGCGCAATCACGCGCGCACCGATCGCCGCCTGAATGGCGATTTTGAAAAGCTGCCGGGGAATAAGGTCCTTCAGGCGTGCGCAAATGGCTCGCCCCCGACTCTCGGCGGCGGAACGATGGGCAATGAACGCCAGCGCGTCCACCGGCTCCTGATTGACAAGGATGGAGATACGCACGAGATCGCTCTCCTCATATCCATCCATCTGATAGTCAAAACTGGCGTAACCACGCGTGAGCGATTTGAGGCGGTCGTAGAAATCGAACACCACCTCGTTGAGCGGCAGGCGATAGACCGCCATCGCGCGATTCCCGACATAAGTGAGATCCTGCTGCACGCCGCGCCGCTCGGTGCAGAGCGTCAACACTGCGCCGAGATATTCATCGGGCACCATGATGGTGGCCTTGATCCAAGGCTCCTCAATCGACTCGATCTTGGACGGATCGGGCATGTCGGCCGGGTTGTGCAGTTGTTCCTGCGTGCCGTCATTCATCTTGAGGTGATAGACCACCGATGGCGCAGTCGCGATCAGATCGAGATCGAACTCACGCGACAGACGCTCCTGAATGATCTCCAGATGCAGCAGACCGAGAAAGCCGCAACGGAAACCGAAACCCAGAGCCGCCGAAGTCTCGGCCTCATAGTGAAATGACGCGTCGTTGAGCCGCAGCTTGGCCAGACTGTCGCGCAGCTTCTCGAAATCGTCTGCATTTACTGGGAACAGACCACACCACACCACGGGGATGGAGGGCTTAAAGCCCGGAAGCGGGGCCGCTGCGGGGCGCCGATCATCGGTGATGGTGTCACCCACGTTACAATCGGCCACGGTCTTGATGGCGGCGTTGATGTAACCCATCTCGCCCGGGCCGAGGTCATCCACGGGGATCATGCGGGGCGCGAAAATACCCACCTGATCGACCAGATGTGTTGCGCCCGAGGACATCATGCGGATGCGTGCGCCTTTCTTCAGTCGTCCCTGCTTGATGCGGACAAGGATGATGACGCCCAGATAGGCATCATACCAACTGTCCACCAGCATGGCCTGAAGCGGTGCATCCCCATCGCCCGTCGGCGGCGGAGGCAGGCGTGTGACCACGGCCTCCAGCACGCCTTCGATGTTAAGCCCCGTCTTGGCCGAGATCTCCACCGCGTCCTCGGCGTCGATGCCCACCACTTCCTCGATCTGCGCCTTCACACGCTCCGGCTCAGCCGCCGGCAGATCGATCTTGTTGAGGATCGGCACGATCTCATGATTGGCATCGATGGCCTGATAGACATTGGCCAGTGTCTGCGCCTCCACACCCTGAGACGCATCGACCACCAGCAACGATCCCTCGCACGCGGCCAACGAACGACTCACCTCATAGGCGAAGTCCACATGGCCCGGCGTGTCCATCAGGTTGAGGATGTAGGTCTTGCCGTCCTTGGCCGGATAGGTCAGCCGCACGGTCTGCGCCTTGATGGTGATCCCGCGTTCACGCTCAAGGTCCATGTTGTCGAGAACCTGATTGGTCATCTCACGGGCGGTCAGGGCACCGCAGGCCTGAATCATCCGGTCGGCAAGCGTGGACTTGCCGTGATCGATATGAGCGATGATCGAGAAGTTGCGGATCAGGTTCAGGGGCGTGTCGGTCATGCCTGCTGCATAGGCGATACGCAGCCAAATGTCAGCGGGGGAAAATGCACTCTGCCTGCGCTTTTCCGACAGACCCAACGGTCTCGCCACCCACGTCCGCTCACGCTACAGTTCCCCCATGGTTGATATGGCATCTCTCCCCTTCCCGTCTTTCCGCCCGCTCCCCCCGATGCAGGCCGCCGATAGTAGTGCAGTGGCAGCCACGACGGGCGATGACACACCGCCGCGCTGGGATCTGTCGGATCTCTACGACCGTCCCGACTCGCCGCAGATGAAAACCGATCTGGAGCGCGCGGCAACGGATGCCAAAACGTTTGCCGAACGCTATAAGGGCAAGGTCACGACGCTGTCGGGAGCAGAACTGGCCGCCGCCATCGAGACCAGCCAGTCCATCAACGAAAGGTTGGGCAAGGTCGGCGCCTATTCCTCCCTCGCCTTCGCAGCCGATATGGCCGATGCCGAAATCGGCAAGTTCAGCCAGTTCGTGCGCGAAACCCTGTCGGACATCTCGGCCGATCTTCTGTTCTTTCCGCTGGAACTGAATCAGATCGCGGAAGACGATCTTCAAGCGAAGCTGGCTGACCCGGCGCTGGCGCACTGGGAACCCTTCCTGCGCGACCACCGCATGTTCCGTGACCATCAGTTGCCCGACGACATCGAACAGGTGCTGCTGGAAAAATCCGTCACGGGGGCTTCAGCCTGGTGTCGTCTGTTCGATGAGCAGATGAGCGGCCTGCGCGTGTCGCTGGAAGGCCGCAAGGTTACAGTAGGCGAAGCGCTGAACGTCATGTCCGATCCGGACCGTTCGCGCCGTGAAGCCGCAGGCCGTGCCGTGGGCGAGACATTGGGCGAGAACATCCGCCTTTTTTCTCTCATCACCAACACGCTGGCCAAGGACAAGGCCATCGGCGATAAGCTGCGCCATTACCCGCGCCCTGAATCCTATCGCAACGTCTCCAACATGGTGGAAGACAATGTGGTGGACGCGCTCGTCTCCGCTGTGGTGGCAGACTATCCGCGCCTGTCGCACCGCTATTACAAGCTGAAGGCCACGTGGCTCGGGCTGGACAAACTGGAACACTGGGATCGCAACGCGCCGCTGCCCGGCATGCGTGAGAAAAACATTCCGTGGACCGATGCCAAGGTGATCGTACGCCAGTCCTATGAAGGCTTCGATCCCGCTCTGGGCGCCATCGTGGGGCGGTTTCTCGACAATCCGTGGATCGATGCCGCGCCCGTGCCCGGCAAGGCCTCCGGCGCGTTTGCCCATCCGGTTGTCCCATCCGTGCATCCCTATGTGCTGATGAACTATCGCGGCCGCACGCGCGACGTCATGACGCTGGCACACGAACTTGGCCACGGCGCGCATCAGGTGCTGGCCGCCAAGCAGGGCTATTTCATGTCGTCCACCCCGCTCACACTGGCTGAGACCGCCAGTGTGTTCGGGGAAATGCTGACCTTCCAACATCTGCTGGACACGGAAAAAGATCCTGAGCAGAAACGCCTGCTTCTCGCGGCTAAAGTGGAAGACATGCTCAACACGGTGGTGCGCCAGATCGCGTTCTACCAGTTCGAGAGCCGCGTCCATCATGCCCGCCGCGACGGTGAACTGCTGCCCGAGCAGATCGGCAAGATCTGGCGTGACGTGCAAACCGAGAGCCTCGGCCCGGTCTTCAATTTTACGCCCGAATACGACACATACTGGTCCTACGTGCCGCACTTCATCCACTCGCCCTTCTATGTCTATGCCTATGCGTTCGGGGACTGCCTCGTAAACGCGCTGTACGGGGTCTATCAGCAGGCTGCCGTGCCCGATTTCCGCGACAAATATCGCGCCATGCTGGAAGCCGGGGGGACGCTGCGTCACAAGGAACTGCTCGCACCCTTCGGGCTGGATGCGAGCGATCCGGGTTTCTGGCGTCGCGGACTGGACGTGATCTCGGGCTTTATCGATCAGTTGGAAGTAGGCTGAACCATGGCGGAACGCGATCTCGACGACAGCGGCCTGTTCGGTGAGTTCCGCCGCATGGTCCGCACGACCGGCACGGTGGGCGGCATCGCCGCGCGGCTAGCCGGCCACAAGTTCGGCATCAACACGGGCGGCAGCGCTCACGCGGAAGACCTCAAGGGTGTGCTCGGAGGTCTTAAAGGGCCGTTGATGAAGGCCGCCCAGCTTCTGGCCACCATCCCCGGTGCCCTGCCGGATGAATACGCCACCGAACTTGCCCAGCTTCAGTCCAACGCGCCGCCGATGGGCTGGAGCTTCGTGCGTCGCCGCATGGCTGCCGAACTTGGACCGGACTGGCAGAAGCATTTCCGCTCTTTCGGGCGCGAAGCGGCGGCTGCAGCCAGTCTTGGGCAGGTCCATAAGGCCGTACTCCAGAATGGCGAGACCGTGGCGTGCAAGCTGCAATATCCCGACATGGCGACGACGGTGGAGGCGGACCTCAAGCAATTCCGCATGGCCATGGGCGTCTATCACAAGCTCGATAACGCCATCCGTCAGGATGACGTGGTGGCGGAACTGACCGAGCGCCTTCGCGAGGAACTGGACTACACCCGTGAAGCGGCCAATCTGCGCCTCTATGGCGCCATGCTGCGTCATTCCCCCAACGTGACCATCCCCGCTCCGGTGGACGATCTATGCACGCGCAGGCTTCTGACCATGCAATGGGTGGACGGACGCAGCCTCCAGCAGGTGCTGGACTCCAACCCGTCGCAAACCGAGCGCGACGCGATGGCGAAAGCCCTGTTCGAAGCGTGGTACGTGCCGTTTTATCGCTACGGTGTGATTCACGGTGATCCTCATATGGGCAACTTCACCGTGCGACCCGATTTCGGCTTCAACCTGCTCGATTTCGGCGCGATCCGCATCTTCCGGCCGCGTTTCGTGCATGGCGTGATCGAACTGTGCGAAGCCCTGCGGGTAGGTGACGAAGACCGCGCCGCTCATGCCTATGAAATGTGGGGATTCGAAAACCTTTCCCGCGAGACGATCAAGGTGCTCAACGAATGGGCGAGCTTCCTCTACGAACCGCTGATGCAAGACCGCGTGCGGACCATCAATGAGAACGCGGAAACCATTTTCGGACGGGATGTTGCCGGCCGCGTTCATACGGGGCTGCAACGCACGGGAGGCGTGAAACCACCACGTGAGTTCGTGCTGGTGGACCGCTCGGCTATCGGCCTTGGCTCGGTTTTCATGCGACTGGGCGCAAAGCTCAACTGGCACCAAATGTTTCAGGAACTGGTGGCAGATTTCAGCGAAGAGGCTCTTGCGGCCCGTCAGGCCGAGGCCATCCGGGAAGCCCGTCTGAACGTGCATTTCTGAACGCAAAAAGGCCCGCGTTCTCTGCGCGGGCCTTTTCGTTCACGGTGTCAAAAGAGCCACTTATTCTTCTTCGGTGGTCTCGTGATCGCTGCTTTCATGGGTGTGATGTGCACCATGTTTGCGGACATGGTGAGACTGCTTGTCCAGATGGCTGCGTCCCTGCGAATCACTATTTGCAGGCGGTTGCGTGCCGGGCTGCTCATGAACAGTACGTGGGTTGTTCCACAGCTTGTCGGAAGGCTCGACACGTTGCCCACTCTCCGACGTGGCGGAGGGTGGATTACGCCCAACCTGTGCCGCCGCATCACCAGCTGTCGGCGGGATATTTCCCTCGCTGGTCGCCTGAGCCATGGCCATGACCGGTTGGCCAAGAGCAAAGGCTGCGATCAGGGCAAATTTTGTCGTGCGGTTCATGAAAGAATGATCCTTCCTGTTTTGAACACTCTTCCATCCGTAATGAGTGAAACACGGAAAGGTTCCGATATCTCCCCGGTAAAGCTACGTGGCATCAGCCTTCTTTAGAACCCGATCATCATGTCACCGCCGAAGGTAAACATCCCCGAGTTTCGGCCATCATTGAACGGCGTGGTGCCATTGAGCGAGCGGTCGAAACGCACTTCGGGGCGAATGGCAAAATACCCCAGATCCTTCGTCAGAGCTTTACGCCACGTCACCCCAAGCGTCAGCGCGCCATAGGTCGTGGGCGGCGCGGATTCCACAGGGGTTGAGCGACCGGCCACACCATTCATATACCCCTCATCCGTCAGGGCATTGGACACCAACTGTCCGGTGTTGTCGCGATAGATCTCCCCCCGATAATTGAAGGTGAACTCAGGAGCGAACTTCCACGACAGATAGGACACGAAACTCTCCGCATCGGCGCGCAGACCGTCATCGTGCAGATAATTAAACTCGCCTGTGAGCGTGACAGTTGGCGTGACCTGATAGACGGCCATGATGTCGTTCCAGAACCGCATCGCGCTGTTGGCTTCGCGGTTTCCCAGAACACGCCGTGAGTTCTCCGGTCCGAAGCGGCTCAGTTCCGTGATGGTCAGCTTGCCATCGGCGAGATTGTTCAGCGCGATCCCGGCATAACCCGCAGGCTCGTCGTTGTTATCGGAGCGCCCGAACGTGGTCTGGTTGCCGGTGTCGATGCCCGTGAGCACATCGATCATCGGCGAGACGTGAATGGTCGCCATCATGCCTACGTGCTCGAACGGAACGGAATATTCACCCGTATAGCTGAACGTATAGAATGGCCGCGCGCTTGGATCGAAGGCTTCCGGCCCCATGGGCGCCTGCAGAATGCCCGCGTGCATTTCCACACCCAGCTTGGTGAACCACGGCAGATGCGCGTCCACATGCGCCTGTGCCGGGATGATCTGATAGCGGGAATTCAGCGCACGGTCCGAAATGCCAAGCAGGTGATAATAACGCGAGTCCGAGCCATAACTGGCTTCCAGCGTGAAGCCGAAGCTATATCCCCCGGATGTATCCACGGGCCGGGCCAGTTTGAGAGAAAACTGGTTGAGCTGCGGTTGGTTGGCATGATCGCCGATGAAATTGCCGAAATTGATGCCGTTGTCTGGCCGTGCCGGATTAGCGCTGATGCCGCCTTCGATATGCCCGGCCAGTGTCGTTCCCCGCAGCCAGTTCTCGAACTCGGAGGCATCGGTCTTCTGCTCGAACAGAGAGACTTCGGCTCGTGCCGTTGTGGCAGCTCCTGTCGCCATGACGGCCAGAACACCTGTCGCCACAAGGTATCGCACTTTTTCCATCCATCCCTCCCGCAACGCTCTCCGCGCCAGATATGGAACCGCGCTGCGTTACAGAATGAAGATGATCCGGCTCCGCAATCAACAAACAACGCACCACGCTTGAGCTACCGCCCAAGTCGTTTCACCTAACTGTGTCCCGCCCGCTACACAGTGGCACCCACTACTTCTACGGCGCCGCGGATGGTGTCTCCCCCTCCTCCGGAGGCGATGTTTCGAGTGAAGCCTTGCCCACCAGACCACGCGCGAATTCCTGCGCCGAGAAGGGCCGCAGATCCTCGGCTTTCTCCCCCACGCCCACGGCGTGAATGGGCAGCTTGAACTCCTCCGCCAGCGCCACGACAATGCCGCCCCGGGCCGAACCATCCAGCTTGGTCACGATCAGACCCGTCACATTGACCAGTTCACGAAATACGCGCACCTGTTCGACGGCGTTCTGTCCCGTGGTCGCATCGAGTACGAGCAACACGGAGTGGGGTGCCGTCTCGTCGAATTTCTTCATCACGCGGATGATCTTGGCCAGCTCTTCCATGAGAGCGCCCTTGTTGTGCAGACGCCCGGCCGTATCGATCAACAGCAGATCGGCCCCTTCCGCCTTCCCCTTGCGCAACGCCTCAAACGCAAGCCCCGCCGCATCCGCACCCGGCTTGCCCGCGATGACCGGCACGTTCGTCCGCTCACCCCAGACCTGAAGTTGCTCCACGGCGGCCGCGCGGAACGTATCGCCCGCCACCATGATGACCTTTTTGCCCTGCTCGCTGAAATAACGACCCATCTTGCCGATGGTGGTCGTCTTGCCTGACCCGTTCACACCCACCATGAGCACGACATGCGGCTTGAGTTCGGGGCTCGGCTCGAATGGAATGGCGACAGGCTCCAGTACACGCGCAATCTCGTCGGCAAGAGCCGTGCGGATTTCCTCATCCGTCACCTCCGTGCCGAAACGCGTGCTGCGGAAGCTCTCGATCACGCGCTCGGCCACTTCGGGGCCAAGATCGGCGGCGATCAGGTGATCCTCAAGATCTTCAAGCGCCGCTTCATCCAGCTTGCGCTTGGTAAAAACCGCGCCGAGTTTCTGGGTGGAGCGTGACAGCCCCTGCTTGAGACGTGAGAAAAATCCGAGTGCCATGTCACACGATCTCCGCCACGATGCCGTCCGCGTCAACCGCCACACCGCGCAAAACCTCAATGCGTCCTGTCTCCGACTCTCCCTGAGCCAGCCGCACAGGCGCGAACTCCTCCGAATGGCCGCTGTGTGGTGTCTCCATCAAAACCCGCAGTTCCCGACCAAGAAGGCTTTCATAATACCGCTGCGCGGACTCCGCCCCAAGCGCCCGCACCCGGGCCGCTCGCGCCTTGCGCTCAACGACGGGAATGGCGGGCATACGCGCGGCGGGCGTGCCGGGCCGGGCGCTGTACGGGAAAACATGCAGATATGGGATCGCCACCTGCGCCAGAAACGCCAGCGTCTCCTCAAAAAGCGCCTCATCTTCCGTGGGGAAACCTGCGATCAGGTCCGCACCCAACCCAATTTGTGGACGAATGGAGCGAGCGCGTTCAATCACGGCCGCCGCGTCCGCCACCAGATGCCGCCGCTTCATCCGCTTGAGGATCATGTCCGATCCTGCCTGCAAGGAGAGATGCAGGTAGGGCATGAACCGCGGCTCGTGTTCCAGAAGACGCCACACGTCCTCATCGATCTCCACCGGATCGACGGAGGACAGCCGCAACCGCTCAAGTTCCGGCACGAGTGCGAGAAGACGACGGCAGAGTTGCCCCAGTCGCGGCGTGCCCGGCAGATCTCCGCCCCATGACGTGATGTCCACGCCCGTCAGCACCACTTCGCGGTAGCCTGAGGCCACAAGTGCACGCACCTGTTCCACTACCACGCCCACAGGGACGGAGCGCGAAGGTCCGCGCCCGAAAGGAATGATGCAGAACGTGCAGCGATGATCGCAGCCCTGCTGCACCTGCACGAAAGCCCGCGTGCGTCCGGCGAACTCCGTGACGAGATGCGCAGCCGTCTCACGGGCCGCCATGATGTCGGACACGGCATGACCGGATTCCAGCGCAGGCAGGCTCCAGCTCTCGGCCTTGAGCTTGTCCTCGTTACCCAGAACGCGGGTCACACCGGGAAGTGCTGCCCAGCGGTCCGGATCGATCTGTGCTGCGCATCCCGTCACAACGATCCGCGTACTCGGACGCTCACGATGCGCGCGTCGGATCGCCTGTCGCGCCTGCCGCTCGGCCTCTCCCGTGACAGCGCAGGTGTTGACGATGATGACATCGTCCAGCGCCGCCGCGTGGCCACGCATCACCTCGCTCTCATACGTGTTCAGCCGACAACCGAAGGTGAGGATGTCCACCCCCCCAGTCGGGTCGGTCTCATCCTGAGGCATGGTCTCGCGCTCGTTCATCGTGGATAAGCGTCAAGATCGACGCTCCCCCTGAACGCAATCCGGGCAGGCCCTGTCATCCGCACGTGATCGTCCTCACCCCAATCGATGATCATTTCTCCGCCATCGACCTCCACCGTCATCCGGCGATCACCCACGCCACGCCGCGCCGCATTCACGACCGCAGCGCAGGCCCCGGAACCACAGGCCAGAGTAAATCCGGCACCGCGCTCCCACACACGCAGACGCATCCGGTCAGGTGCATCGATCCGCGCAAAGCCAATATTCGCCCGCTCGGGGAAGAGGGGATCGACTTCCAGTGCTTCTCCCCGCCGTGCCTCTGCCAAATCCTTCACAAAGAACGTCGCGTGCGGGTTGCCCATCGACAACGCGGCCGGACAACCTTCCAATGGCAGTTCCAACGTGTCCATCTCGCGCGCCAGCGGCACAGAACTCCAGCCGAGGCGAGGCTCGCCCATATCCACCGTCACGATTGCGCCGTTTACGTGCTGCTCCAGAACCTGCGCGTGCAACACGCCCCCCGAAGTGGTGAAGGTTACATCGTTCTGCCCTGTTTCGCGCGCCAGAAGGTCCGCCACGCAACGCGAGGCATTCCCGCAGGCGCCAGCCTCACTGCCGTCAGGATTGAAGAACCGCACAAACGCGCCATCTCTGTCAGCGATACGGGAAAGCGTCACGAACTGATCACAACCAATCCCGCGCCGACGGTCAGCCAGTGCTGCAATCCGCTGAGGCGTGAGATCAAGCGGGGCCGCGCGTTCATCCATGATGATGAAATCGTTCCCCAGGCCGTGCATCTTCAAGAAAGGCGTCGTCATGCCCGTCTTATGACGATTCCTGCTGCCTGCACGCAATGTTCATCTGCAAAAGATGATCCTGCCGTTTCCGATCGTTACGCATTGTTTAAAAAAAATCTGCATGACATTCTTGCAGAATTCGATTGCCCCCATTAGGAATTCTAGACATACTTTGTCGCAATCCTTCGCTCTCGCCCACGGATGTGCCCGCCCCCATGCCCGTTCGCCCGACGTTTCTCCGCCGGACCCGCCGTTCCCATGTCTTCGCTCTATGCGCAGGCACGATGCTTTTTCCCTTCAGCGCACTGGCGGATGACCAGAGTGAATCTCTTGAGCTTATGGAAAAGCAGATCGCCCGCATCCAAGAGCAACAAGCACAGCTGACCCACGCTCTTGTCGGGCTTCAGAAACAACTTATTGCAAAACGGGGGGCATCGGGCAGTTCATCTCACGGTGCCCTCAGTGCGGAGACGCGCCGGAAAATCACGGAAGCAAACCGTGCACGCTCCCCGCTTGCCGAAGAGGGAACAACAGAAGGAACGCAGCACGTGATCGTGCCCCGGCATCACGCTGGAGCGGAAACGGAAATCACTCCCACCTTCGTCACGGATAATCAGCCAACCCGCACAACGGTTATCGCCCACCGTGCAGAAGACATCATCGCCCATACGGCCGACAATAATGTCGGGCCACATTCACGAGAGACCGTCGGTGCACAGGCCACCGGCGCCGTTGGCGATCGTGGCGTGTTTCATCTCGGCCCCATCATGCTGGCGCTTGGTGGATTCATCGACACAGGATCCGTGTTGCAGAACCGGCACACTTCAAGCGGCATCTTCAATTACTGGAACGGCATCCCGTACAAGAACGATCCGAATCATCATACCAACAGCTTTGAAGGCAGCGCGCGTTACAGTCGTATCTCTCTGATGGCGCGTGGCGATATCAATCGGAAGGAAGCCGTCTCAGGCTTCTTCGAAATGGATTTCGGCGCGGGTGCCGCTACGACCGACGCCTATGAAAGCAACAGCTACGCTTTCCGTCTCCGGCAGGCCTACATGGCCTACGACAACAGCGACTATAATTTCCATGTGCTTGCCGGTCAGGCGTGGAGTCTGCTCACACCCGGGCGTGCCGGTATCGTCCCACGTCAGGAAAGCCTGCCCGAAACCATCGAATCTTCCATGCTGGCAGGCCAGACATGGGCGCGTCAGTGGCAGGTCCGCATCACGAAGGATTTCTTCAAGCATCGGCTGTGGGTCGGTCTGTCCATCGAAAATCCACAGACGCTCTATGACGCGAGTGGCTTCACCAACAACGACGGCACCGTCTCGCTTCCCAACGGACACTACGCCACCATCACCAAAGACGGCACGGGTCTGACCAACGACGCGCCATTTTCCAACGAAATCGCGCCTGACGTGATCGCCAAGGTGGCTTACGACCCCTCATGGGGCCATTACGAAATCGAAGGCATCGCGCATTTCGTTCATGATCGCGTCTCGTGGGTTGGCGGAGGCCACAATTATACCGCTCCCACGGGCGGCGGTGGCGGCTCCATGATTCTGCCCCTCATCCCGCACAAGGTGGAACTTCGTCTTGCCGGACTGGCGGGGTATGGGATCGGCCGTTACGGCTCGGTCATGCTGCCCGACGCCACGCTCTCCGCTCTTGGCAAACCCAAACCGCTGCTGTCGATACAGGGCACGGCCGGGATCGTCGCACACCCGGACCCAACGCTGGATGTGTACGGATATTTCGGCACGCAATGGGCGGGAAAAGGTGGATCGGAATACGGCGGGCAGGCTTATGGTTACGGCAACCACCTGTTTTCCAACGCAGGTTGCAACATTGAGATGTCCTCTCTCCCCTGCGCGGGCAATACCCGCAGTGTGATGGAAGCCACGGTTGGTGCATGGTGGCGTTTCTTCAAGGGGCGGTTCGGCACGGTGGAAGCCGGCACGCAGTTGGCATGGTCGCAGCGGGAAGCGTGGTCAGGTGAAGGTGGCAAGCCGTCCACCTCCATGAGCCAGATTTTCTTCGATTTCCGCTACCTTCCCTTCCAGTAAGCCTTCCTCACCGCGCTCATCCGCATGGCCCATTCAGGTGCCATGCGGGTCTTTTGATGTCAGAACGCTGGCGTTTCCTGCTGTTTCTCTCTATGCCCGGCATTCGACCTCGTTCAGGATCTTCTCTCCCTATGCCCTTTCCGGATACCGTTTCTACCCTTGCCCACGCTCTGGCCGAACGTGGCTATGAGGAGCCGACAGCCGTTCAGGCTGCCGTACTGGCCGACGACGCGCAGGGCCGCGATCTGCTTGTGTCCGCGCGCACCGGTTCTGGAAAGACCGTGGCCTTCGGACTCGCCATGGCCAGCGAACTCCTTGACGAACACGGCAAGGCTCTGCCCACGCAATTACCGCTGGCCATCGTCATTGCTCCCACACGCGAACTGGCGTTGCAGGTCAAGACCGAACTTTCGTGGCTCTATGCAGGTACAGGCGCGAAAATCGTCTCCTGCGTGGGTGGCATGGAACCTCGTCGGGAAGCACGGGCCCTCTCGATGGGCTGCCATATTGTCGTGGGCACGCCGGGACGCCTGTGTGACCACCTCGCGCGCAAAAACCTGAATCTCTCTGGAGTAAAGGTTGCCGTGCTCGATGAGGCGGATGAGATGCTCGACCTCGGTTTCCGCGAGGAACTCGAGACCCTGCTCGACGCCACGCCCACCGAACGCCGCACTTTTCTTTTCTCGGCCACCATCGCGCGCGAAATCGCACGGCTGGCGAAGCGTTATCAGCGTGACGCGCTGCGTATCGACACCATTGGGGACAATGCCCCCCATGCAGATATCGAATATCGCGCCGTAATCGCTGATCAGAGCGAGATGATCGGTGCGATCATCAATGTTCTGCGCTTTGTGGAAAGCCCCTGCGCGATGGTGTTCTGCCACACACGTGAGGGTGTGCGGCAGATGCAGGCGGCCCTTCTGCAAAACGGTTTTTCATCTGTGGCGATTTCGGGCGATCTTGGGCAGAACGAGCGCAGTCGCGCTCTGGAGAGCCTGCGCAACGGTCAGGCCCGCGTCTGCGTGGCGACAGATGTTGCCGCGCGTGGCATCGACGTTCCCACACTTGGGCTCGTGATCCACGCAAGCCTTCCCAGCAATCCCGCCACTTTGCTGCATCGCTCCGGTCGAACGGGCCGAGCCGGACGTAAGGGACTGTGCGTTCTGGTGACGACGCCTGCGCGCCGGCGTCAGGCCGACCGGCTTCTCCATGCCGCCGGTGTAGCGGCAACATGGATGCCCGTGCCGTCACCTGATGCCATTCGGGAAGCGGATGCCGAGCGTCTTCTTGCGGATGAAGCTCTGTCCCGCGAGCCCACCGCGGAACAGCTCCAACTGGCCGAACGACTGGTCGCGGAACGCACACCCACACAACTCGCGACAGCCCTTGTCACGTTGTGGCAAAATGGCCTGCCCAAGCCTGTCTCTGTGCGGGTGATTACTCCCGGAGCCCCTTCTCCCCGCACGCCGCGTGACGCCGCCCAACGCGAACGTCCCATGCGCGAGCGCTCTGACCACAATACGGGCGAAAGCGGCGAGTGGTTCAAGCTGTCCGTTGGGCGTAACGACAAGGCCGATCCGAAATGGCTTGTGCCTGTCATCTGCCGCCTCGGTGGCGTTACGAAAAAAGATATCGGGGCCATCCGCATTGCCCCGGCCTACACACTGGTTGAGATCGCATCATCCAAGGCGACGCGCTTTGCCGAATGTGCCTCCGCTGCCGATGCCGACGAAATCACCATTACGCCCGCTGCGGCTCCCAGCGGCAACGACGCTCCTCCGCCAGCTCGTGGTCGGACACCGGGAAGTGGAAAACCTTGGAAAAGAGGGGCCAAACCTGCAGGAAATGGGGCTCGTTCTTCACGTAAGAAGCCGCCGCGCAGTTAACAAAAAGGGGCCATATGGCCCCTTTTTGTTACACACTCCCAGAATACATCAAATGTAATTGGCCAAGGTCATGCTCTTGAGATCAGAAATCAGAGTATAGGATGCCTGTAACTGGTCCTGAACAGCGCTCAACTGAACGGAAACCGTCGCTGGATCGGCCTCTCGCGCATTGCCCAGTTGTGTGGAGAGCATCGTACTCATGGTTGTCAGCAATGTGGACTGTGATGTGAGCTGAGTCTGTTGAAGACCGAGAGATCCCTCTTCCGCCAGTAATGAAGTGCCAATGTCGCTGGTAGAACTTTTCAGGGAACTCACCAGAGATGAAAAACTGGAACTGGACGTACTCACATCGCCCAGAGACGCGACGATCATCAGATTACGCATGAGGTCACGAATTGGCGAACCGGTGGACGTATCGCTTGCGCTCATCCCTTCCGTGCTTTGTGTCGCAACCATACCGACATCTACCGTATCTCCATTTCCAACAACGGCTTTCGATGTCAGGTTTTTCGCACTATCTGCGCTGACCGAGAGAGCCGAAGAAAAGACGGAAAGAGACGCAGAGTCACCGGTACCACTGGCATCGCTGGTGGCCTGTTGAAGCACTGTTGCCGCGTCATCCGATGACGTGCCCATATTGCTCACCAGCGTACTGATGCTTTGCGCCAGATCACTGGACGATAATCCGCTCGTGCCCGTTACCGGCGCTGTGTAGGAATTCGTTCCGGCAAAAACATAATCCGCACCGGACTGCGTATTGAGCAAATTACCCAATGTATCGAGTGCCGATTTAGCGGACGTCGCGATTGTATCGACCTCATCTTGTCCCAGATTTCCCTGCAAGCTGAGCAAATTTGTGGAGAGCGTTGTCGCAATAGAGGAAATCTGCGTCAGAGCGGACTGCGTCACCGTCAGGGTGGTCTGGGCCGATGAAATCGACGTCTGCCATGTCGAAATGGCCGTGATCTGCGGACTAAGATCCAGGGCTGCCGTTCGGGAAGAACTATCCAGTCCGGCATAACTGCTTGACTTCATCCCCGAAGTGGCTTGCGCCGTCAGATCGGTTTCCTGATCGCCAAGTCTGTCGATGGCTTGATCGAGAACATACGAAGCGCCGCTAGCGCCATAAAGTCCAACAGAGGTGCTCATTTTTCTTACACCGCATCCAGAAGAGCTGTGAACATTGTCTGCACAGTTGAGACAATCTTGGCGTTCGCCGCATAAGCATTCTGCAATGCGACGATCTTTGACATTTCGTTATCGACATTCACGCTCGACACGCTCGACACACTGTTGGTCAGGCTTGTCTGCACAGTCGTCGCCGAAGTGAGATTGGAAGAAGTATCGGAAGCGACCTGCGCCTGAGCGGATGTGAGTGTCGTTGCCAGACTCGCCAGCGTCAAATCACCGCGGTAGCCGGTGGTGATATTACCATCTACTCCCAAACCTGTAGTAGGCGCCGTCGTTGTATCGGTAAATGCTTTGGACAGTACATCCGTCGCGACCGAAGTCGAACCGTCGGGAGCAAGCTTGGATGTATCAGATGAAATGTCCGAGCTTACCTTTAGGGTGCTGGACAACCCTACAATACCGTTTGGTGTCTCTGCAGTGGTTGTCGAAGACGGTACGTTTCCATCAGCATCCGTGAACAACGGCAGGCCTGCTGTCGAAAACCGGCTAGCCAGCGCATAAGAGAAAGAATCCAACTGAGCTTGCATTTGCGGATAAACCGTATCGCGCAGTTCGATGTTCGCTCCCAGACTGCCACCTGTCAGATGCGAGGTGACATCTGTAGATACGCCGTTGATACTCAACATAATTCCCGGCGTATAGCTACCGTTTGCGCTCCCGGAAGTCGTTGATGTAACCTGCAACTCTTCCGACGTTGTGCTCAGAGGCCACGTCGAAGTTGGTTCGGTTGTCTTGATTGCGGCCGCTGAAGATGTGTCACCGCCTGTTGTAGGGTAAGTCGAAAGCGTTTGCCCATCCTGTGTCGGATAGGTTGGCAACTGCGTACCATCGGCCGTCTTAACCAGCATGTCGCCTTTGGATGTCTCGGTGAATGTCACCGACATCTGTGATGACAGATCCGACATGGCCGTAGCGCGCTGGTTTTCCAAATCGGCAGTACTCTGCCCCTGCACCTTAAGCAACATGATCTGCTTGGACAGGACACCGATGGTTGTCAGATCCGTATTGACGGTGGCCACATCGGAGACAATCGCATCCTGCGCCTGCTGCCGCTGCGTCTGATAGGCAGAAGACAGATCATTGATCGTGCTGACGACCGTTCCGGCGTCACTGATGACGGTATTACGTGCCGTTGCGTCATTGGGTGTGGACACGAGCGATGAAAAAGCGTTCGAAAGATTCCCCAGCTCGTCCGACAGGGTCGCGGTCGAGCCCGAATCTGAACTGGTCGATCCTTGGAGGGCTGTAATAGACGCTAGGGAGTTGCTTTTTACCGTCAACGCCTCGACAGCCGCATTCTGTGTGTACAGGCTGGACTGGAGCGCATCGTTGACCACACGGGTGGTAAGGCCGATTTTTACACCGCTTCCCGTTCCCGCACTATCCCGCGAATTGAGTTGCGCCGTTTCTTCGACATAGCCCGTGGTACTGGCGTTGGACACGTTCTGTGAAACGACGCCGAGCGCATATTGCGTGCCTTCCAGCCCGCTGGTGGCAATTGAAAGGGCTGCATTCAGATCCATGACCGCGATCTCCGGCGAAACTCCATCCCCTTGGCACATCTGGATGGAGGGCATCAGCCCCGTGGATTTTCACGGATCGATGCACATATTGTTCTGGACGAGAAAAGGTTCGGCCTTTTGCAAACCTGCTCCCATCAGATGAAAAACGAGTAAAGAAGCCTTTACCGGATCATCGAGATCGTGGCCTGAAGCAGGGAATCCGCTGTCGTGACGACCTTGGTATTGGCTGTGTAAGCCTCCTGCGTGACGATCAGACTGGAGAGATCTGACGTCAGATCGGTTGTGGAAGATTCCGTGGACGACGTTTCCAGTGTGCCTGTGCCGTTGTTTCCTACAACGCCCACCTTGGCCGATCCAGAATCGGATGTAGCGACATAGGCCTGCCCGTCAACCGCCATCAATCCGTTGGCATTAGCAAATGAAGCGAGAGCAATCTTGCCCACCAGCTGTGTATCACCATTGCTGAAGGTGGCCATGATCGACCCATCCGACTGCATGGAAATCCCCTCATATGTAGCGGAGGTCGCACTGTCGCTGACAATCGTGGGTGTTGTTGAGTTCGCCGCAGCTGTGGTGAGCCCACTGGAGGAGCCGAAGTCGCCAAGACTGAGATCGATGCTCTGCCCGGCAGGCACGACGGATGTCGCACTTGTACCTGTGTACGACAAGGTTACCGGGAGAGACACAGCAGAACCCGAGTAACCGTTTCCGACGGCCGCGCCCGTACTCGCATTGGTCACGCCTTCCAGATTTCCACTGGAATCAAAGGTGACCTTGTAGGACGCTGAGTCCGAATCAACGGCCACCGTTGAAGCTGTCGAATTTCCCGTGGTCGTGCCATCAGCACTGCTGACTTTTTGAGGTGGTCCCGTCCGTTCGGACAGTTTTGCGGGCTTGATAAGCTATACCCGGTTGTTGTTATGCCGCCCTTCTGACGGCGTTGCTGTTGGCCATCTGGTCCGGGGTTAA
>NZ_WOTH01000016.1 GCF_011516945.1 Acetobacter estunensis
GCCCTGGGCCTGAAGCACGGCCTCGGAGACCATGTTCTCGGAGGCGATCAGTTCGATCCCGTCGCGCTGGCGCTCAAGCTCGGCACCAATCGCCGACGCAACAGCAGGGTCACGTTCCGCCAAAGGCTGTTGGAAGAGGTTCTTCAAAGTTTCTGCGGTCATGGTCGGGTTTTCTTTTCTGGAGAAGGGTATTCGATACGATAGATGACGCGAAAATGAGGAACTTTCATATTTGCGACGGGTCGTTGTTCGAAAGCGCGTGACGGGCGCGGATATCAGGAAAGTTCGACAGGATTGATCCGGGATTGTGGAACGGATTTCGGCCAGTCACGGTAGTTGCGGACCGCGCCATTTTCCCGCACCTCGCTCAGACTGTCCGGTGAGAGTGTGGCGAACACCCACCCACCCTTGTTCAGGATGCCTTCCACGATCACACCATCATCGGGAAATCCACGATCAATGGGGCCGTACACACCCGCGCAGCCACGATTTTCATCCAATGTTGCAAGCCACGGCGCATCGCCAACCGTGGGAGAGACTGCCACGAAGCACTGGTTTTCCAGCGCACGGGCCTGAGCGGAAATCTTTACGCGGTTGAAACCGTGCGGTGAGTCCGTGCAGGTCGGCACAAGGATCAGCCATGCTCCGGCTTCGACCTGTGCCCTTACCAACATAGGAAATTCCGAATCGTAGCAAACGGATGTCCCGATCAGTCCCCATGGTGTCTCGAACACGCCGGGTGGATTGCCCGCGCGCACGCCCCATGATTCCGTCTCGAACCGGGTCATGACATGCTTGTCTTGAAAAGCGACCGTGCCATTGGGGGAAATCAGGGGCGCACGGTTGCGGATACCTTCCGTTTCGGGACGAGGAAGCGTGCCGGGCATGAGCCACACCGCATGTTTTTTTGCTGTCTCCCTCATGATGTCGAGAATGGTGTCGCTGTGTGTGCAGACGGCGTGAAGTTCCGCAGCCGGATCGGGCTGTTGGATCACGGCATGTGCGGCTTCCATGCACGCATATTCCGGCATCAGCAGCAGATCGGCCTTTCGCGCTCCTTCAGCAACGAGGCGATCAAGATGTTGCGCGTAGTCGTCAAGAGACGCGATGTTTTCAACTTTCCATGCCAGCACACCAAGGCGCAGAGAAGGAGGCATCAGGAGGGTTCCTTGTGGAGCAGGGCATTGGGGATCGCATCCCCATGCAGCGACTTGATGTAAAAATCGAGCTGATGGTCACGGTGTCCCTCAAGGCCCGGTTCCTTCCAGTCGAGATGACATGAGACATATGGTAAGAGAGTGAACCCGCGATGCTTCCAGAACTCTGCGAGGTTCTGGGCATTTGCGGGGCGGCGTGGATCGGTCTTCCAGCGATGCACAGCGCAGAAAACCGCGAAACGGGCGTTGTCTGTTATACGCGCGTGTTTTTCACGTTCCTCGAAAAACCGCACGCCGATACCCTGACCTCGCCATGGCGGCAGAAGCACGGATTCTCCAAAATAGAAGAAATCTGACGTATCCAGCCTGCGCGCCTCGAAAGGTACGCGGATACAGGCCATCTCGTCTTTCAGTGGCAGACAGGTGGATGCGCCCACGACCTCATGCCCGTCACGTGCGACAACCACCGCTGTCCCGGGGCTTTGCATGTAGGCATGAAGATATTTTTCTTCGTAGGCAATGTTGCCGTCGTAGAGATAGGGCCATTCCCGAAAGACCGTGATTCTCAATCGTGCAAGATCCGGCACGATCGAAAGGAGGTGTTCTCCCGTCAGGGTCTCAAGCGCCACGCTCATCGTTGCCGGATCTCCCATTGCGGTGCGACGTAATAAGGAGCGGAGGAAGGAGGGAGTAAGGGACGGTTGCGGATATGATCGGCTGCCTTTTCCGCGATCATTGTTGTGGGAGCATTGAGATTTCCGTTGGTTACGCGCGGCATGATGGACGAATCCACCACACGAAGGCCTTCGACACCGATCACACGTGTCTCGGGATCCACGACGGCCATGGGATCGTCGGCAGCACCCATCTTGCAGGTACAGGAGGGATGCAGGGCGCTTTCCACTTTCTGACGTACAAATTCATCAATCTGTTCGTCTGTCACGCAGTCTTCACCGGGTTGCAACTCGTGCCCGTGGAATGGCTTGAACGCCTCCTGATTGAACAGTTCGCGTGTGAGACGTACGCAGGCACGCATTTCTTCCATGTCGTCGGGATGACTGAGATAATTGAACAGGATACTGGGTTTGTCGGTCGGATCTGCCGATTTGAGCCGCACATGGCCCCGGCTTTTCGAACGCATCGGGCCGACATGGGCCTGATAGCCGTGGCCGGATGCCAGGCCTTTGCCGTCATACGTCACGGCAAGGGGAAGAAAGTGGAACTGGATGTCGGGGTAGGGGATTCCGGCCTTACTGCGGATAAAGCCACAGCTTTCGAAATGATTGGTGGCTCCGAGGCCATCTTTGCGCAGTAACCAACGTAGGCCGATTTTGAATTTGGCCAGAGGGTTCATTGCGGAATAAAGCGTAATCGGTTTCTTGCAGGCGATCTGAAAATAGAATTCCAGATGGTCCTGAAGGTTTTCTCCCACACCGGGTCGATCTGCGATCACAGGGATGCCGAGAGCCTTGAGCTGTGCAGCGGGTCCGATCCCAGAGAGTAGCAGAAGCTGCGGAGAGTTGATGGAACCACCAGAGAGAATGACTTCTTTGCGTGCGTAGGCGATACATTCCTTGTTGCCGCGCATATAGACGATGCCAACTGCGCGCCTGCCTTCAAAGAGAATTTTCGTCGCGCGCGACTGTTGATGCACTTCGAGATTTTTCCGGTGCATGACCGGACGCAGATAAGCATTGGCCGTATTCCAGCGCCGACCGTTCTTTACGGTCATGCTCATCTTGTCAAAGCCTTCCTGCTGGTAGCCATTGTAGTCGTGGGTGACGGGATAACCTGCCTGATATCCAGCCAGAAGCCATGCCGCATGCAGTGGATTGTCCACCGTGCCGTATTGCGTGTGCAGTGGGCCTGTGCGTCCGCGGTAGAGATCGTCGCCTTCTGTGCAGGATTCCGCCTTTTTGAAATAGGGCAGGACGTCGGCATAGGACCAGCCGGTTGCTCCTTCCTTTACCCAATCTTCGAAATCCAGTGCATTGCCACGGACATAAACCATGCCGTTAATGGAGGATGAGCCGCCAAGTCCCTTGCCGCGTGGGGTGAACATACGCCGTCCGCCAAGATGCGGCTCGGGTTCACTTTCATAGAACCAGTTGAAGCGCTTGCTGTGCATGGGCATGGCAAGCGCTGTGGGCATCTGTACGATGATGGACTTGTCGCTGCCACCGAACTCCAGAAGCAGCACGTTGTCTTTGCCGTCCTCGGTCAGGCGATTGGCAAGGACACAGCCGGCCGATCCTGCGCCGACAATGATGTAATCGAATTCCTGCATGCGGGCAGCCCTCATTTCCGGTGGGGTCAGTAGGGGGATTCCACGTCACCGAGCGCGACGTAGACGGTCTTGATCTGTGTGTAATGCTCAAGAGCAGCACGGCTGTTTTCGCGTCCGAGACCAGATTTCTTATAACCCCCGAAGGGAAGTTCTATGGGCGTTATGTTGTACTGATTGATCCAGCAGGTGCCGGCTTCCAGTGCCGCCACGACACGGTGCCCACGAGCCAGATTGGAGGTGAAGACACCGGCCGCCAGACCGAATTCGGTGGCATTGGCCCGTGCGATTACTTCTTCCTCATTGGTGAAGTCGAGGACAGTCATGACCGGACCGAAAATTTCCTCGCGGGCGATTTTCATGTCGTCGCGGCAATTTACGAACACGGTTGGTTGCATGAACGCGCCCTGAGAGAACGTGCCGTCCGTCAGACGCTTGCCTCCTGTAAGGAGAGTCGCGCCTTCATTGATGGCACTTTTCACATAGGACAGGACTTTTTCCAGATGAGATGCGCTGATGAGCGCGCCGATATCTGTATCGGGAGCAAGCGGGTCGCCGATACGCATGGCTTCCACTCGTCGCTTGAGTTCCGACAGAAAGCGTTCGCGGATACCGGACTGCACGAAAACACGGGTGCCATTTGAGCATATTTCCCCTCCAGAATAGAAATTTCCTAGGAGAGCAGCAGATACGGCATTGTTGATGTCGGCATCGTCGAAGATGATGAGCGGGGATTTCCCCCCCAATTCCAGTGTGACATATTTCAGTGTGTTCGCCGCTTCCCGCATGACGGCAATGCCGGTGGGCACTGAGCCGGTCAGACTGATCTTGCGGATTTCAGGTTCAGCACACAGGCGTTTGCCAACATCACCCGCGCCATGCAGCACGTTGAAGACGCCATCGGGCAGCCCGGCCTCTTTGTAGATGGCGGCCAGTCGCACTGCCGTCAGCGGTGTCATCTCGGAGCTTTTGAAAATCATGGCATTGCCGCAGGCAAGAGCCGGAGCGGATTTCCAGCAAGCAATCTGGATGGGGTAATTCCATGCGCCGATACCTGCCGTGATGCCCAGAGGTTCCCGGCGCGTGTAGCCGAAAGCTTCGGGACCGAGATCGATAGATTCTCCGGAAAGTGAGGACGCCTGTGAGCCGAAATATTCCAGCGCGTCGGCTCCCGAGAGGATGTCCACGGTGGACGTCTCGGCAATCGGTTTGCCGGTGTCGAGTGTTTCCAGATGGGCGAGTTCGGCATTGTCACGACGCAGTAGTTCGGCAGCCTTGTGCAGAACGCGCCCGCGTTCGGTACCGGTCATGCGTGACCAGACTTTCTGGCCACGCCGGGCGCTGGCAATGGCGGCGGTGTGTTCGCTTTTTCCGGCAGTTTCGACTTCAGCGAGCAACTCTCCAGTTGCAGGATTGCGTGTCTCGAAACGGGGGCCGTTGGTGGTTACGAACTGGCCGTCGATCCAGTTGTGGCATGTTTTCATTTCTGTTCTCGTTTGCGGAATGGGGACTGGAGAAAGATCGGTCAGAGCATGTCGCGCGATCTGACTGTCGAGAAAGGCTGTGACCTGTGTGCGGGCTGCCGCGCTGTTGGCCTCCTGCCACTCGGAAAGAGCGGCGCGCAGCCACGTGCCGTCGATTAGGGAGGCAATGGCGGTGGCAAGGGGGCGCACCTCTTGGGCGGGGACAAGCGCTCTCAGATCGTAAGAGAGATTTGAGAGCATGCGACGCTGGTAGATATGCTGGATACGTTTGAGAGTGGGGGCGTAGGGCACCTGTCCCCAGAACGAAAGCCACACCGCGCCTTCACGTTGACGGAACTGCTCTGGCGCCAGAAGGGAATCGATGATGGCTTGCAGGCGTGCGCGAGAATCCCGTGCCGTCGCGAAGCGCCGGAGGATTTCCCGCCATAAGGATTCCGAGAGCGACCAGAAAGCGGCTCCGAGAAGGCTGTCCTTATCGCCGAAATAGTGGACGAGAAGACTGGGCGAGACCTCTGCGCGTTCCGCGATGCGGGCAAGGGTCGTTCCCACATAGCCATGCTCGGCCAGGATGGACATCGTGGCTGCAATGAAATTCTGGCGTCGTTCGTCATCAAGACGGGGAGACGAGGAGGGGTTGGGAGACTGCATAGGCAGGACTCCAGTGGGTTTGAATGGTCGTTCAACGCTTATTTTATGTTGATATCGAAATCAAAAGTCCATGCTTTTTGTGGGTTCATAAAAAATTGGTTGTTTCGATGGAATTGCAGGAAATTTTATATTCGTGTTCTAGATTCGGGCATTCATCCAGAAAGATTGATTGCCTGTTCAACGGGCAAGTTCCAGTGAAATGGAATGAAAGCCGTTGCTAAGACGGAACCATGCAAGCTTGCGTCGGAAGGGGACAATTGCTTCTGTTGCTTGAACGCAATGATAAGGTGTGCGCTGTGATGCTGTCACCCACAGTCGAGCCAGCGCAGGCGTCTTTCTGACGGACGCCTGCGCCGTGCGGAGTGTTTCTTTCGGAAACCGTGGTTTCGTAAGGCATGAAGGGAAAGCGATGAACGGCCTGGAAGACTGGATCACCTCCCATAAAATCCCTGTTGGTGACTGGGCATCTTCCGGTGTGGATTGGATTCGCGATCACTGGCAGGGCGGTTTCAATGCCCTGAGTGATGCGATTTCGTTCTGTACGGATGGTGTCACAAGCTTTCTGCTTTCGATTCCTTCGTTGCTGCTTGTAGCGGTGTTGGCGGTGGGAGTGTGGGTGTGGAAACGGGCTCTTTCTCCTGTGCTGCTCATGGTTCTTGGGCTGCTGTTCATCATCAATCAGGGCTACTGGCAGGACACGATGGCGACGTTGACGCTCATCTTTTTCTCCACAGTGGCCTGTATGATCATCGGGGTGCCGATCGGTATTGCTTCGGCGCATCACCCGTGGTTGGCCCGGACGCTGCATCCGGTGCTTGACCTCATGCAGACATTGCCGACTTTTGTTTATCTTATTCCCACCCTGATTCTTTTCGGTCTGGGGACGGTTCCGGGAATGATCTCGACAATTGTTTTTGCCATCCCCGCGCCGATCCGCATGACGCAACTCGGTATTTCCTCGGTTCCTCAGGCCTTGCTGGAAGCGGGAGATGCTTTTGGCGCAACGGCACGGCAACGTCTGTGGAAAGTGGAAATACCCT
Source organism: Acetobacter estunensis (assembly GCF_011516945.1). GTDB lineage: Bacteria > Pseudomonadota > Alphaproteobacteria > Acetobacterales > Acetobacteraceae > Acetobacter > Acetobacter estunensis. Next base: position 6,614 of record NZ_WOTH01000016.1, read on the forward strand.
CGGCACTTCCCATGATCCGTGAAGGAATGAGTCAGTGCATCATGCTCAGCCTCTCCATGGTGGTCATCGCAGCTCTTGTGGGAGCGGGTGGTTTGGGTGTGCCCGTGGTGCGGGCGCTCAATACGGTCCAGATTGACACGGGTTTCGAGTCCGGACTGGCCATCGTGCTTGTGGCGATCATTCTCGATCGTCTGTGTCGTCACAGCGCCAAACACTGAGAAAGGAGGGAGCCGATGGACACCCCGGAACTCAATACCGCGCTCGCCTTTCGCAATGTCGATATTCTCTTTCATCGTACCAATGCATCTGGAGCGATTGCCGAGGCCATTCGTAGACTCGATGCGGGAGGCACGCGTGAGGAGATTGCGTCCGAACTGGGTGTGACTGTCGGTGTGGCCGGTGCAACGCTGGAGGTTCAGCGCGGTGAGATCAGTGTGCTGATGGGCCTTTCCGGTTCTGGAAAGTCCACGCTGTTGCGGGCGGCGAACCGTCTCAATCGGGTGACGCGGGGCAGTGTCGAAATCGGCAATGGAGCGGCGCATGTCGATATCGCCAATTGTGACGACGATACGCTGCGTGAGATGCGACGGACGCGGGTGGCGATGGTGTTTCAGCAGTTCGGGTTGTTGCCATGGCGTACGGTGCGGGAAAATGTGGCGTTCGGGCTGGAACTGCGTGGCATGACGCCCACGGCACGCCGGAAAGTCGCTGATGAAAAGCTTGAGCTTGTTGGGCTTTCACGTTGGGCGGATTCGTATGTCTCGGAGCTTTCCGGCGGCATGCAGCAGCGTGTCGGGCTGGCCCGGGCGTTTGCGACAGACGCTGACATTCTTCTCATGGATGAGCCGTTCTCCGCTCTCGACCCCCTGATCCGGCGCAAACTTCAGGATGAGCTTCTTGATCTGCAAAAGCGTCTGAAAAAGACAATTGTTTTTGTCAGTCATGACATTGATGAGGCATTTCGGATCGGCAGCCACATTGCCATCATGCGGGAAGGACGCATCATCCAGATTGGTGCTCCGAAAGACATCGTATCCGCTCCGGTCAATGACTATGTGCGGGACTTCGTGCGGCATATGAATCCGTTGCCGCTGCTGACGGCGGCAAGTGTCATGCGGCCACTCGATATGTGCGGCAGGACTGCAGATGGCAATATCGTTCTCGATGAGCGCGGTCTGTATGTGCTGAATCCGGCAACGGGTGTGGTCAGCCGTTCGGACGGGTTGGAGGTGGCCATGGAGCAGGTGGAAGGAGACGATCTGGCTGGATTGGCTCTCCGCTCAGGTCACATCTGCTGCACATCTTCAAGTGTGACGCTCAACACGGTAGCTGTTCTGCGTCAGCGCAGCAATACGCCCGTATTGATTGCCGATAGCGGACAGATTGTTGGTCTGTGTGACGACGCGGACATGCTGGGAGCTATCACGGGTACGCCGCGCAGTGCGTGAAGGACTCGAGATAAAAAAGAATTTCCGTGTCTGTTGAGGAGAGCGGAGAGCCGTCAGGGTTGGTCCTGACGTTATTGTGAACGCCAATGGGCTTACGTCGCACATGGGGTTGTATGTCGTTACAATAATTCCGGTATCGTAACGTAGTGGGCGCACACTGTGTTGCGATGTGCAGGCCGGTCTCACCTGAAAGGATATCTCTTTCGATGAAAGCAAGATTTTTCGCCGCTGCTGCTCTTGTGGGACTCTCGTTTGGAACATTCTCTGCAAGAGCTGCTGATCCTGCCTCCTGCGATGTCGTGAGGATTGGAGATGTCGGCTGGAGCGATGCCGCCGCCACTATTGGGGTAACATCGAACATCCTCACGGCATTGGGTTACACACCCAAGACGACACTGGTTACGTTATCCGTGGCTTATCTTTCCATGGAGAATAACAGGATCGATGTTTTTCCCAGCGACTGGGAGCCTTCGGGTGAGTCGGTCATTGGACCGTATATGAAACGTGGACGCATTGAGCGGATCGCGACCAATCTTGACGGTGCGCATTATACGCTGGGTGTGCCGGATTATGTGTCGCAAGAGGGACTGAAGGATTTCAAGGACATTGCCGCGTGGGGACCGAAACTCAATTACACCATCTATGGGATTGAATCGGGTAATGACGGAAATCAGATCATTCTTAAGCTGATCAAGGAAAATCAGTTCGGGCTGGGCAAGTTCCATCTCAATGAGAGCAGTGAACAGGGCATGCTGTCACAGGTGACACGGGCGATCGGGGCACATAAACCCATCGTTTTTCTTGCCTGGGAGCCGCATCCAATGAACATGCGCTTCAAGATCACGTATCTGACCGGTGGGGAGGAGGATTTCGGTGCGGCGGCATCTGTTCATACCGTGACACGCAAAGGTTATGTGGAAGCGTGTCCCAATGTCGGAAAGCTTTTCAAACAGATGACATTCACCATTCCCGGCGAGAACGAGATGATGAAGGCTATTGGCGACGACCGGATCCCGGCACCCAAGGCAACGAAAGATTGGCTGAAAGCTAATTCCGGTGTGCTGGATAAATGGCTCGACGGTGTGACAACAGCCGATGGCGCCCCCGGTCTGCCCGCTGTAAAGAAATATCTTGGGGTCGAGTGAGAGATTTGCAGAGGGCATATAGCTCTGATTTGGTGGCGTTAGGGTCGCTGTCAAAAGCGGCCTTCTTCGCTCAGAGTTTAACGCCCGCATAGGATTTTACGTTCTGCCAAGAATAATCAATCTCAAGATATTACGTTGCATGAAGCGTAGTCTTGGAAAGCTGAATTTCGGCGCAGCTTCGTATTCGTGCTGAATATGAGAAACTGTACGATCAGGCTGGTCTCATAGTCCGTATTGATGAAAAACACTGGGTCAAAGCCGGGATTGAACTCTCGGACGGACGCGCGATGTTCAGCAGTGTTCTCACCGACGGCCGTTCGGATTGGGCGACCGCCCCTTATGGAGGCGATCCAAAAGACTTCTGGATGCGGGTGACTGTAGCTGATGGCGTGCTGCGGCTTCAGGTATCTGGTAGATGGTAAGATTTGGCGGCTTATGCGCCTGGCGCCTTACCCCGCCTCTCGGCAAGGCGTTGCATAATCTGACATGATGTCTCAGCACAGCGAAAAACAGAAAATGCTGGCTGGCGATCTGTATGTCGCCAGCGCCCCCGAATTGCAGCACGATATGGCGCAATGTACTGAATGGCTTGCCCGTTACAATAAACTTGAGAGATCTCTGCCCGACCGTCTTTCCTCTGCGATTACGATTATAACATCTTTTTGGGACACAATGTGTTTCTGAATTTCAACTGCACCGTGCTTGATGTGGTACCTGTCAGGATTGGGGACGGCACGCAGATTGGCCCCGGCGTTCAGATACTGACCGCTGATCACCCGCGAGTCCCTAAATTACGTCAGAAAATGTTGGAATCTGGCCGTCCCATTACCGTCGGTAAAAATGTCTGGATCGGTGATGAGGCCATTATTCTGCCCGGTATCGCAATCGGAGATAATGCTACTATCGGCGCAGGAAGTGTCGTCACGCATGATGTGGTCTCTGGTGCAACCGTGGCTGGTAATCCGGCGAGGCTTTTACGCACCGCGCCACACCCACAATAGAATACTTAATCTTTGCGGATAAGCTGACATCCACCTCTGAATCCCAGTTTCAACAGATTGACGTATTCTCTTCCGAACCGGTCAAAGGCAATCCTGTTGCCATGGCTATTGGAGAAGATGCTCTGACCACAGAGCAGATGGTAGCTTTTGCCAACTGGATGAATCTCACTGTCTGACCGAAAATGAATTGAGTGATTTCAGACGGTTATGATTCATGGGTTTGCGACAACCTGATGAGATCAAGGTGACCTGGACTGAAATCACTCGCGCACAGTCTCGCCTTTTTAAGTAAATATTTATGTTAGAAGAGGTGTTTGGGAAAAATTATTATGGGAGTTACTCGTAGTGTTTTCTTCTTCAGATGAAGAGGGGGTTTCGGGACACATACTGAGAGCGTTTTTCCATTTTTTTTGCAGTTTTTCATGTATTGCATCGTGCCAATCACGTGTAAGGCGTGCTGCGCGATAATAGGTATTCCGTTTCGTTAGTATATTTTTCAATATTGTTAAGGATTCAGAGGGCAGAATCTCGGATAAAACAGGGATATATGAAGGGGTATTCTGTTCGCGATTATGTGTGAATAAAACCGGCACGCCTGCGGCAAGGAAGGGGAGGATGTCAGAGGTTTGTGCCGCAATTACAGCTCGGGGATAAGGCACTTCCATGACATCGGAAGATATTTTTATGTCAGGATAATCGACCGTCAGTGCTGAGAGAGAAGATGACAGGGAGAGAGGTGAACAAGCTTCATCAATAACCAGAAGGCCGGCACGTCGATCGAAGCCTCGCTTTGGTTGGGCAGTTGATGCCTGTATAAGAGGTATGTCGAAAACTGGTGTTCCTGGAACGGCTTGCTGCAAGAACTGGCTTTCAGCTTTTGAGGATGTCACGACACCATCAGCCAGAAAGACTGTGGAAATTTCGGCAACGTGTTTTTTCCTGCAGTCATGAGCGGGGGACAGGCCATCCGAAAGAATAAGAATCCGTATCGAGGGGAGACCACTTCGGATCAGAGGCACATAGCGGACAGCCATGTCCATGCCTTTTGTCAGCACGACCTCGAAATCTTTTCCATGTTGGCGCAGAAAATTTTCGATGCCAAAGATACGGAATGGCAGATCGATTGAAAGATCGTTTTCTGAAAGATATTGAAGGATTCTATTATCGTCATCTGTACGATTAATTGTCGCGACCGTGATCCTGAAACCGAGATCCTGAATCGTAAGCAGATGCTGGAGGATACCGTTTCTCTCAGACAAAATTTCGGAAAGCTGTTCCACAAGTAAAAGTAAAGAACGGTGCGGGAGAGGAACGGGTGTGCCCGCTCGCCGAGCCTGTTGATCACGCTCTTTGAATGACTGCCGATTGTCTTCAGTATCGCGCACGACAAGAAGGCGCATCTGTTCATCAAGAATATTCATGAGACGAGCGCGATCTTGTCTGTAGGCAAGTGTCTTTCTGGCTTGTCCGAGAAGAGAACTGATTTCCTGCTCAAAATGAGCGATGGGTTCAAGAATAACCGGTGATCCGGGCAGTTCTGTGCCATCGGAGACACGACAGATGCGCACGATGTGCTGTTGCGAAGCCACAAGCGGGGAGGGAAAGCGAAGATCAAACCCATGCCAGCCGCTTCCAATGCGCTGGCGCTGAAGATCGGGGCGCAGGACATTGGCGAGTGTCCGGATCACAGGATGGTTGTTGACGGAAATCTCTAACTCAACAGAAGCCGGATTCAGTTCATCATTACAGGCCCAGCCTTTCAGATGCGTGTGATTGGCCATGTCCACATGCCCCTGCAATGGAGACGTTGGCTGCTGCGGTTGGGCGGAAGCCGTTGCTTCAATGACGAGCGGACATCCTGCAAGCAGCGTACGATCCGAAGCAAGGCGCAGTTCGAGTTCGTGAGAAAGATGGGGATCGAGGAGGTGAGAAATATTTTCCTCGAAGCCAAAGCCATGAATTCCGGCTGCGATGACATCCGGCCGAGGGAGCTTCGCATGAAACAGGGCAATCGGAACATTGTGTTCCATAAGCACGAGGGTGGCCTGTGTGGCATCTGGCTGATCGGTACGTGCCCAGCCGCGGATAAATCCGTTCGCGTGTTCATCCACATGGCCGGGATGAAGCGTTGGTGGACAGGAGGCTTGTCGCACCAGATTTTGTCGAATGCACTCCAACTCCGGACCATGCTCAATGCGTGGCGCGCAGAATTGTGCCGGGGGACGGGAAAGATTCGGATAAAGCCGGTAAAATTCCTCGGCATTATGGAACATGCTACGGCTCTGGGTATCGAGGAATGTTTCCGATGGAGCGTTTTCCGCGAAGATGATGTCGTGTGTTTCTAATTCGATATGAAAATATTCGATATCTTCGCCAATCCCAGACTGAAGTATGGTCTGGCCATTTACCAGTGCAGAGGCCGGAATCAGAACATTCTCGACATACATGGAATGAAGCGGAGAGACTTTTAGATCCCGCAAGGGAAGATCATTGCCAAGAGATCCGGCACGGAATGTGACTGGAGCAATCATGAGATTGTTTGCAACCAGATCTGCCGGGTGGTTTCGACGACCGATCCACAGGATTGCCCGATGTTCACCTTGGTATGTGACTACCCTGTCTCCGATGCGAAGACTTTCAACAGGACGTTCGCCTTCTGGCGTTCGGATGAGCGTTCCACGACAGTAGCAGGCCGCGCCATCTCCGGTCATGACCAGTTCGACAGTTCCGTCCGCGTCTTTCTGCCGTTCTACGGTCAGACCGGTATAATCTCCGATGAGCGTGAAGAGGTAATCATGCCCGTTTTCTGTTGCACTGAGAGTGGCTGATCCTGCGGAATCAACGATAAAGGTCGGACGGTCGTTATCCTGCGCAGACCAGTATTCACTATCGAGATCAATGGTGCCTCCCGAGGCAAAGGTAACATCGCTCAGGCGTGCTCCATCTATGACACTGATGACGCCGCCAGAGAGCAGATTGATGTCTGTGCCGCTACCGCCGGATGCAAGGCTCAGAGAGCCGCCACTTTCAATCGTGCCGCCGGACTCCACAGCACCGGATAATATGTTTTCGGCAGCACCATTCTTTACGGTTGACGCCCCTGCCGTTGCGCCGAGCGATACGTTTTGTGTGCTTCCGGACGACAAGGTGGCGCTTTCCAGCATGCCACCCTCCACGTCCACCTGTCCTCCACTCGACACGATGATTTGCTGTGCCGTGCCGCCGTCAAGCACCTCCAGCGTTCCACCGTTGTTGACCACTCCCGAGATTTCTCGACCGTCAGAAGAAACGATTTCTCTGCCAGAGGAAAAGAGTTGAGTTCGGCTGCCTGTACCGCCGCTGAGAGAAGCAGTCCCACCGGATGAGATGAGGGCATCCGTGCTGATGGAGTTACTTCCTACGACAAAGACGCCGCTTGCCAGAACGCTGATATCACTGGCCACGCTGCCACTGGTGACCTCAAGACCGGCATTGGAGATGGTGGCGGAAACGACGGTTCCTCCCACCATATGCACAGCAGCCCCCTCTTGTGCGACGAGAGTGCTGACCAGGCTGCCACTGTCGACCTCCAATTTTCCACCGTTGACTGTAATGCCAGAGAGGATGGCTCCATTCGTGGCGGAAATCGTGCCTCCACTGTCTACATTCGCAGCGTCGAGAGAGCCGGTCGAGGTTACGTCGATCAGACCGCTTTCAACCGTTACATTCGTAGCAGTTGCATGATCCGTGACAGTCAGTGTGGCGTTATCGCTCAGAGTGGCAGTCTGTAACTGGGCGCCACTGCCAGTGATGAAAGCAGAGCCGCCTGTCAGGGTCGTGGTATTTGCGAGACTGCCGGAACTTACAATCAGGGTTCCGTCAGTGAGAACCGTTGTGTTGGAAGCGACACCGCTGGAATCCACAACCAGCGTTCCGCCTGATGAGACTATGGTGTCCGTGCTTGTCGAAGGATCGCCAACGGTAAGCTGACCCCCATCGACAACAGTTGTGTTGGCAGCGCTACCATCGGCATCAATGCTCAGGCTGCCACCGGACACAAGGGTCGAGGTGGCGCCGCCACCACTGACATAAAGAGTGCCATTGGCAGCGACAGATGCGTGATCAGTCTGTCCACCACTTTCAACGAGAAGACGCCCACCAGTTATGTTTACATCACTGGCAGAAGCTGTGGATTGGACTGTGACGATGCCGGTGTTTTCCAATGTCGCACTGATAAGGAGTGCACCACTTTGCAATGTGGTGTTGCCTCCAGACAGCGCTGCCCCGGACAACTCCGCGCCGGATTCAAGGTTGGCGTATCCACCTGAGAGCGTGAGCGCCGACATGATGGCACCTGACTGTATCGTCAGGTTTCCGTTATCGAGAACAGTGCCGCTGATCAGGCTGGCACCTGAAGAGATAACGGTATTTCCTCCGTCAAGAAGAGCGGAGGTGACTGTGCCACCAGAGGAAATGTTGAGTATGCCATCATTTACGGTCAGGGCGGAGGCGGTCGCGCCAGAGGCGACGGCAAGCGTGCCACCCTGTTCCACAATGCCGCTGATGAAAACATTGCCTGGGGTAAGGGCAACGGATGTGCCATCTGTCAGGGCAAGACCCGATGCGCTGGCGCCGGAAGCCATGTTCAGTGTGGTTCCGGCCAGTATAGCTGAGCGCGCTGTGGCCCCCGATGCCAGAGAAAGAGTGGTGCTGGTAAGTGTGCCACCGGAGAGCGTGCCGCTGACCTGCAGGCTGCCAGCGGAAACCGTTGTGAGACCCAGAGTTGTTCCTGAAGCGGCATTCACCATGGCGCTGGTGGCGCTAAGGGAGGTGACGTTTGCGTGGTTGAGTAATGTGAGAGTGGTACCGGACTGGAAATTGCCATCAGTAAGTGCGCCGCCGCTGAGAGTCACATCTCCTGCCGATAGGGTCGCTCCGCTCAGTGTACCGCCATTGTAAACAATTGCGGACCCACCAGAGAAAGTATCATTGATTCCAACCGCGCCATTCGAGAGCGTAAGGGTGCCCCCGCTGACAACAGTCGTGTTCTTGGCCTGAGCCGATTTTCCGGCAGCCGACAGAAGCCCCCCTGATTGTACCTGTGCGGCAATGGAGATACCGCCTGTTGTGACGGACTGGACAGCGCCATTGTTGACGGTGGTTGCGGTGCTGTAGCCGAGGCCGGAGATGAGTTCCGTGCCGCCACTTTCAAGAACGGCGTCAATCGCATGGCCATTATAATAATCGCGCAGAAGGCCGCCGGAGTTCACTGTGATGTTGACACCGCTTCCAGCGGTTGCCGAGGACATTAGAGTAAGCAGGCCGCCTGAATTGATGGTGGCATTTCGCACTGTGCCTACGACATAGGCACCCAGTCCTTGAATCTTGAAACTTCCATACGTGACAGAAGATTGCAGATTGCAGGAATTTATGGTGACGAAATCAGCTTCTCCACCAGCGTATAGAGCCAGCCACCCATTGTTTACCGTTACATTACTGAGCTTTCCGCCCTGATAGACATTCACATTGGCATTGTCTTCAAGCGTCAGGTCAGATCCAAAACCGCCTGATGTGACGGAGATTATTGAGTTTTCATCGACATATGTGGCAAAGGCCGAACCACCATTGCCAATAATTGCCGACTTCGTCAGGAGGTGTGTGTCATACGCCTGACCTCCAGCCGCAATCTGGATTGCGCCGCCATTGTTGACCGTTGTCTCACTGGCAACGCCACTGGCCAGAACGCTTAATTGGCCGCCGTTGATTACTGTGCCGGAGAGAAGCGTGCCGGCTGAGGTGATGATGGCCGATCCATGCGCTCCAATAGTGGCGGAGGACAGAACGGCATTATCCGTGACCGTGGCATTGCCGCTGTTGAGCGTAACGTGTGTGGCGCTTGCGTGATCGGTGAGGCTCAGCAGGTTTCCGCTTTGTAATGTGGCGCTTTGGAGAGTTGCGTTTGCCCCGCTGACAAGGGTTGTTCCGCTGGTTTGTGTGAGAGATGACGCCGCGCCTTCGTCCGTGAGTGTGCCCCCTGATAGGGTGGCGGATGTGAGGGTGCCTCCAGCGCTAACGAAAACCGCGCCTCCTGAAAGAACCGACGTGTTACTGGCCGTTCCACCAGAGTCGATGCATTGCGTGCCAAGGGAGCCAATCACTGCGGATGTGGCGGTGCCACCGCTGTCAATGGCCTGAAAGCCATCATGTACGGTCGTGGCTATTGATGAGCCATATACGATTTCTCTGGCGCCACTCTCCAGGACCGTGTTGGAGGCAACACCTCCTGCGGAGGTTTCTAGCGAGGCACTGGAGCAAAGAACGGCCGAAATGACAGTTCCGCCTTGTTCTGCCAGGATCACACCATCGGCATTGACTGTGGGATGGATTGAACGCCCCCCAGAAAAGACGGCCTGGACGTCTGCCTCCACGATCGAACCGGACTGACAAGAAGTCGCGAATGGATCGCCGCCGATTATGTCGTCGGTTTCCGTGCCATAGACGCTTTCGCCGCCATCATAAAGAATGATGGTGCCGGAACCCGATCCACCTGCAGAGATTACTGCGGAAGCATAGTCATTAAGGTGTGCTGGTGCCGCGCTCGTCAGGACTGTGCCCTGCATGAGGCCTCCGGCTGAGACAGCAATCAGGCCATCTACCGACACGGACGCACCGCTGGTGACACCGCCTGAAAGCACCTCCATGCTGGCGTTGCTGCCAACCGATGTGTTGCTGGCGGTGCCTCCAAGCGAAAGTACCGCACCTTCTGCAAGTGTCGCGTCCACGAGTGAGGCACCCGCTGTGACAGTCAGGGTATCTCCAGAGGCAATCGTAATGCCGCTAGAGGTGGTGCCAGAAGAAAGCGTGGTGTCAGTCATGCCGCTCAGGAGTGTGGTTGGAACAGACTCCGCACGTCCCATAATGAAATGGTATCCGGAATGAATATTGATATGTCACGAAATGGTTAATAAATATTTTTATATCGAAAAATCGATTTTGTGGTAAAAATTGCATTTATTATGCAGAAAATGTAACTATTTTGCGTGAATAAGATAAATGTAAAATATCAGTATTAATGTCATCATAATTCTATGTTTTTCATCTTCCGATAAAGCGTGGCGCGGCTGATCCCAAGCCTTCGGGCGGCTGCGGAAGCATTGCCACCCTCGGCCGCAAGAGCTGTGCGGATGACATTCTGTTCAGCGTGACGAAAGCTCATTTCGCGTCCGGTTTCCAACTCGCCCAACAGATTGACGCGGTTGTCGAGCATCTCATCGGTCCAGCCGACAAAAAGACGGGCAGCGTGTGTGGCGCCCATGACCTCACCGCTTTCATTGATGGCCACCAGTGGAGTGGAACTGCCTTCGGCTGAACCAAGAGAGAGAATGCGCTGACCGGTATGACAGGCACGGAAAAGCTGTTCCTCGATCCGCCGTCCGGATTGCTGGACGGTTTCCATCATGAGAGAGGCGAGGGGACGCGTGCTCTGCTGGCTGAAGGTGGCGACGTTAAGCGCCCCTGCCACTTTGCCCTGTGCGTCGAAGACAGGGACGGCGTAGCTTTCCAGCAGGGAAAAACAGAAACGCCAGTGATCGCCTTGCGTCAGGGCGATGGGGCAGCGATCGCGCAGGGCAGTGCCAACTCCATTGGTGCCAGCCACTGATTCGTCCCATACGGCTCCGGCCCGTAGACACAGGCGGCGGCAGGCCGGCAGATGGACTTCGTCGATACACCGCGCGAGCAGAACGGCCTCAGGATCGGCCAGCAACACCATCAGGCCTAATCCCTGTACCAGTCCGAAAAGATGGCGCATTTCTGGGATGGCGGCGCGGAGCATGAGACTGGAATGGGTGCGGGCGCGACGGAACTCGGCACCTGAAAGAACATCGGCGGTCCATGAGCAGGATGGATCAAGACCATAGGCCGTTTCGCAGCGTTCCCATGAGCGTGCAATTTCCCTTGATGACGTGCGGGGAAAAGCATCTCCGGATCGTTCGTCGGCTGCGTTGCTCATTCGTCTCCTTCTGCCTTTCCCTGTCTCGTTCTTGCGAGGTTACGCCATGGCTCTGATTTATAGCTATTCGGAATGAATGTTATATCAGAAAATTGTCATTTGGAGAGGAAGCCGGACGTTACTGCCAGAGATAGACGAACTTCACGTAGTAGGCGTTGCTTTCGGGGACATTCCGGCCATCGACGGAATGGCTGTAGCGGGCCGTAAAACTGAGATCGGGCGCGATATTGAACATGACGCCAAGGCCCATGGTGGCTTCACGGCTGTTTGAATCCGCGATGTCACGATGGAGCGTGAAATCATGCGTGCCGGTGACGTTCTGCCAGTCAAAGGCAAGAAACGGTTCGATCAGTTTGGTGGCTTTCCAACTGAATCGTAGATTTGTGTAGAACACTACACCCGGAAACGAAGGATTCTGGCCCTTTTTGTGTTTGGTGGAGCCGGTCACGGTGCCAGCGTCTCCATCGAAACTGAAATGCTTCCATTCGTAGTCGAAGATGAAGCTGGAGATGTTCGACCAGTAGCCCGGAGTCAGTCCTTCACGGGTTCCGGAGTTGGTCTGCATGAAGGTCTGAAAACCGAAAGTGCTATGGGAGTTGGGTTTGAACCACGCAGCAGGACCGACGATCGTGGGGCCTAATCCGCCGGAGTTGGTGCCGTTCGCCAGACTGTAGCTTTCGCTCTGGATGATCTCGAAAGCGAAACCGACATGGGGAATGGCTTCGAACGTGCGGAAATGGACGTATTTCGTCATGCCCGCCCATGTGTGGCTGCCCTGTCCGGGTTTCCGCTGGCCGCTGCTGTTGTAATAGCTGCCGGCGGCGTTTCCGTCTCCGTACTGGACCAGCACGTTGAAGGGTTTGAAGTCTACGGGCAGGTCGTACTCGTGCGGACCGATGATCGCGAGCGTGACATCGGCGGCGCGAGAAGGAGTGCTGCCAATCAATGAGAGCAGCGGCAGGCCGAAACGTACTGCAAGTCGCCGCCACTCCGCGCTGTCCGTCAGGTGCATGGGATGTGATCCACGATCAGGGGAACGCGTCGGCCCCAAGGGACCGCCGTTCGATTAATGGAAAATCGTGTTGAAGAAGAACGCCGGGCGGACGCGTCGTCGTCCGCCCGGACTGTCCGTGTCAGTGGGCTGGTGTGCCCTGCTCGCCGTCGAGCGTGTAGGCGATGATGTAGTCACCCGAGCGGGTGCCAAGTCCACCATGGCCACCTGCAGCAATCAGAACATACTGCTTGCCGCCGATGTCATAGGACATCGGGGTGGCCTGTCCGCCTGCGGGCAGACGGTCACGCCAGATGACATTGCCCGTCGCCACATCGAACGCGCGGAGATAGTCATCCGCCGTGGCCCCCATAAACACCACGCCGCCCTTCGTTACGATGTTGCCGCCGATGTTATACATGCCGGTCGGCAGCGGAAGGTTGTTGTGGGTCCGGAAAGGGCCGGTGTCCCGCGTCGTGCCGACAGGGTGCTGCCAGACGATCTTCTTGGTCACGAGATCGATGGCCGTGAGCGTTCCCCAGACCGGTCCTTTGCAGGGGATCTGTAGCGGGTTCAGCCACGGGTTGGTGTAGGCCACATACGGCGTGCCGTAGTCAGGCGAGATGGCAAGCGCGTTGCCTTTCGGCGTCGGCTCGTTGCCCTGACCCTGCCACATCGGCAGCGTGCCTTCCTCTTCCAGCCTGTTGCGGTGGTCGAGCTTGATACGGAACGGCAGGTAGCTCGCATTGGCGAACATCAGCTTGCGGGCTGGGTCGATGGTGATGCCCTGCCAGTCCACCACACCGTAGAACGCCGGATAGACGATGGTGGTCTTGCCGACATGCGGTGGTGTGAACTGTCCTTCATAAGCCGACTGACGATACTCGATGCGGCATAGCATCTGATCGAGCAGCGTGGCGCCCCACATATCGTTTTCTTTGAGGTTCTTGGGCGTCAGGCTCGGCATGGCGGCCGGATAGGGCTGCGTCGGGGAGACGCGGTCATCCGGAGCATGGCCTGCCGTCGGAACAGGGCGTTCCTCGACCGGATAGCCGGGGACGGGCTGGCCAGTACGACGATCCAGCACGAAGAACTCGCCACGCTTGGTGCTCTGCACGAGGGGCCGGGATGGTCTGGCCATCGGGACCGGGCAGATCGACCATGGAGGGGCCTGAGGGCAGATCCATGTCCCACAGATCATGATGGACCGTCTGGTAAAGCCAGCGGCGCTCACCGGTTACGATGTCGAGAGCCACTGTGGAACTGGAAGTGGCGTCATCGAACGGACGACGAGAGCCGCCCCAGTTGTCCGGCGGAGCGTTGCCGGTGCCAATATAGGCCAGTCCAAGATCGGGATCGGCGGTGTAGACACCCCATGCGTTGGGTGTGTCACGGGTGAGGGTGTCGCCCGGACCCGGGGTCCATGTCTCAGGATTGTGGCCTGCATCCCACGCCCAGGCGATTTTGCCCGTGGTGGCGTCAAAGGCACGCACGGCACCGGACGGTTCGAAGTTGGCCTGATTGTCGAAGATCCATCCACCCGTGATGAGGCGGTTTTTCATGACCAGCGGGGGTGATGTGATGAAGTGGAAGCCCAGCGGCACATTGCCCATGTAGTCTCGCATGGAAATGAAGCCGTGGTCACCGAAGTCGTCACAAGGTTGTCCCGTCTGAGCGTTGACAGCCACGATCCGGGCATCCGCCACCGGCGAATAGATACGCTCGCGGCAGGATGTCTGGATTTCGTCGGGAATGCGGTAGTAGGACACGCCGCGGCAGGCGAGATAGACGTTCGTATCCAGATCGGCCTTGGCCGGATGCGGATCGTATTTCCATTTGATCTTGCCGGTGGCAGCGTCCATGGCCATCACCCAGCTATGGGGCGTGCACATGTAAAGCGTGTCACCGACCTTGATCGGGGTAAGTTCGAGGTTGAACTCGTGCCCGGCATCCGGACCGGCGACGACAGCTTCGCCAGCCTTTTGTGTGTCGCCTGTCTCGGTGACCCATGCACGCTTCAGCTTGCCGATGTTTGCGGGGGTGATCTGGGCGAGCGGGGTGTAGCGTTCACCCTGTGCATTGCGACCGTAATAGCGCCAGTCACCTGCCGGTTGGTCATCGTGCAGATCGGGTGTTGCAGCCGCCATGCGATCAGCGGGCACGGTGCCTTCGATGGAGTGGGATGTGCAGGCACCGATCACCAACACGATGCCCGCGACGACAAGCGCCCCCAGCACTTCGCGCTTGTCGGACAGCCAGCTAGCTCCGGTGCGCCAGACGCCGGGGATCAATAGCCATGCGCCGATACCCACCAGTGTGAGGAGGCGGACTTCAAGCCCCCAGATATCGAAGCCGCTTTCGACCACCGACCAGATGGTGGCGACCAGCAGCAGACCAGCATAAAGGCGCATGGCCGTGCGCGGGGCGCGAAAGCCGCTTGCCACGACGGCCAGCAGGACAAGACCTGCCAGCACGTAGAACAATGAGCCGCCGAGGATGAGCAGATAGGCCCCTCCCAGGAAAAGATACAGGCCGATCAGGCCCAGCAGGACAGCGGTCAGCCATGACCACGCCCCGGTTTTGCTATGTTGCATCCTGTCTTTCTCTCGACACGTTTGCAGGTGCACTCTCGACTGGCAGGCAAAGCCCACGCGCACGGAATGCCCATGATGTGCATTCCTTTTCAGGACAGGGGTGGCTGAGCCAACACATGAATGAGAGAGTTCACGTTTCTGTGTATGGGAACGTCAGGACTGTCTCATGGCTGATACAGTCAATGGCTATGTTGTTGATAAGAGTGTTATTCCCCGTCCGAAGCTCCCTCGAACGGAGGGAGATTTTTTTGTCTTGCGAGAGGATTCTACGGTGGGAATGGAGCCGTTCTTAGAGAGTCGCTCACTTCGCTGAACATGGGGGGTGTTCGCGCATGATCGTGGGTGCTCGGCATGATATCGGCCATGAAGACGTCCTTGGACGGTCGTGTTGAGACACTTAGCGAAGGAGGACAGGACACGTTTCGGCGGATCTTTTTATGTCTTCTTCGCTTCTGACGACACAGCTTTCCTCTGGGGTCATCCGGCCTCGACTGAGCGTGCAATATGGCAACACCACGCTTCCGGTGCCGCAGCGTGTTGAGGTGCGTACGTCACGCATGGCGGAGGCGGCGACATTTTCCGCTGTGTTTGCGTCATCTCTTTCCGCTCCATTACAGTTGAATCCGGACAGCAGTTCATCATTCCAGATTTTCCGTGGATTTTCCGATGATGATCTCACGGGGAACTCTTCAAGTCAGACAAAGCTGTTTTCCGGATCTATCGATCATATCGAATATCATCCCTCATCAGGGACTGTGCAGGTTTCTGGGCGTGACTGGTCGGCCGCTCTGATGGCATTGGAACTTTCCGGACTTTCCTTCATGAATATGAGTGCTGCGGAAGCCATGACCCAGCTTGCCCAATCGGCGGGGCTGGACGCGGATATCGATGCGACCGACGGATTTGTCGGTCAGTTTTATCAGTATGAACACAAGGCCCACGGTCTGGCGGGTATGCATCGCTACCAGACGGCGTGGGATTTCTGTGTGGGGATGCAACGTCATTATGGTTATGACCTGTGGGTCGATGACCGCACCCTTCATTTTCGTAAACCTGATGAAAATACCGATATCATTACATTAAACTGGAGCGATGGGCAGGCATCTTCATCGGGTGTGGATGCGGCAGTGCTCGATATGCGGATGTCTCATCGACCTCTGTATACGGAAGGTGTGAGCGTGACGGTCTCGGCCTGGGATGCGCGCCAGAAGGTTGTTCACTCCGCAAGCTGGCCGGAAGGAGCGGCTTCCGGCCAGATGTTTACATTTACAGCCCCTGTTGGAACCACGCTCGACCAGTGTTTGGTGTTGGCGAAACAGCGCTATGGCGAACTGGCCGCGCATGGGCGCACCATTCGCATGGACGTTAATCCCGCTCTCGATCTGTCGGTGCGGCAGAAAGTGCGGATACAGGGAACCGCTACATCCTTCGATGCGCTGGTCTACACTATTGATGAAATTGTGCAGTCCTTTGCGGAGAAGCATGCGACACAATCCCTCATGCTGCGCCCACGTGACATCCAGTAACTTCAGAAAAGCCACAGGACAATGTCATTGCGCGGTTCTCTTGACATGCTCATGTACGCCCACACCAACCGGATTGCCCGAGCCCGATTTGGCGTAGTCAGTGCAGCGGATGCGGCTTCCGGTTTGGTAAAAGTGCGTTTGCAACCGGAAAATACCGAGACGGGCTGGATCTGTGACACCGCCTGTTCCGTGGGGAGCGTGACCCTTTACGCGCCATCGGCCATTGGCACGCATGTGCTCGTGGAAACGGCGCAAGGAGACGGTGATAATTACGTCGTGGTTGCCCGTGTTTTCGATGCGACCTCTCCTCCGCCTGAATTTGCGGCATTGGGCGATAAAAAACTGACAGCGGGACAGGTGGGAATACAATCGGGTTCGACTGAATTTGTCATGACAAATTCAGGAATTTCCATGATCGGAGATGTCTCCATTCAAGGAGATGTGACGGTTTCCGGCCGTGTCACGGCCAAGGATGAAGTGACAGCTGCGGGGATCGCTCTGACCTCGCATGTTCATGGGGGCGTGAAATCCGGTCCGGATACAACCAGTGGGCCTCAGTAAACACGCATATTAATTTGAGGATTTATTTTTATATATGTCAGATATTTCTCATATTGTAGGAGCCGACATTTCCGTATCGGACAGCGGTGATCTTCTGGTGGCGTCCAATGCCGATCTTGGAGACCAGCGTGTGCTGCGCAGATTGTGTACCAACGCTGGCGATTACCTCTTTTCGTTGGACTATGGCGCAGGATTGCCGGGGCGGGTGGGAGGAACGGATACGCAGGCGGACATTGAAGCAATCGTGCTTCAGCAAATGACGTTGGAGAGCAGCGTTTCACAGACGCAGACGCCCTCCGTGACACTCACCACTCCGGCTCTTGGAACCCGTCGAATCAGTATCAGTTACATCAGTACGGCCACGGGCGAGACATCATCGGTGGAATTGTGAGATGAATCTTTCACTACAGAATTTCTCCACACTGGTGGAAAATGCATCTGCGACAGCAAAAAGTGTCTGTTCGTCACTTCTTGATTTCTCGACCGGTTCCGTTCTGCGCTCATTGTATGAAGGCAATGCGACGGTAGCTTTATGGCTGCAATACCTGCTTCTGCAGGTGCTTTCCGTCACGCGGCTTTCGACGTCTTTTGGCGCGGATGTTGATTCATGGATCAGCCAGTTTGGTATTTCGCGTCTGGGCGCGACATATGCGACCACGACTGAGACGTTCATCAGTCTTTCGCCTGATTCCACGTCGGCTGTGGTTCCTGTGGGGGCGGTCGTCAAGACAGCGGATGGAACCGTTTCTTTCTCGGTAAAGGAAGATACGACCAACCAGTACTGGTCCACGACAGCGGGGGGATATGTACGTCCCCAAGGGACAACCTCGATTACCTGTCCCGTGGTTTGTACTGTCGCGGGGTCTGTCGGAAATGTGTCGGCGGGTTCGGTCAACCTTCTGGGAACCCAGATTGCTGGTATCGATACCTGTACAAATCTGGCTGCCGCCGCCAACGGCGCCGATCAGGAAAGCGATGCAGCGGTCAAAAGTCGTGTGGCGCTGTGGTTTGCTTCTCTCGCTTCTGCCACGTTGACGGCCATTGAGGCAGCGATTTCGGGTGTTGCGTCCAATCTCAGCTATCAGGTGGTGGAGAATCAGACGGTGGACGGCCTGTATCGTTCAGGTTTTTTCTATGCGGTTATTGACGATGGCTCCGGTAATACACCGCAAAGTCTTTTGGAATCGGTGGAAACGGCCATTGAGGCAACAAGAGCCTGTGGAGTTGAAACATCCACCATTCGCGCGACGGTTATCCCGGTGACGATCACACTTTCAGTAAGTCTGGCAACAGGGGTGGCTCTGGCAACCGTTCAGAACGCGATCGTCAATGAGATCACCAACTATGTTGACGCACTCGCTGTGGGAGAACTGTGTCAGTACACCCGCGTCTCCAGTATCGCCGTGCAGGCAGCGGGAAGTCTTGTCAGCAGTGTGGGTGTGCTGACCATTAATGGCCAGACGTCCGATGTCGGTGGGAGCACGGCCACAGTGGTGCGTGTTGAAGCTGTCAATGTGACCCAAGCTACAAGCTGAAAAGGCGTCAGAAAATGGCAACTGGAGATTTGAAAGATATTGCAGCGCGTATTCGCGCTGTGTTGCCTGCCTCATGGTTTCCATCTGTGGCAGAGAAAAATACGCCTGTTCTGGATGGTGTTCTGGCAGGTCTGGCGTGGCCATGGACTGCGATGTACGGACTGCTGACCTATATTCGTAACCAGAGCCGCCTTCAGACCGGCACCGGCAACTTTGTCGATATGGCCGCCACGGATTACTTCGGTGGTTCGTTGCCGCGAGTGAGTGGTGAAAGCGATGCTGATTATATTGCGCGCATTCAAAAAGAGTTCGTGGTTAAGCGAAACACACGGGCGGCGTTCGAGGAGCAGATCGATAGCCTGACCACCCAAGGGCGGATTTTTGAACCTTGGCGTGCGCCGGATTGTGCCTGCTATGGGCGGGACGCTTTCAATGCAGACACACGACGTTATGGTTCCCGCTCATCGCCCGGATGTGTTTTTGTGGAAGTTGATGATGCGAGTGCGGATAAAAGCGCCCTTGCAACGGCGCTTCTGAAGACAAAAAGCGAAGGGATCGATGTGTTTATTGCTATAAAATCCTGATAATATGTGATTTGTGATGTAAGTATTATGATTTTGAATGCGTATTTGCCCGTTTTGTCATTTCTGCCCAGAATTCGGTCACTGCTGTGGACAGTTCCCAGTCGGGATGTTCCGAACACTCTTTCTGCACGGATGTCGTGACCAGTCGGACATCTGTGATTTCGGGAGTTTTGTAAGCCTGATTGCCTTCGTTTTGCTCAATGGCATCGGACGCCGTTGTGAGGCCGGAGAAAAATCCCAGAACATTCTGACCCACGGGTTGGCTGGGATCAAAAGAAAGATGCTCTACTTCCGAGCATCTGGATGAAATGAAGCCCAGTCCCTGCGCGCTGGCATGAGCCTGTCCACTGAAGAAAGCAAGGGCTAGGAGGGGAAGCGCGGCGATGGTTTTCAACGCTGTAACTCCGGTCAGAACTCAATGAATGCAGCGTAGATTCCATTCGTTCCAAAAATCAACATTCATTTTGATCTCGAATTGTATTCGAACTTTTCGCTGGCGAAAAAGAGCCCTTCTTCGGACCTTGAACCTATGAGCGGTGCTTGTTTTCTGAACGAATCATTCTGTCAGATTATCGTCCGATATCAGGATGCGGGCGCGAGGTCAGTGGAGTTTGTCCAACTGTCCGGACAGTAGGCTATGTTCTCTTCCACCTGTTCCAATATAAAGGAATAGACGGAAGAGAAAAGCATGGTGTGATAATGAAAATATTTGTCAGTTACAGGTTCTGAGTGCCGATTTGACGCCGGTTGTGTCGTCTGGGGCCTGAGGCAAATCGGTTGGGCAACCTGCGTGTTGCATTCCGCAGGCGGTCAGGAAAAATACAAGACCAATGACCAGTAATTTGTTCATGTGAACTCTCCGTAAATGTTTGCGGAGGTTACGCTTTGCCCTGCGTGCTGGAAAGGGCGCTGCGATCTATTGAATGGAATAGGCCCGAACCGGGTCGACCTCGTTTTCGTTGGCTTGGATCAGTTGATCGGAAGAAGTGCGAGGAAGAGGGGATGATGTGGCGGAGTGTATAAGATATGCTTTTCGCCCGAACAGATTTCTACCTGCCAGATTCCTTCTGAAGAATCTGACTAAGTTTTATTTTGATGAGAATTCTTGCGAAACCGTGGTGGGTGCGACAGGGATTGAACCTGTGACCCCCGCCGTGTGAAGGCGATGCTCTACCGCTGAGCTACGCACCCGGTCTCAATGCGCTGCTCATACTGACATATTGGAGGGAGCGCAAGAGGACAGAATGATTTTCTTTTCCCTCGTATGATCTTATGGCGCTACATATTCGACATAGACTTGGCTTTCGGTGTTGAAGGGACGAGGATCCGTCATGTCTCCGCTGGGGATGATGGCATCGACCAGGCAATCGCCTTCATGCACCACCATCGGCAGTCGGCCGGGGACCGCCACCGCTGAGCCGACTGTGCTTTGATCCCCAATACCTCCCAGATCGACCGAACCTATTTTCACAGCGTCAGTCCAGAAGGCGGAACTCATGTTGGGATGGGACGCGGTGCCGCTCAAATCGTTCCACATGAATTTACCGGGAATATGATTGTGGAAGGCACGTTGGCAACTGTCCTTTGTATAGACAAGGATGTTGTGGGTTATGTTCCATTTCCCCGTAGTCGCCAATGGAAACGGCCGGTGAGGATCGCTGCTGGCGGTCGCGTTCCCAAATACGTGCAAAATGGTTGATCCGGGAGGGATCTGACCTCCCTGATGAATGGGTATGCCGACATAAGCGTTGAGAGATGGCGCATCACGGTTGTTGACGCTCACAAGAAACTCGGCGTCCAGCCCCGCGATCTGGCCTTTTTGTGCTGTGGTGCCCGTTGAAAGCAGGGAGCGCGTAAGAGAGCGCGCCTCTGATTCCGTGTCATAATCGACTGTTATATGAGCGCCCATCGTATATTCGCCATTGGCAAAATCGCTGCCGTCAAAATTCATGAAAAGGCAGCTTCCTTGTGCAGCATGGACCTGAAGCGGCACGGGAAACGTGTAATCGAAGCTGAAGGTCTTGGTGCCAAGATGTATCTGTTTGAGGATGGTGGCGCCCAGTCCGAAGCTGTCATAGCGATTGTAGATGTCACTGTAATCGTTCTGCTTTTCACCATCTACTGGGCAGTGCCCATTGCGTGCGATGGTCAGGCTGAACAGCGTTTCAGAGGAAATCGGCTCACCAGCCTTCTCGCCTTTCCGGGTGATGGTGAAGACTGTGCCATGAACGCGCTTGATCCGCGTGGCATCCGTCACGGGCAGGAGGGGGAAGGAATTCTTCACAAAGAAATCCGTCGACCGCTTGGTGAAACTGAGATCGCGACTCACCGTTTGTTCCGCATGAACCGGCGATGCCAATTGCGTCCCGCACAGCAGGAGTCCAAGTGCTGCAATCTTTTTTCCGTCATTCATGCTGGCGGCCTCCTTGCCCTATGAGACGTTGGAGGCTTCATGCAGCATTGCAAGGTCCTGGCTGTCAAAGATTTATCCGTCGCATACTGACAGGGATGTCGCGTTTGTGCGCGAACAAAATGTGACATTTTCTCTTGCCGAAACGGCTTCTTTAGTTAACATTCCAAAATGTTGCGAAACCGATAGAAAAGAGTCACATGACCCTCCCGAATTCGCGTAACTCCGCTGGCCGCCGCGTAACGCGCGCCGCCATGCTGTGCTCGCTGGCGAGCGGCCTTGCCCTGCTGGCTGGAGCCACTTCCGGCCGGGCGGAAGAGCCTGTCCTGCAGACGGAGCAGAGTGATACCGTCAAGCTGGCCCCTTGGTCAGCGCACACCATCCTCGTGGTGGACGCTGTCTATCAGCACAACAAGGACGGTCGTACCTATATAGTGGACGGCGACAAAGGGCGTCTGCTGGGCATGGTGCAGGCGGCCTATAACGCCAATGTCGTGATGACGGCCGATGACGCCAGCAAGTTTTATGTGGGTGAAACCACATGGGAACGCGGTAACCGCGGCGAGCGGAACGACCTGCTGGCCGAATACGATTCGTCCACACTCCGGATCATCGCCGACGAGAAACTGCCGTCGCGTGCGCTGGTCACGCCCAAGCGCAACGATCTCGCGATCAGCGCCGACGGTTCGTATGTTTATGTCTATCAGATGAGCCCCAGCAACGCGGTCGAGGTTGTGGACACCAAGACGCACAAAGTTGCCCAGACCGTGGATATTCCCGGCTGCGCGCTGGCCTATTCGTGGGGCAATAGCGGCTTCTCATCGCTCTGCGCCGACGGCACTCTGGCCAATGTGAGCTTGGGTGCAGATGGCAAGTCTTCCATGACCCATACGGCAGCGTTCTTCGAACCCGATCATGACGGGATCTTCGAACAGAGCCCGTCTGTGACCAAGGACGGGAAGGCATGGTTCATCAGCTACACCGGTAAGGTGTACGAGGCGAAGCTTGGTGCGGACTCCACTGTGGCCAAGCCATGGTCGTTGCAGGAAGGCGCAGGTCTGAAGGCTGCTCCGGACTCTTCCAAGCCTTTTGAAGTCACATGGCGTCCGGGCGGTTGGCAGATGGCCGCGTTGCACAAGAGCACGCACGAACTTTATGTGTTGATGCATAAAGGCACGTTCTGGACGCACAAGGACGGTGGCACGGAAGTGTGGGTGTATGACACCGAGACCCACAAGCGTCTGCGCCGGATGCCGCTGCCTGTGGCAAGCCCCATGGTGGGTGTGACACAGGACGACAAACCACTGATGTTCGCCACCGATGAAGATACGGGCGACTTTTTCATCCTCGATCCGAAGACCGGCAAGCAGCTTCGTAAGATGAAGGCGCTTGGTGGCTCCCTGATCTTCACTCTCGCACCCGGTGAAGGATGAGGCCGGAGGTCTTCGGTGTGATCACGGAAGGCGTGTCGGCTGTGTGCGCGGGGGGCATCGGAATGATGTTTCTCGTGGCGGGCATCGCCAAGTTGCGCGAGCATGATGTGTTTCTTGGCGTGCTTGCGTCCTATCGCCTGCTGCCCGGCTGGATGCTGGAAGGCGTAGCGTGGATGTTGGGTGTGCTGGAAGTAACCGCAGGGGCTTCGCTTCTATCGGGTTTGGGCGCGCCTCTCGGTGGTATGCTGGCCGCTCTGATGCTGATGGTTTTTGCTGTTGCCATGGGTGTCAATGTGGCGCGTGGACGCACGGACCTTTCGTGCGGCTGCACGCCGGGGATGAAAGGGGAGCGTCTTTCGTGGACGCTGACCTTGCGGACACTGGCGTGCGTCATGCCTGCGCTCGCGCCCTTCGCGATGAGGGGCGGAAGCGACTCATTGTTGCTGCAGGTGGAAGGCGTGGTGTCCGGCGTGGCCCTATGGCTGCTGTGGCAGTCATTGCGTGCTGTGGACAGTGAGGCTGTGAGCCTTGCCGAAAGCGGGCACGCATGATGTGGGTTCTTGTCCTCTGGCAGGTTGCGCTCACGGCGCTGCTGGCTGTGCTTACGGTTACGCTGTTTGCGTTGGCGCGGCAGATTGGCGTTCTGCATGAACGGATGGCGCCCATCGGTCCGCAAGAGGCACGGTCCGGGCTGGAGGTGGGGCAGGTGGTTCCACGTCTGGTGCTGCACACACTCGAGGGCGCTCCGGTTGTCATCGGAGATCCACTGGCGCCCGGTCATTTCCAGATGTTGCTGTTCGTCGCTCCGGAATGTCCTGTCTGCAAACGGGTTATTCCCGTTGTTCGGCAGATGGCTGCGGAACGGGGCTTCGAGCTTCTGTTTGTCGGAGATGGGCCAGAACCCGAACTCAAGACCATGGTGGCCAGTCGCGCCGAAATGCAGGGAGTTCCGCTTCTGACGGGCGTGGAACTCGGACTGGTTCTCCAGATCAACCGTCTGCCCGCTTTGGTGCTGCTCGATGAGCACGGCACCATCCGGGTGAAGGATATCGTCAATACGCGACGCCAGATCGAAGGGTTGCTGGAGGGCATTGCCGCTCCAGCCCCGCAGGCTCGCGCCCAGATAGGGGAGATTTCTCATGCTGCCGTCTGAGACTGCCACAAAGCAGGGCTCCCTGCTTGATCGTCTGACCGAAACCGTGCTGCGCCGCATTGCCGGTCACAGTTCGCGTCGTGACGTGATCACCAGGATCGGCGGAGCCGTGGCTGCCGCTCCGGCCTTTATGCTGCTGCCCGTCAGTCGGGCCGACGCGGCCAGCGCCAAGCCGAAAGCCATGACGCCGTTCGGTTCCAAGGCGCAGGCCAAGGATGAAAACGCCTGCGATTACTGGCGCTACTGCGCCATCGACGGAAACCTCTGCACGAGTTGCGGCGGTGGTGTGCACAGCTGTCCGCCGGGCACGGCTCCGTCGCCCACCTCGTGGATTGGCAGCTGCTACAATCCGCAGGATGGCAATTCCTACATGATTGCTTACCGCGATTGCTGCGGACAGGATTCCTGTAACGAAGTGACGTGCCTCAATACAGATGGGGACCAGCCGTCCTATCGTCCGATGGCGAATAACGACATCATCTGGTGTTTCGGTACCGGGACATCGGAGATGTACAACTGTTCGACCGCCGCCGTGATTGGCAAGGCGTCCTGAGACACGAATACGAAGAACGGATCATGAAGCTTACAAAAAAGACTTTCGCTTTTCCTCTCCTCGCGGTCTTGGCGGCTGGAGTTGCTCTTTCCGGCTCCGCTCATGCGGCGGCGGACGGGCAGCAGCTTTACAACGCCAATTGCAGTCTGTGTCATCAGGTCGGTGGAGCGGGCGTTCCGGGCATGTACCCCACTCTGAAGGGGCGTATCGGCACCATTGCCTCCTCTGCGGAAGGCAAGACCTATGTTATGCACGTTCTGCTCAACGGTCTGTCCGGCACCATCAAGGCTGGTGGCAACTCCTACACGGGTTACATGCCGTCCTTCGTGGCGCAGACGGATGAAAACGTCGCGGCCATCCTGACTTATGTGGCCTCGCTCGGGGATGCGAAGCCGGCCCCAACTTTCACAGCGGATGACGTGAAGGCGGCGCGGGCTGCCGGAACACTGGCGCCTGCCGCCATTCTGGATGAGCGAAAGAAGCTCGATGCTGTCCACCCTATTCCGTAAAGCTGTCGGAAAGCGGCTTTGCCATTGGTCCCTTCACGGGCTGATGGCTGTCGCCATGGGGAGTGGCCTCATCGTGGGGGCGGCTCATGCCGCCGATGCGGTTCCCGGTGCGACAACTCTCGATCATACGCAAGTGGAATATGTCTCCCACTGTGGCGGTTGTCACGGCATCGAGGGAATATCGGGCAACACATTCGTGCCGACCATGCGTAACGCTGTGGGAGCCTTCGCCTGCACGGATGAAGGACGCGCCTATCTCATCCGGGTGCCGGGTGTGTCGATGTCATTGATTCGTAACGATCAAACGCTTGCGGATGTGATGAACTTCGTGATGTTGCGTCTGGCGGGAAGCAGTCTTCCTTCGGACTTTCATCCCTACACGGCCTCGGAGATTCACGACCTGCGGCAGCATCCTCTGTCGGTGCCGGGTTTCATGCAGCAGCGGAGCGAAGTGCTGGGCCGTGCCCTTGCGGCCTGCTCCAGTAAGAAAAGCGGAAAGGAGGGATAGGAGGGGCAGAAGTGTCTCTCCACAATAAGGGCCGCTTCTCGAATGCAAGGCGAATGCCCTGTTCCGACAATATGTTCCGGTATCATATCGAAAATCAGGGAGTTCCTGCCGTATGAAGTTTCGCTATCGGCTGTCCATGGGGGCCTGTTTTGCCCTTCAGCTTGCCTCCGTGCCTGCCTTTGCTCAGGAGCGTCTTACGCCCGAAGAAGCTGGTCGGCCTCTGGTGAGCGAAGAAACAGCGGCAGAAAAGCAGGACGCGGCGAAAGCGGAAATCAATCTCAAGCCACCTGAAAGCCACAACTGGTTTGATGATCTTGAAGGTCATATCGTTGTGGAAGCGGGCGTGAACGGCAATCCATGGACGCATACCGGGCGCAACTGGGCGCAGTCCTATATTGATCGCGCGAACACCGCCACACTCAATCAGATCACCGGTACGCTCTCCCATCCGGTATCGGATCTAGGCGGTGGGTATGGTCTGGGGTTCGTGTTCGAAGTCCTTTACGGCTCGGATGCGCGCATGAACCCGACGATCGGCATGGGCGACGGCAATCTGACCGGCATGTACCAGTGGGCGCCCACGCAGGCGCATATCGACGCGCATCTTCCCTGGTTTACGAAGGACGGCGTCGATCTCCAGATCGGTCAGATGTACGGTATGCAGGGCTTCGAGGGCACGGACGCGCTGGAGCGGCCTTTCTACAGCTACAATTATTCATCCGATTTCATTGTGCCGTTCGAAGTGGTGGGCGTGACCGCAACGGTTCACCTCGCCGAACATTTCGACTGGATTCTGGGTGTCAACGCTGGCAACTCGACCACCTTCGGCGGCGCGAAGAACAATAGCCGCCCCAAGGGGTATTTCGGATTTGCCTTCAACGGTCTGATGGATGGCAAGCTCGATATCACCGCGACAGCCTATGTCGGCCCGCAGCAGAGTGTTTATGCCATCGGCCGCGAGGCTAATCATGCAATGGAATACATTGGAGATTTGCTCGCCACCTACAAAATCGATGACAAGACCAGCGTGACTCTCAACGGCACATATTTCCATGACGATTATCTGCAGGATGACGTCTACGGCGTGACCGTCTATTACGCCCACGATTTTTACCCGTGGTTGACCTTTAACGCTCGTGGTGAAGTCTTCCGCGACAACAACGGTGGTGTGGTCGGCAACAATATCGGCACCATGTCCTACGTCAATGAACTGCGCGGCCGGAATTACGCGTATGACTATGCTCCCGGCACGACCTATGGCGAACTGACGGTGGGTGTTTCCTATCGGCCCCAGTTCATCAATGACAATCTTGCCAAAGGAAGCCTGACCATCCGTCCCGAACTCCGTCTGGACAAGTCGCTCAATGGCACGCGCCCGTTTAACCGCACGTCGGCCACGGATACGCCGGGTGTGGGATATGCTGACAAGGGCATGAACAACATGTTCTGGTTCAGTTGTGACGCTATCTGGGCGTTTTAAGAGGTTCGGATGATGCCGCTGATGAATATTCTGATCGCGGGGAATGTGCTGCTGACGGTCGTGCTCGTGGCGGCGCTCTATGTCACATGGCGGGTCATGGCCCGCGTGCGGCAGCTTTTTCGAGAGGTGGCGCCGGTGGGCGCCCTGACCAATTCACGTGGACCGCAACCGGGCGAAGCTGCTCCCTCGCAACCGTTTCATCTTCTCAACGGTGGCACCATTTCCCTTGCGACCGGCAATGGGCCGCGGCTGCTTCTATTCGTGTCGGCTACTTGTCCGGTCTCGCGCAAAGTAATCCCCATCGCGCAGGATTTCGCACGGCGTGAGCAGGTGGACCTTCTGTTCGCGGGAGATGACGCGCAGGCAGTGCAGGAGCGTTTTGTTGCGGCATCCGGCATGCCAGCGGATCATTTCGTCAATGACCCCGCGCTTGGTCGCGCACTGGAAGTGGACAAGTTGCCAGCCGCGTTTCTGCTTGCTCCAGATGGCGTCCTTCTCGCGCGTGGATTGGTGAACAGCCGCGAGCATCTGGAAAGCCTGCTCAACGCTTGGGAAAGCGGTTTTGCCACCGTGCAGGATTACATTTCCCACACCCGCAGGCAGAAAACCGCTCTGGTGTGAGTGCTCAGTGTCCTGCCTGCGGGTGTCAGGCAGGACACTGAGCTTATTTGGCGTCCATCGCCTTGTTCAGCGCCGCTTCCGAAGGCGTGGCCTCAGTGAAATGAGTCATGACGAAGCTGGTGATGTCCGTCAGATCTTTTCGGCTGTAACCACCTCCCGCAAAGCCCGGCATGGCGTGTGTGCTGCCATCTCTCGTCGTGAGGGACGATCCGTCCATGATGATGCGGATCAGGTTGTGACCATCGTTGGCGCTGAGAGAACGTGCTCCTGCGATATTGGCGTAAGGCGTTTGGCGTCCTGAGCCATCCGCCAGGTGACAGCCCGCGCAGGCAGAGACGAACAGGCGACCACCGCGTGTATTCTGCGGCACTGTCCCGTTGTTGGAGACAATTACGCGGGAGGGAGCAGGGGCATCGTCCGACGCAACGGGTTTGAGATCACGCAAATACGTCACCATCGCGCGAATGTCGCCTGGAGTAAGGTGGCGCAGGCTATAAGTAATGACCTCGGCCATATCGGCAGATGCCGTGCCATGACCGTCCGCGTGACCGGTGGCCAGATATTGGGCCAGTGCCTCATCCGTCCATCCGCCAATGCCGCTCGTGCGATCGGGTGTGATGTTATAGGCGCGCAATCCGTTGATCGTGTTGCCGGCAAAAGCCCGGCTCGTGGACAGACCGGAGGTCAGGGTGCGGGGTGAATGGCAGTCCGCGCAGTGTCCGGGTCCTTCCACGAGGGTGCGACCTCGGTTCCATTCCGCTGACTTGCTCGGATCGTCTGGATAGGAAGATCGCGGTCCGTTGAGCAGGTTCCACCCGATCATGATTGCGCGGATGGAAAACGGAAAGCGCAGCCTGTTGGCGGGTGGCGTGTTGGCTGATTTGGGGACAGTCGCCAGCCATGCTCGAAGATCTTTCACTTCGGCCGGACTCATTCGCGCGTAGGCTGGATAAGGCATGGCGGGATAAAGATGCTTCCAGCCGGGGGAGATGCCTTCGCGAACGGAGCGGGTGAATTCCTCATCGGTCCATTTGCCGATGCCGTGCTTCGGATCGGGCGTGATATTGGAAGAATAGAGCACGCCCATGCCCGGCACATTGAAGGCGCGGCCACCCGCAAACGGAACGCCGCCCGGCGCGGTGTGACAGGCTTCGCAGTCTGAGGCGCGGGCAAGGTATTCGCCACGGGCGAGAACTGCACTGTCTGCGCGCGCGGTGTTTAGGGAGGAAAGGAGCGCCAGCGTGGCGAGGCCCGAGCCGGTCAGCAGGGCGCGCGCGTGAGAAAAGCGGCTCATTTCGCGGCCTCCTTCTCCAGATTGCGGGGAGAAAGCAGGGGAAGGGTGCGGTAGCGATGACCCTGTGCCGCCGCCATGGCGTTGGCGAGTGCCGGTGCGGCTGCGGCTGTGCCGACTTCCCCGATACCGCCGGGGTCTTCTGAACTCTCCATCAAATGCACATCGATCCGGCGCGGAGCCTCGTTCATGCGCATGACGCGCCACGTATTGAAGTTTTTCTGCTCCACCCATCCGTCTTTGAGTGTGATCTCACTGTAGAGCGCGGCGCTGAAACCGAAGATCAGGCCGCCTTCGATCTGTGAAATCACCTGATCCGGATTGACGACCTGTCCGCAATCGACCGCGGCTGTGACGCGATGAATGATGACGACGTTGTTCTCGGGCATTTCGATCTCGGCGACGGTTGCCATGTAGGAGCCGAAAGCGAACTGGAGCGCTACACCACGCGCTCGCCCTTGAGGCAGGGGCGTGTTCCAGCCTGCCTCTTTCGCGACACGGTCCAGTACGGCCAGTGCGCGCGGGTTGTCCTTCACCATCTCGCGGCGATAAGCTACGGGATCGACACCCGCGCGTCCTGCCAGTTCGTCGATGAAGCCTTCCACAACGAACAGCCCGCGCGTGCCGCCCACGCCGCGCCACCATGCGGTGATGACGCCCGGAGCCTCCCGACGGGCAAATTCGAGACGATACGCCGGGTAATTGTAAGGAGTGATGAGCGTGCCGACCGAAAGATCCTCATCGTAACCTTCCTTGGTCAGTTCTGGCGGATCCCAGCGCGCCACTACGGCGGGGCCGACCACGCGATGCGTCATGGCCGTGACGTGGCCTTTCTCGTCCAGCCCCGCCGTTACTTCGTCCACATAAGCCGGGCGGTAGCGATCGCGGGTGATGTCTTCCTCGCGGCTCCAGACGATCTTGAGTGGATAGGGCACCTGTTTTGCGAACTGAACGCATTGCGTGATGTATTCGTGTTCCAGCCGTCGCCCGAACCCGCCCCCGATATACTGGCTGTGAACCGCGATCTTTTCCTTGGGCAGCCCTGTGATTTCCGCAGCAGTGTCGCGTGCGCGATCCGCAACCTGTGTGCCGGTCCATACGTCGCAGCCATCGGGTCGTACGTGAGCGGTGCAGTTGATCGGCTCCATTGTGGAGTGAGCGAGAAGCGGTTGTTGATAAACCGCGCTGTAATGAGCGTGAGATTTTGCGATGATGGCTGGCGCATCGCCCTTGGAGGTGGGGACAATGGCTGGCCCTTTGAGGCCGTCGTGCAACTGGTCATAGACAGTCTGGGTCGTGACCTTGGCGTTCTCGCCTTCGTTCCATTCCGGGTGAAGGGCCATCAGTCCCTTATGGGCTGCCCAGTAATGATCTCCCACGACACATACGGCGTCTTTCGCATCCGTGACCAGAACGGCCACGACACCTGGCACGGCCATGGCCGCATCGCGGTTGAAGTCTTTCAGAGTGCCGCCGATGACAGGGGACGCCGCGACCGTGCCGATTTTCTGGCCGGGGATCTGCACATCGATGCCGAAGACCGCGCGTCCCTCCACCTTCACGACGCTGTCGAGCCGATGCTGGGGCTTGCCGATCAGGCGATACTGGGCCGCGCTCTTGAGTTGCGGCTCCTTGGGAAGCGGCAATTTGGCGGCGTCCGAGGCCACGGCGCCGAACGTCAGTCGCAGCCCGGAAAGATGTCGAATGGTGCCGGATTCGACCGTGCAGCTTTCCGGTTTCGCGTTCCAGCGTTTCGCGGCGGCCTGCACCAGCACGGTTCGGGCGGCAGCTCCGGCTTCGCGCAGCGGTTTCCATTCCGTCATGATGGACATGGAGCCGCCGGTAATCTCTGCTCCTCCGCCGGGAGGGGCGGCTTCCATCTCGATCTGGTTGAGATCGACACCCAGTTCCTCGGCGATCAGCATGACCGAGGAGGTGTAGATGCCTTGTCCCATCTCGATATTGGGCAAAATAAGCGTGATACGGTTGTCAGGGGTGATGCGGATATAGGCGTTTGGTGCGAAGGGGGCTGTGCTGTCTTCCACGAGCATCCCGGCATCGGCACGGAGGCCTTTGACTGGCCAGAGCGTGGCCAACAGAAGACCGCCACCGCCAAGGAGAAGACCGCGTCGTCCTGTGTGTGGCCCACGGTTGGGTGCGTTTTGCGTCATGCCACATCTCCCGCCGCCTGATGGATGGCCTTGCGGATGCGCATATAGGTGCCGCAGCGGCACATGTTGCCGGACATGGCGCTGTCGATCTGCTCGTCACTCGGGTTGGGCGTGGAGCGGATAAGCCCGACTGCCGCCATGATCTGTCCGGGTTGGCAGTAGCCGCATTGCACGACATCGAGATCGATCCACGCTTTCTTCACGGCGTGGACGACGGGATCGGCCTCATCCAGAGCCTCGATGGTGGTGACGGCACGGTTGCCGATTTCCCCCACGGGCAGCACGCAGGCTCGTACGGGACGGTTGTCCAAATGCACGGTACAGACGCCGCACTGCGCGATGCCGCAGCCGAACTTGGTGCCGTTCAGGCCAAGCACATCCCGCAGGACCCACAGCAAGGGGGTGTCCGGCTCGACAT
Organism: Acetobacter estunensis; assembly: GCF_011516945.1. Lineage (GTDB taxonomy): Bacteria > Pseudomonadota > Alphaproteobacteria > Acetobacterales > Acetobacteraceae > Acetobacter > Acetobacter estunensis. Next base: position 38,536 of record NZ_WOTH01000016.1, read on the forward strand.
CCACCGTGTGCGTCTGTCCATTCACGCGAAGTGTCAGCATGAAGGCTCCCTCGAATTTCTCGTTTCGTAATGAAATCATTACATGCGGGAAACGCGGGAGGAAGGAAGAAGATGCGTTTTTTCAGAAAAAACAAAGCATCTTCTGTATATGAAGAAATATAGATGCGATGCTTTTGAGGCTGACGAAAGAAAATCCGTATCAGAACACCGTCATCACATGTGTGACGACGGTGAGCCTGATGTCAGATCTGCACGATGGAGGAGAAGTCGAAAAACTTGCCCTGCGGGTTCTCACCCAGTCGCAGCGTTGTCACGCTGGTCATGACGTGCGGCGGCACCGGCAGGTTATAAGGGGCGGGCACACCTTTTCGCACCCGTCCGGCCAGATCGAATTTCGAGCCATGGCAGGGGCAGTTATAGCGGCCGCCATTCGGGCCTCCCGTTGCGGCTTCATAGGCTGGTACGCAACCCAGATGCGTACAGACCCCGACATAGACCCCATATTCGGGCACCAGAGACCGGTGCCAGTTGCGGGCATAATCGGGCTGCTGGACGATGCTGGAATCCGGATCGCGCAGATCGGCAATCAGCTTCGTGTCCTGTAACGCTTTCAGGTCTTCAGGAGTGCGGCGCAGGATGAACACGGGCTTACCCTGCCACACGGCGGTCATCTGCTGGCCGGGGGCAAGTTTGGAGATGTCCACATCGACCGGCAGATGGGCGGACACGCTGTCTTGCGGCTCCAGACTTTGCACGAAGGGCACGGCGCAGGCGCAGGCACCCGCCGCCACGCCTGTCGTGGTGACAAGACCGAGGAAATCGCGGCGGCCGGGTTCAGGGGTGTCGGTGGTGTCTTGGCTCATGATTCGCCCGTTCTCACTGTGCCTTCGCGCGTTTCCAGGTCTTCAGCTTCCAGGCAATCGCGAGGCCGAGAAGGAAGAGAAGATAGAGCACCGTCGAGACGCCGATCCGGTGCCGCTCGTTGCGATGTGGGTCCGACGCCCAGACGAGGAAGGTCGTCACGTCGCGGGCCTGCTGTTCCACGGTCGCCGGTGTGCCGTCGGGATACTGAATCATCCCGTTCATCAGCGGCGGCGGCATGCCGATCAGATGCCCGTCCACCCAGTCGTTGTAGAGCTTGCCCGGCACCATGGGCGCGCCAGCCGGAGGCGGCATCTTGTAGCCGGTCAGGAATGCATAGAGCCAGTCCGCACCATGGGGCTGGATGGCCGCCAGCCGTGACTGGTCAGGCGGTGCAACCCCTCCCATCACGGCTGCCGCTGCGGCATCGCTGGGGAAGGGCGAGCGGAAATGATCGTCCGGCAGACCGGGACGCATGGTTGGCTGGCCTGTCACGTCCGGCGGCCCGGCAATCATCTTGGAATGCGCCAGATCGGTGATGGCCTGCTGGGTCATCCCGATGCCGCGCAGGTCGTTGTAGGTCAGGCTTTTCATGCCGTGGCAGGTCGAGCAAATGCGGTCATAAACCATGAAGCCGCGCTGTAGGCTGCCCTGATCGAACCGGCCCAGAGGTCCATCGAAACTCCACGTTTGCTGTGGCGGCACAAGAGATTCAGGAATGGCGGCCTGCGCCGAAACGCTTGCCGCAGCCAGTCCGGCGACGACCAGCAGGGTGCTGTGGGGGCGCGCCATCATGCGTCTCCTTGTGTCGCGGCCGCGATGGAGGAGGGCAGCGGGCGTGTCTTTTCGATACGTGACGCGAGTGGCAGCAGCACGAGGAAATAGGCAAAATAGTAAAGCCCAGCCAGCCGTCCGACGAGCATCCAGCCGCCTTCGGCATGGTGCTTGCCTGCCGCAGCCAGCAGTACGAAGGCCGCCACCAGACCGAACAGACCCACGCGGCAGATGGGCCGGAAACGCGCCGAGCGTACGGGCGAACGGTCCAGCCAGGGAAGCGCGAACAGCACGAGCAGAGACGCAGCCGAGACTACGAGGCCGCCGAACTTGGACGGCACGGATTGCAGCAACCCGTAATAGGGAAGGAAGTACCACTCAGGCTCAATGTCGGCGGGTGTGTGCATCGGGTCGGCCGGGGCGTAATTCGCCGCTTCCGTCAGAATGCCCGGCCAGAAGAACATCAACGCCGAGAACACCAGTGCAAAAACCAGCAGGCCAACCAGATCCTTGGTTGTGTAATAGGGGTGGAAGGTCAGTGTGTCCTTTTTCGTTTTCGGCTCGATTCCCAGCGGATTGTTGGAGCCGCTGAAATGCACGGCGGCGACATGCAGTCCCACCACGGCCACCACGAGAAAAGCCAGAAGGAAGTGCAGGACGAAGAAGCGGTGCAGGAAGACATCGCCCAGATGATCACTGCCGGTCAGGACGTGCTCCAACGTGGCACCGATCAGCGGCACGGCGCCGACGGCCTTGGTGATTACGTCCGCGCCCCAATAGGACATCTGGCCCCATGGCAGCATATAGCCTGCGAAAGCCGTCGCCATGACCATGACCAGCAGGATGAGGCCGGTTAGCCACAGAATCTCCCGCGGCGCTTTGTAGGAGCCGTAATACAGGCCACGGAACAGGTGGATGTAGAGGGCCGCGAGGAAGAGATTCGCGCCGGTCATGTGCATGGCCCGCAGGAGCCAGCCACCCGAAAGCTGCCGGTCGATGGCCTCGACAGAGGCGAACGCGCCGGCGCTGGTGGGGGTGTAGTTCATGGCCAGAAACGTGCCGGTTGCCAGCATGAGCAGCAGCACGACGGTCAGAATCGCGCCGAAGTTCCACAGCCAGTTCAGATTCCGGGGCATGCGGAAATCGATGTATTCTGCGCGGAAAGCGGAGACGACCGGCAGCCTGCGGTCGATCCATCCTGTCAGACCGGATCCGGTCGATGCGGGCGTTGAACATTCGCCCGTGTTGTCGGGCGTTTTCATGCGGGAAATCCAGGTTGCACGTGTCGTTCCGGTTCAAATCGATGACCGGCGCAACCTATCATGTTGTTTCGGACATGACACGTATCTGTGTGCTTTCATGTCCGTGGTCGCACGAAGAGTTCAGTCCTCGCGGCAGGGATGGCTTCCCAGACGGTCCACGATGGCAAGTTGCACGGTCTGGCGTGTTTCATCCACGCTGATGAACACATGCATCCGGGCGCGACGCTCGATTTCCACCGCCTCGGGGCAGGCGTTCGATCCGCAACAGCCGGTTTCACGCATGAGATCGCGCACGGTCAGGCGGGATTGCACGGCTTGGCGCGCCACCCGGAAAGCAAGGCTATTGATGATCGCTTCTCCTTCCAGTCGGCCATGGGCGCTGCGATGTTGCAGAAGCTCGGCGCTGGCTTCGCGGTAAAGCGCGAAGATGTGACGTTCACAGCAGGCGTGGAAATGCCGTTGGTGCCATGATCGGGCACGTTCATGTTCGGCTTGGGCGAGTGAGGCATCGCGCGCGGCTTCGCGGTCTCCGGCATTACGGGCGCGCAGTGTCCGGGCCGCCAGCCAAGCTTCGGCAAAATCCGGCCAGGACGCTTCTTCCCATGTCGGGGCGCAGCCCCTCAGGGCGTGGGCGAGACGGAAGCGTCTTTGGCCATCCACGCCGTAGAGGATTTCGGCCATTCGGGGTTCGGGATCGTGTCCGAGGATCAGGATGGTGCGGGCGTCACCTCCATGCAGATGGCGTTGGAGCGTGAACAGGTCATAGAAGGTGTCGTCTTCTATGGAGCGTTCGGTGTGCGCGCGCACATGCGCGAGAAAGCGCGGAGCCTGTATTTCCAGGGTGCTGCGTGGACAGAAATCGAAGTTCCACCACCGTGACATTTTCACGAGATGAAAGGCGAGGGCATCGCGCAGATGGAACAGGGCTTCAGGGCGCTCGCCATGTTCGCACAGGAACTGCACGTCGCGGAAGCGTGTGACGAGGCGGTTGATCTGTCCGATGAAGGGGCGGGAGAGATCGAGATAGGAAAGAAGCTGCTCCGGACGGGAGCGCTCCAGATGCCATTCGGTGGTGAATTCCGTTGTCGTGTTCATGACGGGTGAACTCCTGACGCGGCGGGATAGGTTCACCATATTGCAAATGATAATCGTTATCAATTATCATCCGCGTAATTGCTGTCATGCGGGCAAAAGAAAAGCCCGTCGGGCACGAGGCCGGACGGGCTTTGGAACAGAGCGGGAAAGAAAGGCGCTGTTTTAGCTGTGCCGGGCATGCTTCCGGAAATGCGCATGACGGCGGGAAATGACAGCGCGAGGAGCGGGGGCGCGATACCCTTCTTCGAGTGTGCCGACCGCCTCGGAAGCTTCGGCCACCTGCTGAAGACCGGGGTCCATTTCGAACCGCTCTGCGGAGGCGGTCATAACCGGAGATGCGCCTTCGCTACGCGGATAAATGAAGCCGAATGTCGGGTAGATCGATCCGAACGTGCCGTTACGTCCGTTCAGTTCCACCCGAACGGCGGACCAGTCGTTTTCGGGGGAGACATCCACCACGCGTACATTGCGACTGATGCCGTTCTGGGCCCAGTGCGACTGATCGATGAGGATCACACGGTCGTTGACGCGCCCCGTGACGACTGCGACATGTCCGAGCGGCATGCGACGAATGGGCCGGAAATTGAGCACGCTTCCGACTTCCGGTGCGGCGCCACGGGCGTAGCGCCCGGCGGCATTGTGCCACCAGTCACGAGCGTTGCCGTGCAGATCGACAGCGGACTCGGCCTGCGCAAACGCCACGCACTGAATCACATGACCGGAGGAATGAATGCGGCCCCAGTGGCGGTGCGCACTGCGGGACGACGCGACATTGAAAGAAACGGAATGCAGATGACCATGCGCGACTTTGTGCGCGTGACGAACGCGGGCTTCGCCGGGCGTGGAATGAAGGAAGTTCGCGGCAGTCATGGTGACGGTCGCCATCATGAGGTGACGGACGCGCAACTTCCTCTTGTCGTTCATCTTTCTGTAGTCCTGCCTTTTTCTTGCGGTTCTTGGGTAGCAAGCCCCATTCGGGGCTGACAAGGGCGTGAGGGAGACTGATTGTGCCCAAGGACGATATTGATACAGGCGCCTGTCTGAGTGAGTGTGAAATAGGAATATAATCCTATAACAATGAAGGCATCTAAACATTCCGCAATGTCATGGGGGACATGAACGCAGGGTATTTCTCTTCACGCACACGCTACTCCGTCAAGATATGCGTGTACCGATTCGGTATTCAGACGGTTCGCTGCATGCGGTCGAGGAACCACTGTGAAAACGTGGCAAGACCACTTTCCAGATCGGTGGATGGCTGCCAGCCGGTGAGATCACGAATGCGGTCGATGGACGCCCACGTATATTCCACGTCGGCTGAAGGACGAGGCGTCAGACGGATATTCGCCTTGCGGCCCAACTGACGTTCCAGAATGCTGACCAGCCGCGTGACAGGTTCAGGAGCGTTATTGCCAATGTTGAGGAGCTGCGCCCCATCTTTGGGAGGATGGTCCATGACCTGCACCACGGCCTCCACCACATCGTCCACATGCGTGAAGTCGCGCGCGAGATCGGTACCTTCATAGAGCGTCACCGGTTCTCCGGCGAAAATGGCGCGCGCGAACTTGTAATAGGCCATGTCGGGACGCCCCCATGGTCCATAGACCGTGAAGAAACGCAGCCCCGTAACCGGCAATCCGTGCAGGTGATGATGACATTCGGCCATCAGTTCACCCGTTCTCTTGGTGACGGCATAGAACGAGCCCGGGCGGTCCACCCGATCGGTTTCACGGAACGGGAGCGCCGCATTGCGTCCATACACAGAGGACGATGAGGCATAGACCAGATGGCGCAGGGCGGGCAGATGTCGCGTCAGTTCAAGCACCGCGAGCTGCCCCTGAATGTTGGCGTCGATGAAGGCCGCCGGCACTTTCATGGAATGGCGCACGCCGGCCTGTGCCGCGAAGTGCAGTACGTTGGTGATGCTGCGTCGCTCATGTGCCGGGATGCAGGCCATCAGATCGTCCTGCGCAAGATCGATGCGCAGGAAGGAGAAGTTGGCGCTTTCCTGAAGAATGGCCAGCCGGTCCGTTTTCAGCGTCGGGTCGTAATAGGTGTTGAGATTATCGAGCCCGATCACGCGCTGGCCATTCGCCAGCAGGCGGCGGCACACGCTGAAGCCGATGAATCCGGCCGCACCCGTAACAAGAATGGTCACGCGCCGGCTCCATCCTTGCGATGTGGAACGATCACGTCCTCAGCCGGCATGTGGCGTCGGGACGCCAGCGGGAGTGCCATGAGCGGGCGTGTGCGTGAGAGCGGGCGACATCACGACATCTCCCACTGTAATGCCGAGTTTCGCTGTCAGGCCGCCTTGCAGTTCCAGCGTGGCCGCGACGGGCCCATGGCTGCTGATCCGCGCAAGACTTTGTGGAACGGCGTTTTCAGTGATGGATGTGATGCGTCCGTCCGCGCCGATAAACACGATGTCGAGCGATACGAGCGTGTTTTCCATCCACATGTCGCTCTGCTGCGGCTGATCCCACACAAACAGCATGCCCTGATCTGCGGGGACATTGGTGCGGAACATCTCGCCCACTTCCTGCTCGTGGGGGGTTTTGGCCAGTTCCACCGTGAAATCGTGTGTGCCGTCGGCGGAGCGGATGCTCAGCTTTTCCTGCGGCAGCGTGGGTTGTGCGGCGGTTGGCGCACCCGATCCATCGGCATGGGCCATGGATGAGACGACGGCGGGCATCAGGCCGGTGACGAGCAGGCCGGAGAAAAAGAGTGTGCGGAAGGAATGACGGGTCACCGGATCGTATGCCTTATCGATAATGGAAGAAAAGAGCGGGCTTTAGCCCAGAAAACGGTTGGTTTCGCGTTCTATCCCGATCGTGGTGGGTGCGCCATGACCGGGAATGACCACGACGTCATCGCCCAGAGGCAGGATATGTTCGCGAATGGCGGAGACCAGCATCCGGCTGTCGCCATAGGAAAAATCGGTGCGGCCGATGGTGCCGCGAAAGAGGGTGTCCCCTGCAAAAAGGATGCGGTCCTCGGGATCGAAGAAAACGACGTGTCCGGGTGTATGACCCGGAACGTGCAGGACTTCGTAGCGGCGTCCAAGAAGATCGAGCGCGTCGCCGTGATGCGTGAAACGGTCGGGACTGACGCTGTGCAGGTCGGTCAGGCCGAAATGGCGGGCCTGTTCCTCGACCGAACGCAGCAGGAAGTCGTCTTCCTCGGTCGGTCCGATGATGAGGGGCGGACTGTCCTGTTCTGCCGCGAGAAGATCGCGCAGGGCAGCGGCTCCCCCCACATGGTCGAGATGTCCGTGTGTAAGCAGCACGGCCTCGACCGTGAGCACGGCATCGCGGATGTGCCGGAAGAGACGCTCGGCATCTCCTCCGGGATCGACCACGATCGCACGGCCCGTTTTCGGATCGGAAACGAGGGAGCAGTTCTGATGAAAGGCCGTGACTGGAAAACGTTCCGTCTTCAGGCGGTCGGAATCTGTCATCGAACGGGTCTCCCTGTTCCGATAGTGAGCGGGTGAAGGCCGATCAGGCCGTCTGCCAGCCCGTCTCCGGGATGTCGAAATGGGAGACGAGGTCGTTCGTCGGGATGTTGATCAGATCCTTGTCGATGGACTTGATCAGCTTCGCCTGCGTGGGCTTGGCGAGGTGTTCGCGGATGACATGCAGAACCTTCGCCGGAGCGGCGAGGACGAAGCCATCGGGGGTGTTGCTGCCGTGCAGGGCGTCGTTCATCCACTTGGCGACGCGGCGACCGAACTCTTCCTTGTGGTGATCGGCCACGGAGAAATCGCCTCGCCCATTGTCGGACGATCCCGCGATCTCAGCCGCTGCAAACGAGGAGACCTCGTGCATGTGCCCGTCCTTGTGATGCAGGATGCGGGCCTTGCCGCCATCGGCGACGATATAGACGACCTTGCCGTCGAGACTTTCAGCCATCGTTCATGCTCCATGTCTTCTCGTGGTGTCCAAAGGCGCAGCAACCGGCGGATTCGGACCATGGTGGGAGATAGAACCCGATCAGGAGCGGGAGCAACCCCCCAATGCATAGGGGCAGGGTGAAGCCTCGCCCAGTTCGCTGTATGCTGCCGAATATGACGACGTCTTCTCTCCCTACCCGAATCAATAGCCCCTGGAGCCATGCCCTGCGCTGGATGGAGGAGGGGGAGAGTGTGGCGCTCGCCACCGTCATTGCGACGGGCGGGCGTTCACCGCGCCCGGTGGGCAGCGTCATGGTGATGGCCGGCAATGGCCGCGTGGAAGGCTCCGTCAGTGGGGGATGCGTGGAGGCGGACGTCATGTCGAACGCCCGCGAAATCATGATGGGCGATGCGCCCCGTGTCCTGACCTATGGCAGCGCGGAGATGGGGCTGTGGTCCGTCGGTCTTGCCTGCGGTGGCCGTCTGGATGTGCTGGTCGAGGCGGTACAGTCACCCTCCGCACCGCAGGGCACGTTCCCGATGGACTTTGTGCGGCACATTGTCGCTACCACGGGACAGGGGCGACCGGCGATCCTTGGCTGTGCGCTGGACGGAACCGGGCACATTCTGCTGGAGGGAGAGAATGATCTGCTGGTGTCAGGGGCGGCACCGGAAAATCTGTCCGCGATGTTGCAGGAAACCGGCTCTGCCCGTGTGATTGCGGGGGCGCCGGACTGGTTCGTGCAGACGGTGCGTCCTTCGCCTCGGCTGCTGATTGTGGGGGCGGTGCATATTGCGCAGTGCCTGTCCGACATCGCAGCGCGTTCCGGCTATGACGTGACGATCATCGACCCGCGCGCCGGTCTGGCGACGCCCGAGCGTTTTCCCGGCGTGCGGCTGATGTGCGACTGGCCGGACGAGGCGCTGGCGGAACTGGCTCCGGATGCTTCCACCGCCATCGTGGCGCTCACGCATGACAGTAAACTCGACGATCCGGCGCTGTGCGAAGCGGTGAAAGGATCTGCTTTCTATATCGGTGCGCTGGGATCGCGCGGAACGCACGCAAAGCGGTTGGTCCGGTTGCGTGAGGAAGGCGTGGAGGACGCGGCGCTTGCGCGGATACGCGGGCCCGTCGGTCTGCCCATCGGTGCGATTGAGGCGGAAGAAATCGCAGTCTCCATCATGGCCGATATCGTGGCTGTGCGCCGTGGTGCGCCGCTCGCGCAGGGAGTGACGTGGTGGTCTCCGCAGCAGCAGGTCGGTGCGTGAAGGACGAGAGTGTCGCCATCGTTCTGGCGGCCGGGCGATCTTCACGTTCGGGAAATCAGCACAAACTTCTCGCGCAGGATGCGGCTGGGCAGACCATGCTGGCGCGCACACTGACCGAAGTGCTTGGGAGCCGCGTGGGAGCCGTGTGCGTGGTGCTGGCGCCTGATGGAGAAGGTTTGTTGACGGCTGTGTATGAAACCTCTCCTGCCCTGCGAATACCGGAGCGACGGCTGGACATATGTGTCGCGCCGGATGCGAGAGAGGGCTTGTCGGCCTCCCTGCGCGCAGGTGTGAAATGGGCAGAAAGCCGGCACGCCTGCGCGGCGCTCATCTGTCTGGCGGATATGCCGTTGGTCAGGACGGGCGTGATGGACGATCTGCTGACGCGGTATCGATTGGGCGGGGTGGATGTCGTGGTGCCCGAACATGACGGGCGCATGGGCAATCCGGTGGTGTGGGGAGCGGCCTGTTTTCCGGCTTTACAGACTGTGGAAGGAGATAGGGGCGGTCGCGTTCTGCTGCGCTCGACCAGTCTGCGACAGGCACGTGTGGCGGCGGATGCAGGCGTTCTGGAAGATTTCGACACACCAGAAGCGTTGGAGCGGTTTGCGGCCTGTCAGGGCTGAAGATGCCGGCTGGTCGTAGCGGCTTCAACTTCCCCGATAGGTGGAATAACCGAACGGTGAGACGAGAAGCGGCACATGATAATGTCCGCGCGCGCTCCCGGATGTGGGATCGGCAAGACCGAAAACGATGGGCACGGTGTCGAGAAAAGGCGGCTCAGTGAGCGCGACGCTGTGGCGGCGGAAATAGGGGGCGACAGCGAATTCCAGTCGGTAGCTCCCGGCTTCCAGTTCTCCCAGTTGGGCCATCTCCGGGCAACGGCCGTCTTCATTCGTCACGCCCGCAAACAGCACGGTCTCGCCCCGCCAGAGTGTGACGGACATGCCGGCGGCAGGAAGGCCGGAGACCTGATCCAGTACATGGGTCGAAAGCGTGCTCACGCGTTTTCTTCCATTTCCTTGAGCACATCCTTGCAGCGCAGAGCGGCAATCTTGTCAATTTCGGCCAGAGCCGTGCGGCGTTCCTCATCGGGTGTGTTGCGGATGCGGCGCTCCATCTCGGCAAGGATGCGATCTTTTTCGCTCAGCCGCACGCAGATGATGAACGGCATGGAAAATCTGGTGCCGTAGGCATCATTCAACGCCGTGAAACGTGCGTGTTCAGCGAGTGAAAGACGGTTCAGACCGGCGGATGCCTGCTCCTGTCGAGAGGTCTCCGTCAGGCTGGCATCCACCCCCACGCGGCGCGCCAGTTCCGGATGGGCGCGGATGAGTGCCATCTGCTTGTCCAGCGGCGCGTCACGTACTGCGCTCTGGAACGCAGTCAGAAGTTCAGCCTCGTCACGGAAGGGACGTTGCTCCCATGCTTTCTGCGCAATCCACGGCGAATGTTCATAGAGCGAGCCGAACTGTTTTGTGAAAGCGGATTCATCCAGCGCATTGACCCGGTGCCACACGTCACTCATGCGGGGTGCACTTTCCGCCAGTGCCGGGCGATGTCCAGACGGGTGGCGACCCACACGTTCTCACGTGACATGACATGGTCGAGAAACCGGGCCACGGCGCGAGCGCGCGCCGGTCGTCCGGCAATGCGGCAATGCAGTCCCACCGACATCATGCGCGGCTGTGTTTCGCCCTCGTCCCAAAGCTGATCGAATGTGTCACGAAGGTAGCGGTAGAATTGCTCGCCTTCCGTAAAGCCGTTGAGAGCCACGATCTTCATGTCGTTTACGTCAAGTGTATAGGGCACGATCAGTTGGGCGCGGCCTGTCACGTTTTCCCATGTGCGGTCATAATAGGGCAGGTCGTCGGCGTATGAGTCCGCGTCGTAGAGGAAGCCTCCTTCTTCCGCGACAAGACGCGCCGTGTTCGGGCTGGTGCGGCCCTGATACCATCCGAGCGGGCGGCTTCCGGTAAGCTTCGTCTGAAGCGCAATGGCGCGGGCGATGTGCTCGCGCTCCACATCTTCCGGCACATCCTGATAATCGATCCACCGTAGGCCATGACTGGCGATTTCCCATCCAGCTTTCATCATGGCGTCAACGGCGAGCGGGTTGCGGGCCATGGCTTCGGCCACGCCGAACACGGTCAATGGCAGATTGCGTTGTGTGAACAGCCGGTGCAGTCGCCAGAACCCGGCGCGCGAGCCGTATTCGTAAAGGCTCTCCATCGCCATGGCGCGAGCGCCGGAAACGGAGCGTGCGCCGACCATTTCCGAGAGAAAGGCTTCGGAACCGGCGTCCCCATGCAGAATGCTGTTTTCACCGCCTTCCTCGTAATTGATGACGAACTGCACGGCCACGCGGGCATCGTTCGGCCATTTCGGATCGGGCGGGGTGGGACCGTAGCCCACCATGTCGCGGGGATAGGGGCTCATGCGCGGTCGTTCCTCAGTGCGGCGGGCAGAGCGTGGTTCCACGCCATGAGTGCCGCATCCACACCCGCGCCGCGAGGCACGGCAAAGCCTTCTGCCGTCAGCGTGCTTTCGAGTGCCCCAAGCGTGAGCAGGACTTTGTGCTTCATGGCGTTGTAGCCCATGGTGCCGATGCGCCAGATCTTGCCAGCCAGCGGCCCGAACGCCGTGCCGATTTCGATCTCGAAATCCTCGCGCATCCGGTGGCGTATGGCCTCTCCATTCACACCCTCGGGAATCCATACGCCTGTCACGTTGGTCATGCGGTGCGCATCGTCACCGAACACTCGCAGGCCCAGCGCACGCAGTCCCGCTGTCATGGCGGCTCCTGCCGCACGATGACGGGCAAAGCGGTTTTCCAGACCTTCCTCGATCATCACGCGGGCACATTCGCGCGCGCCATAGAGCATGGTGGTGGCTTCGGTGTGATGGTTCAGGCGACGTTCGGACCAGTACTCCATGACCATCGCCAGATCGAAGTAATTGGAGCCGATACGCGCACCATAGCCATCGTCGGCGTCTGCACCACGGATGCCTTTTTCCACATGGCGACGAGCGAAAATGTGCTCGGCCGCGCGCTCGGAAATGGTGATGGGGGAGGAACCCGGAGGACCGCCCATGCATTTCTGAAGACCCGCCGTCACCACATCCAGTCCCCAGCCGTCCACATCCACAGCCATGCCGCCCAGTGTGGCCGTCGCGTCCACATAGGACAGCACATCATGCCTGCGACAGAGTGTGCCCAGATCCTCCAGAGGCTGAGCCATGGTGGTAGAGGTGTCACCGTGGATGCAGGCCAGCACACGGGGCTGATGCTCGCGGATCGCCGCCTCAATCGCTTCAGGCGTTGCCACCTCGCCCCATTCCAGATCGAGCGTGCGGATGTCGGCCCCGATGCGCTCGGCAATTTCCGAGAGCAGCAGCCCAAACCGGCCCGCACGGATGAGCAGCACACGCATGCCCGGTTCGATGAGCGACACCAGAGCGGCTTCGATGCCTGCCCGCGCCGTGCCGTCGATCAGGAACGTCCAGCGGTTCTCGGTCATGAACACCTGACGGTAGAGCGCCATGGTCTGGTTCATGTAGGTCGTCATTTCCGGGTCGAACTGCCCCAGCATGTCCGCGCTCATGGCACGTAGAACACGAGGGTGGACGTTCACCGGCCCCGGTCCCATCAGCAGACGCTGGGGCGGGTCGATTTCTCCGAATGCGGGCACGGTCATGCCGGGTTTCTCCTTTGCGAAAGCTCTGGATTTCCGGCGAACAGCCGGACGAAAGCGGTGAGTGCCGCAATGGTGTCGTCCACATCCGCAGGAAGGACGGCTTCGGCAGGGTTGTGGCTGATGCCTTTTTCGCAGCGGATGAACAGCATGACCATCGGTGCCAGCCGCGCCATGATCATGGCGTCATGCCCAGCACCGCTGACCAACACGCGGGCGGATTGTCCCGTAACCTGTGCCACGGCTCGTTCCATCAGGCCAAGTAATCGGGAATCGCAAGGTGTGGCGGCCAGATTTTCACGGGGGATGAGATCGAGCTCGATGCTGCGGCGTGCGGCGATGTCCCCCATCGCCGTGATGATCGCCTCCACCGCGTCATCCCGCTGCCTCTCGGTGCCGGCCCGCACATCCAGCGTGAACGTGACGTCACCGGGCACCACGTTGACCACCCCCGGCCATGGCCGCAGTGAACCGACCGTGGCCACCAGTCCCTCCGCGCCCTGTGCTTCGGATGCGACGCGATCCACCGCCAGCACCATCTCGGAGGCGGCGGTTAGCGCATCCCGGCGCAGGCTCATCGCCATGGTGCCTGCATGACCGGCCTGTCCATGCAGGCGGATTTCAAAACGTCGCTGTGCTGCAATGCCGCTGACGACACCCAGAGCACGCCCTTCAGCCTCCAGCACGGGGCCCTGTTCGATATGGGCCTCGACATAAGCCAGAACGTCCTCGCGACGACGGCGCGCCGTCATCATGCCGCGAGGCGTCAGACCCATCCCGGCAAGAGCCTGCTGCACGTTTATGCCATTTGCATCGCACAATTCCGCAAATGCGGCGTTCGGATCGTGTTCTTCCAGCACGCCCGCAACGGCGCGGGTGGTGAGCATGGTGACGGGGAAGCGCGAGCCTTCCTCATCCCCAAAGCCGATGATCTCGATGGCGAACGGAAAACGCTCCCCATGTGCATGAAAACCCGCCACCACTTCGATGGCCGCGATCACGCCCAGCATACCGTCATAGCGACCGCCATCGCGCACCGAGTCCAGATGGGAGCCGAACAGCAGGGCAGGGGCATCAGGTGTTGTGCCTTCGTAACGCCCGATCAGGTTGGCGGCAGCGTCCTCTCGCACGCTCATCCCGGCTTCGCGCATCCATTGTGCGACGGCCTCGACGGTCGCGACAAAGCCGGGGCCGAGCCAGGGGCGATACAGCAGCCCCGTCTCATCGCTGAAAGGAGGGACGCCCAGTTGGTTGCATCGTGCAACGGCGCGCTCTCCGGGCGAAGGGTCGCGGCTTACCATGCCGCCACACCACCGTCGCTACGTGGATCGGTTGCGCCCTCGATCACGCCGTCCGGGTGGCGCACCAAGGCGCCCGCATGTCCCATCATGGAGGTAAAGGGCGCGACCCGTTCAATGGCATGTCCCGCAGCACCGAGGGCGGCGATCAGATCCGGGTCGAAGCGGTCCTCGTATTTCAGGGTTACACTCTCTTCGCCCCATGTGCGCCCCAGCAGCCAGCGCGGAGCCGTGACGGCGGCCTGAAGGCCCATGCCGTAGCGGGCGTAGCGTGAGAAAATGGCCGCCTGTGTCTGCGGTTGTCCTTCGCCGCCCATGGTGCCGTACACCATCACGCGGCCATCATCGAAACGGGCGGCGGCGGGATTGAGCGTGTGGAACGGCTTGCGTCCCGGCTTGAGCGCGTTCCATCCGTCTTCCGCCAGCCGGAAGCTCGCTCCCCGGTTCTGCCATGTGATGCCCGTCTGTGGGAGCACCACGCCTGAGCCGAACTCGAAATAGGTGCTCTGGATCATACTTACGGCCAGCCCCGTGCTGTCCACGGCCCCCATCCACACCGTGTCGCCCTGTTGGGCGGGATGGGGCCATGGCGCGGCACGGTGTGGGTCGATGGCCGCCGCCATAGCGTCCAGAGCGGCCGTGTCGTCGAGGATGTGCTGAGCTTCCACTGTCATCCATGCCGGGTCTCCCACATGGGTGTCGCGATAACGGAAAGCCTGTTTTGTGGCCTCGATCAGGCCGTGGATATGCTCGAAACTCTCGCCTTTGTCGGCTTTCAGCCGGTCGAACAGAGCAAGGATGAGCAGCGATGCCACGCCCTGCGTGGGAGGCGCCATGTTGTAGAGCGTCGCGCCACGGATCGGCACCGACAGGGGCGGGCAGGATTGCGCCCGATGGGCGGCAAGGTCATCCGCTGTAAGAGGACTGCCGACTTCGCGCAGATCGGCGACGATGCGGCGCGCGATTCCGCCTTCGTAGAATGTGTCCAGCCCGAAGGTGGCCAGTGCCTGAAGTGTTTCGGCCAGCGCAGGGTTGCGCAGGATATCGCCTGTCGTAAGAGGGCATCCGGCTGGCTCGAAGACGTCCGCATAGCCGGGCGCGGCTCTCAGTTCAGCGGATTTCAGCCGGGCAAGTTCGGCCCAACTGTCCGTGACCGGCACACCTGCTTCCGCGTGGTGGATCGGCTCGACCAGCAGGCGTTTCAGGGGCAGCGTGTGATCGCGCATCGTGGCATTGCGTTCCAGCGCAAGCGCCCAGCCCGAGACGGTTCCGGCCACGGTGTTGGCGGCCAGCGGTCCGCGCCACGGGATGCTTTCGCACCCGGCGCTGCGGTAGAGCGCCAGATCGGCCCTTTCGGCGGCCGCGCCACAGGCGTCGATGGTCTCCGTGCGGCCATCGGGCCAACAGATCAGCCAAAAGGCATCCCCCCCGATGGAGGTCATCTGTGGATAGACCACGGCCAGCGTGGCGGCTGTGGTGACGACGGCCTCGATGGCGGAACCGCCTGCGCGCAGGATGTCGAGGCCGGCCTGTGAAGCGAGATGGTGCGGGGCTGTGACCATTCCGCGAAGTGAACGCGCCGTGTGCAGCATGAGGCGTGCGTCTTTCTTGTTTCTCTCGGCTGAGTCTCACTCTTCGGGATATTGGGAAAACCTGCAAGTTCGGCATATGCCAGTGCATACGTCATGGTGGAAAGGAGAGCTTCGCGTCCGGGTGTACCATAATCTGGATGCCGTTCATGCGTGGCACGCTGTGCACTCGAGGGGAATGACTCAATCCGCGTCATCTGGTGGTCAGGCAGTAAAATATCTCACGCACAAGCTTGCTCTCTATCGATAAACTGATGCGTCCCGGATCGCTGTTCAGGACAATCGTTCAAGAGATCGTGAGTATGGGAGATATACAAGAACGGTCCGGGTGTGAAACATTGAAGCGTGTTTCTGCTGGTGCGACGTATCCAAGGTTGATGAACAGGCATGGAAGATCTCGACAGACGTGTTCGCGAAGACCTCGCGAAAATCAGCTACGCCACGCGCGAGTGGAATTTTTCGCGTGAACATGATGGCCAGCGCGTGCTGGATGTTGCTGTCATCGGGGCAGGACAGGGAGGGATCGCCACCTGTTTCGGTTTGATGCGTCGGGGTATTTCAAATGTGTGCATGTTCGATCGCGCGCCCGAAGGCGGTGAGGGACCGTGGATCACGTTTGCCCGCATGTTGACGCTGCGCACGCCCAAATACGTGACAGGACCGGATCTCGGCATTCCCTCCCTGACGCCTCAGTCATGGTTCGAGGCGAAATATGGCGCGCAGGCATGGCGTGATCTGGACAAGATCTCCCGGCAGGACTGGCAGGCCTATCTGGACTGGGTACGTGACGTGCTTAATTTGCCTGTGCGTAATGAGCACAATCTTCTCGATCTGGATTGGCAGGACGATCTGGTCATGCTGACCTTCCGTTGCGCGACAGGAGAAGAGAAAAAGGTGCGAGCACGTAAGGTCGTGCTGGCCACCGGAATCGAGGGAGGCGGAAAGTGGTACATCCCTGAGTTTATTTCGGAAAATCTGCCTGCCAATCGATACGCCCACACGTCTGCGACCATTGATTTCGCGGCTCTCAAGAACAAACGGATTGGTGTGCTGGGAGCGGGCGCTTCCGCGTTCGACAACGCTGCCACGGCTCTGGAAGCGGGTGCTGCTCGTGTGGACCTCTGTCTTCGCCGCAAGGAGATTCCCTCCGTCAACCCCTATCGCTGGATGGAGAATGCGGGATTCCTGAGTTATTTCTCAGAACTTCCGGATCTTGTGCGCTGGCGGTTCATGCGCCGGATATACGCTCTCAATCAGCCGCCTCCTCAGGATACGTTCTGGCGCTGTCGGCGTCATGAAAACTTTGCCTTTCATGTCGGGACGCCATGGACAGGTGTACGCATGGAAAGAAATGAAGTTGTCGTCACCACCCCGAAAGGGAAGATGCGGTTCGATTTCCTTGTCGTCGGCACCGGCTTTCTGATCGACATGGCCCAACGTCCTGAACTGGCGCGGCTCGCACCGCATGTGGCGCTGTGGAGGGATGAGTTTACACCTCCCACGGACGAGGAAAGCACGCTGCTGGGCAGCTATCCTTATCTGGGCGCAAAATTTCAGTTCCTGCCCAAGGACAGCGCCGATCCGCTCGCTCCCATGTTGGCGGCGATCCACAATTTCACCTTTTCCGCCACGCCCAGCATGGGCCTTTCAGGTGCTTCCATCAGCGCCATGCGTTTCGGGGTCGAGAAACTGACCTTTGGCATCGGACGCGATCTGTTCGTTGAAGACGGTGAAAGACACTTGCAGAGTCTGGTTGATTACAACGTGGAAGAACTTGTCAGCCTCGATCCTCCGGGCTGACACATCTTAGCTCTCGAGTTGGAAATAGGGGGATCGTTTTGGACTTCTTTTTCAACTGTTGGATTTCATCGTCGTTTTCTGTGGAGGCTGTTTCAGTGGGGCGTTTCGTTAATTGAGTTCGAGAGTGGCGGAGACGAGTTGCACTGCTGCGAAGAACATTGATTTCAGCTTGTCGTAGCGTGTTGTGATGTTTCTGAACTGCTTTAGTCTGGCGAAGAAGCATTCAGTGGTGTTTCGTTTTTTATAAAGCGAGAAAGGGATTGTCCGTGGATTGATTCGTTTTTTTGACGGAATAATCCGGTGTGATCTACCGTTCTTCAAGCTTTTAATGAGCGGATCGGCGTCATAAGCCTTGTCGGTGATAAAGGCCACGGGGTCGACTTCACCGAGAAATGTTATGCTGAGTGCGATCCCCTATTGTTTCTGAACCAGTTGGAGCATGCGTTCTCAGATCGCTCATGTTTCGTCTGTGAGAGCGCCCGGTTCGTCTCCGTTTTCCATCCTAACAATATAGGAAGAATTTCAAGCGTTAACACGGCTTAAGACGAGCGTGCGCAATACATCAGTGGTGCGAATCGACTCACTATATCTACGCTCATTATTTGATTTTTAGAGAATAAAAACGAGCAGATGGTGGGCGCAACAGGGATTGAACCTGTGACCCCTACCATGTCAAAACCGGCTGACCCCAACGAAATCAGAGACTTACAGAGTCAAACACGTTCAAAAACGGCACGCACGATCAAGGAAAAATCGTGCAATGCGTGCGAGCAGCGTACTAGAAACTGACTCTGTTGTCACGAATCTCCGGGCCTTTCAGGCAAGTTTTTTTCATCGCGTTCTGGTTTCGACCGGGAGTGCAAAGCGATGAGCCGCCATGCTTCCGTCAAGGCAGCTTTCCGCAAGCAGGTTCTGGGTCTCTATTTTGACCGCCAGCTGAAACCATCCGAAAAATCCGTGCTCATGACGCTCGCCACCTTTCTGGGTGCGGATGGGCTCTATCCAAGCCACGATGCCATTGCTCGGGCCTGTCGGTATTCCGTGCGAACGGTTATCCGGGCGCTTGAACGGGGCTATGAGCTTGGACTGATCGAGCGAACCCACCGGCGCAAGCGAGTGGAGGGTCGATGGGTGAGAACCAGCAACACCTACAGGCTGCTTATCAAGGCTACTGATCAGGTTCGCGCAGCCGGAAAGCATATGGCCCGCGCCATTTTCCGTGGTGTGCAGGTTGTAAGTGACAGGATGGCGCAGAAGGCGTCCAGAGATATACATATTCAGGAGAAACGGCTGCTTTCAGGGCGTCGATACCCGGAACCGCATGGTCCAAGCCAGCTTTCACCAAGCGAGTGGATCGAAATCATCAAAGGCTGGGGAACCATCTGACTCGCAATTCTGTCTGATCAGCATTGCTAAAGGGGCATTTGCGCTTGTCACCCCTGAGGTGGTCCTGTTACGTATTACGACATGTAATATGGAGATGGGCCCATGGAAACGGTTGTCGTTCGCAAACAGGGCAATTCTGTCGGTGTTACCCTTCCGGCGGAAACACGTATCCGCCTTGGTCTTGAGGTCGGGCAGGAACTCACGCTGGTCGAAATGGCTGACGGCATCAAGCTCGTGAAACGTAATCTCAGGCTTGAACGCCAGATGCAGATGGCGCGTGAGACGCTGCGTGAGCAGGCAGATGTTCTTCAGGAACTGGCCAAGCGCTGATGCCGGATGTGCCTGAGTTTCTGGAACCTGACGCGGTGCTGTTCATGCACGATCAGGCCCTGAAAGAATACGGCGGAACCCACGGGCTCAAAAGCGAAGATCTGCTGCACAGCGCGTTAGCCCGCGCAGAAAACCGCTGGCACTATGCTGAAGAGCCTCCGCCGGACACCGCGACTTTGGCTGCGGCCTACGCTTATGGCATCGCGCGCAATCATCCCTTCAACGACGCCAACAAGCGGACAGCTTGGAGTTGCTGCGTCCTTTTCCTGCGGCTGAACGGCACTCGTGTGCAGGTCGGCGCTCCGGAAGCTGTCGAAGCCATGGTGGCTCTTGCGTCTGGCGCAATGGAGGAAGACGCGTTCGCGGTCTGGCTCCGGCAACATTTTCAAAACCAGTGATTCCACATTTTCGACATCGGACCAGATTTTCTTATGAGCACGACACCCCGGACCGCCTCCCTGTCCTCCATGATCTGGCAGGTCGCCGATCTCCTGCGAGGCGATTTCAAGCCAGCCGAATACGGTCGGATCATCCTGCCCTTTACCGTTCTGCGCCGCCTTGATGCCGTTCTGGCTCCTACCCGAGCCAAAGTGCTAAAGGAAAAAGAGAAGTGGGAGAGTAAAGGCATCGACGCCATGCCTTTCATGGAGAAAGCCGCCGGTCTGAAGTTCGTGAACACATCCGACTTCACTCTGAAAGGCGTGCTGGGCGATCCGGATAACCTGACCCAGAACCTTTCCGCCTATATCAACGCCTTCTCACCCGCTGCCCGTGACATTTTCGACCACTTCCGCTTCACCGAGCAGACAGACCGTCTGGCAAAGGCAAATCTGCTCTATCTGGTGCTTGAAAAATTCATCAGCTTCGACCTCAGCGACAAAGCCGTTGATAACCACCAGATGGGGCAGGTGTTCGAGGAACTGATCCGCAAGTTCTCGGAAGCCTCCAACGAAACAGCCGGTGAGCATTTCACCCCGCGCGAAGTCATCAGGCTGATGGTGAACCTCATCTTTGCCGAGGATGACAGTCTGCTGACCCCGGGGAATGCTGCCGTTCGCACCATCTACGACCCGACGGCTGGCACCGGGGGTATGCTCTCTGTCGCGGAAGAGTTCCTGCTCGACCACAACCCGGACGCCCGTCTGACCATGTTCGGGCAGGAACTGAACCCGGAATCCTATGCCATCTGTAAGGCTGACATGCTGATCCGTAATCAGGACGTCAGCAACATTCGCCTCGGCAATACACTCTCCGATGACGAACTGGCGGACCACAAATTCGATTACATGCTCTCCAACCCGCCTTTTGGCGTGGAGTGGAAAAAAGTCGAGAAAGCCGTTCGGGCCGAGCATGAAAAGCTCGGTTATGATGGACGCTTCGGCCCCGGCCTGCCGCGCATCTCGGACGGCTCCATGCTGTTCCTGCTCCACCTTGTCCACAAGATGCGTCCCGCGAAGGACGGAGGCTCACGCTTTGGCATCGTCCTGAACGGCTCGCCCCTGTTCACGGGCGCAGCAGGCTCCGGCGAGTCCGAAATCCGCCGCTTCGTTCTGGAAGAGGATATTGTCGAAGCCATCATCGCGCTGCCGACCGATATGTTCTTCAACACCGGCATCGCTACCTATGTCTGGGTGCTCACCAATCGCAAGCCAAAGAATCGCAAGGGCAAGGTGCAACTGATCGACGCCTCCTCCTTCTGGCAGAAAATGCGCAAAAGCCTTGGCTCCAAGCGCAAGGAAATGGGAGAGGACGACATTACCCTCGTCACGCGCCTGTTTCGCGATGCGCAGGAGGCGCAGCTTGCCACCATAACCGCCGCCGATGGCACGCAGACGCGTGAGGTCGTGATGAAGGGCGCGGAACCACCGGAAGCACCCGAAGGCGGCAAGGTCAGGCTCGCACCGCTGAGCCGCATCTTCCGTAATGAGGCGTTTGGCTACCAGACCATCACCGTGGAGCGTCCTCAGCGCGATGAGGACGGCAAGATCGTCCTCGGCCAGCGCGGCAAGGCGAAGGGCAAACCCATGCCCGATAGCAGCCTGCGCGATACGGAAAACGTGCCGCTGGATGAGGATATTCACACCTACTTCAAACGCGAAGTTCTGCCCCATGCCCCGGATGCGTGGATTGACGAGGACAAGACAAAGATTGGCTACGAAATTCCGTTCAATCGGTATTTTTATGTCTTCGAGCCGCCGCGTCCGCTTGCGGAGATTGATGCGGATTTGAAAGAGGTGACTGCGAAAATCATGGCGATGCTTGGGGAGCTTTCGGCATGAGTTTCCCGAAGTATCCAGCTTATAAGGACAGCGGAGTTGAGTGGATTGGGAAGATCCCGGCCGGGTGGGGTGTTGCTCCACTATTTTCTATATCCACTGAAAATAGAGATAAAAACACCGGTTTAAAATCGTCAAATACGCTTTCGTTGAGTTATGGAAATATAATTGAACGAGATAAAAACAATAATTTTGGTCTACTCCCGGATTCTTATGAGACTTATCAAATTGTAAAATTTGGCGATATAATATTTAGATTGACAGACCTTCAAAATGATAGAAACAGCCTTAGAAGTGCTATTAGTCGATACAATGGCATAATAACGTCTGCTTATTTGTCCATAAAGACAGCTAAGAATTGTTGTCCTTTTTATATTTCTTACCTGATGAGGGCATATGATTGTGAAAAAGTATTCTATTCAATGGGAGGTGGAGTAAGGCAAAGTCTCAATTTTAAAGAATTTAAATATTTGCCAGTCATTCTCCCACCACTCCCCGAACAGCAGGCAATAGCTAGCTTTCTGGACCGTGAGTGCGGGAAGATTGACGCCCTGATCGCCGAACAGGAGCGGCTGATTGCCCTCCTTGCGGAAAAGCGGCAGGCCGTCATCTCCCACGCCGTCACAAAAGGCCTGAACCCCAACGCCCCCATGAAGGACTCAGGTATCCCGTGGATCGGGATGGTGCCGGAAGGATGGGAGGTGATGCCACTTTATCTATTATTTCGTTTGGGGCGAGGAAGAGTAATTAGCCACGAAGAAATTCACGAAAATGGAGGGGAATACCCCGTTTATTCATCGCAAACCGAAGATGATGGTGTGATGGGTTATATTAATTCATTTGATTTTGAAGGAGATTATATAACGTGGACAACGGATGGCGCAAATGCTGGAACACTTTTTGTTAGAAGTGGAAGATTTAATTGTACAAATGTATGTGGAACACTTTTTGCATCAAAAATTTTAAATCTATATTTTGTGAAGGAAGCTATTTCTTTATCTGTAAAATATTTTGTGAGGCAAGATATTAATCCAAAACTTATGAATAATGTTATGTCAAAAATTAGAATTTCCTTGCCTACTTATGCAGAGCAAAACCGTATTAGTGAAATGATTGCGGTAATTGATGAAAAATATTCAAATATTTCAAAGAAGATGCGTAAGCAAATCACTCTCCTCAAAGAGCGCCGCGCCGCTCTGATTTCTGCAGCTGTCACCGGCAAGATCGACGTTCGCGCCCAGAGCAAGGCCCTTGCAGCATGATCGACACCAAAGGGCGTTCTCTGGAGCTTTTCTATATCGACGGCCATCCGGACGGGATGATTACCGCCGAACTGTTCAACTGGACAGGGCATGTGTTCGTCACGCCGCGCACGCGCCTGACGGACGCGCTCAAACGGGAGGAATCCGGTTATGCCGGAGTGTATCTGCTGCTGGGCGAGAAGGAAGGGGAGAATTTCGCCTATATCGGGGAAGCCGAGGATCTTGGTGTCAGACTGAAACAGCACGCGGCGGCGAGTGACAAGGACTGGTGGGAAACCGCTGTTCTGGTCTCCGCCAGTGCGAACCGGCTCAACAAGGCGCATGTGAAGTATCTGGAAGCGCGGCTGATCGTTATGGCGCGGGAGATCGGACATACGCCGCTGCATAACGGCAATTCTCCGAAGCCGCCGGGTCTGACGGAAGCGGATATTGCCAAGATGGAGGCGTTTCTTGCCAGCCTGATGGTGGTTCTGCCCGCCATCCGGGTGGACATGTTTATCCAGCGCAGCCGTCCGGCGGGGTCATCCCGGCCTGTTCCGGTCTTTGAAGCATCGGAAGGAGAGAGGACCGATGCGGCGCCGGAGACTGTTCGGTTTGTCCTGCACAAGCCGCGCATTGATCTGACGGCAAAAGCTGTTTTTCAGGACGGCGAATTTATTGTTGAAGCCGGATCGCAGGCCCGGAGTGACTGGCAGAGAGAGGACAGCGCACAGGCTGGTTCCTATAAGCCGCTGCATGACGAACTGGTACGGTCTGGCATTTTGCAAACGGCTGGAACGCATCGGGTTTTTACGAAAGATTATGCCTTCAGAAGCCCGAGTGCAGCCGCTGCGGTTGTTTTCGGTCATTCCGTAAGTGGCCCTGCGGCGTGGAAGCTGGAAAGCAACCCGGACATCTCGTTCCGCGACTGGCAGGCCAGTCAGCTTGATGCCGTAACAGAAGAAAGCACCGGTGAATGACCGATCTTCACAAGGAGCACCATCTGGAATCCGAAATCTGCGATTATCTCGGACGTTCCGGCTGGCTTTATGAAAATGGTTCCGCCAGCGGTTATGACGTGGCGCAGGCCCTGTTTCCCGAAGATCTGCTGGCGTGGGTGCGCGAATGCGAGCCGGATGCGTGGGAGACGCTGGAGAAAACGCATGGGGCCTCGGCTGGCGCAGTTTTATGCCAGCGTGTGCGGGATGCCCTGAATGCGCGTGGGGCGCTTGTCGTCCTGCGTGATGGACTGGACATTATCGGGCTGACAAAAACGCTGAAGATCTGTCAGTTCCGTCCGGCCCTGACGATGAATCCGCATTTGCAGCATCGTTACGATGCTAATCGCCTGCGCGTTGTGCGGCAGGTGCGTTATTCGGCCAGTAACGGCAATGAGCTGGATCTTGTTCTGTTTCTGAATGGCGTTCCGGTGGCGACCGCCGAGCTGAAATCGAACTACACTCAGTCAGTTCAGGATGCGGTGGAGCAGTATTGCACCGACCGACTACCGAAACCGCCCGGTAAGCCTGCTGAGCCGCTGCTTTCGGTGCCGGGTGGTGCGGTCGTGCATTTTGCTGTCAGCAACAGTGACGTGATGATGTGCACCCATCTGGATGGCGCGCACAGCCGTTTCCTGCCGTTCAATCAGGGGAACGATGGTGGTGTAGGCAATCCCGGCACCACGGCGTATCTGTGGCGGGAGGTATGGCAGCCAGATTCATGGCTGGATATTCTTGGCCGTTACATCATTCCGGTGAAGAAAAAGGGGAAGATCTCGGGCTGGATCTTTCCGCGCTATCATCAGCTTGCCGCCACACGGCTGCTGGTCTCCACCATTCTGAAAGAGGGGCCGGGGCAGCGTTATCTGATCCAGCACTCTGCCGGGTCGGGCAAGACAAACTCCATCGCGTGGACGGCGCATTTTCTGTCCGATCTACATGACGCGCACAATCACAAGCTGTTCGATACTGTCATTGTGGTGTCAGACCGTAAGGTTCTGGACCGGCAGCTTTCGGAAACCATCGAAAGTTTTGAGCGTACGCGCGGCGTGGTAGCATCGATCTCCGGCAATGGGGGCAGCAAGAGTCAGGAACTTGCGGCGGCTCTGCATACCGGCAAGAAAATCATCATCTGCACGATTCAGACCTTTCCGTTCGCGCTGGAGGAAATCCGTCAGCTTGCGGCGACCGAGGGCAAGCATTTCGCGGTGATCGCAGATGAAGCCCATTCCTCGCAGACCGGGACATCGGCCAGCAAGCTCAAAGCCGCCCTGTCATCTGGTGAACTGGCGGAGCTTGCGGACGGTGGGGAGATCAGTACGGAAGACCTGCTGGCGGCGGAAATGGCGCAAAGGACTGCGGCGGATGCTGGCATTTCCTTTATTGCTTTCACGGCTACGCCAAAGGCCAAAACGCTGGAACTGTTCGGACGTCTGCCGCATCCGGATCAGCCCAAGGGCGAGGACAACAAGCCTGAGGCGTTCCATGTCTATTCCATGCGGCAGGCTATCGAGGAAGAATTCATCCTCGATGTGTTGCAGAATTACGTGTCCTGGAAACAGGCGTTCCGCCTGAGCCAGAACGGACAGATTCTGGATGACGAGGAAGTCGAGGCTTCGGAGGCAAAGAAGGCGCTGATGAAGTGGGTGCGACTGCACCCTACCAACATCGCCGCACGGGTGCAGATCGTGGTGGAGCATTTCCGGCAAAATGTGCAGCCGCTCCTTGGTGGCAAGGCGCGCGCCATGGTCGTGACGGCCAGCCGCAAGGAGGCCGTGCGCTGGAAGCTGGCTATGGATCGCTACGTGAAGGAAAAGCATTATCCCTTCGGGCTTCTCGCGGCATTCTCGGGCGAGGTAGATGACCCGGAAAGTGGCCCGGAGCCGTTTACGGAAAGTAACATCAACCCCGCGCTGAAAGGACGCGACCTGAGGGAAGTCTTTGCCGAAGATCCATGGCGAATTCTGATCGTGGCGAACAAGTTCCAGACGGGTTTCGATCAGCCATTGCTGTGCGGCATGTATGTGGACCGGAAGCTCGGCGGGATTCAGGCCGTACAGACGCTTTCGCGGCTGAACCGCTGTTATCCGGGCAAGGACATGACCTTCGTGGTCGACTTCGAGAATGACCCGGAAGACATCCTCAAGGCGTTCCAGCAATATTACACGAAGGCCGAACTGGCGGACCTCAGTGATCCGAACTGCGTGGTGAACCTGCGCCACAAGCTGGATGACGCCGGGCTGTACGATCAGCCCGAAGTGGATCGGGTGGCCCGTATCCTGACAAATCCGAAAGCGACGCAGCAGCAGCTTGATGCGGCCATCGTGCCGGTCAGTTCCCGTGTGCTGGGCCGGTATCGTGATGCTCGGAAAATTGTTCAGGACGAACCGGAAGGCTCACAGGAGCGGAAAGAAGCAAAGGAACGGATTGACGGCCTGATCCAGTTCCGGAGTGATCTGGCGTCCTACGTGCGGATGTATGAGTTTTTCAGTCAGATGCTGAACTATGGCAATCCGGATTATGAAAAACTGTACCTGTTCGCGAAAATGCTCTGGCCGCTGCTGAAGTTCGACCGTGAACGTGAGACCATCGACACGACGACCCTGCGTCTGACGCATCATCGTATGAAGGATCTTGGCCAGCAGAAGCTTGGGCTGAAGAACGAAGCCGGTGACGGGCTGGAACCGATAAAGGAAGCCGGGTCGGGGCAACCGCGGGACAAAGTGAAGGTGCAGCTTTCCCGCATCATTGAGGCGATCAATGATCTGTTCCAAGGCGATCTGACGGATGGTGACAAGGTGGCGTTTGTCACAGGACTGGAAACCAAGCTGGCAGAATCAGAAAAACTGCGGGAGCAGGCAAAGGCCAACACTAAGGATCAGTTCGCCAACTCGCCTGATCTTCAGGAAGAAGGGCTGAATGCGACTATTGAGCTGATGGAGGCGCATGAAAAGATGGGCAAACAGATGCTGAACGATAGTTCGCTGTTGCGTGCCGTTATTGCTGCTATCGTAAAGCAGGGCGGGTTATGGGAGGGATTCCAAGGGTAATAGCTGGCCAGAAAATCTGGGGCTGGTCATTTTGAGTGCGGGGTAATGGCCCCGACGTATTTGTACAGTGTTGTACGCGAGACATTATACCGCCGCGCCACGTCTGCTACCCGGATATCAGGATCGCGCAATAGCGCCCTGATTTCTCGTAGCTGCTTGTCATGGAGCTTGGGTTTCCGACCTCCAGAGCGGCCTCTGGCGCGTGCCGCGGCAAGGCCGGCATAGGTTCGTTCACGGATCAGGCTGCGCTCAAACTCAGCCAACGCAGCGAATACATGAAAAACTAACTTACCTGCGGCACTTCCGGTTTCTATCTTCTCGGAGAGGCTCTCAAAGCTTACTCCAGCGCGTTCAAGATCTGCCACGATGTGTACGAGGTCAGGCAGACTGCGGCCAAGTCGGTCAAGCCGCCAGACGACAAGCGTGTCGCCACTCCGCAAAGCCTTTCGGCATTGTTCAAGCTCGGGGCGCGCTGCATTTTTGCCGCTGGCTGTCTCCTCATAAATAACGCGGCAGCCAGCTTGCTGAAGTGCATCACGTTGCAGGTCCAGGTGCTGGTCTTCCGTAGAAACACGGGCGTAACCGATCCGTTGATTCATTGACTAAACCTGAACATTGAAAACTGGACGAGAATATTAACAAGATAAATATGACCACGCGACGCTGCAAAGCGGATTTTTATGACGTTCAGAAAACCACCGTTTTGTGAACGCTTGTCAGGAGTGTGGATGTAACTTCGATCAAGCTGAAACAGGACGGGTATTATTGTCTGACAAGCGAAAATAGGACCGATCTATCCAATCATTCGCCAACGATCACTTTGGGGCGTTTGACTGCTTCTATAGCCGATTTATGGGGTTGAGCGCGGGAGGGCCAGAGAGACCTGAAGGCGTCCTGAAGCATTATCTCTATCGTCTTACCAACGTAATACGCTTTTTCCGCCGAAAACCGCCAGAAATCGTGAGTGTGGTATTACCAAAGTAATACGCGAAGAAAGGCTGATGAAGATAAAAATGTGATTTATCAATGGGTTGTCAGTCCGAAGGACTGCGTATTGTGTATAGACCAGATTAAGGATTCTATGTGCCTTTTGTGAGAGCAAAAATTCTTCCGTAGCTCTGCCTTCTGTTTAAAAATCGTCACCTTTTCAGGAGCAAAGCGACTTTCCGGTAAAATATTCCAAAAGTACTCCCTTGCATTGCTCAATGTCGCCGATTAATTCCAAAACACTCGGAAAACACTCGGAAAACACTCGGAAAACACTCGGAAAACACTCGGAAAACACTCGGAAAACACTCGGAAAACACTCGGAAAACACTCGGAAAACACTCGGAAAACACTTAATATCTATCAAATTGGATCGATATGTTTTCCTATTCTATTTCCATACAAGAAAAACAAATATAATACAGAAATAAAATGTAAAATACTTTATATAATAAATTTAAAATTTAAAATAAAGGTATGTATATAATTTTATTAAATACATTTTGTTCCTCTTATTATCTACTATAGATAATAAGATCGAAAACTTTTTCGGTTGACATGAAATAAAAAAAGGAGGCACCAAGGCCTCCTGACTTGTGGAGTTGAGTGCGGAAACACTCAACTCCACGCAGAACCGCGAGAAACACCTAGCGGCCTGCAATGTCGAAGGTAATACACTATGTCGGGATGGCTTTCATCCCCAAAAGTGATTTGCTCTCGTCATTAAATGGTCGCCTGTCGGGGACAGGATAATGACGGCATTATCGTTCAATCAAATATACTGTCATCGCATTGGATCGATTCAGGTCACGTAGATCAGAATTCCTATGTGTGTGAGCTTACATACAGAAAAAGAGGCGGCAGCACGGCTTGGTGTGTCGCCTGTAACGTTACGGCGTGAGCGGATGGACGGTCGCATCGGCTATCTAAAAATTCGCTCTCGGGTGCGCTACACTGATGTGCATCTGAATGACTACCTTGCAAGAAACGAAAAATGTCCGACAACACCTTCCGAATTGGCCAGTATTTCTTGGGAAAACGACCGAATTCGGAGTCCTGGTGTGCATGTTGGTACGATTCCAAGACAAGACAGACAAAACGAGCATCTCTTGGCACAAACATTCTTCAGGAAGCGAAAATAAAACTTGCGGAATACGTGACAGAACATTCCAAGAGAAGAAATGAGTCAGTGCTAGATACGAGTTTAGCCTCTGTGTTCATGCGATACTTTAAGAATCACAGTGAAAAGACACGAAGTTCTGGCCCGAATAGAAGAGCGCTTGAGTTGATGCTAGATAGTATGGAAGTGGGTGCTTGCGTCGCTGGCTATACCGTGGCTGAACAGAAGCGCATCGCCTCACATTTACGCAGCAAAGGTTACTCTGCTGGTTATACTCGTCGTGTAATGGGTGTTGCGGCTGCAGCTGTAAACTGGGTCTGGAAGAATGGCGAGATTGATCGCCAGATCCCGATTGTGCTGCCACCTGAAGGTGAGGGACGTGACCGCATTATGACAATTGAGGAGATGGCACGGCTTTGGGAAGTGGATATGCCGTCTCATCTTCGTATGTTTCTTGCGCTTCTCATCGGAACAGCTTCGCGTCCTGAAGCTCTTCTGCAACTTACTCGCGAGCAATGCGATCTAAAGCACGGAGTGATTGACCTTAACCCTCCTGGCCGTGCTCGAACAAAGAAGAGACGGCCACGCATCCCGGTGCCCGAGTTTCTGCGATCATGGATTGAGAGCGTGCCATGCGGGCCTCTTGTAACCTAAGAGGTGGTCCCCATTTTTCGGACAGGGCGATAAGCTATCATCTGGCCTGAACGAGGACGGGTTTTATGGGCAAGGTTACGCGGAAACGGTATGCGGCAGAGTTCAAGTCA
>NZ_WOTH01000017.1 GCF_011516945.1 Acetobacter estunensis
TCAACATCAAAGAAACCAGGCTGCTTCATCTTCCACCATCCCCAATCAACGCCGAAGAAATGGAATCACACAGAACAGCTCAGAGCCAAGGGTTTTTCGAACCCTCCACCTTTTGGGGTGATCACAGTTTATATAATTTTTCCTCTGCAAAAAATCTGAAAAATTGTCAGAAATGCAGTGTTGAATGATTTCAGGTGTAGAAAAGACCCAGTCAAATGGACCGGAAAAGCGCCGTAAGCCCGCATCTTGAATCATCTGAGCCGTAAAGCAGAATGACCCCAAACTAACGACATAACATATTTTATTTTCGTTATTCATGTTCGGGTGCCAAAATTAATCTATGCTTCCTTGTATGTGTTGAACAAGAATTTGCCGAAGTATATCGTGGCCATGCTGCTGAATAAGGCTATGATAATAGCGCCAATGGGATCCCAGATTTGGGTCAACTTTTCCTGCTTCGAGCCCTTTCACGCCTTCTTCCAACTTTCTTTGTAACTGTTCTGTAGTGCGAATAGGAAAATGCAACATTGTAAAACCAGCTTCGATCATGCTTTTAACACGACCTTCTGCAGGGCCGCCGCCCGCTATGTAGTGGTTTCCCGCCTCAGGATAAAATCCACCGCTCAATCGAAGTGCGATTTTGGTGACGTGCGTTTTCATTGTTTGGAACACCGCCATTGTGGTGGTTGACAGTGTCTCTGCAAATTGTGTGATCTCTTGAGTGTTTCGGTCAAACAATGCGGCCTGCGCCCAGTTAAATACAAGAACCTGAATGTTTTCGTCTCGAAGCGTTGCATTCATGGCTTCTACAGCAATGGCACCATCTTTTACACAACATGTGATAAATTCGTCGGCATCTAGAAAAAATACCCAGTCAAGTGCATGTGCCTGAATGGTTGTATATGTCCGAATGAAGTCCATTATGGCCTTCATTTTGACTTCCTGTACATGCCCAGGTTCATAATCCGTGAGGTAGCAGACGTGAGCTTCGGGAAAATGTCTGCGAAATGCAAAGATATATTCCGCCGTGCGGTCGGTGCTGTTGTTGTCTAGGATAAAGAAATGCCGAAAACCCAGTCGATAATGGTGCTCTAGATTTAACCGGATGGTGTCTTCCGAGTTTTTCACCAGCATCACAAAGGCAGCGTTCGCCAATTCGGAGACATGGACATGATCATTGATCTGCCAGTTTTCGCTCATTCGCAGGCTGTCGAAACAGGTAATTTCTCTCTGAACGAACTGCGGTGAAAGCTCTGCCATAATCGATGTTTCCGTATTTTATCCCAGCACGAGGAACCCGATATACCGTTTTGGGCTATAATCCTACCGTCAGCTTGTCCTCTGGGATAGATCTCGACGCTCCGACCTTATGTGTGCAGCGCTTATTTTCTTAAAGGACCACTACTGGATAACCATTGGCGCTCTGTGGTGCACCAGACGAGACTTCCTGTGCCATGACCCACGGTCTCTCCATTGTTGCGAATATCTGGAACGAAAGCGATCTCTCCCGGCTCACAGGGCGTGGGAAGGTTTTCTGCGTGGATGGCTGCCAAGCGTATGGGGTTTTGGTGCATCTGGCCGCCGCCGGTTTCGGCGCGTAGCTTGATTGGAGTGTAGATAATGCCCCGCCAGGCTGCTCCAGAAAAATGTGTGATGGCAAGGATATCGGGAGGGACGGCAGCATTGTAGCCGCTGCCGGGGTCTGTAATGCGGATAGAGCGAATACCGTAAAGTGGTTCCACAACAGGTTCTACGCTTGGTGGCCCGTTTCCTCCAGAGATCCAGGAGAGAGTGAGGACGGTACGTTTCATGCCTTCTGGCGTGATGGCGTCCGGCAAGACGGAGCAGTTTCCGGGATGTGTAACGGTGAAAAGTGTGCCGTCATATCGCACTGTGGGGTGGGTCGTGCAGCGTCCACCTGTCAGAGCGAAGGTCATGCCAACTGTCACGCCATCTGGGGCATTACTGTGATCGGTCGCATTCATGGCGATCCCGCCCTGAAGGGCGCGAAGACTGTAGGACGCCACTTCCGCTCTGGCAGGGGTTCCTCCCTGGGGTGGACGACCGATGGAGAGCGTGACAGGTGCGTTGAAACGTCCCGGCTCTTCAATGATGATGTCGCTGATACCCGAAGTGGCGTTTTCGAGAATGGGTGTATTGACGCTGGTAGCGCCGATCTGGCCGTCTTTATCAATGGTTGCTGTGCGAGTGGCTGCGGCTGTTACGCCCGCGGATATGACGCCAGATGTTGCTGTGTCGGGTGCGGTTTGCATGGTGATGAATTGATTGCCGAAAATGCGCCCCTTTGAATCGATCCCGCTATCGGGCATGGGCTGCTGGTTGGAATACAGTCCGTCATGATGGGCGATGCACCAGTCAAGAATGGTTGCATCGCATTGGGCCATGGTATGCCAATCTCCCGCTGGGTCCAGAGCGTAGGATGTGGGGACGTGTCCCGGGCCAGGGGCAATATTATCGATATGGAGGCCGAGCGTGTTGCCATTGAGCGCATTGCCGGCGAAGGCTCCCCACCAGCCGGAATTGTTGGCAATTTCTGCTTCCAGGCCCGCCCAGGGAATATGTTGTCCCGGCTCGATCTGATCGGTGCCGTGATATTCCCATAGGAACCCGCGTCGGACGAATTTATTGACGTGTTGTTTCACTTCCGCGCCGACCATGCCGCAGCCCCATCCGCTGCCATCGTTGAGGCAGTTTGCGTTATCTTGGGCGATAAGCAGGGCCTGGCCCTGAATATCCGGTAATGAGCGCTGGTAGAGTTCCTGTGTGATGTTGACGGTGGTGGGCATTTTATTATGTCCGCTCGCCAGAAAGGAGACCTGGGAAAAAGCGGGAGCGTTGCCGTCGCTGCTGTCAATGGAGGCGGAACCGTAAATGAAACGGACGTTGGGCGCCAACTCAAACGAGGTTCCATTGCGGG
This sequence comes from Acetobacter estunensis, assembly GCF_011516945.1. GTDB lineage: Bacteria > Pseudomonadota > Alphaproteobacteria > Acetobacterales > Acetobacteraceae > Acetobacter > Acetobacter estunensis. The sequence continues at coordinate 2,939 of NZ_WOTH01000017.1, forward strand.
TATAGACGGTTTTTGAGAGGTAATAGACGCCGCCGGGAACGAAAATGCGGGCATTGTTGCCGCCGTGTTCCAGATCATTCCACCATGCAGCTTCCTCAAAAGCGCGGTAATCATCTTGTTGCCAGAAGCCGATTGGTTGTCCGGCGTGGGCATTGGTCATCCAGTTGCGGGAGAACCAGATGGGGCTGCTTTGCCAAGTCAGATGAAGCGGAGTGCCTGAGGGGATCAGTGTGGAGACGGGTTGATCCGTGTAGAGCGTTTTCCCGCTTACGGAGATGATATGCGTTCCTGAGGGTAGGCCGGGGGCGGAGATCGAAGCTCCTGATGGGATAATGGCTGGGGCGTTGACGATCAGGGCGGTCGCCATACCGTGAGACGGAGCGATGGGCGACTGCTCTGCGTCTGGTAGGGTTTCAGTGGCAGTGAAGAGAGTAATCACCTGTTGCTCGGGGGGAGAAATGCCGCTGATTATTGTGTCGGGTGGCAGACCGTCTGTGATGACGTGCATTCCGGGACGCAAATGGGAGTCTGTCGGGACCATCGCGGAATGCTCCCCGATGTTTGGGGGATTCAGGAGGACGGAGTCCCATGCTCCACCAATAATGCCGCCTGCAGCATAGTCCCGCACTTCGGGCTTGTCAGCTGTGCGCTGCGGCAGAGAAATGGGAAAGGTTTCTCCCGGGAGAGCCGCCCTGACTGGTGGGAGTGGATCTGCGTGAAGGTTAGGTGCGGCAAGAAGTAGGCCGATGGTAGCAAGGAGAAGGCGTTTCATGGGAAGACTTTTGCATACAGTAACGGGATTTCAATGACGCTAAAAGGAAATGTTCCGCGTTTCACTCAAGATAAATTTAGTTTGCCTGTAAAGCTGACGCCTTGCGTCTGATCTTATTTTCTTGCTGAAGTACATTGGATATTTTGTGGTCGCATTCGAGTAATTGTTGCAAGGATATGGCTTTTCAAAAATCCAGATTGGCATACCAGGCTGGAGGCGTAAGCCCGGGCACCCGGTCATTCAGCAACGGACGGAAGCACGGGCGCGACTTTACGCGGGCGTACCAGTCACGGGCCGTCGGTGATTTGCTCCAGTCGATATCGCCAATAAAGTCGAGGCAGGAAAGATGGGCCGCAGCGGCGAAATCGGCCAGCGACAACGCGCCTCCTGCCAGCCACGTCCGTGATTCCGCCAGTTGTCCGATATAGTCCAGATGCGGATAAATGTTGGCATAGCCCTCGCGCAGCGCCGTTCCATCCGGATTGCCGCGCGCACCGAGGCGTTTGAACACCTTTTCCCCGAGTAATTTGCGGGTTACGTCGCGGGCAAAACGGTTGTCGAACCACGCGACCAGTCGCCGGACTTCCACCCGTTCCGCCAGTGTGCGGCCAAGAAGGCACGGGTCAGGATAAGCTTCTTCCAGATACTCGCAGATCACCGAAGAATCCGGCACGACAAGCCCATTGTCTTCCACAAGCACCGGTACTTCCTGCGCAGGATTCAGGCGGGCGAACTCGGGGCGCTGCTCCCACACCCGCTCTGTCAGCGGCTCAAAGGGAAGGCGCTTTTCACCCAGCATCAGCCGGACTTTCCGGCAATAGGGTGACAGGGGGAAATGATGTAGGATGCGCATGAGGCCCGATTTAGGCGATCCGCGCCGCGCGCGCCAGTATCGGGATGCTTGCGTGCGCGTGAATGTTCGTCAATGTTGCAGAAAATACGGCCCCCACTCGCCTCGACAGTGAAGGGGCGGCGGTGTAGCTACCATGTAAACCTATCCGGCGAGCGCGTGGTGGCGTGCCATCCCGTCTTCAGATTCTAGAGAACGAGCTTTCCATCGTGACCCTTTCCACCGCTTCCGCAGAAACGACGGGACTGCCTCGCATTCGTGCCGGCGGCCGTTCCTTTCTCGCTCTTGTGCTTACGCCGGAAGCGCCTCTGGAAACGTGGCTGGCGGCACTGGATCATCAGATCGCCCGTTCAGCCGGTTTCTTTTCCGGTAAACCCATCATCCTTGATCTGACGCTTCTGCCGCTGGACACGCCCGGCCTGTCCGATCTGCTCCCGGCTCTGGGCGAACGCGCGATCCGTGTGATCGGAATTGAAGGCGCCGATCGCGATGAAGCTGTCTTCGCGGGATGGGACTGGCCGGAAGGGCTGACGGGCGGTCGCTCGACACCGGAAGAAGATGTTCCCGATGACGAACTGGAGCCATCGTCTCTGCCGCCGGGCGCGCTGATCGTGGATGAACCGGTACGCTCAGGACAGCATATTGTCTGGGCGGAAGGAGATGTGATCGTGCTCGGATCCGTCGCCTCGGGCGCGGAGGTCTCGGCCGGAGGCTCGATCCATGTCTATGGAGCGCTGAGAGGACGGGCCATTGCCGGGATTGTCGGACGTCCGGACGCTCGGATTTTTGCCCGCGTGATGGAAGCGGAACTGCTGGCCATTGACGGTTTCTACGCGATTGCCGAGGAAATGCCCGCCGAGCTTCTCGGGAAACCGGCGCAGGCTGTGCTGGAAGACGAAGTTCTTACACTTCGACCGCTTTCCTGACACTTTTCTGGCATTTCTTCACTTTTGGTTTCCGGGTTTGTGAGCCCATACTGACCATATACCGCAGTGCCCATGAGGTGCCGTGGGACAGACAATAAGGACAAGGAATTCATGGCGCAGGTTCTCGTCGTCACATCCGGCAAGGGCGGCGTTGGCAAGACCACCACCACCGCGGCTCTCGGCGCGGCGCTTGCCAAGACGGGCAAGTCCGTCGTCGTCGTCGATTTCGACGTCGGGCTGCGGAATCTCGATCTGGTGATGGGAGCTGAACGTCGGGTCGTCTTCGACCTGGTCAATGTCATTCAGGGGGACGCCAAGCTTCCGCAGGCGCTCATCAAGGACAAGCGGCTGGACAATCTCTCGCTCCTGCCGGCCTCCCAGACACGCGACAAGGACGCGCTGACGGCGGAAGGTGTCGCCAAGGTGATGGCGGAACTGAGAGAGAAGTTCGACTGGGTGGTGTGCGACAGCCCGGCCGGTATCGAGCGCGGGGCACAGTTGGCCATGTATCACGCCGATCAGGCCGTGATCGTGACCAACCCGGAAGTCTCCTCGGTGCGCGACAGTGACCGCATCATCGGTATGCTCGACAGCACGACCGAAAAGGCCAAAGCCGGTGAGAAGGTGAAGAAGAGCCTGCTTCTGACCCGCTACGACCCGGCGCGCGCCGCGCGGGGAGAGATGCTGAGCGTGGACGATGTGCTGGAAATCCTGTCCATTCCGCTGATCGGCATCATCCCGGAGAGCCAGGATGTGCTGCGGGCTTCCAATCTCGGTGCGCCCGTCACGCTTGCCGCGCCGGAGAGCGCACCGGCCCGCGCCTATTTCGAGGCGGCGCGCCGTCTGTCCGGCGAGAAAGTGGACATCACCATTCCGACCGAGAAGAAGGGCCTGTTTGACTGGCTCTTCAAGCGGGGGGCGGCATGAGCGGATTTTTCTCAAGCTTTTTCAGTCGCAAGTCTTCGGCTCCGGTCGCGCGCGATCGGTTGCAGATCCTTCTGGCCCATGAGCGGGCCAGTCTGGGGGAGGGAAAATCCGACCTTCTCGTTCAGCTCCAGAAAGAGATCATGGAGGTCATTCGCAAGCATGTGTCCGTCGATCAGGACAAAGTGCAGGTGAAACTGGACCGGGGCGCAAGCTGCTCAATGCTGGAAATCGACATTGAGGTGCCGGGTCTGGAAAACGGCGATAAAAACAAGCTGAGCGATCATAAGAAAAGCGCCTGACGCACTTCCCGTCTTTGATCTCGGCATAAAAAGGGCGCTCTCCATTAGAGCGCCCTTTTTGTATGAGAACAGCGTAATGATGTGCCTTTGGTGGGCAAGGGCGACGGAACCCTTGCCATGACCGCCTGAGGGCAAGTTGGTGTCAGTCTTCCAGTTGCAGAGCCTCTGTCGTGCTCTTGCGCAGCTGTTCGCACAGAGCCGGATTGTCTGAGAGTTTCTGTCCGAATGACGGCACCATTTCCTTGAGTCGGGCCTCCCACGCGGGAAGTTGCGCTTTAAAGCAGCGCTGGATGATCGTCAGCATAATGGGGGCGGCCGTAGAAGCACCGGGGGAGGCGCCAAGCAGGGCCGCAACCGAGCCATCGGCCGAGTTGATGACCTCCGTGCCGAACTGCAGCACGCCACCCTTCTTGGCATCGGCCTTGATGACCTGCACGCGCTGACCGGCGACAATCAGTTCCCAATCCTCATCGCGCGCATCAGGAATAAACTCGCGCAGGGCCTTCATGCGGTCGCCCTGACTCTGAAGCACCTGCTGGATGAGGTATTTCGTCAGCGGCCAGTTATCGCGGGCGACAGCGAGAATGGCGCCGATATTATTGCCCTTGATCGATCGAGGCAGGTCGAACAGCGAGCCTTTCTTGAGGAAACGCGTGGAGAACCCGGCATATGGGCCGAACAGCAGCGAGGATTCGCCGTCGATCATGCGGGTATCGAGATGCGGGACGGACATCGGCGGGGCACCTACGGACGCCTTGCCATAGACCTTGGCACGGTGGGCGGCGATGACCTGAGGATTCTTGCAGCGCAGGAACTGGCCGCTAACCGGGAAACCGCCCACGCCACGGGATTCGGGGATGCCGGTCTTCTGGAGCAGCGGCAGCGCCGCGCCGCCTGCGCCGATGAAGATGAATCGTGCGCTCACGGTTCGGCTCTGGCCCGTATGGAGTGCTTTCACGCGGACATTCCAGCGACCGTTCTCGCCGCGTTTGATGTCCTCGACCTCATGACCCGTGTGAAGAGCCACGCCGGGCTTTGCGGACAGCGCCCGGAACAGCAGGCGCGAAAGGGCGCCGAAGTTCACATCCGTGCCGGACGCGATCCACGTCGCGGCCAGCTTCTCGCCGGGTGCGCGGTCTTTCATGACCAGCGGCATCCACTGGCGAAGCTGCTCGGGGTCTTCGGAGTAGCGCATGCCGGAAAACAGCGGATGGTCCTTGAGCGCTTCATAGCGACGGCGGAGGAAATCGACGTTCTTGTCGCCCCACACAAAACTCATATGCGGGATGGGCGTAATGAATTCGCGGGGGTTGGGGATCTGGTTGCTGCGCACGAGGAAAGACCAGAACTGACGCGAAATCTGGAACTGTTCGTTGACGTTGAGCGCTTTGCTGATGTCGATCGCGCCATCCGCGCGCTCGGGCGTGTAGTTCAGTTCACACAGCGCGGAGTGACCGGTGCCAGCGTTGTTCCACGCATTCGAGCTTTCCAGCGCGACGTCATCGAGCCGCTCGAAGATGTCGATCGTCCAGTCGGGCTGCAGGGTCTGGAGGAATGTTCCCAGAGTGGCGCTCATCACGCCACCACCAATCAGAAGGACATCCGTGGAACTGCGGATTTCAGTCGTTGCAGCACTCATGAAACTCTCCGGGAAGATGGGATCCGACACGACATAGAAGCGCTTTCCACACACTGGAAGGATGCGGGAAAACGCACACTGGAAAACAGGCGCGGCAGGAGAGCCGTCATGCTCTCCCCGCGTGATGGGCCGGACCAATACATGACAGATGGTATGCACGCGATTTCGTTTCAGCGCGACATCATCTCTTTGCGACTGACATGGCTGGCAGCACGAAACCGCCTTCCCGTCCGCCGCGTTGCACGTGAAGGTTCCTGCCTCGTCCGAGAGGCGACACACCATCGAAAGGACAGTCCATGACCATCCAGAAATTCGGCACGGCGCATTGGGAAGGCCCGATCAAGGAAGGCAAGGGCCTGATTTCGACCGAAAGCGGGGCGTTGAAAGACCAGCCCTACGGCTTCAACACCCGTTTTGAAGGCAAGCCCGGCTCCAACCCAGAGGAACTCCTCGGTGCGGCGCATGCGGCCTGTTTCACGATGGCGCTCTCCCTCATTCTTGGGGACGCGGGCTTCACGCCCACGGCGCTCGATACGAAAGCGACGGTGTCGCTCGATAAGCAGGAGGGAGGGTTTGCCATTACAGCCGTCCATCTGGTTCTCACCGGCACCGTGCCGGGAGCCAGTCAGGAGAAATTCGTGGAACTGGCTGAAAAGGCGAAGGCCAATTGCCCGGTGTCGAAGCTGTTCAAAACCGAAATCACGCTGACGGCTGAGTTGAAGGGCTAAGAGTCGCCTGAACCCAGCATCGACCGGGAATAATTATCGGAAAGCCCTCGTTGCGAGCGGCTTTCCGCCCGTTGCGGGATACTATTCCGCTGCCTGTGGGAGTGATTTTGCCTCTGTCAGGGCCTGCTGGGTCAATCGCTTCTCGTTTTTCTTGAGAAACATGCCAGTGCCAAGCAGGCAGACGGCTGTCAGCACTCCGATCGCAATTCCAGTAGGGCCGGACACCTGCGAGATCTTGCGGCCCAGCAGATAGGTGCCGAGCGCCCAGCCGCCGGCCCAGACCGTGCCGCCCATCGCGTTGAAGAGCATGAAGCGCTCCCAACGCATGTCGCACGCACCCGCCAGAATGGCGACGAACACGCGGACAACCGAGACGAAACGTCCCAGAAAGACGATGGCGCTTCCGTGATGGCGGAACAGATATTGCCCGAGGATGAGGCGTTCTGACGTGAGGCCAACGCGCGCGCCGTATTTTTCCAGCAGGGGAAGTCCGAAATGCCGCCCGATCAGGTAGCCGAAATTATCGCCAATGATGGCGCCCGCAATGGCGGCCAGCGCTACGCCTTCGATCGCCAGATGGTGGGTCTTGAGACAGTAGAGTGAGGCCGTGATGATGCAGGTCTCGGCTGGTACGGGAATGCCCATGCTCTCCATGAGAACCAGCACGGTGACAATGCCATAGCCGTAATGGTGAAGCAGGCTGTCCAGATGATGAAGCAGGGGGAAACATCCTTGCGAGGGGAAGAAATCCCCACATGCCGACAGATGCGCCTTTGGGGGAAGGGGGGCTGTCGCATGTCTGCCTTCCCTGTGATGTCAGAGAGCGGCGGAGTGGACGGCATCGGCTGATGGGGGAAAGCCGATGCCGTCCGTAGATCCCGAGGGTGACGAAGTGAAGTGGACGGTTGGACACGGACGACACCTGAGGGACAAGAATCATGGTATTGCGAACAATTATTATTTGCAAGAAAAAAGAGGCCGTGTTTCGTCATTCAGATGACCCATGGGATGGGAATTGTCGAAAATTCATGACCGTCAGGCTTCTCAAGGGGTGGTGCTGTGCCCCAATCGGGGGTCTTCTGAAGCGCCGTCATGCCAGAATGGGACGTGGCGGTTTGAATGTTCACATGAGGAAAACCGACATGCGTGACATCACTGACTGCGAACTCGATCAGGTCTCTGGCGGCAAGGGTTTCTTTGCCGATCTGTCCAGTGCGCTCACAAAGGCCAGCAATGCGGTGGCATCGGCCGACAGCAGCCTGCTCAAGACAGCCGCCACGGCACAGACCGATCTGGCGTCCCACCCGCAGGCCGCCAAGGCCGCAGCGACCCTGTTCGGGGACGCCTCCACGGTTCTGACATCCGTGGAAAAGGGGCTCTCTAGCCTCGCAACGCTTGCTGCGAACACCAGCGTTTCGGTGACGACGGGCTCCAATAGCGCTTCCGTTACCGTCACGGTCTGAGGATACGGGCTGGCCAAAGGCTCTTTGAGGGGACCGTCTGGCCAGCCTACCCACTTATTCGCGTACCGGTGTGAGTGGCCCACGCTGCCACTCCATCGGTCATTAACCCTCTTTTTTCATTACATTTCATATATCGCGCACGGTCTGCCGGTCAGGGGAGTTGACCGGGAGAAGATTGCTCCGCCAATATTGTTTCGATAATGAAACTGGCATGGTCCCATGCAGGACCGGGAAACGGAGCAAGATGTCCTCGTCCACCTTGATCGGCGCCTTCCTTCCTCTCTTCACAGGTGAACAGGGAACGACGTGTTGGGGCCGTGTACAAGGAGCCGCCTGTGCAGGATAAGGCGCCTGAGATTGTCCCTGCTGTCAGCCTGCACAATCTGACGAAATCCTACGGACACGGAAAACCGGTTCTCAAAGGGATCGACCTTGAAATCTGGCCGGGCGAATTTTTCACCCTGCTGGGGCCATCGGGTTCAGGCAAGACGACCACGCTGCGTCTTATTGGAGGTTTCGAGTTTCCCGATGCGGGTGAGATCAGCCTGTGCGGGGAGGATGTGTCGCGTCTGCCGCCCTATCGGCGGGATGTGAACACGATGTTTCAGGACTACGCGCTGTTCCCCCATATGAGCCTGCGCGACAACGTGGCCTATGGCATAAAAATTCGTCGTGTGCCCGAACCGAAACGACGCGAACGGGCCACGCAGGCGCTGGAGATGGTGCATCTGGAAGGGGTGGCCGATCGGCGTCCCTCGCAGCTCTCGGGTGGCCAGAGGCAGCGTGTGGCGTTGGCGCGCGCGCTGGTGAACGAACCCTCCCTCATTCTGCTCGATGAACCTCTCGGCGCGCTCGACCTCAAGCTCCGCCGCGAAATGCAGGTCGAACTCAAGCGCATCCAGAAGCAGACGGGCATCACGTTTGTGTATGTCACGCACGATCAGGAAGAAGCGCTGAGCATGAGCGACCGGATCGCCGTGTTTTCAGAGGGGCGGCTTGAGCAGGTGGGAACGCCGCAGGAACTGTACGAACATCCGGCGAGCACCTTTGTCGCCTGCTTCATCGGCTCCTCGAACATCCTGACGGAGGCCGGTCAGGACATCCTGCTGCGTCCCGAGGATGTGCGCGTGGAGGCACAGGGCTATGTGCCGTCGCCCGATGAGGCGGTCATGCCGGGAACGGTCACGGAAATCGCCTATCTCGGGCCGGTCACGCGATGCCGGGTAAGGGGAGCCTCGGAGGACGACAGCATTCTGGCCATCCTGCCGTCCCGTCTGGCGCGCGGGCTGCGTGAAGGTGAGCCTGTGGCGGCTGTGTGGTTTCGCGCGGCGGCCTATCGTCTCCCGGCCTCCGCTGCATGAAAAACGTATTTTCTCTTCCTTTGAAAGGGACGATGACCATGAAGGCTTTCACCGCATTTCTTCTCGCGACCGGCTGTTCGGTCGTCTCCCTCGCGGCGCAGGCCGCCGATCTGCCGGGCGCCATCGGCAAAGGAGAAGGGGATCTGAACGTCGTGGCATGGGAAGGCTATGCCGATGACGTTTGGGTCAAACCGTTCGAGCAGAGCACCGGCTGCAAGGTGCACCGCAAATATGTCGGGTCATCCGATGAGATGGTGGCTCTCACCCGGATGGGGGGCGGCAAGGGGTTCGATGTCGTGTCCGCATCCGGTGACGCGGCGCTGCGCCTGATTTTCGGACACAATGTGCAGCCGGTGAACATGAGCCTGATCCCGGCCTATGCCGACCTGATGCCCGAACTCAAAGAACCGGGTTTCAACACCGTAAAGGGTGTGCATTACGGCGTTTCCTATGAATGGGGGCCGAATGTTCTCATGTGGAACACGAAGTTCCTCACACAGGCGCCCAAAAGCTGGGCGGTGATCTACGACAAGACGTATGCCGGTATGATTACGGTGCCGGACAACCCGATCCAGATCGCGGATGCGGCGCTTTATCTTTCCCATGCCAAACCGGAACTCGGCATTATCGATCCCTACGAACTGACACAGGCGCAGATGGACGCGGCGGTGGCGCTGTTGAAGGAACAGCATTCGCTGGTGCGCAAATATTGGGCGCTGGCCTCTGACGAGATTGATCTGTTCAAGAGCGGGGACGCGCATGTCGGCGCCGCGTGGCCCTATCAGGCCAATACGCTGCGAGCGGCCGGTGTGCCCGTGCAGGACAGCGTCCCCGATGAAGGGGCGACGGGCTGGGCGGATAGCTGGATGATCAGCGCTCATGCCGAGCACCCGAACTGCGCCTATCTGTGGATCAATCACGTGCTGACGCCCAAAGTTCAGGCCCAGCAGGCGCTTTCCTTTGGCGAGACGCCCGCCAACACGAAAGCCTGTGCCGAGATGGACGCGCAGCAGGCGGGTTCGTGCAAGCAGTATCATGCCGATGCGTCTTCAGATTATTTCGCAAGCATCCATTTTTGGAAGACGCCTGTGAAAGACTGCGGAAACGGCAAGAAAGAGTGTCTGGACTACGGGGCGTGGCAGCGTGCATGGCAGCAGGTCAAGCAGTGAGCATGGGCCTGCGCCGTTATGCGGGCAATCTGGCCCTTCTGGTCCCTCCGTTTGGCTGGCTGACGGTTTTCTATCTCGGTAGCCTGTTCATCCTGCTGCTGTCGGCTTTCTGGCAGGTCGATTCCATGACGGGCGAGATCGTCCATGACTGGACGCTGGACAACTTCCGCGTCCTGTTCTCGGATGTGACGTATCGCATCGTGGCGCAGCGGACGATCGGGATTGCCGTGCTGGTCACGTTGACCGACATCGTTCTGGCATGGCCGCTGGCGTGGGTGATCGCCCGCAAGGTCGGCCCGCGGCTGAAACTGTTGCTGCTGGTTCTGGTGGCGCTTCCTTTGTGGTCGAGCATGCTGGCGCGCATTTATGCGTGGCGTCTGATCCTTGGGCATGACGGCGTGCTGAACTGGTTTCTGCATGAGGCCGGTCTGCCCGGGCAATCCATCGCTTTCACAAACGTGGCCTTGTGGCTGGTGTTTTCCTATCTCTGGCTGCCGTTCATGGTCATGCCGCTGATCGCAGCGCTTGAGCGTATTCCGGCTTCGCTGCTTGATGCGGCAGGTGATATGGGGGCCACGCCCTCGCAGGTGTTGCGGACCGTCATCCTGCCTCTGGCCGTGCCGGGCATGGCGGCGGGGTCTATCTTCACTTTTGCCGTGACGCTGGGAGATTATGTCACCCCCATGCTCGTGGGCGGTGCCGGATCGGATTTCGTGGGCAACGTGGTCTATTCCAATGTGGGGGTTTCGGGAAATGTGCCGTTTGCTGCGGCTTTTTCTCTCCTTCTCCTCGTGGTGGTCGCGGGTTACATGCTGGTGGCCCGACGGTTCGGAGCGTTTGACGGCACATGAACGGGTCTTTGCGAAACATCGCGGTCTGGACGGCGGCGCTGGCTGTTCTGGCCTTCCTTCTGCTCCCCCTGTGTGTGGTGCTGATCTATGCCTTCGATGCGGCGTCCGTGCAGGTATGGCCCATTCGCGGTCTTTCGCTGAAATGGTTCGTCTCCACCTGGGCGGATGAGGAAGTGCGCAGCGCGCTGCTGATTTCGGTCGAGGTGGCGGGATTGGCCACGTTGCTGGCGTCCGTGCTCGGCACGCTGGCGGCTCTGGGCATGAACGGTCTGTCGTCGCGCATCGTGCAGGCCGGGTCGTTCTTTCTTACGCTGCCCATCGCAATGCCGGGTGTCCTCACCGGCATTGCGATGAACAGTTTTTTCACCACCTGCGGGTTGCCGTTCAATCTCGTGACACTGGTGATCGCTCACACCACGTTCTGCACGGTCGTGGTTTACAGCAACGTCATGGCTCGGCTCCGTCGTCTGTCGCCCACATTGCTCGAAGCCGCGCAGGACATGGGAGCCACGCCGTTTCAGGGGTTTCTCACCGTCACGCTCCCGCTTCTGGGTGGGGCGATCATGTCGGGCATGCTGCTGGCCTTTGCCCTGTCCTTTGACGAGGTGATCGTCTCCACCTTCACGGCTGGCAGCGAGACGACTCTGCCGCTGTGGATCTTTGGCGCGATCCGGCTGGGGCAGCATATGCCGGAGGTGAACGTGGTGGTCTTTGCCGTCATGGCGGTGACACTCGTGCCTGTCGTAATGGGGCAGAAATTGGCAGCGTCGGCCTCTCGGGAATAGGCCCCATTGGGCTATCTTGGTGCTGATTCGTATCGGTTCATGTCGGAAATGTTCTTATTCACGTCGTGCGACTGGAAGCAAAACGCCGAACGGCTTATGGGGAAGCACGACGCGCACGGCATGTCCCGGTCGTGTCGAGGTGTGGTGTTCCGTTCGTCCGGTTCCTGCGCGGTGTTCCACCCGGCAGGGGCGGGCATGCGGTTTATGGGAATGGGAATAAGAACGTGAGTACAGGCAAGAGCAACGCAGCCCTCGCCGCCCGTCGTGCGGCAGCGGTTCCTGTGGGTGTCGGTTCGGCCACCAGCATCTATGCAGATCGTGCACAAGGCGCTGAACTGTGGGACGTCGAAGGCCGTCGCATCGTGGATTTCGCTGCAGGCATTGCGGTGGTCAATGTCGGGCATCGTCACCCGCGCATTATCGCGGCTGTGGAAGCGCAGCTTGGCCGCTTCAGCCACACCGGTTTTCAGGTGGCGCCCTATGAGAGCTACATCGAACTGGCTGAGCGCCTGAACGCGCTCGCTCCCATCGATGGTCCCGCCAAAAGCATCTTCTTCACGACCGGCGCGGAAGCGACCGAGAACGCCGTGAAGATCGCACGCGCCGCCACCGGTCGTTCGGGCGTGATCGCCTTCACCGGCGGTTTCCATGGTCGCACGCTGCTGGCTTCCGCCATGACCGGCAAGGTGAATCCCTACAAGACGCAGTTCGGCACCATGCCGGGCGATATCTTCCATGCGCCGTTCCCCGCACGTGGCATTTCGGTGGCCGACAGCCTGCGCACGCTGGATCTGATGTTTGCCGCCGATGTCGATCCGTCGCGCGTGGCGGCCATCATTATCGAGCCGATTCAGGGTGAGGGCGGTTTCCGCGTGGTGCCTGAAGAACTGCTCAAGGGCCTGCGTGAGCGGTGCACCAAGCACGGCATCCTGCTGATCGCCGACGAAGTGCAGACGGGCTTTGCGCGTACGGGCAAGCTGTTCGGCATCCAGCATTCCAGCGTCAAGCCGGATCTCATCTCGGTGGCCAAGGCGCTGGGCGGCGGTTTCCCGTTGTCGGGCGTGGTTGGACGTGCGGAGATCATGGACGCGGTGCGTCCGGGCGGTCTGGGCGGCACCTATGGTGGTTCGCCGTTGGCCTGTGCGGCTGGTCTGGCCGTGCTGGACGTCATTGAGTCCGAAAAACTGTGTGAGCGCGCCGAGCATATTGGACACGTCATCAGCGAACGTGTCGCGGGTTGGAGCGAGCGTTCCGATCTGATCCCGGTCGGCAAGGCGCATGGTCGTGGCGCGATGGTCGGTTTCGACGTGCTCAAGGCGCGTGGAACGGACGAGGTCGAGGCCGGTGGCGCGAGCAAGGTCTGCGCGGCGGCGGTCAAGGCGGGTGTGATCGTGCTGTCCTGTGGCGTGCTGGGCGAGACGGTGCGTCTTCTGCCGCCGCTGACCATCAGCGATGCAGTGCTCAACGAAGGCCTCGACTTGCTTGAGAAAGCTCTCAAGGCCTGAATGACGGACTAAACGGGCGGGGGCCAGTGCCCCGTCCGATGCCAAAAAGGGCGTCCTTTCCCAGTGGGAGGACGCCCTTTTTCGTGATGGAAGACGGCTTAGTAAAATGTGCAGATGCGTTGGCGTCCGGAGCCGAGAGCCGCGAGAATCGCGCCGCTGACGATGGAGGCGAAGACAGCGTGTCCTTCAGCCGTGAGCCGCTTTCCGTCCGTGGTCGTGTAAAGACCGGGATTGGCGCGCAGCAGGAGCGAAAGTCGCGCGCCCACGTCGATGGCGACCACTTTCTCATCGTCGGGGTAGGCCAGTTGATAGGCAGACAGAGCGCTATTGAACACCTGCGCCCAGCTTGAGCCATAGGCGGATGCGTCATGGAAGGCGAACGGCATGATGGGAAAAAGCCATGCATCCGGGGCTGCGGCCCGGTGTGCGACAAGACTGTGCGTCATGGCGGCCGTGGCGTCGGACGTGCTGGCGCTGGCGGCGGCGTCGTTGGCCAGAAGATTGAAGGCCACCCAACTCGGGGCGGTCCCGGCATCGCCGTAGGAGCTGAGCATTCCATCACTGTCGAGTGCCGAGATGCCGGCATCGATCCGGTTCCAGCGACTCAGACTGTCGTTGTAGGCGCCCCCCATACCGTTGGATGAGCCGGCGACAACATGGAAAGCCGGTACGTCTTTCGTGCTGTCACCGGGCGTAAGATAGCCCGAATCGGCGCTTGCCGAGATGCAGGTGTCGTAACCCGCGTTGTCCATCGCCCGCAGGACGAGATAAGGCCACGCGCACAGCACATTGTCCGCGCCGTCATCGGCGGCGATGCCCTCAGCCAGATCATCGCCCACGATCTTGCCCCATGAGCGCGATATGGAGGCGCGGGCGAGCGATGAGGCCGCGTCCAGCGTCATGCCGCTGACACTCAGACAGTTGGCGCCGCCGTTCCAGCGGCTGCTGTCCGGTGTGCGGGTGAGAAACACTTCCAGAGTGTTGACCTGCCCGGCCGTGATTCCGCTCAGCGTGATATCGCCCTGTGCCGAAAGATTCGTCATGGCGGTGCCGTTGAGAAACATCGTGACATAGGCCCCCGTTCCGCTCGGGCCGAGGTGAAGCGTGGCCGTGGGGGTGGCGGAGGCGAGCCAGACGACCTTGAGCCATGCGCCGACATTCCACGTCCGTCGCCATCCTGAACCGCGGCGGCCCGCATCGCCCGACCAGTTGCCGGGAGAGAAGAGAAAGGACTCGCAATCGACCGGTAGCGCTGTGGACGCTGCGCCGCTCAGCGCCGTCAGGGTGAAAGACGCGGGATCGGTCAGGGTTGCGCTGTTGCTGACGCTCATCAGTCCGTTCCCGGCGGCTGATGCTGTGAATGTGAAGGTTACGGGCGCTGTGGAACCGGCGGCGAAGGTGAGACGGCTGGGAGAAAACGTCCCGGCCAGTGTGCAATCGGGCGTGAGGGTGATGGCGCTGGCATGTGCAGCCCCGGTGCCGGGTGTGAGAGTGTAGGTCGCAGGCGTGCCCACCAGCACCGAGCGCGGGCCGCTGATGCCATAGGCCGTGTAGATGGGGGCGGAGGCGTTGGACGTTACGAACAGGTCGGATGGATTCGACAGGCCGCCCGTGTTGGTCACGCTCACAGTGCCCGCGCCGGACTCGGAGGGGATGAAGGTAAAGGTGGCCGCAGCGGTGGACCCGGCGGGAATGGTGACACTTGTGGGGGAGAACGTGCCGGACAGCGTGCAACTGGGCGTGATGGTCACGGCCGAGGCCAGCGCCGTGCCGCTGCCGGGTGTCACGGCATAGGTGGCGGGTGTTCCGACCACCAGGCTGGTGGGGCCGGTGAGTGTGAACGTGGTGAATGCTGTCGAGAGCGCGATGGCGAACACCGAGATGCCGTTGGGGTCGGTCAGGCCGCCGGAATTCGTCGTTGCAAGCGTGCCGCTTCCCGCAGTTGTGGGCGTGAAGGTGAAGGCGACACTGGAGGTCGAGCCCGCCGCCAGCACCACGGAAGACGGGGCAAATGTGCCCGCCAAGGTGCAGGCTGGCGTGACGGTCACGGCGGATGTCAGGGTGGTCCCGCTCGGTGGCGTGAGCGTGTAGGTTGCCTTGGCGCCCACCGAGAGCGAGGTCGGCCCGGTGAGTTGATAAGGGGACAGGAGTGCCGCGCTCGTGCCTGCGGAGGTCTCGGTCATGTCGGTGCGCTCTGCATTGGTGGTCAGGAACGGGAAGCCGATCGCGTCTGCCGGGAGCAGGGCACGAAGGATAAGGTGGAAAACCGCCTTTTCCCGTTGGGATGTAGCGACATGAGGCGAATTCGGGTCGAGAGGATGTTCACGGCTGTCTTTCGCGATCTGTCAGGCTGTGAACGTGCAATAACCGTCCCCGGACAGGGCCGCATCCTCTGGAAATCAAGGCCATGGTTCGAAAGGGAAACGTGGTGTTTAGAGGCTCTGTTGTGTCTTTTCGGGGAAAATAGTCATTGAAAAGAACGGATCGTCCTCAGAAGGCGTAAGCGATACCTGCATGCAGCGTCATGCCATTTGTCCAACTGCTGGGTTCGTAGAGGGAGTAGCCGCCATGCTGCGCGACGGACTGGCTGCGCCCGAAGGAATAGTAGGAATACTGCACGCCGCTGATGAAATGGAGGGAACGGGAGAGCCGGTAATCGAAGTCCAGTGCGGCGATCCATTCCGGGCGCGGACGCAGGCGGAACGTGCCTTTGAC
The DNA here is from genome assembly GCF_011516945.1 of Acetobacter estunensis. GTDB lineage: Bacteria > Pseudomonadota > Alphaproteobacteria > Acetobacterales > Acetobacteraceae > Acetobacter > Acetobacter estunensis. The sequence goes on from NZ_WOTH01000017.1 coordinate 18,929, forward strand.
ACCAGCGGCGTCCATGTGCGAACCCAGCCGTTCATCCCAGCACAGCCGCCCGCGCACCACGAAGGCATCCGTTACGGCGTAATCGAGATGAACGACAATGCCGGCAACGAAACCGGCGTAATCTTCAGAACTGGACGACACGCCCTGAGAGCCTTTGACATTGCGCCCCCATGACCAATAGCCCCCCATGATGGCAGGGGTGATCATGAAGCGGTCCGTCACCATCAGCCCTTTGCCGAGTTCGATGCGGGCGTCGATCGTCTCGCGATTGGAGGAGTTGCGGTAAGGCAAGGTCTGCCATCCGTTGCTGGCGGAGCCGTGATAGCCCACATTGCCGTCGCTGAAGGCGACATGCCCGGCCAGAAGGATGTGCTGCACCTCGTAGAGATCGAACATGGTCGAGGCGTCGAACTGAAATCCGGGCGCCCAGCCGGTTTCCCGGTCATAGCCGGTCTCAGGCCCTTCCCACAGCGGCTTTTCCTTGTAATTGGTCCATGACCCCGTCGCAGACAGACCAATCTCGCGATTGACCTGCACGACGGCCAATTCGCCTCGGGCTTTCGAATGGTAAGGAGTCGGGCGCCACTCATCCGGCGCATGGTTCTTGCGACGGCGCGGGACACGGGACAGGGAATCGTCCTCCTCGAAGCGGCGGACGGGCATTTGCGGCAGCACGTCGTTGGACGTGTCCGTGGAAGATGTGGCGACCTCGTCAGGATCCATGCCCAGTGTCATGAGCATGCGTGCAAGCGTGCGGTGGCGGATCTCCGCGTTGCGGCGGGAATCGAGATAGGTGCCAGTGTGCGTGGGAGCGAACTGTGCATGAGCCCGCCCGTTGGCGGTCAGGGCCGAGAGGAACAGTCCCGTACACAGGAGAAACTTGCGCAAGAACGCCTCATCCACAAGAGAAACGGTATGTCCGTTTCTCCTAAGGAGTGGCGGTTAATGCAGCCTTACCAATCCGGCTCAAAGCGCGGTCCATCCGTCTTTTTTCAATACGACGCCCGCCAGATAGAGGCTGCCGCAGATCAACACGCGCGCGGGAGTTCCCGCGCGGGGAAGGGCTGCCAGCGCCGTTGCGATATCGGGGCCGGGACGGGCGATGCCGCCTGATGATTCCACAATGACATCTACGGAGAGCGCCAGATGCTGTTCCGGCTCCGCCACGGCCCATACGGAGGTGGTATGCGAGAGAATCGGACGCAGAAACCCCGAAGCGTCCTTCGTCTGCTTCATGCCCACCAGCACATGCAGCGGGCGGTCCGACCAGCGTTCCAGCACCGGCACCAGCGCTTCCCCCGCACCGGGATTGTGGCCGCCGTCGAGCCATAGTTCCCACCCTTCGGGAAGTGTCTGTGCCAGCGCGCCATGCAGTTTCTGAAGACGTGCGGGCCATTGGGCATGAGCGATTCCTGCCCACGCTTTTGGCGGCAGGGGCAGACCGCTGGCGCGCAGGGTGGCGACGGCCAGACCGGCATTGTCGTCCTGATGCGGGCCGGTCAGGGCAGGACACGGGAGAGACAGCGCGCCCTGTGCGTCGGAGAAGGTCAGAGCGCTTCCATCTTCCGTGCGGGCAAGCTGCCAGTCACGGTCGCGCAGCCACAACGGGGCGTCTTTTGTGGCCGCTTCGGCTTCCAGCACGTCCCGCACTGCGTCAGGCTGGCGTCCGGTGATCACCGGAACGCCCGGCTTGATGATCCCGGCTTTCTCACCTGCAATGGCGGTAAGGGTGGAGCCAAGGAACGCCTCGTGATCGAGCGAAATGGCGGTGATGGCGCAGGCGGCGGGATGGGGCAGGACGTTGGTGGCGTCGTGTCGTCCCCCAAGCCCCACCTCAATGATGGCGAGATCCGCCGGATGGCGCGAAAACAGCAGGAAGCCCGCGGCCGTCAGTACCTCGAACACCGTGATGGGTTCTCCGGCATTGATGCGCTCGATCTCCTCCAGAACGCTGACAAGCTCGTCCTCGCTCACGAGCTTTCCGGCCACGCGGAAACGCTCGGTCACATCCACCAGATGCGGGGACGTCATGACATGAACGCGCCAGCCTGCCGCTTCCCCGATGGCGCGGAGATTGGCGCAGGTGCTGCCTTTGCCGTTGGTGCCCGCGACATGGATGACCGGCGGCAGCGCCAGTTCGGGATGGCCGAGCTTGGCCAGCAGAGCCTCAAGGCGCCCGAGTGAGAGATCGATCAGTGCGGGATAGAGTCGGTTCAGCCGTTCCAGAACGGAGCCGGTGCGGCCAGTGAACTCGGCACCCAGAGCAGGCGTGGAGGGAGGGGCGGGCGGTGTGTCGGTCATGCTCGGCTCTGCTGCAAGACTCCCGGTGTAAAGGCCGGGAGTGTGCCCGCGCGGGTGGGGGTGTCAGGTCGTGGGGAGAACCGTATCGCCCGGTCCGGGTTCTTCCGGGTCCGGGAGTGTGTTGGTGAACACATCGCCCGCTGGCGCGTCCGTCAGCAGACCGATCACACGGCCCAGTGTCTCGCGCAGATTTTTGCGCTCCACCACCATGTCGAGCATGCCGTGCTCCAGCAGATACTCGGAGCGCTGGAAACCCTCTGGGAGCTTCTCACGCACCGTGTCCTCAATCACGCGCGGCCCGGCAAAGCCGATCAGGGCTTTCGGCTCGGCGATCTGCACGTCGCCCAGCATGGCGAACGAGGCTGAGACGCCGCCCGTGGTGGGGTCCGTCAGCACCACGATATAAGGCAGGCCAGCGTCTTTCAGCATCTGCACGCCCACTGTCGTGCGCGGCATCTGCATCAGGCTGATGACGCCTTCCTGCATGCGCGCACCGCCCGAGGCCGTGAAGATAACCAGCGGGGCGCGTTGAAGGATGGCCAGACGCACGGCGGCGATAAAGGCTTCGCCCAGACCCGACCCCATCGTGCCCGCCATGAACTCATAGGCCATGACGGCCACGACGGCCGGATAGCCCGTGATCTTACCGTGAGCGACGGCGAGCGAGTCGTCCAGTCCGGTCTTGGCGCGGGCGTCCCGCAGACGGTCGGTGTAGCGTTTCTGGTCGCGGAAGCCGAGCGGGTCGGCGGCCACTTTCGGCAGTTCGATGCGCGTGTAGCTGCCCGGATCGAACGTCCAGTCGAAACGCTGGGTGACGGGCACCTTCATGTGGAAGCCGCAATGCGGACACACATTGAGGGTGCGCTCCAGTTCCTTGACCAGCACCATCTGGTGACAGGAAGGGCAGTTGGTCCACAGATTGTCGGGGACCTCGCGCTTGAGCAGTCCCCGGATCTTCGGCCGGACATATTCGGTCAGCCAGCTCATGCTGAACTCCGTCACACAAGAAACAGGAACGACCAGCCGCTCCGCACCACCGGCCGCAGGGCTGCCCATAAGGGGCACTGCATAGCTTCCCCGTGACGGGCTGCCAAGTACAGGGCGTTTTCCTCCACACTCTCCATCGGTGCACGAGAGAGGTCATGCGTGTTGTTTTGCTCTCACTGAACCGTGGCGATCACAGGACAGGGAGATGCGGTGGTGACACCGCGATTCCACGCTTTGGTCAACCGTCATGCCCGATCTAATGGATGGCAACGAACGATTCCTTGTGCAGAGGAAATGCTGGATCTGACGGCGTTTCGTATGAATGTGGGCCGTTGCCCGTAAACCGAACCATCGGTGCGTAAGGTCGCGGACGTACCGCGTTTATCCTTTTAATGACACGCCGATTATGGACATCGACAGCCGCTTGCCGATGGAAGACGTCCTGCGGCAACCTCTGACTGCGTTGGAACAGGTGCTGGCGGCTTATCCGTGCACATGCATGGTCGGACAGGACGGTTTGCCGGAGACTCCCCGCGCGGTAGGGTAAGCGCCTGCGCCTCACGAAAAGCGATGGATGCCCCATGCAGGATTTTCATTCTCTCTACCGGCACGGCTTCGCACGTGTGGCGGCCTGCACGCTGCCCGTGGGGCTGGCCGATCCGCGCCTGAACGCCGCGCGCACCATCGAGTGCGCCCGCGCCTGCTCCGAGAAAGGGGCGGTGCTGGCCGTGTTCCCCGAACTGGGTCTGTCGGGCTACGCCATCGACGATCTGCGGCAGCAGGATGTGCTGCTCGACGCGGTGCAGGACGCCATCATCGAACTTATGGCCGCCACAAGCACGATGCAGCCGATGGTGGTGGCAGGCGCGCCGTTGCCGCACCGGGGACGCCTCTACAACTGCGCCGTCGTGGTGCACCGGGGCGAAGTGCTGGGTGTGGTGCCGAAATCCTATCTCCCCAATTACCGCGAGTTCTATGAGGCGCGGCAGTTCTCTCCCGGCGCGGGAATCACGGGCGAGACGATTCGTGTGGCGGGCGTGGAGGTGCCCTTCGGGACCGATCTTCTGTTCGAAGCCGACGACATTCCCGGTTTCTGCGTGGGCATCGAGATTTGCGAGGATATGTGGGTGCCAAGCCCCCCCAGCACGCAGGCGGCGCTGGCAGGAGCGACGGTGCTGGCCAATCTGTCTGCCAGCGACATCACCGTGGGTAAGGCGGACGAGCGCGACATGCTCTGCCGTTCCCAATCCGCGCGCAGCCACGCGGCCTATCTCTATGCTGCGGCAGGAGAGGGCGAATCTACGACCGATGTGGCGTGGGATGGGCAGGTGTCCATCTTCGAGAATGGTCGTCTGCTCGATGCGAGCGACCGCTTCCCCGCCGGCCCCCGGCATGTCATCGCGGATGTGGATCTCGATCTGCTGCGTCAGGAACGGATGCGGATGACCTCGTTCGGGCAGAACGGAGATGCGGTACAGGGCCAGTCGTGGCGGCGGATCGTCCGCAGCTTCGCGCCTCCCTCCGATGACCTTGGGCTGCTGCGCGTGCTTCAGCGCTTTCCCTTCGTTCCGGACGATCAGACCCGGCTTGCGCAGGATTGTTACGAAGCCTGCACCATTCAGGTCTCCGCCCTTCGCCAGCGTATGGCAGCGACGGGCGCACGCAAAATGATCATTGGCGTGTCAGGCGGTCTCGATTCGACGCATGCTCTGTTGATCTGCGCGCGTGTGGCTGACGAGCTGGGGTTGGGGCGCGATGCCGTTCTGGCCTTCACTATGCCGGGATTCGGCACCAGCGAGGGCACGCGCGCCAACGCTCACGCGCTGATGCAGGCGCTGGGCACCACGCCCGCCGAGATCGACATCCGCCCGGCTGCCGAGTTGATGCTGCGCGAGATGGGGCACCCATATGCTGAGGGGGAGCCGGTCTATGACGTCACGTTCGAGAACGTGCAGGCAGGGCTGCGCACGGATTTCCTGTTCCGTCTGGCCAATCAGCGAGGCGGTCTGGTCATCGGCACGGGCGATCTTTCGGAACTGGCGCTGGGGTGGTGCACCTATGGCGTGGGCGACCAGATGGCGCACTACAACGTCAATTCCGGTCTTCCCAAAACCCTGATCCAGCATCTGATCCGCTGGCTGATGGCGTCCGGCCAGTTCAGCCCGCAGACCACCGACATCCTGCGCGACATCCTTGCCACCGAAATCTCGCCCGAACTCGTGCCGGCGGATGCGAGCGGCGCCGTGCAGAGCACGCAGGCCACCATAGGGCCGTATGCGCTGCATGACTTCACGCTCTTTCACGTGCTGCGCTATGGCTTCCGCCCCTCGAAAATAGCCTTTCTGGCCGAACATGCGTGGAGCGACGCCGGCATGGGGAATTGGCCGCCCAACTTCCCCGAAGATGAGCGGGTGTCGTATTCTTTGCCTGAAATCCGGCATTGGCTGGGCGTGTTCCTGCAACGTTTTTTCACGGTCAGCCAGTTCAAGCGCTCGGCCATGCCCAATGGGCCGAAAGTGCTGGCGGGTGGCGCGCTGTCGCCGCGAGGAGATTGGCGCGCGCCATCGGATGGCAATGCGCGGGCATGGCTGGAGGAACTGGAGAAGAACGTGCCGCAGGAGACCTGAAGATGGCGCCGCGCACGCGATTGGCCTGTCGCGTTTCGCCGCGTTGCGCTGTATGACGGCATCCGCCGGGCCGACCCGATCATGGCCTGAACGAAGAGGGGGAGCCCGCACGCATGTCCGACTGTCTGTTCCAACGCTACCGCACGCACGTTCTCGACGCCCTGCGTCGCATCGTGCCGGATATGGGCGAGGAACTGCTCGCCCGCGTGGAACTGACGCCCACGCGTGAGGCCGCCCATGGCGACATGGCGACCAACGCGGCGTTGATCGCGGCCAAACCCGCCCGCCGCAAGCCTGCCGAGATCGCCGCCGAATTGGCCGCAGCACTGGAATCCGTGGAAGGCGTGACGAAAGCCGCCGCCGCCGGACCGGGGTTTGTAAACCTCACTCTCAAGCCTGCCGTGCTTCAGAGCGTGGCACGCTCCGTGCTGGCGGCTGGCGAGGCCTATGGCGATTCGCGTGCAGGCGCGGATGTGAAGGTCAATGTCGAGTACGTCTCGTGCAATCCGACCGGTCCGATTCATGTCGGGCATTGCCGCGGCGCGGTGGTGGGCGATGTGCTGGCCAACCTGATGGACAAGGCCGGTTTCGACGTCACGAAAGAGTTCTACATCAACGACGCGGGTGCCCAGGTCGCGGCCCTCGCCTGGGCCACTTACTGGCGTTACCTTCAGGCCATCGGCTCCACCATCGACGCAGAAGCGTTCGATGCGCTGACACCCGGTGGGCTGCAATATCGTGGCGAATATCTGATTCCCATCGGGCAGGCGCTGGCGGAGACGCACGGCACGGCGCTGGCCGACGAAGGCGGTCGTCCGGCAAAACCCGAGAAGTGGTTCGCGCTGGTCAAGGATTTCGCGGTCGCACGCATGATGGACGGCATCCGCGAAGACCTGAAGCTGCTCGGCGTGGAGCATGGCGTGTTCACATCGGAAGCCAAGGTGCTGGCGGACGGCGTGACGGACCGGGCCATCAAGGCGCTTGAGGACAAGGGACTGCTGTACGAAGGCGTGCTGGAGCCGCCCAAGGGCAAGCTGCCCGATGACTGGGAAGCCCGCCCGCAGACGCTGTTCCGCTCGACCGCGTTCGGGGACGACGTGGACCGCCCGCTGCGCAAGTCCGACGGGTCCAACACCTATTTCGCCAACGACATCGGCTATCACCTCGACAAGGTGGAGCGTGGCGCGCAGGTGCTGATCGACGTGCTGGGCGCGGATCACGGTGGCTATGTCAGCCGCATGAAGGCTGCGGTCAAAGCGCTGACCGACGCAAAAGTGCCGCTTGAAGTGCTGCTGTGCCAGATCGTGCATATCGTGCGTGACGGACAGCCGGTGCGCATGTCCAAACGCGCGGGCACCTTCGTCACCCTGCGCGATCTGCTCGATGAGGTGGGACGTGACGCCGTGCGCTTCACCATGCTCACGCGCAAGAGCGACGCGCAGATGGAGTTCGATCTGGACGCCGTGGTGGCGCAGACGCGCGACAATCCGGTGTTCTATGTGCAGTACGCCCATGCCCGCTGCCGTTCCGTCCTGCGTGCGGCCGAGGAGATGCTGGGCAAGGAGGCGATCACGCCTGAGGCGCTTCTGAACGTGCCGCTCGACGGGCTTGAGGCGGACGTCGAACTGGCGCTGCTGCGCCGTGTGGCAAGCTGGCCGCGCACGGTCGAAGGCGCGGCGCTGGCACGCGAACCGCACCGGATCGCGTTCTGGCTGGGCGATCTGGCGGCGGATTTCCATACGCTGTGGAACCGCGGGCGCGATGAGACCAGCCTGCGCTTCCTTCAGGAAAACGACCGGGCGGCGACGCTGGCCCGCGTGGCGCTTGTCGCTGCGACGGCAACGGCCATCCGATCCGGTCTTGCGGTGATGGGCGTCGAGCCTGTCGAGGAGATGCGATGAGCCTGAACGACTCGTCCCCACCCGATCCCCACGCCGATCGGCTCAACCGCGCCCGCACGCGCGAGCGGCTGGTCGCGGATTACGATGACGAGATGGAGCCGCGTCCCCCCGCCCGTCCCAAGGGCGGCAAGGCGGCCGCCTTGGCGGCCCTATTGCCCACGGACCCCATGACGCGGCGTCTGACCTATGGCGCGGTCGGGCTGGGCGCCCTGCTTCTGGTGGGAATCGGTGGCTGGTCGCTGTTCGGCCATCATCAGGGCGGCATCCCGATTTATGGGCCTCCTGCCCAGCCGTTGCGCGAAAAACCCGCCGATCCGGGGGGCATGGAGCTGGATGGCGCCATTCCGCCACCCGATGCGCCGGGAGGCGCTGCCCGTCTTGCGCCCGGACCGGAGCAGCCCAACCCTGAGGCCCTCGCCGCTCATTATGGCGAGACGGCCCGCAGCGATCCGCCCATGACGGACAGGGCCGATCCTTCACAGCCGCCCTCTTCCCCGGAGGCTCTGCCGGATACTGTGTCCACGCAGCCGCAGGATGCCGCGCCTCCACAGGAGGAGCCGTCCTCCGATACGGTCGCGCCGCCATCACGCGATGATGCACAGCCTCCGCCTGCTGGCGCGGAAGAAGACACGACACCCACAAAGACGCCGAGCCGGACGGAGGCCGCAGCCGCACCGAAGAAAGAGCCTCACAAGGTGGCGGAGGCGTCTGACGCTCCGGCGGCGACCTCTTCCGGCCCCTATAGCGTGCAGCTTGCAGCGCTCGATTCCGAAGCCAACGCCTACAAGGAATGGGACCGGATGAAGGCCGTCTCGCCGGAACTGTTTGCAGGCCATCGCCCGCAGATCGAGAAGGTGACGCACACCAACGCCATCTTCTACCGCCTGCGCACCCGTGGCTTCGACAGCATGGCTTCGGCCCGGGCGTTCTGCGACAAGCTGCGTGAACACGGGCATGCCTGCAATCCTCTGCGTCCCTGAGATCTGCTGCGTGCCCGAGACGGGAACGGGCGGAGAAGGGACAGGCGGCATGGAGGAAAGCGCCCGCTCTCCCGTTCTGCATCTGGATGGGTTCGAGGGGCCGCTGGATCTGCTGCTCGATCTCGCGCGGGCGCAGAAGGTCGATCTGGCGAAAATCTCGATCCTGCAACTCGTGGAACAGTATCTCGCCGTTGTGGAATCGGCCCGCTCCATCCGGCTGGAACTCGCGGCGGACTGGCTGGTCATGGCCGCATGGCTTGCGTGGCTGAAATCGCGCCTGCTTTTGCCGCAGGAAGAGGGGCCGGACGAGGAGGCGGAAGATGCCGCTGAACTTCTGGCCGCGCGGCTGGAAGAGTTGGCGCGTATCGGGGTCGCGGCGGAGTGGCTGTCCGCTCGTCCGCAGCTTGGTCGCGATGTGTTCGCGCGCGGCGAGAGCGAAACGCTGGTGGAGATCGACCGCTCCGCGCTGGCGCTGGATGTGCCACAGCTTATGCGGGCCTACATGGCGGTGATCCGCCGCAATGCGCGCCACCGGGTCTATACACCGCGCACCATCCGTTTCTGGACCGTGCAGGACGCATTGAGCCGCTTGAAGAAGCTGCTTGGCAGCACGCCGCCCGGCTGGAACGATCTGGACGCCTTTCTGCCCGATCTGCCTGCAGGCACGGATGAGGTGGAGGGTGTTCGCATCCGTCGCGCCGCCATGGCGGGGACGTTGATCGCGGGATTGGAACTGGCCAAAAGCGGCATGCTGGAACTCAAACAGGACGAAGCATTCGGGCGCATCCAGTTGCGGCCGCATGAGGAGGGTGCGTGAGCGAGACGGAGGCAACATCTGGCGTGAGGCTGCCGGAGCCTGATTCAGCCGCTCCCGTGGAAGCGGTTGGGGAGAGCGGCACGGCACATGAGGACGTGTCTGCGGAGCCTCAAGAAGGAGAGGCGGCGGCCGCACAGCCCGCGCCTTCCGATGAGGTGATCCGTCTGACGGAGGCCATGATCTTCGCCAGCACTGAACCTGTCAGCGCCCGCGCGGTGCTGAACCTGCTGGATGGGCAGGGGCTGATCCCCGAGAGCGTGGAAGATGTGAGCGCATGGCTTCGCACCGTGTTCGCAGCGCTTCTCGCCCGTTATGAAGGACGCGGCGTGACCCCCGTTATGGTTGCGGGTGGCTGGCAGTTCCGCACTGCGCCCGATCTCGCGCCCCGTTTGACGCGGGTGATGCCCAAGCCCCGTCGTCTGGCTCGCGCCACGATGGAGACGCTGGCCATCATCGCTTATCACCAGCCCTGCACGCGCGCGGAGATTGAGGAAATTCGCGGCGTGAGCGTGAACCAGAACATTCTCGACACGCTGATCGAGGAATCTCTTGTCGCGCCGCGCGGACGCAAGGAAGTGCCGGGCCGTCCCGTATTGTGGGGCACGACGCCGGATTTCCTGCGTCATTTCGGTCTCAAGGCATTGAGCGACCTGCCGCGCCGTGAAGAACTGATGGGCGACATGCCCACCTCGCCCAAACGTCCGCTGCCCGGTGGAGTGGATCTGTTGGCGCAGGCGGTGGAACCGGCGGAAGACAGCGCGGGCGTGATCGTGGAAGAAGAGGCGGCGGACGGGGCGACGGAGAGCGGCGTGTGAGGACGGGCCGTTTGCGAGGCGGATGGGTCGTGGTAGGGCTGTCACTCATCTGTGTGTGTCCGCGTGGTCATGCCCCGTCCGATGGTCGGATCGGACGGGACGGCGCGGCGTCTGCCGGCGGGAACGATGTTTGATTTTGCCTGGTCGGAATTCGCGCTCGTAGGCGTGGTGGCGCTGCTCGTCATCGGCCCCAAGGATATGCCGGCCGCCATCCGCTCTGTTGCCAAGGTTGTGCGCAAGGCCCGCAAGCTCGCGGGCGAGTTTCAGGGCCATGTGGACGAGATGGTGCGCGAGGCCGATCTGGGGGAAGTGCGCGATCACGTCCGCTCGCTTCGCAGCCTCGATGTGCGCAGCCAGATTCTCAAGACCATCGACAATGACGGCAGTCTGCGCCGCAGCCTCGACGATCCGGTGCTGAAAGGCCGTCCGTTCGACGATCGACCAACGGCTCTTTCCGCGCCGGAAGCGCCGTCCTTCGTGCCGCCACCGCCCCGGGCGGAGATAGGCACGTCCCCGTTGGGCATTCCTTCACTTATGGACGAAGGGGCCGGACCCGCTCCGGGTGAGGCACCTGCCATCATTCCGCCCACCATTGCGCGACGTGTGGCCAATGCGTGGCCGCGTCTGCACACGCCCGCCATCGTTCCGCCCGCACGCGTGCTGCACGGCAACCGACGGGTCGCACCGTTCGTGCCGCCGCAGGTTGGCGCCAAATCCGACAGGGAGAGCACGTCGTGAGTGACGCTCCGAGACAGGACGATCCGATTCACGACGAACCGATGCCGCTGCTCGATCACCTGATCGAACTGCGCCGCCGTCTGCTGTGGTCCCTCGTCACCTTCGGGGTGGCGTTCGCGGTCTGTTATCACTACGCCGCCGACATCTATCTCTTTCTGGCACGGCCTCTGGGCGACATTATGCGTCAGAAAGGTGAGCAGCCGCATCTGATCTACACGGCGCTGTATGAGGCGTTCTTCACCTATATCCGTGTCGCGGCCTTCGGGGCGGCATTCATCTCGTTTCCCATGATCGCCATTCAGGCATGGATGTTCATCGCGCCCGGTCTGTATCGTTCCGAGAAGAAGGTGTTCGCGCCTTTTCTTGTCGCAACACCCGTGCTGTTCCTGCTGGGCGCATCGCTGGCCTATTATTTCGTCTTTCCCATGGCGTGGAAGTTCTTCCTGTCCTTTCAGACCACGGGCGGGGCGGACAGCCTTCAGATCGAACTTCAGGCCAAGGTGTCGGAATACCTCAACCTCGTGATGAAGCTCATCATGGCGTTCGGCATCGCGTTCGAACTGCCGGTGGTGCTCACGCTTCTGGCCGTGGCGGGGATCGTCAATGCGGCGCAACTCAAGAAGTTCCGGCGTTACGCCATCGTGGGCGCGTTCGTGGCGGCTGCAATTCTCACGCCGCCCGATGTCATCACCCAGACGGCGCTCGCGGTGCCGCTGATCATCCTTTACGAGATTTCCATTATCTCGGCGCGTTTTGTCGAACCCAAACGTCCCATTGAGACCGAAGAGAAAGAGGCCAACTGATGCACGATCTCCGCGCCCTCCGCGCCGACCCCGCCGCTTTTGACGCCGATCTGGCCCGTCGCGGTATGGAGCCTGTGTCGGAGCGCGTGCTGGCGTTGGATGAGGAACGCCGCGCGGCGCAGACGGCCCTTCAGGAGAAGCAGACGCGCCGCAACGCGCTGGCCAAGGACATTGGCAAGATCAAGCGCGAGAAGGGCGACAGCGCGGCGCTGGAGGCCGAGGCGGTCACGTTGCGCAACGAGATGGAGGCGCTCGACACGCGCGCCCAGACACTCGATGGCGAGGTGAAGTCCCTGCTCGAAGTCCTGCCCAACCGGCTCGACGCTTCCGTGCCGCCCGGCCCAGACGAGAGCGCGAACGTCGTGGTGCATGAGTGGGGCACGCGCAAGGAGTTCGCTTTCACGCCTAAGCAGCATTTCGAACTGGGGGAAGCCATTGTGACGGGCGGGCAGCCGCAGATGGATTTTTCCACGGCGGCCAAGCTGTCCGGTGCGCGGTTCGTGCTGCTGCGTGGTGGCATCGCGCGTCTGTCACGTGCCCTCGGCCAGTTCATGCTGGATCTGCACGTGACCGAGCACGGTTACACCGAAACGCAGGTGCCGGTGCTGGTGAACGAGGCCGCGATGTACGGCACCGACAAGCTGCCGAAATTCGCGGACCAGTCTTTCCTCACCACCGATGATCGCTGGCTGGTCCCCACTGCCGAAGTGCCGCTCACGGCCTCCGTTGCGGGCGACATTCTCGATGCCAGCCAGTTACCGCGCCGTATGACCGCGCTGTCGCTGTGCTTCCGTTCCGAAGCCGGGTCGGCCGGGCGTGATGTGCGCGGGATGCTGCGCCAGCACCAGTTCGAGAAGGTGGAGATGGTGTCCGTCACCACGCCCGATGAGAGCGAGGCCGAGCATGAGCGCATGACACGCTGTGCCGAGCGCGTGCTGGAACGGCTGGAAATCCCGTATCGTCGGATGCTGCTCTGTGCGGGCGACACGGGTTTCGGTGCGGCCAAGACGTTCGATCTTGAAGCATGGCTGCCGGGGCAGCAGGCGTGGCGCGAGATTTCTTCTTGTTCCAACACGCGTGATTTTCAGGCGCGTCGCATGAACGCGCGTTTCCGACCGCAAGGCGGCAAGCCGGAACTGGTGCACATGCTCAACGGCTCCGGTCTTGCTGTGGGCCGCACGCTGATCGCGGTGATGGAGAACTGGCAGAACGAGGATGGCAGCGTGACGGTACCCCCTGTTCTGCGTCCTTACATGGGCGGTGTGGAAACACTGGCCTGATCCTCTCTCACGCCCAGCATTTTCATTTTTCGATGAAGGGTGGAGCGGCTGACGCCCAGCAGCCGTGCCGCCGGGGCGACCTTGCCTTTCGACATGGCAAGCGCCCCTTCGATGACACTCCGTTCTGCGTCAGGGAAACTTGGTACGCCCTGTCCATGGGTGGCGAGGTCGAAACAGACCTGTGGTCCATCGTCCTTCAGGTCCAGCATCAGCCGCGCGGCATAGGTCGCGCCCACCACCACATGGGCTTCGTCCAGAGCCACCATGGGCAACGAGATGTCGTCACTCGCACCCAGCAGGACGACGGTATAGCCCTTGAAAGCATCGAGAAAGCTGCGTCGTTCGATGCGACGGGCCGCGTCCACCAGAACGGCTTCCATCATGGTGGCCACGCGCCCTTCCGGGTCCGGGCGGGTCGAGCTCACATCCAGAGCACCGGCCAACCTGCCATCGGGCCCATAAAACGGCACGGCAGAGCAGGTGAGGTAACGCAGCGCCAGTCGCCAGTGCTGGTCCATGTGCACTGTGACCGGCCGTCCTTCCATCAGACAGGTGCCGATTCCGTTGGTGCCGGCTACGGATTCCGCCCACTTCGCACCGGGCCAGAGATGCCAGCGTTTGTGCCCGCGTTCCTGCGGCGCATCGCCCCGGCGCGTCAGGACGATGCCCTGCGGATCAGCCAGAAGAACGCTGTAATCGAGCGTCGAGACAATGCCGTGCAGACGTTCCAGTTCCGCCTCCGCCACTTTCAGCAATGGCCCCATCCGGGCGCAGGCCTGACGGATTTCCGCGCCGCACAGCAGATGAATCGGCCCTTCGGCGGCGGGGGGCAGAACGTATTGCGTGGCGCAGCGATGCCATGAGGCCCGCAGAGGCGCGGGCAGCATGGCAAGGCGTTCGTCCGTGACCATAACAGGTTCAGCCATGGGAGATGTTCCTGCAACGAGTGAATGTGTGGCGCAGGAACGCGACAGTGCGGCAGACGCTCCGTCACATACGCGTGACCGATAGCTCGTGTGTGTGTCAGATGCAGTCGTCCATCCGCTTTCCTTGGCGCAGTTCGGGCCAGCATGGTCCGAAAGGCAGTCGAGGAACGATCTATGCAGATTGCACGCGATATTCTCACACGCTCCTACCGGTCGATGCGGACCATTCGTGATTTCGAGGAACGCCTGCATGTGGAATTCGCCACGGGCGATATTCCCGGCTTCGTGCATCTCTATTGCGGCGAAGAAGCTTCGGGTGTGGGCGTGTGTGCGCATCTGACCGACACGGACACCATCGCCAGCACCCATCGCGGTCATGGGCACTGTATTGCAAAAGGTGTTGGTGTGGACGGGATGATGGCGGAAATCTACGGTCGCAGAAGCGGAGTGTGCCGGGGGAAGGGCGGCTCCATGCACATTGCCGATCTGTCGTTGGGAATGTTGGGTGCCAACGGCATTGTGGGTGGTGGGCCTCCTCTGATCTGCGGGGCCGCCCTGTCGCACAAGACCCTGAAAGATGGGGCTGTGGCCGTCGCGTTTTATGGCGATGGCGCGTCCAACGAAGGCAGCACGCTGGAAAGTCTCAATCTTGCTTCAGTGTGGAAGGTGCCGGCCGTATTCGTGGTGGAAGACAACGGATACGGGGAGGCCACGGGGGCCTCTTATGCTGTTGCGGGCAACCAGAAGGATCGCGCGGCCGGTTTCGGAATGCCGTATTTCGAGTGTGACGGTAACGACTTTTTCTCTGTCTATGAGACAGCAGGAGAGGCCATCGAGCATGCGCGCAAGGGCAACGGCCCCGCAATGCTGCACGTTCATCTGGCACGCTGGTATGGGCATTTCGAAGGGGATGCCATGACCTACCGCGCGGCGGATGAGGTTGCGAAACTTCGTGCGGAACACGACTGCCTCGTCAATTTCCGGCGTAAGGTCGTGGGTGCCGGTCTGTTGGAAGATTCCGATCTCGACACCATCGACACCGCCGTAAAAGACGAGATTGAAGCTGCCGTGGTTGCGGCCCGCAAGGCGCCGCTGCCCGAGGATGCCGATCTCATGAAAGATGTCTACGTTTCCTACTGAAATCACCTTGCATGGAAAAGGATTGGATATATGACGAAGAAGAGTTTCCGTCAGGCGATCAACGAGGCCCTGCGGCAGGAGATGCAGCGTGATCCGCGTGTCATTCTCATGGGAGAGGACGTGGCGGGTGGTCGCGGCGGCACATCCGGGGTGAAAGATGCGTGGGGTGGCGTGCTCGGTGTGACCAAAGGGCTTCTGACCGAGTTCGGAGAAGACCGGGTTCTGGATACACCCATCAGCGAAGCGTCCTATATCGGAGCGGCGGCAGGTGCGGCCGCGACGGGTCTGCGACCTGTGGCGGAACTGATGTTTGTCGATTTTGTCGGCTGTTGTCTCGATCAGATCATGAATCAGGCGGCCAAGTTCCGCTACATGTTCGGCGGCAAGGCGCGCACGCCACTGGTCATTCGGGCCATGTATGGCGCAGGTTTCAACGCCGCTGCCCAGCATAGTCAGGCGCTCTATCCGCTGTTCACGCACATTCCCGGCCTGAAGGTGGTGGTGCCATCCTCTCCCTATGAAGCCAAGGGTCTGCTGATCGAGGCCATCCGTGACGACGATCCTGTGATCTTCCTTGAAAACAAGGTCATGTATGACGATGAGGAAGACGTGCCCGACGACCCGTACACCATCCCGTTCGGGGAGGCGAACCTGACGCGTGAGGGCGATGACGTGACCATCGTTGCGTTCGGGCGGATGGTGAATTTCGCCAATCAGGCTGCGGATCGGCTTGAGAAAGACGGTATTTCCTGCACTGTCATCGACCCGCGCACCACATCGCCTCTGGATGCAGCGACGATTCTCGATTGCGTGAATGAAACCGGCCGTCTGGTGATCGTGGATGAGTCCAGTCCACGCTGCAATATGGCGACCGATGTGGCGGCCTTAGTGGCCGAGGAAGCCTTCGATGCGCTCAAGGCCCCGATCCGTCGTGTGACGCCGCCTCACACGCCTGTTCCGTTCGCGACGGTTCTGGAAAAACTCTATGTGCCGGACGTGGAAAAAATCGAGGCGGCTGTGCGCTCCGTTGCGGCCTATCGTGTGAAGGAGGAGGCTTGATCATGGGAAACATCACGCCGATCACCATGCCGAAATTCGGTCTGGCCATGACGGAAGGCAAACTGGCAAGCTGGAGCGTGCCGGTGGGAACCGATATCAGCGCCGGTCAGGAAATTGCCGATATTGAGACAAGCAAGATCACGAATGGATATGAAAGCCCGGCGGCGGGCGTGTTGCGCCGTCAGGTCGCGCCCGAGGGCGAAATGTTGCCTGTGGGGGCGTTGATCGGCGTGCTGGCCGATACGGACGTGCCGGATGCGGACATCGATGCGTTCATCACGAAATTCAACGAAAGTTTTGCACCGGAAGGCGGTGGGGCTGAGGCATCTGACGAGCCGGTTCGTAAAGCGGTCACTGTGGGGGATCTGACGATTTCCGTTCAGGAAAGCGGCAGTTCTCACGAGGGTGTTCCCGTTCTTCTGATCCACGGTTTTGGCGGCGATCTGACAAACTGGCTGCTCACCCAGCCCGCGCTCTCGGACACGCGGCATGTCATTTCCTTCGACTTGCCCGGTCATGGGGAGTCCACGAAGAAGGTCGGTGACGGAAGCCCCGTGACGTTTGCCGAAACGGTTGCCGGGCTTGCGCGGGAGTTGAAGATTCCGCGTGTGCATGTCGTGGGCCATTCATTAGGGGGCGCCATCGCGCTGGAACTGGCGAAAGCTCATCCCGATCTGGTGGCGTCACTCTCGCTGGTGGCGCCCGCCGGGTTGGGGAGTGACATCAACATGGCCTTCATCAACGGGTTTATCGAGGCGGATCGACGCAAGACGCTGGAACCGGTTGTGCAGTGTCTCGTGCATGACAAATCGCTTATCACGCGACAGATGCTTGAGAATATCATCCGCACCAAGCGTCTTGATGGTGTGGTGGCGGGTCTGCGCACCATCGCCGACACCTGCTTTCGTGACGGCAAGCAGGCGTTTCCCCTGCGTTCCGTGCTGGAGACGTTTACCGGGCCAGTTCAGGTGCTTTGGGGCGAAGCGGACGAGATCCTGTCGGTCTCGGGCGCGGACGGCCTGCCCGATGCGGTGACGGTGGTGCGTTACCCGGACACAGGGCATATGCCGCAACTGGAAAAGGCGGGCGATGTCAGCCGCGCCCTCGCGACCTTCCTCGACCGGGCCGAGGCGTAAATGAAATCCGGCGTGGAGGTGTGAAACGTCCACGCCGTTTTCAGACGTGTTTCAGGATGGCAGCCAGTTGGCCTTGCCGCTTTCCTCGCACCCCTTGTCGCCTACACTCAGGCGCGCGGCCTTGAGCGTGTTGCGCAGCAGGCAGGCAATGGTCATCGGCCCGACACCGCCCGGAACCGGGGTGATGCGTCCGGCTACATCCACCACCTGATCGAAATCCACATCGCCCACCAGCCTGGTCTTGCCGCTCTCGGTCTGGATGCGGGTGATGCCGACATCGATCACGGTCGCGCCCGGTTTCACCCAGTCGCGCTTGACGAGATGATACACACCCGTCGCCACCACGAGGATGTCTGCCGTGCGGGCCAGTTCGGCTGGGTTTTTCGTGTCGATATGCGCAATCGAGACCGTGCAGCCTTCGTTGAGAAGCAGTAGCGCCATCGGCTTACCGACGAGGTTGGACGCGCCGACCACGACGGCGTTCATCCCGCGCAGATCGTCAAGCTCCGATTTCAGCAGCATCAGACAGCCCAGCGGCGTGCAGGGCACGATGCCTTTCAGGCCCACGCTTAGGCGACCTGCGTTCACCTCGCCCAGACCGTCCACGTCCTTTTCCGGCGCAATGGCGTTGGTCACGCGGTGAGGGTTGATGCCCTTGGGCAAGGGAAGCTGCACAAGGATACCGTGAATCTCCGGATCGGCGTTCAGGCGGTCGATCAGCGTTAGCAGCGCGTCTTCGGACGTGGTCTCGGGCAGCATGTGCATGAAGGAACGCATGCCCACGCGGTGCGTTTCCAGTGCTTTATTGCGGACATAGACCTCGCTTGCCGGGTCGTTGCCCACGAGCACCACGGCCAGCCCGGGTGTTACGCCGTGCTTCTCGTGAAAGGCGACCACGTCACGCGCTGTCTGCTCACGCAGATTTTTCGCGAAAGCCTTGCCGTCGATCAGCTTCGCTCGGCTGGAAGCGGCGGTTGCGGGCGAGGTCGGATCGGACATGGGCGGGGCCTTGCTCGGGTGCTAGAAGTGGTGGGTCCGCATCAGACGACAGGAAGCGACATGGAACAGAACACGGACGGCGCGCAGCCCCATGACCGGCAGTCCTCCCCTGACGGCGGGAGTGCGGAACCTATACGCACGAACTTCATGAGCGACAACGTCGGCACCGTGTCGCCTGAAATCCTCGCGGCGCTGGCGCAGGCCAATGTGGGGGAGGCTCCGGCGCATGGCGCGGACAGTTGGACACGCCGGCTGGAAGCCCGCGTGGCGGAAGTGTTCGAGGCGGAAGCAAGGGTCTTTCCGGTTGCCACCGGCACGGCCGCCAATGCGCTTGCACTCTCAGCACTATCTCCGCCGTGGGGCGCGATTCTGTGCGACGAGAGCGCGCACATCAACCGCCGGGAATGCGGCGCGCCGGAGTTCTTCACGGGGGGCGCCAAATTGTGGCCGATTCCCTCAGCGGATGGGCGCATGGAGGCGGGACTTCTTGCATCCGCCGTGGCGGATCTTTCCGCCGGTGGGGCGCGTCTGAGTCGTCCCGCCGCCCTGAGTCTGACGCAGGCCACCGAGTGGGGCACGGTTTATACACTCGAACATCTCGTGGAGCTGACGGCTCTGGCGCATGAAGCCGGATTGAGCGTCCACATGGACGGCGCGCGGTTTGGCAACGCACTGGCGCATCTGGGGTGCTCTCCTGCCGACATGACCTGGCGTGCGGGTGTGGATGTGCTCTCGCTCGGGGCCACCAAGAGCGGCGCTCTCTCGGCCGATCTGATCGTGATGTTCGACCTTTCGCTGGCTGAGGATATGGAGCGGCGGATCAAGCGCTCGGGGCATCTGTGGGCCAAGCAGCGTTTTCTCTCGGCGCAGCTTCTGGCGTGGCTGGAGAACGATCTGTGGTTGCGCAATGCACGCCATGCCAACGAAATGGCCGGACGGCTGGCGCGAGGACTGGCGCGGCATCCGGCGGCGACGTTGCCGTTCGACACGCAGGGAAACGAGGTGTTCGCGGTGCTGCCGGAACTGCTGGTGGAAGGGCTGGAAGCGGCGGGATTTGTATTTCTGCGTCGGACCGCGCCGCCGGGTGTGACCGGCACATTGGTGCGTTTCGTTACGGGACACGACACACGTCCGCAGGATGTGGACGCGCTGCTGGAAGCGCTGGCGGGCACGACGGAGTGAGGAGTGCCCGATCATAAGGAAGTTTTTGGTGAAGCTTTTTTCAAAAAGCCTCAGAGAACGTTGCCTTTTTAGAAAAAGGCAACACCTAAAAACTTTGATGTCATTCAATAATAATGCATTAAAAACAACACATTAGAGAAAAAGCACGAGATCAGCCCGACGAGACGGCGGCGGAAGCTGCGCCCAGAAGCCTGAGCATGTTGGCTGCATCCGGGTGGGCGGCCGTGCGGACAGGGCGGAACCCGTTGTGCTCAAGAACGCGGGCAGTCGCGGCGGAGATGGCTATGGCCGGCATGTTACGTATCACGCAATCCGTGCTCCGCAGTGCCCGGCAGAGTGTGCGGGCGCTTCCGGCAGAAAAGGACAGGACGAGGCTGATCTCGCCCTGTTGCCATGCCCGCAGGACAGGGGACGGCAGATCGTGCTGGGGGCGGGAGGCATAGGCCACGCGCCGTCGGACCCGAAAGCCGTTCGTCCGCAATTCAGCCGCCAATGCGGCGCCATGTCCTTTTCCTGAAAGCAGCAGCAGCGTGCCGTTTTCAGGCGTCAGGCGTGCGCGGACAAGCGCCGCCAGATCGCCTGCGTTGCCGCTTGCGCTTTCTACATGGGTGAAGCCGCGCTCGCGTGCGCGGCGTGATGTGGCATCACCGACTGCGAAAATCGGCAGATCACGCGCCACAGCCTGTTCGAGCGCGGGAAGGGACTGGGAACTGGTGACGAGAGCAGCAGCGACACCGGATTGCTGCGGTACGAATCGTGGTTCGATGTGCAGGGACGAGGCGGCGAAAGGCTCCCATCCCAACGTCCGCGCGGCCTCCACCGTTTCCGAAAGCCCCGGCTCGGGGCGGACGATCAGGACGCCGGGTTTGCGATTGTGGGCAGCCCCGTCCTGTTCAGTCATTGTCCGTGAAGATGGAAGCCGGGCTGTCACGACGCAGGCTGCGCCCGAGTTCACGGCCAATACGCTCGGCGTCGGCAGCGGCGCCGGTAATTTCGCGGCGCAGCAGAAAGGTGCCGTCTTCCGAGGCGACAAGACCCGTCAGATGCACCTGTCCCTTCGGTCCAGCGGCCGGATTGAGCAGGCGGGCATAGCCGCCGATGGGAGTGCGGCAGGAACCGTCAAGTTCTGCCAGTAGGGCGCGTTCGGCAGTGGAGACGGCCCGGGCTTCATAATCTTCAATGGCAGCGAGGAGTTCGCGCAGTTCGATGTCGCTGGCGCGGACCGTCACGCCCACAATGCCCTGTCCGGCGGAAGGCACCATCACGGCGGGGTCCAGCACGACGGAGGCGCGATCTTCCATGCCGAGACGGCGCAGACCCGCCAGCGCCAGCAGTGTGGCGTCGCACTGGCGGGCGGCGAGTTTGTCGAGTCGGGTCTGCACGTTGCCGCGCAGCAGTCCAAAGCGAAGGTCGGGGCGCACATGCAGCATCTGCGCCTGCCGCCGCACGGAGGCGCAGCCCACCAGTGCGCCATGCGGCAGGGCGTCATAGGGGCGCATGGGATCATCGGAGGGTTTCAGCCCGGGGCCGAGGATCAGGGCGTCGCGGGCGTCTTCGCGCTTCATGGTGCAGGCCAGCACCAGTCCGTCAGGTAGTGTGGTTTCGAGATCCTTGAGGCTATGGACCGCGAAGTCGATGCGTCCGTCCAGCAGCGCTTCATGAATTTCCTTGGCAAACAGCCCTTTGCCGCCAATTTCGGCCAGCGCGCGGTTCTGGACCTGATCGCCTGTGGTGTTGATCAGGTGCTCCTGAAAGGCGTTCATGTCGCGCAGCACCGGGCAGAACCGTGTCAGCCGGGTAAGAAAGGCGCGGGTCTGCCACAATGCGAGTGGAGAGCCGCGCGTGCCCACCCGCAGCGGCAATTGCCGGCGGTGCTGCGGCGCTGCGGTCTTCTGACGCGCGGCGGCTTGGGCCGCGATCTTCTGGAGCGCGGCGGAGGGAAGCGGACGGGACGGCTGTGCGGAAACCATTTGGCGTGTTTATTACCAGCACCGGATGAAGGAAAGGTGACGTGACGCCAGAGAACACCGACGGAAACGCTGCCTGTGGGGCGTGGTCATACCCCATGGGCCCCCTGCTTGCCATTGAATCGTCGTGCGACGAGACGGCGTGTGCCATTCTCTCCACGCAGGGCGACGTGCTGGCCGAGCGCCTTGTCTCGCAATCCGATCACGCGGCTTTCGGGGGGGTGGTGCCCGAGATCGCGGCGCGCGCGCATCTCGCTCTTCTCCCTGATCTTGTTGAGGAAACTCTCAAAGCCTCCGGTCTTGCCCGCAGCGATCTGGGCGCAGTCGCGGCCAGCACGGGACCGGGTCTGATCGGCGGCCTGATCGTGGGCGCGAACTTCGGCAAGGGGTTGGCGATCGCGCTGCAAAAGCCTTTCATCGCGGTCAACCACATCGAGGCCCATGCGCTTTCGGCAAGGCTCCCCGGCGTTTTTGCGGGAGGGCTGCCTTTTCCCTATCTGCTGCTGCTCGTCTCGGGCGGGCATTGCCAGTGTCTGGCCGTCGAGGGCGTGGGGCGCTACCGGCGGTTGGGCGGCACGATCGATGACGCGGCGGGTGAGGCTTTCGACAAGGTGGCCAAGATGCTCGGGCTTGGCTGGCCCGGCGGCCCAGTGCTGGAGGCATTGGCGCGGGAAGGGAACCCGACGGCCTTCGCCTTCCCCCGTCCGCTCAAGGGACGGGAGGGATGTGACTTCTCGTTCTCCGGCCTCAAGACGGCCATGGCGCGTCAGCTTGAGCCTTACGGCATGGAGCCGTTGCCGCGGGAACTGGCTGCGGATCTGGCGGCCAGCTTCCAGCAGGCCGTGGCGGACGTGATCGGGGACCGTGTGACGCATGCGCTGGGCATGATGGAACGTCCAACCGCGCTGGTGGCCGCTGGCGGTGTCGCGGCCAATGGAGTGCTGCGCGCGCGTCTGACGGCGCTTGCGCAGGCGCATGATCTGCCCTTCGTGGCGCCGCCCCTGCGGTTGTGCACCGATAACGCGGTGATGGTTGGGTGGGCGGCGCTCGAAGTGTGTCGTGAGGCGCAGAGGCTGGGTGTGCCGCTGCCCGATGACCGAAGCACGCGCCCGCGTCCGCGCTGGCCTCTGGCGGAAATGGCGCAACGGTTCGCGAGTGGATGAAATTCTTTGGAAAAACGGTTGTGACTTGACGCAGATCGCTTGTCGGCGCGGGGGCGTGTGGTATTGCCTGCGTCCTCGGAGGTTGCTGACACATCATGATACAAAACCGCTTTCTGACAGGCGCCGCTCTGGTGGCCCTTCTTGGTTCTCTTGGTCTCGCTCCGGCGCAGGCGCAGACCGATGCGCCAGCAGCCGCTCCCACGCCGGAGGCGGCCAGCGGCCGCGTCATGAGCGCGGTGCAGACCATTCCGGGCATGCCGCCGGTGGTCGATCCGTCCAACATCTATTCGGAAGCGGCGGCGGGCAAAGTCCGTGCGGACGTGGCCAGCGACCCGGCGCGGATCTATGTGCCCAATCTGCGGTCGAACGATGTCTATGTGATCGACCCCGCCACCCTGAAGGTGGTGGACCGTTTCCCCGTGGGCAAAAGCCCGCAGCACATCGTGCCGTCATGGGACATGCGGACCCTGTGGGCGACCAATAATGCCGAGGGCACGACGCAGGGCAGCCTGACGCCGATCGACGCGCATACGGGCAAGCCCGGCGCGCCTGTGCCGGTGGACGATCCCTACAACATGTATTTCACGCCGGACGGTAAATCCGCCATCGTGGTGGCCGAAGCCCGCCGTCGTCTGGACTTCCGTGACCCGCACACGATGGAACTGCAGGGATCCGTGGACGCCCCGAAATGCCCGGGTATCAATCACGCCGGGTTCTCGATCGATGGCCGCTACGCGATCTTCACCTGTGAGTTCGGCGGCATGATGGCCAAGGTGGACACGGTCAACCGCAAGCTTCTGGGCTATCTGAAGCTGTCCAAGGGCGGCATGCCGCAGGACATCCTGACGGCGCCGAACGGCAAGACCTTCTATGTGGCCGACATGCACGCGGACGGTGTGTTCATCCTCGACGGTGACACTTTCACCGAGACGGGCTTCATTCCGACCGGTGTGGGCACTCACGGCCTGTATCCGAGCCGGGACGCGAAGTTCATGTATGTGGCGAATCGCGGTTCCCACAAGGTGCATGGGCCGCGCCACAGCAAGGCCGGCAGCGTGTCAGTGATTGAATTCGCGACCAATCAGGTGGTGAAGACGTGGCCGATTCCCGGTGGCGGCAGCCCCGACATGGGCAATGTCAGCGCGGACGGAAAGAAACTGTGGCTTTCGGGCCGCTTCGATGACGTGACCTATGCAATCGATACCGACACAGGCGCGATGACGGCCATTCCTGTAGGGGCGGAGCCGCATGGCCTGACGGTCTGGCCGTTGCCGGGCCGCTATTCCGTGGGGCACACGGGCATCACGCGCTAAGACGGAACAAGGGGTCTCTCGTCCGCTGCCTGAGAGGTACGAGAGACCCCTTGAGCCGGTTGCGAAGGTGAGCGGTGCAATTATCACTGGTGCCGCTGCGGTCTTCCCACTAGAAACGCCACCCAATTCGTTCCTTCAACCTGCGGCTAGCTGCGGGAGGCTCCGTATCGTACGGGCGCTTCCGCCTGATCCGCTTCCAGTTCATGGAGATATCCGGCCCATGTCCGACATCCTGCCTCGCGTTGCTCCCGATCAGGCGCCTTCCGGCCTGCTGCCGGTCGAAGGTCAGGAAGGAGTGTGGCATCTCGCGCCGCCGGAAAAGGAATATGGCCATCTCTTCCCGGCCAAGGTGCTGACGGTTCATCACTGGACGGACCGCCTGTTCAGCTTCACCACCACCCGCGATCCGGCGCTGCGTTTCGAGAATGGCCAGTTCACGATGATCGGCATGGAAGTGGACGGCAAGCCGCTGCTGCGCGCCTATTCCATCGCGTCCGCCAATTATGAAGACCACATGGAGTTCCTCTCCATTGCCGTGCCGGACGGTCCGCTGACCTCGCGTCTGCGTCATGTGAAGGTTGGGGATACGGTGCTGATCGGGCGCAAGCCGGTGGGCACGCTGCTGCTCGACAATCTCCGTCCGGGCCGCAACCTGTATTTCCTGTCCACGGGCACGGGTCTTGCGCCGTTCATGAGCCTGATCAAGGATCCGGAATGCTACGAGCGCTACGATAACGTCATTCTCACCCACACGGTGCGCGTCTCCGGCGAACTGGCGTATTCCAATCACATCCGCCACGAACTGCCCGAACACGAGTTCCTTGGCGAGTATGTCGCCTCCAAGCTGCGCTATTACCCGGCTGTGACGCGTGAGGCGTTCGAAGTGACGGACCGCATCACGACCCTGATCGAGAACGGCAAGATTTTCCGCGATCTCAATATTCCCGAGCTGGATCCCGAGCATGACCGTGTCATGATCTGCGGTTCGCCGGAGATGCTGGCCGATACGGAGAAGCTGCTTCAGGCGCGCGGCTTCGATGAGGGCAACAACTCCAAGCCCGGCGCTTACGTCGTCGAAAAGGCTTTCGCCGAGCGTTAATCGTCCCCTTGTTCCGGCGCGTCTTTGCGCCGGATCTGGTGCCCCGCTTTCGGGTGGGGCACATTGCCGGTCGGGCGCAAAAGGCCGTTTCGGTTTGCCCGTCATCTCGGGTGAAAACGGAGCCTGACCATGCCTGCCGCTACTTCTTACGATGTCGATCTTCTGGTCATTGGCGCCGGATCGGGCGGCGTGCGCTGCGCGCGTATCGCGGCAGGCCATGGCGCCCGCGTGGCGGTGGTGGAAGGGCGGCACTGGGGCGGCACCTGCGTCAATCTAGGGTGCGTGCCCAAGAAGCTGATGGTGCAGGCCAGCGAGTATGGCGACTATGTCGCAGACAGCCACGGATTCGGCTGGAACACGCCCGAAGGCACGCATGACTGGGGCAAGCTGATTGCCGCCAAGGATCGCGAGATTTCGCGCCTGAACGGCATCTATGTCTCCATGCTGGGAAAGGCCGGTGTGCGGCTGCTGACGGGTCACGCCGCCTTCGAGGATGCCCATACCATCGTCACCACGCCGACGGCGCTGGACGTGGAGGCAAAACCCGAGCGCATCACGGCAGAGCGGATCGTCATTGCCACCGGCTCCACGCCGAGCGTGCCAGATATTGAAGGGCACGAACTGGCCATCACCTCCGATCAGGTGTTTGCGCTGAAAGAAATGCCCAAGCGCGTGTGCATCGTGGGCAGCGGTTACATCGGGATTGAGTTTGCGGGCATTTTCGCAGGTCTCGGCGGCAGTGTGGATCTGGTCTACCGGCAGGATCTGCCTTTGCGGGGCTTCGATGAAGACCTGCGTACGGCGCTGCATGAAGCCATCGACCAGCGCGGCATCCGTCAGCATGTGGGCGCAAGTCCGGTGCGAATCCGTAAAACCGGGAATGACCTGTCTGTCACGCTGGATAACGGGACGATTCTGAGCGTCGATTGTGTGCTGATGGCGACCGGACGTCACCCCAAGATTAAGGGGCTGGGACTGGAGAACACGCGTGTCCGCACAGAAGACAATGGGCGCATCATGGCGGACCGGCATTTCGAGACGACCGAACCGGGTGTGTTCGCCATCGGCGATGTGACGAATCACGAGAATCTTACGCCGGTGGCCATTGCCGAAGGTCATATCCTTGCCGACCGTCTCTTTGCCCACCACGCGCGGGACTGGTCGTTCGATACGGTGCCCAAGGCCGTTTTCTTCACGCCGCCGGTGGCAAGTGTGGGACTGACGGAGACGGAGGCTGCCGAGCGCGGGACGGTGGATGTATATGTCAGCCGATTCCGTCCGATGCGACACACGCTTAGCGGACGCGAGCGCCGCACGCTGATGAAACTGGTTGTGGATCAGGCGACCCAGAAGGTAGTTGGCGTCCATATGATCGGTGAGGATGCGGCCGAGATCATGCAGGGCATGGCCATTGCGGTGACGGCGGGGCTGCGAAAGGTGGATTTCGACCGGACCGTGGGCATTCATCCGTCCTCGGCGGAAGAGTTCGTCACGATGCGCACCCGTACGCGCGTCAGCGGTGATTGAAGGCGTCGTCTCTCTATCCAGAGCGACCCATC
Organism: Acetobacter estunensis; assembly: GCF_011516945.1. Lineage (GTDB taxonomy): Bacteria > Pseudomonadota > Alphaproteobacteria > Acetobacterales > Acetobacteraceae > Acetobacter > Acetobacter estunensis. The sequence goes on from NZ_WOTH01000017.1 coordinate 45,721, forward strand.
CACTGAACGCGAGGTTGAGATAGGGATATAGGCGCCAGGACATCCGGCAAACCGGATCCCTGCTGCGCAAGGGGCGAAAGAACGGGCGAATTCTGGCGAGTAAATTCCCTTGCTCTGTTCAGACAGTGTGATTCCCGCAACGCAGTCTGGGGCATTTCGTCTAACGTAGTGTGCGAACACGTCTTTCAGGCTTTGGAAGGCTTGAGTATTTCGTTTCGATTAAGCTACGTTATCAGGCGAATAGCTAGTCCAGCGGTCTCTCGGCACGAATCGACCGCTGGGCACAGACGCGAATGAGGCAGGGAGCAGCGGGCGTTCATGAAAAACAAGGTTTCCTCGTTCGTGAGGAGAGAGGCAGTGCCGGATCTGTGGCGTAGCCGCCTGACACGCATGGCCATGGCGGGCACGGCCCTGCTGGCCGCCACTCCCGCCATGGCGGAGGATGCGGCGTCTGCGCCTGCAATCGATACGGGCGATACGGCGTGGATGCTGACCAGCACCGCGCTGGTGCTGATGATGACCATTCCCGGTCTGGCGTTGTTCTACGCAGGCATGGTCCGCAAGAAGAACGTGCTGGCCACGTTGATGCAGAGCTTTTCGATCTGCTGCATCATCACCGTCGTGTGGATGGTGCTGGGCTACTCCCTCGCCTTTTCCACCGGCACGCCCTATGTCGGTGGCCTGTCGAAGGCGTTCCTATCCACGCTGGGTGAGCACATCGCCAAGGGCGCAGATGTGCCCTTCACCATTGGCGCGGATTCGCCCAATGCTTCGACGATGACGATTCCCGAGAGCGTCTTCATGACGTTCCAGATGACCTTCGCCATTATCACCCCGGCGTTGATCGCGGGCGCCTATGCCGAGCGTATGAAGTTCTCGGCCATGTGCATCTTCACCATCCTGTGGTCGCTGGTGGTCTATTCGCCTGTGGCGCACTGGGTCTGGAGCCCGATCGGCTGGCTCGCTGGCATGGGAACTCTGGATTTCGCGGGCGGCACGGTCGTGCATATTAACGCCGGTATCGCTGGTCTCGTGTGTGCGCTGGTGCTGGGCAAACGTAAGGGGTTCGGCACGGATGACCTTGCACCGTTCAATCTGACCTATGCTGTTATTGGCGCCTCCCTTCTGTGGGTGGGCTGGTTCGGCTTCAACGCCGGGTCGGCTGCAGGCGCAAACGGCCGCGCGGGCATGGCGATGGCGACGACCCAGATCGCTGCTGCAGCGGCCGGCGTGTCGTGGATGGTGGCGGAATGGATTCGCACGGGACGGCCGACGGTGCTGGGCATCATCTCGGGTGCGGTCGGTGGTCTGGTGGCCATCACGCCGGCCGCAGGCTTCGTGCTGCCGGGTGGCGCGCTGATTATCGGTCTTGTGACAGGTGTTGTCTGCTACTGGGGCGCGACCAGCCTCAAGCATATGATGGGTTATGACGACAGCCTCGACGCTTTCGGCGTGCATGGCATCGGCGGCATTGTGGGCGCATTGCTGACGGGCGTTCTGGCTTATGGACCGCTGTCAGCCACGGACGCCTCGCCGGAAGGCACGTCCGGCTCGCTCCATCAGCTTCTGGTGCAGGCCGAAGCCGTGGGCGTGACCATCGTGTGGTGTGGCGTGATGACGTTCATCCTGCTCAAGATCGTGGACATGCTGGTGGGGCTACGGGTTTCTCCCGATCAGGAACTCGAAGGTCTGGATGTTTCCCAGCATGGCGAGCGTATCGCCTGAGGCCATCGTCCGATCCGGTTGTGTGGAAGAAAGGGTAGGTCCGATGGGCCTGCCCTTTTTCTTTCATTCACATTGTCTTGCGTGTTGTCCGGCCATGAGGTCTTTCTAAGGTGGGCCTGTTGTTCCTGCGGAGAAATGGTCCACCGCGTCCGGTCATGAGGCAGGGCGTGTTCCGCACTACAGTCATAAGGACAGCCGATGGGCTTCAATCGTTCAGCACGCGCCTCGCTCGCGTCTCTCGCTCTTCTCGCTGGTGTAGCGTTTGTGGGCGTACCGCAGGCGGCTCACGCCATGACTGCCAAGGAATGCCACGCGAAGTTCAAGACCGCGAAGGAAGATGGCACGCTGGCAGGCCAGACGTACAAAGCCTTCAAGGCGGCGCAGTGCGGTGATGCGGAAGCCGAGCCGGAGGACAAGGCTGACGACAAGACCGCGCCAGCCGATGGCAAGGCCGCGGCCGAGACTCCCGCAGCCGCGAAGAAAGCCGAGGCGCCCGTTGCGCCGGTCTCTTCGGGCAATGTGGTGTTCCCCGGTGCCGTTTCGTCGAAATATTCTTCGCTCAGCGCTGGCAAGGCCCGCATGAAGACCTGTCTGGACCAGTATCACGCCAACAAATCGACGGGCGGAAATGGTGGCCAGAAATGGATCATGAAGGGTGGCGGGTATTACAGCCTGTGCGTCAAGCATCTCAAGGGCGCGTAATAAAGTGTTTCTGGCGAGGGAGGGCAGCAGCCCGTCCCTTGCCAGCTTTTTACTGCTGATATTTGAAATACCTCTTATCCAGTCCATCGGCGGGATGTTTGCGTTCTCTCCAATTGGCCGCTCATTTCTTATGGGGCGCTTTTCGGCATTGGCGGCAGAGGCTGTGCCTTAACGGATCGGCAAGGTCTGTATCCGGAAAATTAGTAAACAGTACGAAGAATGAGACCCGGAACATTTTTGGTTCGCGCGATTCAAAAGGAGTCGCGCCAAAGCTCCGAGGGACTCATGAGCGACACGACGAATACGCCGTTGGATGTGAAATCCGGGACCGGGATTACGACACTCTCCTCGTCCGTTACCAGTGCCATCATCGAAAGCGGCGGTATTCTTTCGATGACCAGTGGCGGCGTTGTGTCGTCGGTAACCGTGGAGGACGGTGGTAAGCTTTTTGTCGGCAAGGCAGGCGACCACACCAGTGAGCCCGGTGTGCAGGGCACCGTCAGTGGTGGCACGGTGGCCGCTGGCGGTATCCTGACGATCTCAGGTGGCGGCCTTATCGAAAACACGACAGTCGCCACGAATGCTTTTGTCGTAGCTTCGGGAGCGGCGGCCAGCAACGTCACCCTTTCAGGGTCCAATGTTCTCGAAAGCCTGTACGGCACTGACTCTGGCACGGTGATTCTTGCCGGGACTAAGCAGGACATCAATGATGGGGGTGTGGCCAGCGGGGCCACTGTGTCGGCGGGGGGCAACCAGCTGATCCTCGCTGGTGGTAGTGCATACGGCACCATTGCGTATGGTGTGGCGGGCCTTGCGCAGGAATCCATCACCAATGCGGGATATATATCAGGCGCGCAACTGATCGGCTCCGGCGCACTTCTGCATGCCGACGCCGGGTCGGCGGATGGGACGCTGCTGATTTCCGGTGGTAGCGCCCTGATCGAGTCGGGCGCGATCATGAATGACACCACCGTTGAAAGCGGCGGTGTGTTGTTCGTGCATGCGGGAGGCAATGCTTCTGGCGTTGTCGTCGAGAGTGGCGGCCACATCAGCGGTGCGGGCGGCACTACGGCGGCCGGTGCGACTGTGGCGAATATTACCAACGCTACGGTCCAGAGCGGCGGCGAACTCGACGCCATCAACACGACGGTTTCGGGCGCCACGGTCGAAAGCAATGGGTGTCTCGTTGCCTATCACGACAGTGGATATACGCCGACGATTGATGCCGTCACGGTGCAGGCTGGTGGCACGCTTGAACTCGTTCAGAGCGATATCACAGTCACCAACCTTACTCTGGCCTCGGGCGGTATGCTGGCACTGGACGCGCTTAAAGGCGCGGACACTCCGAGCGTTTCCGTTTCGGGCGACACGGTGACGATTACGGCCACCAGCAACGGCACGACACTTACCCAGACCCTGTCTTTCGCCGACACGCAGGGCGCTCTTACGCCCGAGGAGTTCAGTTCGGCGGATTGGTCGGACGGCGTGCTGACCTATGTGGCCTGTTACCTGCTGGGCACCCTGATCGCGGTCGAGAACGAAGAGGTTCCGGTCGAGACCCTGCGCATTGGGGATCATGTGCGCACGGCTTCGGGCGCATTGCGGCCCATCCGCTGGATCGGTCGCCGTAGCTATGCGCCGGAGTTTGTCGCCAGTAATTCCAGCCTCTTTCCAGTTCTGTTCCGGGCGGGTTCGCTCGGCGAGGGTCTGCCGCGTCGGGATCTGCGTGTGTCCGCCATGCACGCGATGTTCCTCAATGGCGTGCTGGTGCCCGCCGGCGCGCTGATCAATGGCCACAGCATCGTGCGTGATGAGTCCATCGGAGAAGTGAACTACTTCCATATCGAGCTGGACACGCATGATGTCCTGTTGGCCGAGGGAGCCGCGTCCGAGAGTTACGTCGAGGATGGCGCACGCGGCATCTTCCAGAACTTTTCAGAATATTACACGCTCTATCCCGATGCGAGCCGGGAGTGGGCCGTGCGCTGCGCTCCTTATGTGGATGAGGGTGAGACGCTGCGGGCCATTCGCGCGAAACTGGAAGAGCACGCATCTCTTCTGGAAATGGCCGAAGTAATGCAGGAGTTTGAGGACGACAGCCGTTTCCAGGGATGGCTGGACAGCGTGACGCACAGCCGGATCGAAGGGTGGGCGTGGGATGCCCGACATCCGTTCGACATGGCGTGCGTCGAAATTCTTGTCGATGGTCGCTCCATCGCCACGTTGTCGGCGGATCGCCAGCGCGGCGACATCGCGCGGGCCGGCATGGGCGCGGGCTGGGCCGGGTTCCGGCTGGATCTGGATGAGCCGTTGGACTGGCGCTGTGCGCACCGGATCGAGGTGCGTCATGCCGTGTCCAAGGTGCCGCTGTCGGGATCGCCCAAAATGCTGGAGCCGCTGGAGGTTCTGGATGAGGCAATGGAGCACGCCATCACCCGTGCGGTGAAGGGGCTGGCTTCCCGTCCCGAGCGTCTGCGGGCGTTGTCGTTCATGACGGAGCAGGTCGAGCGTCTGCGTGCGCAGGAAGCGGAGTGCGACATGCGCCGCGACGAAGTGGAGGCACTGGGCAAGGCGCGGCGGCGTGCGGGACGCGCGGCGGCGTCCATGCCCGAAATCCGACGTGCGCTGGTGTTGGCCGAGACGTTGCCCTGCGATGGTCTGTCATCGGAAGCGACGACGCTGCTTTCGCATATGCGCGGTCTTAAACGCCTTGGCTATGACGTGACCTTCGCGGCGGTGGACCAGTGTGTTCCGGCTGCGATGGCAGCGGAACTGGACGCCGAAGGTGTGAGTGTGGCGCAGGCGCCGCTTTACACGTCGGTGGATGATCTGCTGCGGCGTCAGGCCGATGGGTTCGAGGTGATGTATCTGCGGGGACAGTCCGTGGCCTTGGCCTATGCGGGGCTTGCGCGCCGTTATCTGCCGCGTGCCCGACTGCTGTTTGCTCTGCGTTCGCTGCGTCATCTGGCGTTGGCGCGGCGGGCCGAGGTGCAGCAGGTGCCGGAACTCGGTCGGGCCGTTGCCCAACTGCGCACGCAGGAACTGACCACGGCCCTGCTGTGCGATGCGGTCATCGTGCATTCTGAAATGGAAGCGACCAGCCTGCGGACTCTGGCCCCCATGCTGAATGTCCATGTTGCCCCATGGGATGTGACGGGCGTGCCGACTTCGGTGGACGCTGCGCAGCGTTCGGGTGTCGCGTTCCTCGGACATTATGGACACATGGAAACGCTGGAAGCGGCTTCATGGCTGGTCCGCGACGTTATGCCGCGCGTGTGGGCGCAGGCTTCGCACATACGCTGTGTGTTGGCGGGCGAGGGGCCGCAGGATGTCGTGAGCGCTCTGGCCCGGGCGGCTGACGAGACGTGCGGTGGTGTTGAGGTCGTGGGCCCCGTGGACAATCTGTCGCGCGATCTGTTCAGTGCCGTGCGACTGGGCGTGGCGTCCCAGCGACTGGGAGCGGGTGTTGCCGCCAAGGTGGTGGACACGTTTGCGGCGGGACTGCCCTGTGTGATGACGCCGGTGGCGGCAGAAGGTCTTTCTCTTTCCAAGAGACTGGAAACGCTGGTGTGCGGTGATGCCAACTCCATGGCGCGCCGGATCGTGCGGCTGCATGATACCCCTGAAAAGGCCGAGGCGCTTGGGCGGAGCGGTCAGCGCATGGTGCAGGCGGCCTTTACCGCAGATGCTGTGGCCAGTGGTCTGGCGGCGGCGCTGAATGTGACGATGCCAGCCGTTCGTCTTCGCGCCTGAGTGATGGACCACGGGAGGTTCGTCCTCCCGTGGTGTTGGCGGTTTATGGAAGCGGGTTGACGAAAAAAGAGGGAATATCGCTGTTGTCGCGGACGGCCGCCAGTGTGGTATCCACGGCGTCCAGCGCCTCTCCGATCGAGACATCCATGTCGAGATAACGATAGGTGCCGAGGCGACCGAGAAAGGACACCCCTTTCGTCTTGCGCGCCATGTCCACGTAAGCCGCGAGCATTTCCTGCTCCTGCACGAGACGGATTGGATAGTACGGGATGTCGTTTTCGTTCGCGAGGCGGCTGTATTCCCGGAAGCAGACCGTGCGCTCCAGTTTGTCGGCTTCCCATGGCGCGAAGTGCTTGTGTTCGGACACGCGCGTGTAAGGCACGGCTCGGTCGCAATAGTTCATGACCGCCGTGCCCTGATAATCGCCCTCGGCGATGAAGCGTTCGAAGTCGAGCGTGCGATAGCCCAGTCGCCCGATGGGAAAGCCGAAGAAACGATCAATCGGGCCGGTGTAGAAGACGTGGTGGAACGTCTCCTTCACGTCTTCGAAGCGCGTTCCGAGGGCACGTTCGATCTTTGGATGGTCGAGGATGTTTTCCACGATGGCGGTGTAACCGTCTTCGGGAATGCCCTGATGGGTGTGGTTAAAGTAATTGTCGTCATAATTGAAGCGCACGGGCAGACGCTTGAGGATGGAGGCGGGCAGTTCCTTTGGGGAGAGGCCCCACTGCTTGAGCGTGTAGCCGTGAAAGAACGCTTCGTAGAGTTCGGGGCCGATCATGGACAGTGCCTGCTCCTCAAAGGAGCGTGGCTCGGTGATGGAGCGGTCGGCCTTAGCGGCGATGAAGGCGCGGGCTTCATCGGGACGCAGGGTTGTGCCGAAGAACTGGTTGATGGTGAGCAGATTGATCGGCAGGGAGTAGACCCGGCCACCGGACTGGGCCTTCACCCGGTTGATATAGGGTCGAAACGATCCGAAGCGATTGATGTAATTCCACACGCGATCACTTGAAGTGTGAAAGATATGCGGGCCATAGTGATGGACCATGACGCCGGTTTCCGCGTCACGCGTCGTGTGACAGTTGCCCGCGACGTGCGAACGTTCGTCGATCAGCAGGATATCATGCCCATTTTCCGCGAGCGCACGCGCCATAATACTTCCGCTGAAACCAGCACCGACAATACAATAACGCATATTCAAATATCTCCCGGGATCGTGACCCTATGATGTCGCAGGATAGGTCATTGGCCATGAAGGCACCAGTAAAGCAGGACAGCACGATGGCAATTGGCAGTCTCTATGAAACCAGTAGTTCGCCCCTTTCCGGAATCCCGCCCCTGACAGGGGATGTGCGGGCCGATGTGGCCATTATCGGCGGCGGACTGACGGGTGTGTCCACGGCTCTCCATCTGGCGCAGCAGGGGGCGCGTGTTGTCCTGCTGGAGCGGCACGAGCCGGGATGGGGGGCTTCCGGTCGTAATGGCGGTCAGGTCAATCCGGGCCTGAAACCGCCGCCGGAGGAGGTGGAGAAGGATTTCGGACCAGAGGTGGGAGGACGGCTGGCGCATCTGGCATGGAACGCGCCCGACCTCGTGTTCGAATTGATCGAGCGGCATGGCATTGCCTGCGATGCCATACGGGGCGGCACATTGCGCACGGCCACAGCGCCCTCCCAGATCCCGGCGTTGCGGGAACTGGCGGACCAGTGCCTTGCGCGTGGCTGGCCGGTATCATGGTTGGATGAAGCGGCTGTGCAGGCGCGCACGGGTTCGCCTTATCACAAGGCGGCGCTGCTGGACGCGCGGGGAGGGCAGGTCGATCCCTTGGCATATACGCGCGGTCTGACACGGGCTGCGATGGAGGCGGGCGCACGCATTTGTTCGCAAAGTCCGGTCGTGCGTCTGCGGCGTTCCGCACGCGCATGGCAGGCGGTGACGCCTCAGGGCAGCGTGACCTGCGACAAGGTCGTGGTGGGAACGAACGGTTACAGTTCCTCGCTGATCGATCCTCTGCGACGGTCCGTTATCCCCGTGTACAGCGCCATCGTGTCCAGCACGCCGCTGCCGCAGGCTTTGCGCGAGCGCATTATGGCGCAGGGCGAGGTGCTGTATGAACTGGGCATCGTGACGGCCTATTACCGTGTGGACGCACAGGGACGGCTGCTGATGGGAGGACGCTCATTCTCCCATCCCGCGCAGGGCGTGGCGAGTTTTCCGTTTCTGACGGCGCATGCCGAAAAGCTCTGGCCCGAACTGGGGGGGGCAGTCTCATGGACGCACGGCTGGAACGGACAACTGGCCATGACGCTGGATCATTATCCTCACTGGCATGAGCCGCAGCCGGGTCTGGTTGCGGCCCTCGGTTACAACGGGCGCGGTGTGGCTCTGGCCACTCTGACGGGACAGGAGATCGCTCGCTATTTGGCGGGTGAAGCCTCCCCCCTGTTTCCGTTCACGCCCATCCGCCCGGTGCCGTTTCATCGCTTCTGGCGTATGGGCGTGGCCGCTGGAATCGTGTGGGGGCGGCTGCGGGATCGTCTGGCGGGCGCCTGAACCGGCAACCGGTTTCCGAGGCAGACGTTACAGGATTTTGATGACAGCCGGAGGGAGGCTACGTCCTTTCGGCTTTCTCAAGAGCGACAGGGTGGAAGGACGATCAGGAATTGACCGCTCCATCTTTGTTTCGTTACGGTTGAAGAATAATCATCCGCGATCCGGTTTTACGGCTCGATCTGCGGCTCCGAGATAACCTGCGCTCATGTCGTGTGTGACAAGGGCGTGCCCCGGACAAGTCAAAACGGCATGTCCGATCGCAGGAGGAAACATGAGCGGACAGACCGTTTCCAGCCCCACGACCGCAGGCGGCGCATTGCGCTCCCGTCATGTAACCATGATCGCCCTTGGGGGGGTGATGGGAGCCGGGTTCTTCGTCGGATCGTCGGGCGCCATTGCCACGGCGGGTCCATCCGTCATCTTGTCCTACGCCTTTGCCGGGCTTCTCGTTCTGTGTGTGAACATCATGGTGTGTCTGGTGGCGCTGCGGGCACCGGGGCGCGGTTCGTTCGTGGCGCAGATTGGTGGCGTGTTGGGGCATCGCTGTGGCTTTGTCATGGGGTGGACCTACTGGACCATCTGGATCACCACTATCGGCATCGAAGTCATGGCCGCGGCCACGCTCATGGCGCCATTCGTGCACCTGCCCTACTGGGTGATCGAGGCGCTGATTCTGGGGGTGATGACGGCGCTCAACCTCGCTTCCGTGCGCGGGTATGGCGAGGTCGAAAGCTGGCTGTCGGGGATCAAGATTCTGGCTGTGCTCGCGTTTCTGGGGATCGGTCTGTACGCGCTGGGGGTCGGGCGGCATATCACCCAGCTTCCACTTCTTGAGGGCGGCTTCTTTCCCCATGGTGGCATTGCCGTGCTCTCGGCGGTCCCGGCGGCTGTGTTCTCCATGTCTGGCAGCGAAATCGGCACGATCGCGGCGCTGGAAACGGATTCGCCCGCAGCCAATATCGCACGAGTGGCGCGAACCATAGCGATCCGGCTGGCGGCTTTCTTCATGACCTCCATTGGCATGTTGCTGTGTCTCGTGTCGTGGAAGGAATACGCGCCGGGCAATTCCCCTTTCCTGCTGGTGCTGGAACGCCTCAATGTGCCGTTCGCGCAGGACGCCATGACTCTGGTCATTCTGGCGGCCATCCTGTCCACGCTCAATTCCGGGCTGTTCGCGGCCTCACGTGTGCTGAACGAATTCGCATTGTCCGGGTATGGACCAAAGGCGTTTCATGACGCGACGAATGCCGGTGGCATACCCCGTCGCGCCGTGCTGTGTGTGGCGGCTGCCTCGGGACTGGTTGCGCTTTCGGCTGTTGCTTCCCCCAAGCTGGTTTTTGCTTTTCTTGTGAGTGTGATTGGTTCGTTCATCATCATCGACGATGTCCTGATCGTCATGGCGGGCATGAAGCTTGCGCCGGAACGTCGTGCCCTTGGCTGGTTCACACTGGCCTGTCTGATGGCGGTCCCTGCATCCATGGCGCTCTATCCGGCGACGCGCGGAGAACTGGCTCTTAGTGCGGGTGCCATTCTGGGCATTGTGGGGATCGGGAGTGTGATGGAGTGGATGCGTGGACGACAGGCAGTGGAGTGCGCACCGGTCCTGCACGATGAGGGCGTGCCTCTGGCGGTGCCGGTGAGGAGCGTGTCTCGGCAGCGTTGAAGAAAAAGCGTGGTGGATGTGCTGCCCACCACGCTTCTGAAAACCCGTTCAGGAAGCAGGAAATATCTTTCCCGGATTCATGATGTCCTTCGGGTCCACCGCATTCTTGATGCGGTGCATCATGTCCAGCTCCGCACCACCGCGCCATGACGGCATCATGTAGGTCTTGAGCTGGCCCACGCCGTGCTCGGCGGAGAAAGAGCCTCCCAGTTCACGCACGATGTTGGCGACCGTATCCATCATCTCGTGATCGCGGGCGAGGAAGGCGTTGCCGTCCATGCCTTCGGGCTGAACCAGATTGAAGTGGATGTTGCCGTCACCGATATGGCCGAACGGCGCGACGCGGATGCCGGGAATGAGCTTTTCACACGCAGCGGTCGCGCGGTCGAGGAAGGTCGGGATGGCCGACAGTGGCACGGAGACGTCATTCTTGACGGATGCACCGGCACGTTTCTGCGCCTCCGCGTGTTCTTCACGCAGCTTCCACAGGGCAAGCCGCTGCGTCTCGCTCTCGGCCAGCACGGCGTCGCTCACCAGCCCGTCTTCGAATGCCTTGCCCAGCACCTCTTCCATCAACTCGCGCAGGGCATCGCCTCCGCGCGGGCTGGCCAGTTCCACCAGCACATAGGCCGGTGCGGGTTCGGAGAGTGGCAGGGCAGCATCGGGAATGAGCATGTTGACCAGATTCATGCTCAGCCCGGACATGAACTCGAACGCCTGAATGGCGCTTGGCTCGGTGTTGCGAAAGGCCGCGAACAGGGCGAGCGCGGTTTTGGCGTCGGCCACGGCGCACAGCGCGGCCTCAATGGATTTCGGCTTGGGCTGAAGCTGGAGAATGGCGGTTGTAATGAGACCGAGCGTGCCTTCGGAGCCGACAAAAAGCTGACGCAGCGCGTAGCCGGTGTTGTCCTTGCGCAGTCGGCGCATCAGGTCGAGTACCTGTCCATCCGGCAGGACTGCTTCCAGACCCAGCACCAGTTCGCGGGCATTGCCGTAGCGCACGGTGTTGTTGCCGCCCGCGTTGGTGGCCAGCACACCGCCAATCTCGGCCGAGCCTTCGGACGAGATGGACAGTGGCAGCATCAGCCCCGCATTGGTGGCGGCATCCTGCGCGGCTTTCAGCGTCACGCCCGCTTCCACAACCATGGTGTTATCGATGGGGTCGATCTCGCGCACACGATTCATGCGGCTGGTGACAAGCACCAGCGCGTGTCCTGTCGTGTCCGGCGTGGCCCCGCCCACCATGCTTGTGTTGCCACCCTGTGGGACGACCGGCACGCCATGCTCGGCGCACAGACGCACGACTTCAGCGCAGGCCTGCGTGTTGGCCGGGCGGGCGACGGCGCAGGCGCGCCCATGGAAAAGATTGCGCCAGTCCGTGAGGTAGGACGCCATGTCGGATGAGGCCGTCAGCAGGCCGCTGGAACCGAGCACCTTTTCAAGAGCGTCATGCAACGGAGCGGGGAGGGAGCCTGTGGCGGTCATGGTGGCGTTCCGGTCTGTCGGGAGAATGCAAAAGGCTCAGTGAGCCAGATAATGGGCATTGGAAGGCGCTGGAGGGGCAGGAAGCAGCGAGTGAAACAGCTCCGTTCCAGCCACGCCCGCGATGCAGCCCACCACGAAGGCCAGTCCGATGAGGCTGTAACGCGGTGTGCTTGCGGCCTGTGCCGCGATGAGATTGCTCTGTGTCTCGGCGCGGGCCTGCTGGGTCAGGAACAATTCCGCTTTCAATGCCGCATTGGCAGCCCGGACGTTGCGCAGTTCCAGATCGAGCCGCGTCATGCCTTCCGTCAGCTCCCGCACGCGCTGGCGTTCCTGCTGCACATCGGCGCTGCTGGCGCGCGAGGTGCGGCTGCGGGTGGATGAGGACGAGGCGCGTGATTTCGGCGGATTGGGTGCGATGGCGGTGAACAGGTTCTTCAGCGCCCCGCCCGTCACCTTGTTACGCTGGGCGCGGGCACGCAGCGCGGTCAGGGCCGTCTCGGACTGTCCCGGCTGATCTTCGAGCACCAGCGCCAGAATGTCGGAGAGGATCTTGAGTTCCTTGGGATCGAGCGTGTCGCTCATGCGACGGGGCACTCCTGTGCGGAGGGTGGTGAGGTAACGGGACGTGGTGCTGCGGCACGGGTGAGACGATCACGAATGGCAGCGCCCAGTCCCTGCTGAGGGATAGGTTGGACCGCGATACCGCGCAGGCCCAGACGCGCCCCTTCATGGTCCAGATGACGCAGACCTGCGAACAGCCGGGCCGCCGCCTCATCCAGAGCCTGCCGTTCACTCAGATTCCACACGAGAGGAGAACCGGCCAGCGGTGCGCCGAATGCCAGCAATGCCTCTCCATCTTCCACGGATGTGGCGTTCAGTCGCACGGGAAGGGTCGGTGCGTAGTGGGAGGACAGCATGCCCGGTGCGACGGGTGTGGCGGATGCGAGAGGGGCCGAGCGCTCCACGGGGCCGATCAACGCTTCGATGTCTTCCACCGTGACGCCACCGGGACGAAGCAGGCGGGGTTTTTTGCCCGAAAGATCCAGCACCGTGCTCTCCACCCCTACCGGGCAGGGGCCGCTGTCGAGTACTGCGTCGATGCGTCCGTCGAGCCCATTGAGCACATGAGCGGCGGTCGATGGGCTGACGGCCCCTGAAGGATTGGCTGAAGGGGCTGCAATGGGGCGTCCGACCGCACGCAGGAGCGCGAGTGCGCTCTCACATGCCGGCACGCGCACGGCGGCGGTGGGAAGACCTGCTGTTGCAAGGTCACAGATCTCACCGCGTGGACTGCGGGGCAGAACGAGGGTGAGCGGGCCGGGCCAGAACCGCTCGGCCAGCTTTTGCGCGCGCGGGTCCGCCGTGACCTGCGTGAAAGCCGCCTCCGCATCGGGGAAATGGCTGATGAGCGGGTTGAAACGGGGGCGGCCTTTTGCCTCGAAGATACGGGCGACGGCCAGTGAATCCGTTGCGTCCGCTCCAAGGCCGTACACCGTCTCCGTGCCGAACGCGACAAGACCGCCCGTGCGCAGGATTTGGGCTGCGCGGGCCAGTCCGTGGTCAGTAGGGGTGAGGCGTTCGGTCATGCGGCTCCTGTCACAGGATGCGCTTACCACGGATGAGCATCCGATCACAGATTCGATGAAAATCCGGTCATGTGGCGTCGCCGAGATCGCCGATGCACACGAAATGCGGGTTTTTCCATCCTGCTTTACCATAGCGCAAGGGACCGCTGCCATCGAGACACAGTACCTCTCCCCCCGCAGCTTCCACGATGGCCTGCGGGGCGGCTGTGTCCCATTCCATCGTCGGGCCAAGGCGGGGATAGAAATCCGCCACGCCTTCGGCCACGCGCACGAACTTCACGGCCGAGCCGATATTGCCCAGCGAAGCCACGCGGCGCTGCCCAAGGAAACGCGCCAGTTCCGGGGCGTCGCCATGATGGCGGGACGCCAGCACACTCAGTCCTTCGGCGGGCGCCTTGCGGACGTGGATGTCGTGCGTGCCCTGCGCGTCATAGCGTTTGGCGCCCAAGCCCACGCCACCTGTGTAGAACTGGTCATAGGCGGGAAGCGCCATTGCCCCCAGCACGGCGCGGTGATCGCGCACGAGTCCGATATTGACGGTGAAATCGTCGCGGTTGGCCGCGAATTCCCGCGTGCCGTCCAGCGGGTCCACCAGCCAGTAGGTGTGTCCGGCTTCCGTGACGATGCCTGCAGCCACTTCTTCCTCGGCAATCACGGGGATGTGCGGCACGGCCGCACGCAGGCCCGCGAGGATGTGCCGTTCCGCCGCCTGATCGGCTTCGGTGACGGGAGAGCGGTCGGATTTCGTGGTGGTGACGAAGCCCTTGGCGCGGATATCATTGATGATTACGGCGGCCTCACGCGCGAGGCGCAGAGCGAGGGCGAGCAGATCTGTGTCGGAGGGGAGGGGCGTGTTGGACATCATGCAAGTATCTCTTACCCGACGGGGATGAAGCTGCAATTTAATATCGTGACTGGTCCGTGGGGGAGGTGCCCTGCGTGACATGCAGACGCGCCGGTTGCCAACGCTTCCGCCCGCCGTTACGCCTTGGGCATCATGGAGGAGGCGGCCTGTCCGTCCTCCGTTTTCCTGCCAGAAACGAGGCCTCATCGTGACCGAGATCAGCTTCTCCAACCTTGCACTTCCTTCCGACGGCGCTCTGGCCCTTCCCGAGTTCACCGATTCCGATCGTTCAACGCTTTTCAAAGCCGCGGACGACGCCACGAATGGCGCGTTGTCTCGCGCGGCGGAAGCGGCCTCCTTCACTTTCCGCAAAGGCGCGACCTGTGTGGTGCTGGCGCCGGGCGCGGGATTGGACCGTGTGGTGCTCGTGGGTCTCGGTCCGAAAGCGGATGTGACAGAGACCGTCGCTGAGCAGGTGGGCGGTGTCGCGGCGCAGGCCATGACCATGCACACAAAAGCCGCGATTTCGACAGCGGCGCTGGACGGTGTGCTTGCGGCCCATCTGGCGCTCGGCGCGTCACTTGGTCTTTACCGTTTTGATCGCTATCGCACGACGGAAAAGAAGGAGGAACTGCCCAAGCTGACCGCTCTTTCCGTTCTTGTGGCGGATGTTGCGGGCACGAAAACGGTCTGGGCCAGTCTGGAGCCGGTGGCCAAAGGCGTGACACTCACACGCGATCTGGTGACGGAGCCGGCCAATGTGCTCACACCGGCGGAATTCGCCAATCGTGCCGAGAAGCTGCGTGATCTGGGTGTCGAGATCGAGGTGTTCGACCGGGATGCGATGGAAAAGCTCGGCTTCGGTGCGTTGCTGGGTGTGGCGCAGGGCAGCGTGAACGCGCCGCGCATGGTGGTGATGCGCTGGAACGGCGCGGGCGATGAGTCCGCACCGCTGGCGTTTGTTGGCAAGGGGGTCACGTTCGATTCCGGTGGCATCTCCATCAAGCCCGCTGCCGGCATGGAAGACATGAAGTGGGACATGGCGGGTGCGGGCGTGGTGACCGGCCTGATGGCGGCTCTCGCGGGGCGTAAGGCGAAGGTCAACGCGGTCGGGCTGATCGGTGTGGTGGAGAACATGGTCTCCGGCACGGCGCAGCGTCCGGGCGATGTGGTGAAAAGCGCGTCAGGTCAGACCATCGAGGTGCTGAACACGGACGCGGAGGGGCGCCTCGTACTCGCGGATGTGCTGTGGTATGCCCGCGATCGCTTCGCGCCTCGCCTGATGGTCGATCTGGCCACGCTGACGGGGGCGATCATCGTGGGACTCGGCCATGAGAATGCGGGCCTGTTCTCCAACGACGACACGCTGGCCGCCGATCTGACGAAGGCTGGCGCGATCACAGGTGAGACCCTGTGGCGCATGCCGATGGGCGAGGCTTACGACAAGCTGCTCCGCTCCGATATTGCCGACATGAAGAATATCGGTGGTCGTCCGGGTGGCTCCATCACGGCGGCGCAGTTCCTCAAGCGCTTTGTGGGCGAGACGCCTTGGGCGCATCTCGACATCGCCGGTGTGGCGTGGGCAGCAAAGCCGAAGACCGGCGCACCGAAGGGCTCTACGGGTTTTGGCGTGCGTCTGCTCGACCGGTTTGTGCGCCAGCACGAGGGCTGATCGGGCGACGTGGCTGATGTCGGCTTTTATCACCTGACCCGCACCGGCGCGGATGAGGCGCTGCCGGTGCTGTTGGGACGCACGCTGGATGCGGGAAAACGCGCTGTCGTGCGGTGCGCGACGCCGGAAGACGCCGCGGCGCTTGATGAGGCTTTGTGGACAGTGTCCGAGCCGGTGTGGCTGCCGCATGCGGCCACAGGCGGCGCATATCCCGAGCGCCAGCCTATCTGGGTCACGGCGGAGGGGGATGTGCCCAACGCGGCGACATTCCTGTTTCTTGCCGGGATTACGGACGTGCCCAAGGTTGAGGGGTTCGAACGTGTGTTCGATCTGTTCGACGGACGCGATGAAGAGGCCGTTGCGGCGGCACGGCTGCGTTGGACGGCGCTGAAAGAGGCGGGCCATACGCTCACGTATTGGAAACAGGAACCCAAGGGCTGGGTGCGGGCGCGTTAGTTAACGCGGCAGATGGCACGACAAGGGCTCTGCCCTTGACTCGCCAAAGGCCGGGGGCCTTTGGAAACCGATCTTTTGCCAAAAAAACAGGAAGGAGGGATATGCGCTCTCTCCTTACGCGGGATGAGTGTGTCGGATCGCTTCCACCCTTACCTGCAACCCCGGCATGAATGGATGACGGCGTCATCTCACGGAACCTTATGGGGTCATCAGGCTTGGAACCTTCGATAACAGGAGGACGGACAATGACAGGAAACGTCAGGCTACGTAACGGTGTCGAGGTGCCGGCGCTGGGCATGGGCACCTGGAACATGGGCGATGAACCCGATCGTCGCGCTGCGGAAATCGAGAGCCTGCGCACGGGGCTGGATCTCGGGCTGAACGTGATCGACACGGCCGAGATGTATGGCAGCGGTCGTTCGGAAAGTGTGGTGGGGGAGGCGATCGCAGGCCGTCGGGACGAGGTGTTTCTCGTCACGAAAGTGTTGCCCTCCAACGCCTCGCGCAAGGATGTGCCCAAGAGCTGCCGTCGTTCGCTGGAGCGTCTGAAAACGGATCATATTGACCTCTATCTTCTGCACTGGCGTGGATCGGTGCCGTTGCAGGAAACGGTCGAGGCTTTTGAGAAGCTGCGCGATGAGGGGCTGATCGGAAACTGGGGCGTGTCCAACTTCGATGTCGATGACATGCAGGAACTGGAGAGTGTAACGGGTGGTGATGGCTGTCTGGCCAATCAGATCCTCTACAGTCTCGATCATCGGGGTGTGGAGTTCGATCTGCTTGAGTCGGACCGCAGGCAGAACATTGCCACCATGGCGTATTCACCATTGGGGCAGGGTGGTCTTTTGCTGCGCAACGACACGCTTGCGGCCATTGCCGAAGAACACAAGACGTCCCTCGGTCAGGCCACGCCCGCACAGGTGGCGCTGGCGTGGGTGCTGCGCCAATCCGGTCTGATCGCCATCCCCAAGGCGGGAAGCGTGGCGCATCTGCGCCAGAACGTGGCGGCGCGTGAAATTAAGCTGACGGCGGACAATCTGGCGGCTCTCGATCGCGCGTTTCCGCCGCCAACGCGGCATGTGGCGCTGGAAATGATCTGAAGGAATGCCGGATGGCGCTGTCGCGGACCATCCGGCGTGCTTGCCAATGAGACGTTGTCAGGTGGTCTTGGCTTTCGCGTCTCTCTGCGCCTGCAAGGCGTTGCGGTAGACGATGCCGGGGATGACTTCGGCCAGACCGTTGACTGTGGCCGTCTGCGAAAGTCCGGTTTCGCGCGCGAACTCCTCGATCTTGTCCGGCGAAATGAGAATACGGACGACCCGCTCGGTGGTTGGGCCGCGTGGTATGGCGTCGCGCCAGCTTTGCAGAAGATCGTCAAGACCTTCTTCATGCGCTCGTCGCCTCACCTCCGGAATGCCGGGGGCGCCCTGTTTACCCATGTACTGGCTGACGGTTGTGGCCAGTCCTGAATTGTCGCGATGCGCCCATGTAAAGAAATCCGCGACGGTGTTCAGGGGCTCGGGCAGATTGTCCTGAGTGCGGGTTCTGTTGGTCATGACACCCTCCTGTACGACAGGCGGTGATGAAATCAGCGGGCTTCGGCTATGTTTGTGAAATCCGCGCGATGCCCGTGATCGCGCCTGTCCTGTGAAAGGTCAACGTATCGCAACCGGTCCGGTTCGGTGCGTTCCCCACATGGAGAAAATTTCAGCTTATGCCATAAAATTTCAGGAACATGTCGGCGGTGGAGGTTGCAATCTTCTCGCGGTCCGCCGGTGTGGTGGAAACGGGAAGCTGCAGGCGTCGGCGTATGACGATGCGCGTTTGGCACAAGGCGAAAAACTGCTCCGCCGCGAAACGTGGATCGCTCACGCTCATCTCGCCTTTCCGTGTGCGGTCTTCCAGCCATGTGGCAAAGGTGCTGATACCCGGCTCCGGCCCACTGTCCCACAAGGTCTGGGCAAGGTGGGGAAAATGCTCTGCTTCCGAGACCACGATGCGGTAGAGCGCGAGGTTGGAGGGCGCGGTCAGTACGGAAATGATGGTGCGGGCCACGCCTTCGAGCGTTTCGCGTGGGGAGAGATTGTCCTGCACCGGTTGGAAGACCATGCGCAGATTCTGACAGGTCTTCTGTTTGACGTGAGCGGCGAAAAGGGCGGCCTTGCCATCGAAATGATTATAGAGCGTGCCTTTGGACACACCGGCACGCCGCGCAATCTGCGACATGCTGGCACCCTCATAGCCATGCTCGGTAAAAATCGCATCCGCTCCGGCAAGAATCTGGGCCTGCTTGGAGGAGGTGTCATCCGGGCCGATGGCGTCGGAAGAAGGGGTGGAAAGCGATCTGGTCATCTGTCCTGATTGACGGTGCGGGGAAAGCCGATAGGTTTGCATGCTGACCGAACGGGTCGGTCAGCGTCAAGATATGGAGTCTGCAAGGGGTCCATGCGCTGTGTGACGCTGCGTCCGTTATGTGGGGTCTGATTGTGGTGGGGAACGGGTCACGGTGTGTGCGGCAAAGTCTAAATGGGTTCTGACGGGGGTTCTCGTCGCGGTGTCCGGATGCGCGGTGGGGCCGAATTTCAAGCAGCCCGATACGCGGATGCCGTCCAACTGGAAGGCGGAGTCTTTCAAGACGGTCGCGGAGAGTCAGACCGTGCCGGACGCTCCGGATGTTGAGTGGTGGAACGTCTTTCACGATCCGGAACTGGTGTCGCTGGAAAAGCGGCTGGCGTCGCGCAACCTTGATGTCCAGAAAGCCGCCGCACAACTGGCGGGAAGCCGCGCACAGCTGAGAATGGCGGGCGCTGAGCGATTCCCGGCGCTGAGCGCGACCGGGTCTTACGCACGCTATCAGGCCAGTTCACGGATGCTTCAGCGCATCGTTCACAACATCGGTCGCAGCACAGGTGGTCCTATCGGGGACCAACTCGAAGCCGCCGGTTCGGACGCCACCATTCCTTTGCTCGATCGCTGGCGTGATGGTGTGGACGCGACATGGGAGCTGGATCTGTGGGGGCGCGTGCGCAGGCAATATGAAGCGGCGCAGGCTTACATGGACCAGAGCCGGGAAGAGGAACGCGGGCTGCTGATCGCGCGCGAGGGCGATCTGGCGCGTGATTACATGACTTTGCGTGGCTCACAGGAAGATCTGCGGGTTCTGAAGGCGAACCGCGAGGATGCGGCGCGTATGCTGGAGCTGACTTCTGCGCGGTATCGCAGCGGACTGGTGAGTGAGACGGATGTGGAGGAGGCGCGGTCTCAGCTTGAGTCGATCGATGCACAGATTCCTCAGCTCGAAAAGCAGATCACGCTCCAGATCAACGCTATCAGTCTCCTTATGGGAGAACCCCCGGGCAGTCTGACAGCGGAATTGACAACGCTGATGCGGATTCCTCCTGTCCCACCGCGTGTTCCTGTCGGTGTGCCGTCGGAACTGGCCGAGCGACGTCCGGACATTCGCGCGGCCAGCGCCTCGCTTCATGCAGCTACGGCCGAGGTGGGGCAGGCGATTGCGGACTTTTATCCACGTGTGACCATCGACGCATCGTTTGGGATGCAGTCCTTTTCCTTCCGTGATCTGGGTTTCTGGAACGCACGGGCCTGGAATGTCGGTCCGACCATTTCGATACCGATCTTTCAGGGTGGCCGCCTGACGGGGCAGCTTGAGTTGAAGAAGTCGTCCCAGAAGGCGGCGGCGATCGAATATCGCAAGACGGTGCTATCGGCGTGGAAAGACGTGGACGATGCGCTGACGTCCTTCGGGGCGGATCAGACGCGCCGGGACGCGCTTGTTCAGCAGGTTGAGACAAACCGTCGGGCTTATGTGCTGGCTTCCGAGCGGTATCGGCATGGGATGACGGCTTTCCTGTCCGTTCTGGATGCGGAGCGGCGAGTCCTGCAGTCCGAACTGGATCTGGCGGACATGACGACGGGAGTCTCGTCGGATGTGGTGCGTCTCTATGGCGCATTGGGTGGAGGCTGGGAGGCGTCTCTGTGACATTTAGTGTTTGAAATCAGTGAGTTGGATATTTTTTATGATTTTTGATTTTTTAGGTGTTGACGTTTTTTCGTTCTGGGTCGTATAAGCCGCTCACCGAAGCGGACGGGGGGTTGCACTTCCCGGGGCGCTGAGGCAGAATGGTTGGCTCCGGTTGTTTCTGGGGCGTG
>NZ_WOTH01000018.1 GCF_011516945.1 Acetobacter estunensis
CTGCCTCCAGAGGCAAAATGCCGTTGTCATTCCAGATCAGACGCACAGGACACAGCTCTCAGAACAGAGAATAACACTCTTCAGACAAAATGTGAGAAATCCGCGTCGATCAGATGCCTCACCTGTGCAGGAACCGAAGCCGTGGCCACGAATTCACTGGCCACATCCTTGAACAGCGCCTGCAGATCCACTTCCTGCTGATAGGCGGCCCCGATGGCGGAGCGCATTTGCTGGCCCACAATGGCCACGACTCCGACATGATCGAGCTTGGCATCATAAAGACCGTTCAGAAGGTGAATCGCACCCGGCCCCGATGTGGCGTAACACAGCCCGACCTGTCCGGTGAACTTGGCGTGAGCGCTGGCCATGAAAGCCGCCATTTCTTCATGACGGACCTGCACAAACTCCGTACCTTCTTTCAGCGCCGCTTCCAGCGCGACATCCAGACCGCCCACCCCGTCACCCGGATATCCATAGACACGGGCAAGCCCCCATTCCCGGAGGCGCCTCCAGACGAATTCACTGACATTCATCCTATTTCTCCGAAAACTTGTGCGATACGTGTGTCACACTCCATACGCTTTCGGATTTGATGCGTTCCTCGCTTTCAAAACGAACTTTTCAGAATCGAAACCGTGTTTGACGTGGAATCAAAAGCTTCCACGAAGCAGCGCATCCTATGTTCGAAAAAACCAACCCAATCTGAAATCTTTTCTATTTATATTTGCAACTTTCCCATCTCAAGCTCCTTGAGTCTCCACCGGATCCGAAAACAGACCTGCATCGAACACACATGAAAATGAGGTCATGTTTTCAGCCGGAACAGAAATGGAGTCTTCGTATGTTCTACAATCACGAAAATCGTCATCCCATCGCATACGCTGCCGACCGCTCGGGAGAGAGCACTGGAAGCCACAACGCTGGGAACTTCGCTGAAAATCGCGAGAAAGCTTCTGAGGCCGGTCGCAAGGGCGGGCACGCCAGCCACGGAGGTCATGACAGCACCACAACTCATGAAAAAGCCCAACACAATCCGGGAAACTTTGCAGAAGATCATGAAAAGGCCGTAGAAGCAGGCCGCAAAGGCGGACAGGCCAGTCATGGAGGACACGGCTCTGAAGCCTCCCATACAGAGGGAGCGCACAAGTCCGGCAATTTCGCAGACAATCCGGAAAAAGCGGCCGAAGCTGGCCGCAAGGGTGGGCATGCCAGCCACAAATCCTGATAACGCGGTCATTGCGCCGGAAGCATGCTCGCCATGCTTCCGGTCAATCAGACAGAACGATTACAATCGTCAGCCTGTTCCGATGATTTTCCTGAAGCCTCGCCATAATTGCGAGTGAACGCGACCACTACTTATAAGGCGATGATCCGATAGAAAACGGACGTCCTAACTGATTATGGGGTGATGCTCTTTTTCAAGAAGAGTCTATGCGCAAATATCAACTCCGAAGCACACCAAATACAAAATCCTTTAGGGCTTGTGGGGATTCACCGTGAATGGATGATGGCTGCGGCGAGATAGATCATGGCGCTGAAGCTTTTGTCTGTTTTGTCGGCCCGCATTGCGATGCGTTTGAATTCCTTAAGCTTGCAGAAGAAGTTCTCGATCAAATGCCGCCATTTATAGATTTCCCGATCCAGCAGCAGTGGCTTTGAACGTCGCGGATGCTGGGAAATAACAACTGTTGCGCCCCTTTCATTCAGTTCGGCAATGATGGCGTTGCTGTCGAACGCCTTGTCGGCGATGAAGGCATCGAATTCGAGACCGTCAATCAACGGTAGCACTTCCACACTGTCGAAGCGCTGTCCGGGCATCAGACGGAAACGCACGAGATTGCCCAAGGCATCCGTCAGCGCGAGAATCTTCGTCGTCATGCCGCCTTTCGAGCGGCCAATGGCCTGGCTCTGCGTCCCCCTTTTGCGCCCTGACCATGACGATGAACCTTCACGATCGTTGCATCGACCATGGCATATTCCATGTCCGGATCACTGGACAGGGCCTCGAAAATCCGTTTGAAAACATCGGCATTGCGCCAATCGCTGAAGCGACGAAAGGCCGTGCTCCAGTTGCCGAACGCAGTGGGCAGATCACGCCATGGACTGCCCGTTCGGACAATCCACAGCACCGCTTCCATGAAAAGACGGTTGTCGCGACCGCTTCGGCCCGGATCGGTCGATTTGCCAGGGCAATGAGGTTCAATCAGCGCCCATTGGGCGTCTGTCAGCACAAAGCGTTCCATCCGAAGCTTGAATCATAACCCATGCCTCATGTGAATCCCCACAAACCCTAAGCCGCCTCCGCAGCGCAGGACGTTATTCCAGCAACAAGGGTACAAGGCGCCCGGAGCAGTGCCAGGCGCTCTCTCGATACTCTTATCTTTCTCTACTCAGGAAGCCGTGCCGCCCACTGTCAGTCCCGTCATCTTGAGCGTGGGCTGTCCCACACCCACCGGCACGCCCTGCCCCGCCTTGCCACATGTGCCGATCCCGGGATCGAGCGCCACATCGGACCCGATCATGGAAATCGAGGTCATGGCGTCCGCGCCGTTTCCGATCAGTGTCGCTCCCCGCACGGGAGCCGTCACCTTGCCGTCCTCGATCAGATACGCCTCGGACGCCGCGAACACGAACTTGCCGGAGGTGATATCCACCTGACCGCCACCGAAATTCACGGCGTAAAGACCACGTTTTACAGAACGGATCATGTCTTCATTGGTCGCTTCACCACCGAGCATCAAGGTGTTGGTCATACGCGGCAACGGCATGTGAGCGTAAGACTGGCGACGGCCATTGCCCGTAGGTGTTGCCCCCATCAGACGCGCATTAAGACGATCCTGAATGAAACCGGTCAGGATGCCATCCTCGATCATCACCGTGCGGCCCGTAGGCGTTCCCTCGTCATCCACGGTCAGACTGCCGCGCCGGTCGGGGAGAGTGCCATCGTCCACCACTGTCACGCCCGGGCTGGCCACGCGCTTGCCCATCAGGCCAGAGAACATGGAGGTCTTCTTACGGTTGAAATCCCCCTCCAACCCATGTCCCACGGCCTCGTGCAGGAGAATGCCGGGCCAGCCGGAACCGAGCACGATTTCCATCTCGCCCGCCGGAGCCGGGCGCGCATCCAGATTGACCAGTGCCGTGCGCAGCGCCTCGTCCACCGCCCCGCGCCACGCATTTTCCTCGATCAGCTTCGTCAGGCTGTAGCGTCCACCAAAGCCGTGCGTGCCACTCTCGCGCCGCCCGTCCTTTTCCACCACCACAGAGACGTTCAGACGCACCAGCGGGCGCAGGTCTGCCACACGCGTGCCATCCGCGCGCACGATCTGCACGGCCTGCCATTCGGACACGAGGGACGCCATGACCTGCACCACGCGGGCATCGCGCCCCCGGGCATAGGCATCGATGTCCCCCAGCACAGCAGCACGACGGGCGAAATCCGTCTCGTGCAGCGGGTTGATGTCTGCATAAAGGCGTGTGTTCGTAGAGCGCGGCGGGGGCGCCATGACGCCGGTGCGACCATTGCGAACCTCGCGCACGGTCTCACCCGCGCGGCGGAGGGACTTCGCGCTGATCTCATCCGAATGGGCAAAACCGGTTTCCTCGCCCAGCACGCTGCGCAGGCCGAAACCGCTGGATGTGTCGAAGGACGCGGACCGGATCACGCCATCATCAAGTGAGAGCCCTTCACTTTCGCGGTATTCCAGAAACAGTTCACCATCATCCATGCCAGCCAGCGCGTCGGCCGTCAGCATCTGCGCTTCATCACGACCAAGGCGGGAAGCGGCCCGCTCAAAGAACAGATGATCGGTCGCAGCCAGCGGACCAAGACCGGCTACGGCCGACTGAGCGCGGGAAGAGGCGTTCAGGGTTGAGGCATCGGACGACATGGGCAAGACTCCCGCAAGAACGGGCAGCGGGTCGGCAAGCGCCGGACCGTTCACCACCCTGATACGTCTTTGTGTCATACTCGCTTTCGTCACCGACAGAAAAGTCGGATGACGGACGGACCCCATCGGGACCTCCTGCGTTTCTCTCCCAGCCGGGCCATGACGCTATGAAGAAAGGACATCATTTGACGCGTAGGACCGCGCATATCCGCTTTTCCCGCTTTCTGGCTTCCGGCATCCTTGCCCTCACTGCCGGAAGCGCGCTTTCCCCCGCAGCTCACGCCCAGACGGCAGGAGAGACGATGAAGGTTTCGTCCGATACCGCGCCGGTCACGCCCGAGGCCGTCTCCCCGGACGATGTGCCCGTGCTGCTGCACCCCGCCATTATTCCGCCTCCACAGGCCGCGCGTCTGCCCGAGCATCAGGATCTGCGGCCTCCTTCCATCATTCTCGACGGGCTGTTCGACGCCATCGGACGGGCGCGCATCTTTACCGATGCCAAGGCTGCCGCCGATGCCTATCCCAACCGCCCGCCCGAGGAGATCCTCGCCGCATGGCGCAGCCAGAACGATCAGCCGGGCTTCGACCTCAAGACCTTCGTGGCAACGTGGTTCACCGTCCCGGCCATCGTCTCGGCTGCGTATCAGCGCACTCCGGACGAAAGCGTGCGCGACTACATTTCGGGCATGTGGGACGTGCTGACACGCCAGCCAGACACCCCCGTGCCGTGGTCCTCGCTGCTGACACAACCCCAGCGCTACGTGGTGCCGGGCGGTCGCTTCTCGGAGCTGTACTACTGGGACAGCTACTTCACGATGATCGGGCTGTATGAGGACAACCGCGTCGATCTTCTGCGCTCGACCTTTATCTGCCTCGCCTCCATGATCGACCGTTACGGGCACATCCCCAATGGGGCGCGCACCTATTATCTGGGGCGCTCGCAACCTGCTTTCTTCGCGACGATGCTCGATCTGCTGGCCCAGCATGATGGCAAAAACATCTATGTGAAATATCTTCCCGAACTCCAGAAAGAATATGCCTACTGGACGGACGGTGAAGCCACGCTCAAGCCCGGTCAGGCGTGGCGGCATGCCGTCCGGCTGCGCGACGGTAGCTTCCTGACGCGCCCATGGGACGATTTCGACACACCGCGTGACGAGAGTTACCCGCAGGACATCGCCACCGCCCGCACCACGGATCGTCCCGCGCACGAACTCTGGCGTGATCTGCGCGCCGGGTCCGAAACAGGATGGGATTTCTCCTCGCGCTGGCTGGCGGACGGACACACGCTCTCCACCATTCGCACCACCGATCTCGTCACGATCGAGATGAGCGTCGCCGTGGTGCATCTGGTGCAGACACTGGCGAAAGCCCACGAACTGGCCGGCCACAAGATGCAGGCCCGACACTACGCCGCCGAAGCGGCCCGACGCGTGGCGACCGTTCAACGTGTCTTCTGGGATGCTGACCGCAAGGCGTTCATCGATTACGACTGGAAGACCGACACCCATACAGGCGTTCTGTCCGCCGCCACTGTCGTTCCCCTGTTTTTCAACATGGCCACTCCCGAACAGGGTCACGCCGTGGCGCAGACGGTGCGGGAGTCTCTGCTCAAACCCGGTGGCATCGCAGCTTCCACCGTCACCAGCGGACAGCAATGGGACGCTCCCAACGGTTGGGCGCCTTATCAGTGGATGGCTGTGAAAGGTCTCTCGGCCTACAAGGAAGACGCTCTGGCGGAAGACATCGCGCGGCGCTGGATGACGCGCGTGATCGGAACCTATGAAAAGAGCGGTGTTCTTCTTGAAAAATACGATGTCGTCAGCCCGACCATTCAGAAGGATGGCGGCACGGGTGGCGGTGAATACCCCATGCAGATCGGCTTCGGCTGGACCAACGGTACGCTGGTCGGGATGATGAACCGCTATCCGCGCCTGACGCAGCAGATTCTTAATCACAATCCACAGGCCGGTCAGGAATCCAAAATCGAGGATACGCCGGGCGACGGCCTCCAGCCCAATGCTCCACCCATCGCAACGGTGGTGCATCCAACGCTCAAGGGGCAGGCGGCCTCACAGGAGAGCGTACCCCACGATGGCGTGCCGCTCTCTCCCGATCACCCCTGACGCTGTCGATACATTTCGCTCATGAAACAAGGCCTGCCCCGAACGGGAGCAGGCCTTTTTCAGTGAAACGGGACCGAACGTTCAGTCCTGTCCTTCGAAGAAGCTCTTCACACGACTGAAGAAACCGGCATGTTCCGGACTGCTTTTGACATGCTCCCCCGCTTCCGTCTCGAATTCTTCAAGAAGTTCGCGCTGGCGCTTGGTCAGATTCTGCGGGGTCTCAACGACGACCTGCACATACATATCTCCCCGGGCAGAAGACCGCAGGACGGAAAAGCCTTTGCCCCGAAGACGGAAGTGTTCGCCACCCTGCGTTCCGGCAGGGATCTTCACCTTGGCGCGTGAGCCGTCCACAACCGGCACCTCAATCTCGGTGCCAAGTGCGGCCTGCGTCATGCGCAGCGGCACGCGGACATAAATGTTGGAGCCGTCACGCTGGAAGAGTTCGCTGCGCTGCACGGCGATATGAACATACAGATCGCCTGCGGGCGCGCCCTTGCCACCGGATTCCCCCTCGCCCGAAAGGCGGATGCGCGTGCCGTCCTCGATCCCGGCCGGAATGGCCACTTCCAGCGTGCGGGTGGTTTCGATGGTGCCTTCGCCATGACATGAGGCGCACGGGTCTTTCACCACGCGGCCTTCCCCATGACAGGTGGGGCATGGACGCTCGACCACGAAAAAGCCCTGCTGCGCACGCACCTTGCCCGCACCGTGACAGGACGGGCAGACCTGCACGCCAGCCTCGCCTTCCTTGGAGCCGGTACCGTCACAGGACTCGCACAAAATGCGGGTGCGAACAGTGACAGGCTTCTTCACGCCGCTGAAGGCTTCCGCCAGCGTAACCTCGACCTGCACCTGAATGTCGGAGCCCGCGCGCACAGCGCTGCCGCCCCCGCGACGGCCCATCATGTCGCCGAACATCTGCTCGAAAATGTCGCCCAGACCGCCGCCTGCAAAACCGCCGCCGAAGTCGAAGCCACCCGGTCCGCCACCGCCGCCATTGGTGAACGCGTCATGACCGAAGCGGTCATAGGCCGCGCGTTTCTGCTCGTCCTTGAGGACGTCATACGCCTCGTTGATTTCCTTGAAGCGCGCCTCGGCCGCGCCATCCCCCGGATTGCGGTCCGGGTGATACTTCATGGCCAGTTTCCGGTACGCCTTCTTGAGCTCGTCAGAGGAGGCTTCCCGAGAGACTTCCAGAACAGCGTAATAATCCAGTTTGGTGGCCATCTAGTTCCTCATGAGTGGGATGAAAGCACAAACGCCCGCTCCCTGAACGGAGCGGGCGTCTGGGACCCTCGGAGAGCACAAGACCGCCCTCCCGTGAAGTGATGGAGCGGGACAGTCCCACCCCATCACGGCATATCCGCTCAGGACTTCTTGTTGTCGTCGATTTCCTCGAAGTCGGCATCGACAACCTTCTCATCGGGCTTGGCGCCGCCAGCAGTGGCGCCTTCCGCCGCACCCTCGGCACCCTGACCGGCCTTGTAGACGGCCTCACCGACCTTCATCGCCGCCTGCGTCAGACGCTCGGAAGCCGATTTCAGCGTGTCCGCGTCCGAACCTTCAAGAGCCGATTTCACAGCCTTGATGGCCTCTTCCGCCTCGCTGCGGACATCGGCCGGAACCTTGTCGCCACCCTCGGAGAGCGACTTCTCAGTCTGGCTGACCAGCGCATCGGCATTGTTGCGGACCTCGACCTGCTCACGCTTCGCCTTATCGGCTTCCGCGTTTGCTTCGGCGTCCTTGACCATCTTGTCGATGTCGGACTCCGACAGACCACCAGAGGCCTGGATCTTGATCTGCTGCTCCTTGCCGGTCGCCTTGTCCTTGGCAGACACGGAGACGATGCCGTTTGCGTCGATGTCGAAAGTCACTTCGATCTGCGGCACGCCACGCGGAGCCGGAGCGATGCCCGTCAGGTCGAAATTGCCAAGCAGCTTGTTGTCAGCCGCCATCTCACGCTCGCCCTGATAGACCTTGATGGTCACGGCGCTCTGGTTGTCTTCTGCAGTCGAGAAGGTCTGGCTCTTCTTCGTCGGGATCGTGGTGTTGCGATCGATCAGACGGGTGAACACGCCACCCAGCGTCTCGATGCCCAGCGACAGCGGCGTCACGTCAAGAAGCAGCACGTCCTTGACGTCACCTTTGAGCACCGCACCCTGAATGGCCGCACCGATCGCCACGACTTCGTCGGGGTTCACGTTGCGGGCTGGTTCCTTACCGAAGAAGGACTTCACTTCCTCGATCACCTTCGGCATGCGGGTCATGCCGCCGACGAGGATAACCTCATCGATTTTAGACGCATCCAGACCCGCATCCTTCAGAGCCGCCTTACAGGGCTCAAGCGTGCGGGCAATCAGGTCTTCCACCAGGCTCTCAAGCTTCGCACGGGTCAGCTTGACCACGAGATGCTTCGGACCCGACGCATCCGCCGTAATGAACGGCAGGTTGATCTCGGTCTCCTTGGAAGAAGACAACTCGATCTTCGCCTTCTCGGCCGCTTCCTTCAGACGCTGGAGCGCCAGCTTGTCACTCTTGAGGTCGATGCCCTGATCGCGCTTGAACTCGCTGGCAAGGAAATCGATGATCCGGTTGTCGAAGTCTTCACCGCCGAGGAACGTGTCACCGTTGGTGGACTTCACCTCGATCACGCCATCGGAAATCTCAAGGATCGAGACGTCGAACGTGCCGCCACCAAGGTCATAGACCGCAACCGTGCCGCCGTTCTTCTTCTCAAGGCCATAGGCCAGAGCGGCTGCCGTCGGCTCGTTGATGATACGCAGAACTTCGAGACCCGCGATCTTGCCCGCATCCTTCGTGGCCTGACGCTGGGCATCATTAAAGTACGCTGGAACGGTGATGACGGCCTGCGTGACCTTCTCGCCGAGATAGGACTCCGCCGTCTCCTTCATCTTGCCAAGCACGAAGGCGGAAATCTGCGCCGGAGCGTATTTCTTGCCGCGGGCTTCCACCCATGCGTCGCCGTTGTCACCCTTCACGATCTCGTAGGGGACGAGCTTCTTGTCCTTCTGGACGGTCGGATCGTCGTAACGACGACCGATCAGACGCTTGACGGCATACAGCGTGTTGGTGGGGTTGGTGACGGCCTGACGCTTGGCAGCCTGACCGACCAGCATCTCGCCACCTTCGGTGAAGGCCACCATGGACGGCGTGGTGCGCGCGCCTTCGCTGTTCTCGATAACCTTCGTTTCGTTGCCTTCACGGACGGCGACGCAGGAGTTGGTCGTACCGAGATCGATACCGATAACCTTGCTCATTATGTCTTTTCTCCTTCAGCGGCGCCACCTGACCCGAAGCATCGGGCGACACCCTTCAATTTATCGCGGCAAACCCTCGGAAAACCGAACCGGTTCACCTCTTTCCCTATCGATGTAGGAGGCCCTCACAGGGGTTTCAAGAGGACCGCACCCCCCTGAGCGCCTCCTTTTCCCCTTACGAAGCGCCACCTTCGTTCTTGGCGACGACAACCATCGCGGGCTTGAGCAGACGTCCATGCAGCGTCCATGTCGGCGTCCACGCCTGCATGACCGTTCCATGCGCATGTTCGGCACTTGGCTGCTCAGCCATGGCCTGATGCTGGTTGGCGTCGAACGGCTTGCCGGACGGGTCTTCGCTCACCACGCCATGACGCTCAAGGATGGACAGGAAAGAACGCTCCGTCCCCTCGATGCCTTCGCGCATCGTGGTGATGAGCTTGTCCTCACCTTCGGCACGGGGAGGGAAATTGGCCAGAGCCCGCTTGAGGTTCTCGGCGGCCTCGACCACGTCACGCGCGAATTTCTGCACCGCATACTGGCGGGCATCGTCCACATCGCGCTTGGCGCGGGCGCGCAGATTCTGCATCTCCGCTTCCGAACGCATCCATTTGTCGTGCTCTGCCGCGAGTTGGTCTTCCAGCTCCTTGATTCTGGTGCTGGCCGCACTCATCACGTCGTCCGTGGAGGGGGCGCCTTCGGGCTGTGCATCCGTCCCGGCTGTCGTGTGGGACGAACCGTGCTCGGTGGGGCCGTTCACCGCATCTTCCGCTGGCGCTTCGGCCCCTTGGGTGTCTGTCGTGTTGGTCATGTGACAAGAATTAGGCATCCGGATGGAGGACGACAAGGCATCGGCGGGAAGGAATTCTCACTGCCCACCCATGCGTACGGCAGCCGGTCTGTTTCGTGAGGTGAGACATACCCCATAGCCCCGCTCCTCCCGGCAAGCTATTGTGCCCCCGACTGAAGCCAGAGCGCACCGTGGGATGGGTGTCGCCTCCGTTGTGGGAGAACCGGATACGTGACGGAAAAACAAACGATCGCCCTGGTCGATGACGATCGCAACATCCTGACCTCCGTACAGATGACGTTGGAAGCCGAAGGCTATCAGGTCCGCACATTCACCGACGGCGAGCAGGCGCTGGTGGATCTCACCAACCGCCCGGTGGATCTGGCCGTGCTCGACATCAAGATGCCCCGCATGGACGGCATGGAACTGCTTCAGCGCCTGCGCGCACGCTCCAACCTGCCCATCATCTTTCTCTCGTCGAAGGACGAAGAGGTGGATCAGCTCATGGGACTGCGTCTCGGCGCGGACGATTACATCACCAAACCGTTTTCCCAGCGGCTGCTGATTGAGCGCATCCGGGCCCTTCTGCGCCGCAACGAGGTCAACAAGGCCGAAATGGCGGGCGAGGGCGGGGCCAGCCTGCTTGTGCGCGGCGATCTGTCTCTCGATGAATCGCGTCACCGTTGCCAGTGGAAAGGCCACGACGTCCCGCTGACCGTAACAGAGTTCCTGCTGGTCAAGGCTCTGGCAGCCCGTCCGGGACTGGTGAAATCGCGCGATCAGCTCATCGACGCGGCCTATGGCGACAACATCTATGTGGATGACCGCACCATCGACAGTCACATCAAGCGCGTGCGCAAGAAGTTCCGGCAGGTGGATGAGGACTTCAACCAGATCGAGACGCTCTACGGTATCGGCTACCGCTACAAGGAAGACTGATACGGTGCGACCCGGCTTCCGCCCGACGGATCGCGCGGCATGACCGCATCTCCCGATCCGATGGACCGGCTTCGCACCCTCGGTCGCGCCCTGCCGCCGCGACTGCGCCAGATCGCCCGTCTCGCGCGTGTGCGGACACGGCGGTGGCGCACACGGCTTCTGGCCCGCACACGACGCTCGCCCGCGCCCCCGGGCGAGGACGATGCGGACCGGCGGCTGATCTCACCCCTGATGCGGCGCATCCTGCTGGTGAACATGCTGCCGCTGGTGGTGTTCGGCCTCACGCTGCTGTTTCTCAGTCAGTTCCGCAACAGCCTGCTGATCGCCGAGGTCAGCGCCCTGCGCGAGCAGGCGCGCATCTACGCCGGAGCGCTCGGGCAGAGCGCCGTCACACTCAATCCCGCCGCACGTGGACTGCGCCGCGATCGCCTGCCCGGCGGCACGCATATGCTGGAACCCAATCTCGCGCGGCCGCTTCTGCTGCGGCTGACCGAGCCCAGCCCCACAGCGGATGCCCGGATCTTTTCACCCGATGGCACCCTGATCGCCGATAGCCACCAGGAAAAACTCGCCCACCGACGCCCAGGCAGTCCGCCGCCATCACCGGACATGCAGGATGTGCCCGCCGACGGTACGCCATCCTCGCATGACGGACTGTTCCGCCGCCTTGTGGACGCTCTTTTCGGCAATGACGAGGACATGCGGCTGGACGACCGTCCACCGCCACCACTTCCCGGAGACCGCTCCCTGAAAGTGGGACCGCCGCGGGAAGATCCTGAAACACCGCCCTATATTCGGCGCACGGCCAATCACAAGCTGGTCATTACCGTGGCGGAACCCATCGTGCATGACGGGCAGACGGTCGGCATCATTCAGCTTACCCGCACGGGTGAGATGATCGACACATCGCTGTTCAAGATCCGCAGTTCCATCCTGTCGCTTTTCCTGCTGGCCATGGCCATCATGGTGCTGCTGTCGTGGTATCTCTCACTGACGATTGCCCGCCCGCTCCTCCGGCTGGCCACCTCGGCGCATGTCATGCGTGAGAACTCGGGACGGACCGGCACCGTGCCGAGCGCCCTGCTAGGCCGCAGCGACGAGATCGGAGATGTGGCCCGCGCCCTTCAGGACAGCGCGCAGGCCCTGTGGACACGGATGGACGCCATCGAGCGCTTCGCCGCCGATGTCGCACATGAGATCAAGAATCCGCTCTCCTCCATCCGCTCGGCCATCGAAACCATCCTGCGCATCGACGATCCAGACCGACAGAGACGCCTGTTGACCATCATCGGGGAGGATGTGCGGCGGCTTGACCGGCTCATCACCGATATTTCCGATGCCAGTCGCCTCGATGCCGAACTGTCCCGCGTGCGGGCGCAGCCTGTGGCGGTGGTCCCGCTGCTCTCCCTGCTGGCGGAAATCCATCAGTCCACCCGCAAGCCTCATCAGCCGGACATCGACCTCGCCATTTCCGACGACACGCCCGAAGCACCTTTGCTCGTGCTGGCGGTGGAAGACCGTCTGGTGCAGGTCATCCGCAACCTGATCGGCAACGCCATCTCGTTCTCACCTCCCGATGGCCACATCTATCTGGAAGCCCACGCGGCAGGAGGGATGGTGGAAATATCCGTCACGGACGAAGGGCCGGGCATTCCCGAGTCGAAGCTGGATTCGATTTTCGACCGCTTCTATTCCGAACGCCCCAAGGCGGAGAATTTCGGCCAACACTCGGGGCTGGGCCTGTCCATCAGTCGCCAGATCATTCAGGCCCTGCGCGGCACTATCCGCGCCGAAAACCGGACGGACAGAGAAGGGCGCGTCATCGGTGCCCGCTTCATCATCCGGCTGCCGCGCGCGACTGGCACGCCACCGGCACGCCGCGAGGACGACGCCGACTGAAGGCGCGTCGTTTCCTTTCCGCCCAATAAAAAAGCCCCCGGCCGTTTCCAGCCGGGGGCTTTTTGACGATCTGCGTGAACGCCGAAGACGTCAGCGCGGAGCCAGCACCATCACCATCTGGCGGTTTTCCAGACGGGGCATCTGCTCGACTTTCGCCAGTTCATCGACTTCCTGACGGATACGCTCAAGCACCTTCACGCCAAGTTCCTGATGCGCCATTTCACGACCACGGAAACGCAGCGTGACTTTCACCTTGTCCCCATCATCGAGGAAGCTCTTCATCGCGCGCATCTTAACCTGGTAGTCATTTTCGTCGATATTCGGACGAACCTTGACTTCCTTGATCTCGATGACCTTCTGCTTCTTGCGCGCCTCGTTGCGCTTCTTCTGCTGCTCGTACTTGTACTTGCCGTAATCAAGAATCTTGCAGACAGGCGGCTCGGCGTTCGGACTGATCTCAAGAAGGTCCAGCCCTACGCCATAAGCGCGCGCCAGCGCGTCACGGGTGGGCAGGACACCGATCATCTCTCCGTCCTGATCGATCAGACGGACCTGCGGAATGCGGATCTCTTCATTAACGCGGGGCCCCTCGCGACTTGGCGTCGAGGGAAACGGTGGTCTGGCTATGGTCAGCTCCTGTCGAAATGGCAAAAGCGCCCCCACCGCAACGCGGGGACGGCAGTCTTTGATCTATACCAGCTTATTATGTGCGGAAAGCTGCGGCTAATATCAAGCGCCACATTCATGCCATCCGCGCGAGCAGCCATGCGAAAACCACTCGCCCCCCCGCAAGACGAGGCATGTCGTCCTTCATTGATCGTCGCCATCACGGCTGTCATCGTCCGGACGCGCGCCGATCGTGACCGGCACTATCACCGTCGTGGCCTTGCGGTGCACGGTCAGCGAAAGGGTGGAACCGGGCTTGCGGGCAGCCACAATGCGGATCAACGTGCGGGCACTTTCCACACGGTCGTTCCCCACCAGCGTGATGAAATCACCGCGACGGAGCCCCGCTTTCTGTGCCGGACCACCGGGATCGGTCTCCACAACCCGCGCGCCGTCCTGCCCCTCCTCATCCTCCAGCGTGACGCCAAGCCAGCCGCGCTCGATGTGACCACCGGTGCGCAGCATCTCGACCACCGGGATCACCAGTTCGGAGGGAATGGAAAAGCCGATGCCCACCGAGCCACCGGTGGGTGAGACAATGGCCGTGTTAATGGCAATCACTTCTCCCTTCATGTTGAAGGTCGGACCGCCCGAATTGCCCGGATTGATGGGGGCGTCGAGCTGGAGAAAATCATCGAACGGGCTGGCCCCGATGTCGCGCCCGCGCGCCGAGACGATACCGGCGGAGACCGATGACCCCAGTCCGAACGGATTGCCCGCCGCCATGATCCAGTCGCCCACCTGCACTTCCCGGCTGTCGCCCCAGCGCACATAAGGAAGCGGCGTGAGGCTCTCCACCTTGATGACGGCGATGTCGGTCAAATCGTCGCTGCCCAGCACACGGGCGGGTAGTTCGTGTCCATTGGCCAGCGACACCGTGATGTTGTTGGCGTCCCCCACCACATGATTGTTGGTCACGATCACGCCAGCCGGGTCGATGATAAAGCCGGACCCCGCGCCCAGCATTTCCTCACCATGGCGTCGCAAGCGCTCACGAAAGCGGCGTTCCAATGGCGTGCCCTTCACATCCGGCAGCACGTGCAGCCGCCGGTTGGTGGAAGGATTGATGTCGCGCGTCACGGCAATGTTGACCACAGCCGGCACCACGCGACGCACCAGCGGCGCGAACGTAACCGGCAGTCCGGCCACAAGCGGCAGCCCATCGGTCACGGCCGGCGGCGTGGTGTTGGGAGGCGCCGACGCATCGGCGCGCGCCTCCCCCACCGGCAGGAGCGCACACGCCATCAGAGCGGAGACGGGAAAGACCTTCAGGCCACGGAGCAGCGCTCCCCGGACGGAATGGGTGGGCATCAGACAGACATTACCTTCATGACGGCGTGGAGTGTCCGATCAATCGGCCGGCATCGCAATGCCTTGTCCTCATGAACATGAACTTTTCATGCAACACTGTGGCCTTCGCACACAGCGTTAACGTCCGCGTGGCAGCGGAGGTGAGGCCGTGGAAGGATCTTCCGGCCAGTCGTGGCGGGGATAGCGCCCGCGCATGTCACGCCGCATGTCCAGCCAGCCATTTTTCCAGAAAGTCGCCAGATCCGCTGTCAGCGCCTGCGGACGACCTGCGGGAGAGAGCAGCGCCAGACGCAGGGGAACCTGACCGCCCGCAAGACGTGGTGTGTCAATCGTTCCATAAAAGACCTGCGCTTTTGCGGAGGCTATGGGAACCGGCTGGCTGTAATCCACCTTCACACGACCGCCTTTGAGCATCAGTTCCGTGGGCAATTCCCGATCCAGCCAGACAAGATCGGCATGTGCGAAGCGTGCCCGCAGCATTGCCAGCAGATCCAGTCCTTTCAGCGCCGTCAGTGTCGTAATGCCTCCAAGCCAGGGGGCCAGCCATTCGCCCACACTTGAGACAAGAGCCTCATCGGAGCAATCGGGCCAGTCAGAGCGCTTCAGCGTCCCGCGTGCGATCGCCACACGCGCCTGAAACTGCCGTGCGGCCTCCGTCCATTCCAACGCCGTGGCGAGCGATGTCGCCGCCTGCATCAGCAGCAGATCCGCAGCGTCCCCGGCCTTCACTGCCTCGGTCCGGTCGCGCAGCACAAGCGCCCCCACACGCAGTCGCCGCCGCGCCATGATGGAGCCGCTCACCGGGTCCAGCGCCGTTTCCACCTGTTCGCTCGCTCGCGCCAACAGCGCGTCCGGCAGGTTGTTCGGGTCCAGAGGTGCTGCCAGACGGATTTCCGCGCTCTTGCGCAGAAACAGTGAGGCCACAGCCAGAAGACGGCAGTCCGCCAGACGATCCGCCTTGCCTATGCGTGCGCTACCACCGCCTGCCAGACGATAGCTTCCCGGCTCCCCGCGCGCCTGCGCTACCCGATCGGGGAAGCCCGCAGCCACGAGGGCGGCCGCATCTCCCTTTGATTCGGTCTCGCGCTGCAATCCCATCCGCCGCCGGAACTGGGTGGCGGCCTGCCGGATACGGGCAAGCGCACCCCGGTCGGCGTCGGGATGATCACCCCCTGCAATCAGGTCCAGACGCAGAGAGAGGTCAGCCGGAGGAACAGGAGGAGGCGCACCGGGTCGGCCGCCCTGACGCGGCCGCATCGGATCACGCTCTTCCAGCAACGCGGCAAGATCGGCGGCCAGTGCGGCCTCGGATGCGTCTCGTGCCGCCAGCATCATGGCGGCCAGACGCGGATGCGTGCCGAGAGACGACATGGCCTGCGCGGCTTTTGTCGGGTGCCCCTCCCCATCCAGCGCCCCGAGAAGCGTGAGCAGTTCGCGGGCCGCCGCCACACCGCCAGCAGGCGGCGCATCCAGCAACCGCAGAGGTCCATCTCCGCCCATGGCCTGTCGCCACAGGCTGGTGGCCAGCACAAAATCCGACAAATCCGCATCCAGAATTTCGGGACGGTCATGCGGGCTCATGCCGCGCTCGGTGGCCTGCGTCCACAGGCGCACACCCAGCCCCGGCGCTTCTCGTCCGGCGCGCCCGGAGCGCTGCGTTGCCACTGCGCGTGAGATGCGCATCGTCTCCAGCCGGGCCAAACCCGCTCCCGGATCGAAACGTGGCGCACGCCGGAAACCGCCATCGATGACAATCCGCACTCCCGGCACGGTCAGAGAGGTCTCGGCAATGGACGTGGCGAGAATGACCCGACGCGCCCCATCCGGTTCCGGCGCAAGCACGCGGGCCTGTTCAGCGGGCGGTAACTCGCCGTAAAGCGGCCGCACAAGAACGGGCGCTCCCTGAAGTTCGGTCATGGTGCGGCGGATTTCACCCGTGCCGGGTAGGAAGACGAGAATATCGCCCTCACGCTCGGCCAGAATCTCACGCACTGCCCGCGCAGCCTCGCGCGGCAGATCGCGCGCAGACGTCAGATCACGCTTTGCATGACGGATTTCGACCGGAAACTGCCGTCCCGCGCTCTCCACCGCAGGCGCGCGCATCAGTTCACACAGCCGCGCCGTGTCGGCGGTGGCGGACATGGCCAGCAGCCGCAGATCGGAACGTAATTCGGCCTGAAGATCCAGCGAGAAGGCCAGCGCGAGGTCGCCATCCAGAGACCGCTCGTGAATTTCATCGAAAATCACGCAGGCCACGTCCTCCAGCGTCGGGTCCGAGAGCAGGCGGCGCAGAAACAGCCCCTCCGTCACGACCTCGATCCGCGTGGCCGCTGAGACGGCGGACTCCAGCCGTGTGCGGAAGCCGACGGTGTGCCCCACCTTTTCGCCCAGCAGGGACGCCATACGTTGGGCGGCGGCACGGGCGGCCAGCCTGCGTGGCTCCAGCATGACGATCCGCGCTGTCGGCGCGCGCCAGCCCGCGTCCAGCAACACCAGCGGCACAAGCGTCGTCTTGCCCGCTCCCGGAGGCGCCACGAGCACGGCGTTCGGCTCATCCTCAAGCCGCACCACCAGTTCGGGCAGACAGACCCGCACAGGCAGATCCTCGCCGGGAGCCGACAGAAGAGAAGCCACACGAGCGGCCCGATCGGAGTGCGCACCATCAGTCATGCTCCGCGTTATGAAGGCGACACCGTTCCCCTGCAATCGCGCAGCCTGTTCCTGTGACGCTCCTCTCGCTAAAGTCGCGCCCTTCCCACGCGCCTGACACGCTCTCCCACCGCGACCAAGGATCACAGTCCGTGCGCCTGACCGCCCTCGCCTCCTTCCTGACGCTGGCCCTCGGCCTTGTTGCCGGTACCGCTGTCCATGCCGCCGAGAGCGCGCCGTTCACGACCGAACGCGACAGTGTGACGCTGGTCAGCGCGAGCGATGCCGTGCAGCCGGGGCAGCCTGCACAGTTTGGGCTGCATTTCCATCTCGCACCCGGCTGGCACACATACTGGAAGAACCCCGGAGACGCGGGCGAACCGGTGGCGCTGACCGTGACCCTTTCCGGCGGGGCTGTGGGACAGGCAAGCACCATCGAATGGCCAGCCCCCCAGCGCCTGCCCGAAGGGCCGCTGATGTCCTATGGCTACACGGGCGAAGTGCTGCTGCCTGTCACACTCAGGCCAGAACTCGGTGACGGCACGACAGTCCAAGTGAAGGCCCATGCCGAGTGGCTCGTCTGTGCCGCTGTCTGTGTGCCGGAGCAAGCGGATTTCACTCTCACGCTCCCGAAGGCTCCCCCCACGCCTTCGGCCGAAGCGCCTCTCTTCACTCAGGCCGCGGCACGTGCGCCGAAATCGGCACCTTTCTCCGCCACCATCGCCCCGGACGGAGTACTCACGCTCTCCGGCGTAGGGCAGTCCTCCTCTCGCCCGGTGACGGAGGCATGGTTCATTCCCGACACGCCCGGCGTCGTCGATCAGGTTGCCCCCCAACCACTGGCACGCACAGCCTCTGGCCTGACACTGAAGCTTAAGCCTCTGAACGCCTTTCACGCAGGCACGCCACTGGACGGGCTGGTGGAACTGCACAGCCCGGATGCGGCTCCCGAAACACTGGCTATCCACGCCCATCCGATTGCAATGCCCGCCGCACCCATTCAACCTCCCCCCGCCATGCCGGATGGATGGCTCACACTGGCGGGACTGGCTTTCCTTGGTGGCCTGATCCTTAATTTGATGCCGTGCGTGTTCCCGGTTCTGGCCATGAAAGCCGTGGGACTGGCGCGCGGACAGGAGACCGGTCATCGCGTGCGCGGCGCTATGGCCTACATGGTGGGCGTATTGCTGACTTTCGCGGCCCTCGGGGCAGTCACGCTTACCATCCGGCACGCCGGCATTGCCGCAGGCTGGGGGTTCCAGTTCCAGTCGCCGGTCTTCGTCACGGCCATCTGCTGGCTGCTCTTCATCGTGGCGCTGGGACTTCTGGGCGTGTTCGAACTGCCCGTCATCGGTGCCGGGCAGACCGCGATTTCCCGCACCCACGGACTGCTGGCCGATTTTTTCACCGGTCTTTTAGCCGTACTCGTGGCGACACCCTGCACCGCGCCCTTCATGGGAGCGGCCATCGCAGGCGCACTGGCGACGTCACCCCTTGCCGCGATGGGCATCTTCCTGAGCATGGGGCTGGGGTTGGCGGCCCCGTTCGTCCTGCTGGCCGTTCTGCCGGGCGCTGGGCGACTTCTGCCGCGCCCGGGGGCGTGGATGGACATTCTGCGCCAGTTCCTTGCCTTTCCTGTGCTGGGCACCTGCGTGTGGCTGATGTGGGTTCTGGACCGTCAGGTGGGCAGCACCGGCGTGCTTCTGCTGGGCACCAGCCTGCTGATGGTGGGCTTTGGTGGGTGGCTCGCCATCCTTGGCCGCAACCGGGCGCAGGGGCGCTACCTACGTGGGGCAGCACTCATCATCTGTCTTCTGCCTCTGCCGCTTCTGGCTGTTCTGCCGCCCGCAGGCGTCGTCACGCACACGCCCGAAGCCTCGGATGCCACCCCTTACTCCCCCGAGCGACTGGCCGCACTCCGCAAAGAAGGGCATCCCGTGTTCGTGGACATGACGGCAGCGTGGTGCATCACCTGTCTGGTCAATGAACGCGTCACGCTGGACAGCACGCGGGTACGCGCAGCGTTTGCAAAAGCAGGTGTGACCTACATGAAGGGGGACTGGACCAACCGTGATGCAACCATCGCCGCTTTCCTACATGAGCATGGACGGGATGGCGTGCCGCTCTACGTGTTCTATCCAAGAAGAGGCGAAGGCCGCGTCCTGCCGCAGATCCTCACACCCGATCTGGTCATCTCGGCTTTGACGCACTGACCGCAGCGCCCCCGATTTTCGGAGGCTATTTTTTCTGCGCCGCCTTCATGAACGCCTCCAGCCCTCCTTCGAGCGCCATGCGAAAGGCGCCCAGAGTCTCCTCGCTCACATGGTGCTCCATGCCTTCCGCATCGATCTGGGCGCTCTCGCGACTGACACCCAACGCCAGCAGGAACCGCTCCACCACCTGATGTCGGATGCGGGCATCATCCGCCACCTTTTGCCCCGCCTCGCTCAAGAAAACTCCGCGATAGGGCTTTTGGTGCACCAGCCCTTCCGCCACCAGACGTGCCAGCATCTTGGCGACCGTCGGCTGCGACACGCCCAGACGCTTTGCGATCTCGACCTGACGGGCCTCTCCACCCTCAAGCAGAAGGTCGGAGATCAGTTCAAGATAGTCCTCCACCAGAACGCTTCGGCGCGCTTCCCGCGCAGCCTCGAAGCCCCGGCTCTGTGTCTCCACATCCGGCATCCGCCGCGACGCGCCACGGCTTTCCTTTCTGGACACCTGTTTTCTCCCGGCGATCATGCCCGTGGGACATAGATCATGCACCACAGGCAATCCAGTCGCATCGCCTCAACGAGGAAGGCTCGCTCCTTCAAGTTCCAGCAACCACACCTTGTCGTCCACGCCACCGTCACCGGAATAGCCTCCCAGTCCGGACGCCGCCACGACACGATGACAGGGGATGAGAATGGGAACGGGGTTACGCCCCACGGCCTGCCCCACCGAACGGGGAGATCCCCCCACTTCGGCGGCGATCTGTGCGTATGTCCGGGTCTCGCTCGCCGGAATGCGCAGCAGGGCATCCCAAACCTTTTTCTGATAGGCCGTGCCGAACGGCGCGAGCGCGAACGGAAACTGTCCCTTTGGAGTATCGAACCACGCATCCAGCCAGTCCCGCGCCTGACACAGCAGCGGCGTTTCCGTCTGATCGCGGCCCCAGCCCCAATCCAGCGAAATGATCGCGCCGTCCTCTTCGGTGAGCGTCAAAGGCCCCAAAGGTGAATGAAGCGAAAGTTGCGGCATGACGGAGTCCTCATTACGCGCGAACAGCCTGCTGACGTGCTACACGCTGTCCCAGCTTGCCTGAACTGTCCGCACTCTGCGAATGACAGTCCCGCCACTAACCGGAAACGCAAGACCGTGCCCACGCCGTCCGCCCTTCGCACCCAACCCCTTGAGCCGATTTTCGCGCTCGCCACCGGCACTGCCCGCGCCGCCATCGCCGTGATGCGCGTCAGCGGAACCGGCAGCGATGCGATCCTGCGCCGTCTTCTCGGCACACTCCCCGCTCCCCGCAAAGCCAGCCTGCGCCGTCTGTGGCGCGATGCCGTGCACCGCACGGATGCGCTGGACGATGCACTGGTGCTGTGGCTCCCCGGTCCCGCCAACTACACGGGCGAAGACAGCTTCGAGCTTCATTTGCATGCCGGACCCGCCATCGTCTCGGCCGTGGCAAGCGCACTGGTGGAGGCCGGAGCGCGCCCGGCCGAACCGGGGGAGTTCACGCGGCGTGCCTTTCTGCATGGCCGCATCGACCTGACGGAAGCCGAGGGCATTGCCGACCTGATCGAAGCCGAGACCGAAGCGCAGCGGAAACAGGCGCTGGCGCAGTCCGAAGGCCGACTGGGCACGCTCTATCGCGGCTGGGCCGACCGCCTGCGCAACGTGCTGGCGCGACAGGAAGCGCTGATCGATTTTCCCGACGAAGATTTGCCGCCGGAAGTGGAAGCCGCTCTTCTGACCGAGACCGCCGCCCTTCGTGACGAGATCAGTGCCCATCTGGCAGATGGCGAACGGGGCGAGCGCATCCGGCGCGGCCTCACCATCGCCATTGTCGGACCGCCGAACGCAGGCAAGTCCACGCTGCTCAACCATCTCGCCGAACGTCAGGCCGCCATTGTCTCGCCCGTGGCCGGCACGACGCGAGATGCCATCGAGATCGTCACCATGCTGGCCGGTGTGCGCGTCACTCTGGTGGACACGGCGGGACTGCGCGAGACCACCGATCCGATCGAGGCGGAGGGGGTGAAACGGGCGATGTTTCACGTGGAACATGCCGACTGCGTGGTGCAGATGTTCTTCGCCGAAGCGGCACCTGATCATCTGCTGCCGGGCGCCTTGCCCGTATGCAACAAGATCGATCTTGCTCCAGCCCCTTTCACCATCGAAGATGTGCCCGTGCTCGGCATCAGCCTGCGCGACGAAACTGGACTGGCCGCCTTGCAGGAAAATCTGGAGCGGCGCGTGCGGGAACTGACAGCCTCGGGCAGCATCGCCCCTCCATTGACCCGCGCCCGCCACCGTGCGGCCGCCATGGTGGCGCACGAGCATCTCAAGGCCGCGCTCGCCGTTGACTGGCCGGAAATGCGCGGCGAGGAACTGAGACTTGCCATGCGCGCACTCGGTCGCCTGACCGGTGAGGTGGGTGTGGAAGATCTTCTGGACACTGTTTTCGGACAGTTCTGCATTGGCAAATGAGAAAAATGGAGGCCGCGTCATGAAAAATCAGTTCGATGTCATCGTTGTGGGCGGCGGCCATGCCGGATGCGAGGCCGCCGCTGCCGCTGCCCGTTGCGGCGCGCGGACAGTGCTGCTCACGCACCGGATGGAGACCGTGGGCGCGATGTCCTGCAACCCGGCCATCGGCGGGATTGGCAAGGGTCATCTCGTGCGCGAGATCGATGCGCTGGACGGCCTGATGGGTCGGGCGGCCGATGCGGCGGGCATTCACTTCAAACTGCTCAACCGTTCCAAGGGACCAGCCGTGCATGGCCCCCGCGCGCAGGCTGATCGGGGGCTGTATCGAGATGCCATTCACACCCTTCTCCACGCCACTGAAAACCTGACACTTCTTGAAGCTGCCGTGGACGATCTGAATCTCGCACCGGATGGCAGCGTCAGCGGCGTAACCTGCGAAGACGGTCGCACATTCACCGCACCGTCCGTCGTTATCGCCGCTGGCACGTTCCTGCGCGGCGTAATTCATTTTGGACACGACACCCAACCGGCCGGCCGTGTGGGCGACCGACCAGCTAACGCGCTGGGGCG
The DNA here is from genome assembly GCF_011516945.1 of Acetobacter estunensis. Classification (GTDB taxonomy): domain Bacteria; phylum Pseudomonadota; class Alphaproteobacteria; order Acetobacterales; family Acetobacteraceae; genus Acetobacter; species Acetobacter estunensis. The sequence continues at coordinate 22,817 of NZ_WOTH01000018.1, forward strand.
TCGGCTGGAAGCCCTCGGCCTGCCCATGGGGCGATTGAAAACTGGCACGCCTGCGCGCCTCGATCGCGCCAGCATCGACTGGGAATCTCTGGCTGAAGACGCTGGCGATGCGCAGCCCGAACCGTTTTCGCGCCTGACGGAACGCATCACCAACCCGCAAATAAGCTGCCGGATCACGGCCACGAATGAGCGCACTCACGACATCATTCGTGATAGCCTCCATCTTTCCGCAGTCTATAGCGGCGCCATCGCCGGACGCGGACCGCGCTACTGCCCATCGATCGAAGACAAAGTCGTGCGTTTTGCAGAGCGTACATCGCACCAGATTTTTCTCGAACCTGAGGCCCTGCCGGGCAATCCGGGTGGCGATCTGGTCTATCCCAACGGGATTTCCACCAGCCTCCCCCCTGCCGTGCAGGAACGCATGATCCGCACGATGGCGGGGCTGGAAAACGCCCGTATCGTGCGCCCCGGTTACGCCGTGGAATATGACTACATCGATCCGCGCGCGCTCACGCACTCCTTGGAACTGCGTGCAATTCCCGGCCTGTTCATGGCCGGTCAGATCAATGGCACAACGGGCTATGAAGAAGCCGGTGCGCAAGGACTTCTCGCCGGCGTCAACGCCGCGCATCGTGCTGCGGGAAATACGCCTGTTACGCTCTCACGCAGCGATGCCTATATCGGCGTCATGATTGACGATCTGGTGACGCAGGGCGTCTCCGAACCCTACCGCATGTTCACCTCTCGCGCGGAATATCGCCTGACACTTCGCGCCGACAACGCTGATCTTCGCCTGACACCCATTGGAGAGACATGGGGATGCGTGGACACCATGCGCGCCACCCTGTTCGGGCAAACCCGTGTGGCGATCCAGAGTGCGACGGAACGTGCCGCGCAGGAAACTTGGCTTCCCGCACCTTTAATAGCCGCGGGCGTTTCCGTCTCACCCGATGGGCGACGCCGCTCCCTGCTGGACGTGTTGGCAACGGGAGCAAAGGCCGACGCAATCGGACTGCTTGCGCCATGGTTTGTGGCCCTACCCCCGCGCATTCGGCTGCATGTGGAAACGGAAGCGCGTTACAGCGGCTACCTCGCCCGCCAAGAGCGCGAGATCCGGCAGCTTCACAATGAATCCTCCATTATCGTGCCGGAAGATTTCGATTTCAGTCGCGTCGGCGGCCTGAGCGCGGAAATGCGCGAACGCTTTGAGCGGGCACACCCAGCCAACTTCGCAGCTGCCCAACGCATTCCGGGCGTCACACCCTCCGCGCTAATGGCGCTTCTCGCCCACCTGAAACAGCAGCAGGCCGCCTGACCCAATGCCGACTCCTCCACACCCCCTATCGCTGCCTGATGTTCCACGTGAAACATTCGAACGTCTTGTCTGCTTCGCGGACCTCCTCACGCGCTGGACACAAAAGATCAACCTGATTTCGTCGCGCGATCTTCCGCATTTATGGTCCCGTCACATCGAAGACTGTCTCCAACTCGTGCCTCTGGTGGAACGCGGCACGCGCATCACCGATCTGGGATCGGGAGGCGGATTTCCCGGCCTGATCCTCGCCATCGCGGCCGATGCAGACGTCACGCTGGTGGAATCGGATCGACGGAAAGCCGCGTTCCTGCGTGAGGCCAGTCGCGCAACGGGTTGCCGCACGCGCGTAATCGACCGGCGCATCGAAACGCTTGATCTGCCACCCGCCCCCGTCGTGACAGCGCGGGCTCTGGCACGCCTCGACCAACTGCTGGACTGGTCCGCTCCCTTGATCGCTCCGGGCGGTTTCGCCCTCTTTCTGAAGGGGCAACATGCGCCCGATGAGTTGACCGACGCGGAGCGCCACTGGCACATGACGGTTGAACGCATTCCAAGCCGCACACCCGGCGGCACCATCCTCAAGATAAGTGACATCCGGCGTGTCTGAATCGCAGAAAATCACTCGTAAAAACCGGGGCAGAACGCGAGCCCCCATCGTCCTGGCCATTGCCAATCAGAAAGGTGGCGTGGGCAAGACCACAACGGCCATCAACCTCGCGGCGGCCCTTGCCCAGAATGGCAGCCGCGTCACACTGATCGACCTGGACCCGCAGGGCAACGCCTCCACGGGACTGGGCGTGGACTACAACGCCCGCACACGCGGCTCCTACACGCTGCTCATGGGCGAAGCCCCGGCGCAGGATCTGTTGCAGGAAACCGAGGTGGACAATCTCGACGTCATCGTCGCCAGCACGGAGCTGGTGGGGGCCGAGATTGAACTGATCGCGGAAGACGGGCGCGAACAGCGTCTCAAAACGGCCATTGCGGGGCTGAGCGAGCAGACGGATTACATCATCATCGATTGCCCACCCAGTCTCGGGCTGTTGACGCTCAACGCGCTGGTGGCGGCAGATGGGGTTGTGGCACCTCTCCAATGTGAGTTCTTCGCGCTGGAAGGCATCAGTCACCTCACGAAAACTATCGAGCAGGTGCGTCGCCAGTTCAATCCCACGCTGTCCACCGCGGGCATCGTGCTGACCATGTATGACCGCCGCAACAACCTGTCCGAACTTGTCGCCGCCGATGCCCGGAGCTTCTTCGGCGATGCGGTGATGCAGACTGTCATTCCCCGCAACATCCGCATTTCGGAAGCGCAGAGCCATGGCACGCCGGTCATGACCTATGACCCGCGTTCGAGTGGCGCAGCGTCCTATACGGCGCTTGCCAAGGAATTGCAGACACGTCTGGACAGCCGCAAGGGAGGCACACCGTGAGCACGAAGAAAAAGGCCACCGCACGTCCCCGCCTCGGGCGCGGTCTGGCGGCACTTCTGGGCGAACAGGCGCCTGTGCAGCCTTCGACGCCCAGCACAGACGCGACACCGGAGGCTCCTCGCAAGCTGCCCGGTGCGCATGTCAGTTCGCTGCCCATCGAAACCTTGGAGCCAAGCCCCTTCCAGCCCCGGCAGAACATGGAGCCGGAGGCTCTGACGGAACTGACCGAATCCATTCGTGCCCGTGGTATTCTCCAACCCATCCTTGCCCGCCCTCATCCGGACAAACCCGGCACATGGCAGATCATCGGCGGAGAGCGTCGGTGGCGCGCCGCGCAGCAGGCGGGGCTGCATGAGATCCCCGTGCTGGTGCGCGAACTGGACGACACCAATGCCATGGCGGCGGCGTTGGTGGAAAACCTCCAGCGCTCCGACCTCAACCCCATGGAAGAGGCCGAAGGCTTCAGTCGCCTGATTGAGGACTATCACCTCACGCAGGACGAACTGGCGCGCGCCATCGGCAAGTCGCGCCCCCATATCACCAACACCTTGCGGCTGCTACGGCTGCCCGCGCCTTTGCGCCGGGACGTCACGGAAGGCAAACTGTCGGCCGGTCACGCCCGTGCCCTTCTCGGTCATCCAGATCCTGTGGCAGCTGCCCGCGATGTCATGGCGCGGGATCTTTCCGTTCGTCAGACAGAAGCCCTCGTGCAGCGTGCGGCGAAAACAGCGAGCACAAAAACGGAAGGCAAGCCCGTCCGCGAAAAGCGCGATCCGGAAATCGCCATGCTGGAGCGCGATCTCTCTGCAAAGCTTGGACTGCGGGTTCAGATCAAGTTTGACGGACGGGGAGGCGCAATCAGCTTCAATTACAACTCTCTCGACCAGTTCGATGCCCTTCTGGCGCTCCTGAACAGATAAGGCGATTAACCCTCTTGCGCCTGTAATTCTCCCCTGCTAAAAGGCGCCCATCGCGACATGGTCGTGATCCTGAAATCCTGGGCGCATAGCTCAGTTGGTAGAGCAGCTGACTCTTAATCAGCGGGTCCAAGGTTCGAGCCCTTGTGCGCCCACCAGGATTTTCAACGCTTTCCGTCAGATTTGATATTACCGCCTAACCCGGATTTGGGAAGCGTTTGGGATTCTTCCAGCTTCCTGATGGCGGAGTCGGCCAGCGCCGTGTCCCGTTTCAGGTAATGGGAGTCGATGATGGCGTTCACATGGGACAGCGAATGTCCCGTGATGGTGCCGATTTCCTGCGGCGTGCATCCGGCAACAGAGAGGCGCGTGACAGCCGTCCCACGCAGATCGTGGAAAGTGACGCCCGTAACGCCCGCGTCCTTCATTGCCTGATTCCATGACGCCCTGAAGCCGTCACTGGTCCATGCACGTTGCCCGCGTTGTGTGGTTAGAATGGTGTCGTTTGCCGGTCCTCTCCTTTCATCCAGAATCGCACGTAGTTCCGCCGTGGCAGGGATCACGACGCGCGCGCCTGTCTTCTGCTGCGTGAGTCGGATGTATCGCCCGTCATATTGCGCCCAAGTGAGACGCAGAAGATCGCCCTGCCGCTGGCCCGTGTGCAGTGCCAGCGTGAGCGCAAGGCGAAGATGATCTGGTGCTGAAGCGTGGAAGGCCGCCAGATCGGCGTCTGTCCACGTCTTGTCGGCCCGTGTGACGTTGTGCAGGCGTCCCGGCTTGGCAACAGGGTTGCGGTCCAGCCATCCACGATCAACGGCATGATTGAGCGCCACGGACAGCGTACGGAGCCGAATGTCAGCCGTGCGCGGTGTTGCGCTCATGCTGTCCCGCCATGCGAGGAAGACACCCCGCGCCCGCTTATCGGCCAAGGCAGCGATGGGCATGGTGCCGAACGTCCGCTCGATGACGATCACGGACTCGATGTATTGCCGCCGTGTGGACGGTGCGAGAGCCTGAAACCTCGGAGTCCGCTGCCATTCGTTGAGAATATGCTGGACGGTCCCGGCAGTTGTTTTCCCTGCCGCCACTTCGGCTTTGCGGTAATTTTCCAGAAATTCGGGAGTCCCCGGTTCACCATGGATACGGGGACCGCCCTTGCCGAAATAGTAATACGCCTGCCCGGTTTTGCGGTTGCGGACGGTATTAAGACCGGGGAGTCGAACGCGCATTGTCTCTCATCCACTGGTCGAGCGGTGATTCCGATTCCTCGGCTTTCGCGAAGTCGATGCGAATTGAGCCGTCAGGAGTGAGAGAGACTCCCAACGGCTGTTTCCCCGCCTTCTGGACAGCCCGAAGCGCCCTTGTCAGATCAGCTTGCTTAAAAGAACTCATCGGGCCGGTCCCTTAGCGGATGCGGACAGAGACGGAAACCGCACCCGCCGCTGCCGCTTCGACGGCATAGCCGATTTCGGTGTTCCCGTCCGCCGTGGCGGTCATGCCGTTCGCGGCGCTGTAATAGACAGCATCGCCCACGGCGAAGGCATCGGCCGCAACCTTGGGAGAGGTGAAAACGCCCTCGGTGATAACGTCCAGCGGATCGCCAGAAGTGGCAGCGCCCACGGCAAAGCCGAACAGCTTGCCCACGAGAACGGGTGCGCCGCTGGCCGTATCAGCCGGGGCCGGAATGGTCACAGTGCGACCGAGAGATTCATAGTTCTGCATGTCAGAAGCCCTTTCGGGTGCGGATTGTGGAAATGCCGGGAACTGGCCGCGTTCCGATGGTAGCGGCCAGAATCAGGCGGTCAGCAGCGGCAAGGCGTGCCATCACGTTTGCATTGTTCGGTGGCCCACTCGCCCACGGGTCCGCTTTCGGCCCGCATGAGCGCAATCATGTCCTCCTGCGTGAGTTCGGGGTTTTCGCGCAAACGGTTGGCAGCGAAGCGAAAGGCTTCGGCGCTGCGATCAACACCGGCCTTGGTGCCGTCTGCTGCTTCGCTGGCGTCACCGAACGCAGGACCGGCTACCTTCAGGAGCCATTCCATGTCATCGAACGGCACCAGTCGCAGAGTCTCGGGACAGGACGACACGCGGTTGCGCGTCACGGTATAGAACCGCTCCCGGTCCAGCCCGATTTCGCAATGCTCGCCACGCGACCAAGCGACACGCTTGCGGTCGCCCATGGCATCAGTGAGTCGCGCGTAGGTTTCGCCGTCCGTGAGGAAGAACGCTTTAACGCCTTTGCCCGATGGCGACACCTCGGCGTAGGTATCGAAGCGTTTCAGGATGTCATCGGCCCATGGCTTTAGGGCGTCATCAAACAATTCTTCATAACATGAGTCCAAATCTATCCCACAAAGATACAGACCGCTGTTGTCCTGCAACGCACCGAGACCGATGCCCTCATGGAGTGCACGGTCGCGGTGCATACGAAAGGCAAGCTGTTCGTGAGTGCCCCACTTCTTCGGGTTGAAACCGTCGCCCTTCTCGTTCGGACGAATGGAGAGGGGAACCTTGCTGGAGCCGAGAGTGCGCCAAGGCATCCATTGAGGAAGCGGCTCAAGGGATTTCAGGGTGACAGGCTGTTCGCCCAGTGTTAGAATCGTCAGGTCTGTTTTCTCATCAGACCATCTTTCATTAACCCCGTGGGTGTTCGAGCCATCCACGGGGGATGAAAGCCCAAACTTTGGGTCCGTGCCGGTAACTGCCTGATTTTTCATAGTTCATCTTTCACTAAGAAAGACGGAAAACTGTTAAAAATCAGAGGCTTATGCTCGCCTCTTAATCAGCGGGTCCAAGGTTCGAGCCCTTGTGCGCCCACCAGGATTTCCTTTTCTTCCCAGAAATCTCGACTGTTTCTAAGAGCACAAAATCGTGTCTCTGACGTGTTTGAGCATCCCTCAAGCCAGAATACCCGAGAAGCGCGGCTCCACTTAACGGCTTGTGAAGACAATCGGATTACCCACATTCAGAGTGTCATCGCGGTCAGATCGGAAGCATCATGAAAGGCATAGTCTTCAATCTTCTGGAAGACGTGGTCAGCGAACAGTTCGGCATCGAGACCTGGGATCTTCTTTTGGAAGACGCCAAGGTGGATGGTGTCTACAGTTCTCTGGGCAACTATCCGGATGCGGACATGCTGGCCCTCGTAAAAGCGGCCGCACACCGCCTGAAACTGCCTGAAGGCGAGGTGTTACGCTGGTTTGGTGAGAAGGCGATGCCCCTTCTCAAGCAAACCTATCCGGAACTGTTCGAACAGTTCCCCACTGCGCGGACGTTCATCCTGTCCGTCAACACGATCATCCATCCCGAAGTGATGAAGCTCTATTCCGGAGCATGCTGCCCGTATTTTCATTTCACGGAACAGCCGGACGGCGCGCTGGAAATGCGCTACCAGTCCTCCCGTCATCTTCTCGATCTCGCACATGGCTTCATTCTTGGAGCAGCCGACATCTGGCATGAGAACATCTCCGTGGAGCGTTATCCTTCCGGCTCCCCGAAAGAAAATGACATGACCATCCGCTGGCAGGGTCCATGAACGACCCAACAGCAGACGAAACAGACACCGACTACAAGGCCCTCTATCTCCAGTTACGCAAACGCTTCGAGAGGGAAAAACGCATCCGCCGCGAAGCGGAAGCGATTGCCGAACGTGGGCTGCGCGAACTCTATGGCCTGAACAACCAGCAGAAATTGCTGGAAACGATCGTCAGTTGCGCCAACACGACGTCCTCCGCCACCCGCGTAATTGAAGTCACGCTGGAGGAAACCTGCCAACGCATGGGGTTCATGGGCGGCGTTGCCTTCAGTCGGCGGGAGGATGGAACCTATGACCGGATCAATCCGACGCTGTGCTTCCCGAATACACCTCCCTCACGTCAGATACTGCTCGCCGCCTGCCGCGCTTCGCGACTGTTCGAACCGGACGGACTGGCCTTTCAGATCAAACGCCAGCAGAAGATCGTAAGCTGGAAGATCGACCCACAGGAACATGCAATCGGAGCCAGCCTGCACCATGGGCTGGGCTTGCCTGTCATCGCGGGAGGCTGCGTCGATGTCGTTCTGCTGTTTTTCTCATGCAAGGACGTAAAAGCGGAAGAACCGATCGTCGGCCTGTGCATGAACATCGGGGGACATATCGCCCGCGTGATCGAACGTGAAAAAGCCGAGCGTAAGCTTCGGCATGACGCCACTCACGACGCCCTGACCCGCCTGCCCAACCGCACCCTTTTCAGTCAGACCGTCACCGATGTTCTGGCAGCATGGAAAAATACCGATACGCCGCCAGCGGTCTGCCTCATCGATCTCGATCATTTCAAGCATATCAATGACACGGCCGGTCATCTGATGGGCGATCGGGTGCTATGTCAGGCGGCGCACCGTCTGACTCACACGCTCGCGGGGCATCCCGCGCATATGGTGGCCCGTCTGGGCGGCGATGAATTCGTGATCCTCTTTCATGGCACGGAATCACCAGACGAGGTGATGACCATCACCGAACGTCTATGTGACGCGTTCCGGCGGCCCTTTGAAATGGAGGGTCATCACCTCACCTCCACTGCCAGTATCGGCCTCGCCTTCTGGTCCCCACGTCATGAAAGCGCCTCCTACATGCTGAAGGAGGCCGATCACGCCATGTATGAAAGCAAAAGGGCGGGTGGAGGCCGTGTGACCCTCGCCCGCCCTCTGCACGCAGCCTGATAGGGCCGCTTCTCCGTCAGGCCATGACCTGTTCCACAGAGACGATCTCCGGCACATAATGGCGCAGCATGTTCTCCACGCCATGCTTGAGTGTCGCGCCTGAGGACGGACAACCCGAGCACGCTCCCTGCATGCTCAACCGCACAATGCCGTCACGGTAGCCACGAAACACGATATCGCCGCCATCGCTGGCCACCGCCGGACGGACGCGGGTCTCAAGCAGTTCCTTGATCTGCTTCACGATCTCTTCATCACCCGGCATCACCGGATCTTCCTGCACGGCAGCGCCTTCCGTCACGACCGGACGGCCCGAGACGAAATGATCCACCAATATGGAGAGCACGCGCGGCTTGAGTTCGGCCCAGTCTTCCGCATCCGTTTTGGTGACGGACACGAAGTCCGACCCCATGAACACACGCGCAACACCCGGCAGTTCAAACAGGGCGTCCGCCAGCGGCGAGCGTCCCGCGACACCATCCGCGTCGATGAAGTCGATCGTGCCGGCCTCTCCCGTCACATCCCGCCCCGGCAGGAACTTCAGCGTGTTCGGGTTGGGTGTACCTTCGGTCTCAATGAACATTGTGGCCCCACTCCATCAAAGGCATCGGTCCGCGCCTTGCGCCAACCCAACACCGGCCATCGTCAAAAGAGGACGCAAGCGGTCCTGTATGGATTCAGGAGATGAGGCAGGTACGCCCGAAAGACAAGCCCCCCGGCAGAATGTCAGGGCTCCGTCTCCTTCACACCCGGCCCATGCCTTCCGCGCTCATCGCGCCACATAGGCGCACGCAGAAGTAACCATCGTACCGAACCCCAGAAATAAACGGAAGGGAACTTTCCATTGTCGTGCGCTTTGTTAGGGCACGACGGTCATGACCGTCAGCAAAGGGTCATGTTCCTTCAACAGGGAGCATGCAGACCTTTGGCTTTTGTGAAAGGTTATTCAATGCTTGGTAACAGAACTCTCGCGCTGGTCGCCACAACGGGTCTCGCTCTCGCCTCAATAGGCGCCGCCCATGCCCAGACCGCTGCCCAGCAGATTCCGGCCGGCACCACCATGTCCGCACCGCCGCCGGGCGGTATCCCCGTGACGAATCCCGCCGATCAGGCATCCGCTCCCACGCAGGGCGCACAGGTTGTTCACGGCATCACCGGCGCGACGACGGCTGCAACACCGGGCGCACTGGGTGAAAACGGCCTGCCGCCCATCGACAACGCAACACCGGGCAATGTGGCGGGACTGCTCTCCTACTGCATCCACAAGGACTACACCTCCGGCACGACGCCGCGCAGCGTGGCCCGCAAGCTCGCCAAACGCGCGGACGTGAAGAGCGATCAGGCCTATTCGCTGGGTGGTCAGGGTCTGCTGACCAACGGCACATCGACGCCGTTCGACGTCTCCACGCTCAAGAAGTCCCAGCGCGTCAAGCTGTGCAGCGACCTGACCAAGAAGGGCCAGTCACTCGACTGATCCCTCACTGACCAGTGCCGCTGAGTGAGAAAGACCGTCCGGTGACAAACCGGGCGGTCTTTCCGTTGGTGTGGGGATTGTTCCATCACGACCAATCGCGCACACTTGGGGCATGAAAACGCCAAGCGGCTCCCGCCTGACACGTTCTTCTCCTGCGCCTCTGCCGGAGAACGCTTCCCACGCCCCGTCCTCTCCCGCGCGAGCCGCCCTCGAGGCGGTTCTTGCGCGTACGGGCCTGTCCATCGAACCGCGCGAGGAATCCGCTCTCCTGCGCCGCATCGGCCGCGCCTTGGAGCCCGGCGCGCGCGATGTGCCCGACGAGGTGTTCCGGACAGCCCTGTGCGCCGTGCGCCGCAAACGCTGGACCTCGCGGCTGATGGATCTGACGCGCCGTGAAGGGCGTATCTGGATCTCGCGCGAAGACATGGAGCAGGCCACTGCCACCATAACGGACCCGGTGGCACCCGATCCGGTTCTTCTGGGCGCTCTTGAGACCGTCATGGCGGCGCGTTTTCGCGAACTGGGCGACACGCCGCAGGCCGCGCTCGACGCCATGCAGGCCGACGTTCTGGACACGGGCCGCGTGCTGTCCGCAGCCCAGACAGCGCGGCTCGCCGAAGCGATCGCGAACGCTTTCGACATGCGCGAGCGCGACCGCTTCATCGGCGGTGCACGTGAAACGGAGGAAAGCCGCGCCCGCCGCGAGGAAGCGCTGGCCCGCACAGCCCAGTCCCGCCGGGAAAACGAAGAGCAGCGCCTGCGCACATGGGAAGCCAGCCTCGTGCGGTTTGCCGACGTGCCGCGCCTGCTGCACTGCTCTCACCGTGAGGCCCTGCGCTGGATCGCGGAAAACCGCATCCCCGTCGCCCGCCGCATCCGCCAGAAGGACGGGCAGGAGCTTTGGGAGTTCGATCCGACCGAACTCGCCAGCCTGCGTCACAATCTTTCCGAATGGCGCAAAGGCAGCGCGGAAGGGTTCGAGCGTGGGGAGAAGCGCGGACGGGAGCGCCGCGACACGCACGAACTGCCGCCTCCGCCCAAGGTCGGCAAGAATGTCGCCAACTCCGTCATTGCCCGCGTGGCGGCTCTTGACCGCTATGCCGGGCATTTCCGCACCGCGCGCGCGCTGGAGCGTCGCATCACACTGGTGACGGGACCGACCAACAGCGGCAAGTCCCACACGGCACTCGACGCCCTCGCCCGTGCCGAAAGCGGGCTGGCGCTCGCTCCCCTGCGGCTTCTGGCGCATGAGTTCCGGGAATCCCTCGCAGCCCGCGGCGTGGAGGCGTCGCTCTCCACGGGTGAGGAGCGCATCAAAGTGCCGGGAAGCCGTCATCTGGCTGCCACCGTTGAAATGTGCCCGTTTTCCAACCCCGTCGATGTCGCAGTCATTGACGAAGCGCAGATGCTGTTCGACCCGGATCGCGGCGCTGCTTGGACCGCCGCCATCATGGGCGCACCCGCCCGCCATCTGTACATCCTCGGCGCACCCGAATGCATCCCGATGGTGCGCCGCATCGCTGAACTGTGCGGCGACCCAGTGGATGAAATCTCCCTGCTGCGTAAAAGCCCCCTGCGGGCCGCGTCATCGTCCGTGCGCCTGCATGACCTGAAAGCGGGCGATGCGCTGATTGCCTTCTCACGACGTGAGGTGCTGGATCTGCGCGCGGCCCTGATGGAGCGCGGACGCCGCGTGGCCGTGGTTTATGGAGCACTCAGCCCGGAGGTCCGGCGAGCCGAAGCCCAGCGCTTCAATGATGGACAGGCCGATATTCTGATCGCTACGGACGCCATCGGCATGGGGCTTAATCTCTCCATCCGGCGCGTGGTCTTTGCCGCGCTTCGCAAGTTCGATGGGCGCCAGACCCGCGATCTGACGGTGCAGGAGGTCAAGCAGATCGGTGGCCGAGCCGGACGCTACGGCAAGCACGAGGACGGCATCGTGGCCGTTCTGGCCGACGCCGGCAGCCCGCGCTTCATCCGCCAGCATCTTGAGGCCGCTCCCGTGCCGCCCGATGAACTCAGGCCGCTCGTGCAGCCCGACGCGGACATCGTGCGCGCCATTGCCGAGGAAATCGGCTCGGACAGCCTGTACGGCGTTCTGGCGCGCATAAAACGCGCCGTCCTGCGCCCCGATGACCCGAACTACCGTCTGTCCGACATGGAACAGCCCTTCGCCATCGCCTCGGCGCTGGAAGGCGTGGAAGGGCTCGATCTCAGCCAGCGTTGGACCTATGCCATGTGTCCTGTGGATGACCGTGACAACGGTATCCGCCGACTGGTGGGCTGGGCCGCCGATCATGCGATTGGTGTGCGGGTGCTGCCGCCCGGCACAGGTCGACTGCCGCCCCCCGAGCGCGCGGGGCGCGAAGAACTGGAACGGGCGGAGAAGCGCCACAAGCGACTGGTGGCATGGCGCTGGCTGTCTCTGCGCTTTCCGGAAATCTACCCAGACCGTGAGGAAGCCGAGGACACCACGCGCCGCCTCAACGACTGGATTGAGAGCGTACTACGCCAGCAGAGCCGGACACGCACACGCAAACGGGGGGAGTAAAGGCTTTTATCGACTCTTGCGGTGTATCGGGCTCTGCCCGAACCCGGAAGGGATCGCAGATCCCTTCACCCTAATTGTGTTGATAACTTATTCTGCCCTATGGCCTCAGATATCAAACTCAAGGCCAGTTGGGATCATATCGGCGTCTCTGGAAACGGTCTCTGAGTCCCAGTGTAACAATAAACGGTTTCCAAAGGCGCGCCTTTGGCGGGGCCGGGGCAGCGCCCCGCTTGCCGCCGTCTGGAAGAGTCGATCATAAGGGCCATGGAGATAAAGCAGTCTGCGGGAAACAGTCCTGCCGGATGGGAAATGGACATGAGAAACATCCCGTCGCATAGGGAAAACCTTACATCCCGCGATTGAGGAGCCCATCATGACCACGCCATCCGGCACCGACGCCCGGGATACGGAACTTGCCGCCCAGTACGAAGCCTATCCCTATCCGGAGCGCGACCCACGCGATGAGGCAAAGCGGCTGCTGATCGGCAGTCCCAGCCATCTGCGTGAAATCGATTACTGGGTGTTCGGCGCACGGCGTGCGCGTCACCAACCGTTGAAAGCATTGGTGGCCGGGTGCGGCACGGGCGATGGCGCAATCATGCTTGCCGTACAGATGGCGCGCGCCAACCGACCCGGAGAGGTGGTGTGCGTGGACCGTTCACGTCATGCGCTCGACATTGCACAGGCACGGGCGAAGGCGCGGGCGCTTTCCAACATCCGCTTTATCGAGGGTTCGATCACCGATCTCGAACGTCTGGATCTTGGACTTTTCGATTACATCGACTGTTGTGGCGTCCTCCATCACCTGCCCGACCCGGATGCAGCACTCAAAGGGCTGGAAGCGCATCTTGCGCCCGGTGGTGGTATGGGGCTGATGGTCTATGCGCCCTATGGCCGCACCGGCGTGTACATGATTCAGGAAGCACTTGAACAGCTCACGCCATTTTCGGAGCCTCCTGCAACACGTCTGGATGTGGCCAAACGTGTGATGCGACATCTTCCCGTCACGGCGTGGCTGCGCGAGAATGGCAATTTCGGTGATCACCTGAGCGGCGGCAACGCCGGTCTGTATGACCTGCTGCTGAATCCACGCGATCGGGCCTATGACATCGGGGCGTTCCTCGATCTGATCGACCGGGCCGGACTGGAATCCTCCTGTCTCATGGAACCTGCCCGCTACGATCCCGAGTTTTTTCTGCCCGACCCAAAATTGCGCGCCCGTGTGGAAGGTCTCGACTGGCGCGAAAAAGCAAAGGTCGCTGAGTGTCTGACCGGCAACATGGCAACCCATGTGGCCTATGTCGTGCGCAAAGGAGAGCGTGTGACACCGCCGGATTACATGGCGGCCGATACCGTTCCGATCATGCGTGAGATTCCCGGATCCGAACTTGCGAAACATATTGGCCCTGACGGCATTCTTCCATTCTCGTTTGGAACACTGGTCGTGCCGGTGCCGCTTCCACAGCAGGCCCGAAGCATTCTTCCCCTTATCGACGGGGAACGAACGCTGGGGGATATTGCCGCGTGCATGGCGGAAAGGGGCCTATCGGAAAACCGTTTTCACAAGACGTGGTCAAAGATGTTCCCCATCCTCGAACGCCTGAACCGGGTACTGCTCCGTCCGCCTGCGTAATGCCAACAACCCTTCTTCTGGGCGACAGACAAGCAGGGCTCTGCCCCGCCACTGGTATAACGGCCGTTTCCTCAGAGCATTGGCGTAATCTCAGCCGCCATAACCTCCGCGTCCGACCCGTCCGGGTAATACCGACGCCGGAGGCCCATGGTGACAAGGCCTGTCGCCGCGTAAAGAGCACGTGCGGCCCCATTTCGCACAGAAACCTCAAGGAACACTCGGATTATTTCCTGTTCACGGAGAACGTGAAACAGTTTTCCTAAAACCGCTCGTCCCACACCTTTGCGCTGAAAAGCCGGATCGACGGCAAGGGTCAGAATCTCCGCTTCATCGAGAACCGATCGCACAAGAACAAAACCAACGGGCATTTCAGCATGACAGGCGAGAAAAGCCGATACTCCTGATGAGCGAAGAAGATTTTCAAACGCCTCGGCATTCCACCGCTCTTTCACAGGAAACGCGCGCTCATGGAGGACTGCCAGCACGGAAGAAAAGGCTTCACCAACTTCCGTAATACTCAGACGCTCACAAGGAAAATCCGTCATACCGGTTCGGAGCGAAGACCAGCGGCCGGTAGTTTTGCCTCGGGTGCATCCACATAGAGAGGGAGTGCTGCACGCCACGGCACACTCCCCTCTCCGCGCACCCATCCATAGCGTGCGATTTCCGCAAGCGATGCTTCCCCACCGGCAGCTTTCACGGCACGATCAGGAGCCGCGAGAGCCGCATCTTCCGCAGCATCGCCCGCCAGCAGCCAGCGTCCTTCCGGCGGCTGCCAATGCGCGCTTGCAACAGCCTGCACATTCCCACTCGCATCTTCCACGAACCAACGCCCCCGTCGCGCCGTGGTCACACACAGCCAACCAGTCAGTCCGTCCACCCGCACCTGTTCGTCCAGCGTGCGTGACAGTGCCTCCCCGCGCGTCACGCCAACGGTCGGGCAATCAAACCCGAACGCCAACCCGGCCGCGAGAGCACAAGAGGTCCGCAACCCCGTGAAAGAACCCGGCCCCACAACGGTCACGACCAGATCCGGTGCATCCCAGCCCGTAGCGGCAAGGCACCGTTCCGCCATGACCGCCATCGCGGCGATGCCATCGTGCCCGTCCGCTTCTTCCTGTGTGACGGCGTGCAGAGTGCCGTCCATGTACTGAAACGCGCCCACGCGGGCACGCACTGCTGCGGGAGCCGCATCGAGCACGAGAAGATGCGAGATGCTCACAGCACGCGGCACGCTTCGTCAAAGGACAGACGCGGCGCCCGTGGTGTTTCCACCGGCTCGCCATATCCCAGACAGATAAGAAAATTCGCCCGCCAGCCTTCGCCCAGAAGGAAGGTGTCCTCCACCAGCGTCGCATCGAAGCCCGACATCGGCAGCGCATCCAGCCCCAGCGCACGGGCAGCAAGGATCATGTAGCCGCCTTCCAGCGTACCATTCCGAAAGGCGGTCTCTTCCGCCAGCCCAACATCGGCGGCAAACCACGAGCGCAGGCTGGGTTCGGGATTGAGCTGCGCGAAACGGTCGAAGAACAGAGGATCATGCGCCACGATGACCACCACCGGCGCGGTCATCGCTTTCTCGACATTGCCTTCCGAGAGGGCCGGGCGCAGCCGTTCCTTCGCATCCTGTGTCGAGAGAAACACAAACCGCGCGGGTGAGCCATTACCCGAAGTCGGGCCGAGTTTCACCAGATCGTAGAGCGCGCGCACTGTGTCGAGATCCACCGGCCGGTCTGTCCAGCGCTCCGGTGTCCGGGCCGTGTGGAACAGGCAATCCAGTGCAGTTTCATCAAGCGGCATGACACACCCCCTCGCGGTCTTCATGCCGTTCCTACCGCGCCATGTGATGACGATCCAGAGCGGATCGCCATCTCACAACCACGAAGACGGATCAGGCCGCCGCCAGTTCCGCATCCGCCGCTGAGCCAAAGAACTCGAAATGGATGCGGTCTTCCGACACACCGCTGGCTTTGAGCGTTTCGATCATATCGCGCATGAACCCATCGGGGCCGCAAACATACCATACGGCGTCCGGATCGACCTGAGCCGCCAACCAGTCTTTCGTCACGCGGCCATTGTGAACCGTCACACCCGGTGTGTGTGCATCAGCGGGAAGTTCGCCTTCGGTGTAGAAGACATCCGCACTGATCTTCCCCGCACCTGCCAGCGCGCGAATATGCGTGCCGAATGCGTCCACCTGTGGATTATGCGCCCCATGGATGAAACGGATGTCAGGCACCCCTTTCGTCGTCAGGGGACCGAGAGCTGCAATGAAGGGCGTCAGGCCGATACCCGCGCTGAGAAACACGATTTTCTTCGCATCCTTGGGCGCGATGGTGAAATCTCCCGCAGGCGCCGAGACGGAAAGCCTCTCACCTTCCTTCACCGTGTCATGCAGCCAGTCGGAGACGACCCCGCCTTCGGCGCGACGCACACTGATGCGGTAGTGATCGCACCCCGGCTCGGACGAAATGCTGTAATTGCGGCGCTGCGAGCCATGACCGGGCACTTCCAGCCGGAAGCTGAGATACTGCCCCGGCGTGTGCACCATGATGGCCTTGCCATCCACGGGCACCAGTTCGAAGGACTTCACAACGTCGCTCTCGCGGAGGACACGGCGCACCGTGAAGTCCCGCCACCCCGTCCAACCGCCCGGCGCATGGGCGTGCTCTTCATAGATCTGATGCTCACGTCCGATCAGCACATCCGCGAGGAACCAGTAGGCCTTGCCCCACGCATCCAGAATCTCAGGAGTGGCCGCATCGCCCAGAACATGCGCGATGGCGCCCAGAAGAGCGTCCGCCACGTAAGGGTAATGCTCGGGCAGGATGTTCAGGCCGACATGCTTCTCGGCAATCCGCTCAATCATGCCGGCCAGCGCGCCCGGATTGTCGATGTGACGGGCATAGGCCAGCACCGCGAGCGCGAGCGCCTTGGGCTGCTCGCCATCCTTCTGATGCGACATGTTGAAGAGATCGCGTATTTCAGGTTTTGCCAAAAGGCGTTGATACATCTCCCGTGTAATGTCGAGGCCATGGGCCTCCAATGCGGGGATGCAGGCTTTCACGATGGAGCGGGTCGCGTCAGTGAGCGGTTCGGCCATGCGTCTTGTCCTTCTCTCGTCAGATTGAGGTTAACGCATCTTAACGACCGAACGAACAAAGGTGTCAATGAAACACATCTTTATTCGTTGCATGACTGCTTCTCTTTTCCCGACCGTCTCAACACAGATCATTGTTCTGCTGGAAAAAATGGCTTCCCACGCCTACGTTCCAACAATGCAACTGACCCTCTACACCGACTATGCGCTCCGGACGCTTGTCTTTCTGGCCTGCAATCCGGAACGACTGGCCTCCATCCGCGAAATTGCGGAGGCTTATGGCATTTCGGAAAACCATCTCATCAAGATCATCCACCGACTGGGTCAGGGCGGCTTTATCGAGACAATCCGAGGGCGTAACGGCGGCCTGCGTCTTGGGCGACCGAGCGAGGACATCCGACTGGGCGATGTCGTGCGTTACACAGAGGAAGAACTCGGGCTGGTGGTGTGCATGCAGACAGCCAAGGAGAAGGGAAGCACTTGCCGCCTGATGCCCAACTGCCGTCTGCGCAGCGTGCTTGGCACGGCGCTGTCGGCCTTCATGAGTGTTCTGGACCAGACAACACTGGCCGATGTCGTGTCATCGGATGAGTGGCAGGCGCTGCATGCGCCACCCATCACACCGTGACATCCTCTTCATTGTTTTTCTTTTCTGTTACTTTCTGGAATCATTGGATGTAATCGGAAAGAAAATCACATATTTTCGTCAATTCTTAATGATTATGATGAGGGCACCATATCTTAATCATTAAGAGGCTTCGATGAACTCAACCACAACGTGGACGGGTGCCGTTTCCAAAATGACTGGGACAATGCCGCCAACTGGACCAATGGCGTTCCCACTTACGACATAACCCCGGTCATCGATACAAGCAGCGGCAACGTGTCCATCGACCTCGATGGATCGGAAGCCAGCAATGCGTTGACGGTCAACGGAAGCGGCACTGTCACGTTAACGGGGGGAACGCTGGCTCTCAACGGCACGGCGACACTTGCCAGCAGCAGCACCGTAACCCTAAACGGCTCAACACTGACCGCCAGCTACGTCAATGGCGGTTCGGTCACACTGACAGATGGCGCCACCATGACAGTGGGCTCCACCACTTCGGCCATCAATTTTGGCAGCACGTCTCAGGGCACCAACACCCTGTCGCTCACCTATACCGGCTACAGCGTCCCGAGTGTCACCAATCTTGCTCCGGGCGACGAGATCGTTTTCCCCAACGACAGTTGGAACACAGGCATCCAATGGGTGGAAAACTCGGACGGTAACTACACCATCTACGATGCCTTTTCGACCACCAACAGCGGGGACGCTTTTGTCAAAAGCGTTACGCTGGCTCCCGGGGTTTCGACATCGGACTTCAGCTGGAACAACACCAGTTACGCCATCGTCTGTTTCCTGAGCGGCACAATGATCCGCACCCCCGATGGTGAGAGGGCCGTGGAAACACTGGAACTCGATGACATCATCACCGTGTTCGACCCCGGAACCTCCACCGGCACCGCTGGGAAAATCACATGGGCGGGCCGTCGACACGTCACAGTCCGGCGTAATTTGCCAGACGATGAGGCGGGA
The DNA here is from genome assembly GCF_011516945.1 of Acetobacter estunensis. Classification (GTDB taxonomy): domain Bacteria; phylum Pseudomonadota; class Alphaproteobacteria; order Acetobacterales; family Acetobacteraceae; genus Acetobacter; species Acetobacter estunensis. The sequence continues at coordinate 41,520 of NZ_WOTH01000018.1, forward strand.
TATCCCGTGCGCATCCTTGCCGATGCGATCGCGCCCGGCACACCCCGCATGGATCTTCTGGTCACACCAGAGCATTGCCTGTTTCTCAACGAACGGTTCGTACCCGCCCGCATGCTGGTGAACGGTTCTTCCATTTTCTACGATCATGCCATCACGCAGTATACCTACCATCATGTTGAAACGGAGCGGCATGCCGTCATCTGGGCCAATGACATGCCTACTGAAAGCTATCTCGACACGGGCAATCGCCGTTTCATGGAACGGGAAGGGAAAGTAAGCCAGCTGACGACCACGCCCCCACGCTCATGGAAGCAGGACGCCGCTGCTCCTCTTGCGGTATCGCGTGAACAGGTCGAGCCACTTTTCCGACGGATTGCGGAGCGGGCAGAAGCTGCCGGTTGCACGTCCCGTTACACAGCACCGGAGCTGACCGAAGACCCATGTCTTCAGATTCTGACGGATAAGGGAATCTCTCTCACCGTAAAGGATACAGGTCATGGTTGGTTCCAGTTCCCTGTACCCGCTGGAACACAATCCGTGCGCCTTCTTTCCCGCTCCAGTCGCCCTTGCGACGTCATTGGGCCGTTTGTGGATGACCGCCGTGCCTTGGGAGTGCTCGTTGGCGATGTCCTGCTTCATGTCGGCACCATGAAAAAGCGTCTCACACCTCACCTGAGAACAGACGATCTTTTCGGCTGGCATAATCGCGAGCAGGGAGAACATCGATGGACAACAGGAAATGCCGTTTTTCCTCTTTCCGAGAAAACAGATGAAGAGGGCGTGATGTTCGTGAACATTCTCTCCTCTGGTCCCTATAGCCTTCATGCGGGACACAGAGCGGAGCGGCTTCCCCTATCGGCCTGAAAACAGCTGTCATGCCCGCTACAGGGCTGCGGGCATGACTTCCGATTTCAGGACTGGAGAGTGTCTGATAAAATATGCAGATTTCATAATCTGGAACAGACCTCTTCAATTACCGAACAAAATGAAACAAAAAATACAAAAATATCATGATGGTATCGTTATCTTTCATCCGATCTGACCTCAGGTTACGTGGGAAATGAATACCCCACCCAGAACACAGCTCTTCCCCGGCCAAGTGTGGTGTTCTTCTCGGGCACACATGCGTCAACGCATCATTGTGTCCGTGGATAAAACCTCCATCACATTCCGGCTGGAAGGAGAGTCGGAAGACAGTCCACTACATTATTCAGAAACAAGCCTGTTTCTTGCGTGGGTCCGACGGCATAACGCCTCTCTACTTTCCTCGACTTTCATTTCTGTGGACAAGCGAATATCCGATCAGGAAACCGGATTACGCCTCCGACAAGCGCGTCTGGCAGCCAATCTTTCGCAGGTCGAACTTGCACAACGCGCCAATATCTCGCGCTCTGCCATTGCTCTATGGGAAACCGGAAGAAAAGGGTGCTCTCTCAAACGCCTCACCCAGATCGCCCATGCGCTCGATCTCGATATCGTGGATCTGATTTCATCCGTTGAGAAAGATCCTCGAAAAAGCGAAGAACATTACCTTCTGTCCCTTTTTCGCAAGGTCGATGAATGCTCACGCCATGAAATACTGCGATGGCTGTCCACACGAGTCCGTTGAAATATTTCTGAATTTTGAAAATCTTTTTCACAATATACAAACATCCATAGATGCAAGAATTGTACACTGTCCACATGACGTGAATAATCATATCCGAATTCATGAAGAGACGTTTTCGAAAGAGAAAGGCCTCAGAAAAACCAATGATTTTTATAGTCTTATGAAATATATTAAAAAGACGATGATAAAAATGAGCCTTTCAGGATAATATCCCGAAAGGCTCATCACAGATCGGAATCTGCAGGTGATCTTCACAGGATGCTATATCCCGGAAGATCACTTATGGTTTCTATTACTTTTTCTGCGGAGCGACCGACGCAGCAGTAGACCCGGTCGCAGCAGGCGTAGCGGCTGGGGTTGTGTCTGTCGGAGCCGTTACAGCCGGTGTTGCTGTAGTGTCAGGCTGAGGCTGCCTAAAAGCGGATACCCAGCCCTTTGTCGACGATTCAGTGGGCACAGAGCGACGGACACAGCCGCGAATAATGGTGGAACAGACACCATCCGTGCCGACCAGCATGTCGTTGTCACCGCTGTAGTAAACGTCATGCACTTTTCCATCGACAAGCCGGAAATCCGCCACACAACTGTTGCCGGCCCCCCCACCGATGTCCTTGACGATGTTTACGATCGGTTCCACCGGAATGAGAGTGGAACCTGATGAGGTCTCGATGTTACGGCCACGCTGATATTCAGCAATCGTTACATGATCATTGACCTTCTGGGTCTTGGTCGGAATGCCGGCGCAGGCCTGCATGTCCTCTTCCGTCATCCCGATCATGGTTTGCTGCGCCTTATGCGCAATGCGCGATGCGTAATACCCGCATCCGCTCAGTCCCAGCAGTGTTGAAAGCGCACCGACCCGCATAACGGAGACGACAACCGACATATTCATCCACAAAACCCTTTTCATTCCTGAGCACGTTTCTACCAGATCAATGCTCTTCTGTCATAATTGACATAAAGTAACAGAGAAAATATTCGCCAATTCACATTCTTTTCTGAACATCACTTGCACAAAAGAAAACCCGACACGAAGCCTCGTGCCGGGTTTCTCTCATATTCCGCATTTTATGGACACTTAGTCCCGCCGGATATCCGGCGCTTTGGCTTCTTCGCCCAGTCGCGTCACAGCCTCATCCAGCGTCAGCATCTCCTGATCCGCTCCGCCAAGACGACGCATGGCGACAGTGCTCGCCTCTGCTTCCTTGCGGCCCACCACAAGAATGACCGGCACACGTGCCAGACTATGCTCGCGGATCTTGGCGTTGATCTTGTCCGCTCGCGTGTCGGCCTCAACCGTGAGGCCCGCCTTGCGCAGTCGCGTCACCACCTCTTCCGCATAGGGTGCCGCATCGCTCACGATACTGGCCACGACCACCTGCGTAGGTGCCAGCCACAGCGGGAACTTACCGGCGTGCTGCTCGATCAGGATACCGATGAACCGCTCGAATGAGCCAAGAATGGCGCGATGCAGCATGACAGGACGATGTCGTGCGCTGTCCTCACCGATATAGGTAGCGTCCAGACGCTCGGGCAGCACAAGGTCCACCTGCAACGTACCACACTGCCAGTCACGCCCGATGGCGTCGCGCAGCACAAATTCCAGCTTGGGGCCGTAGAACGCGCCTTCCCCGTGGTTGTATTCATACTCCACGCCCGCGATCTCGCACGCCTCTCTGAGCGCGGTCTCAGCCTTGTCCCAGACTTCATCGGAACCGGAACGCTGTTCCGGACGGTCCGAGAACTTGATGCGGAAATGCTCGAAGCCGAGGTCTTTATACACCTCCGAGAGCATGGCCACGAAGCGCACGGTCTCATCGGCGATCTGGTCTTCGGTGCAGAAAATGTGCGCGTCATCCTGCGTAAAGCCGCGCACACGCATGATGCCATGCAGCGAGCCCGACGGCTCGTAGCGGTGACACGCGCCGAACTCTGCCATACGCAGCGGCAGTTCGCGATAAGAGCGCAGGCCATGACGGAAAATCTGCACATGGCACGGACAGTTCATCGGCTTGAGAGCGAGGGTTTTGTCCTCATCCTCCACGGTCGCGATGAACATGTGGTGGCGATATTTGTCCCAGTGACCGGAGGCCTCCCACAGCGCGCGGTCTACAAGCTGCGGCGTGCGTACTTCTTCGTAGCCCGCACGGGTCTGGGCGCGACGCATGTAATCCTGCAACGCCGTGTACAGACGCCAGCCCTTGGCGTGCCAGAACACCTGCCCCACAGCCTCTTCCTGAATGTGGAAGAGATCCATCTCCTTGCCGATACGGCGATGGTCGCGGCGCTCCGCTTCCTCAAGCTGGTGCAGATGCGCTTCCAACTCCTTCTTGTCGCGCCATGCCGTGCCGTAGATGCGTGTTAGCATCGGGTTGCGGTGATCGCCGCGCCAGTAAGCCCCTGCCACTTTCATCAGCTTGAAGGCATTACCGACATCGGCAGTGGTGCGCAGATGCGGACCGCGACAGAGATCGAGCCACTCACCCTGACGATAGATCGAGATTTCCTCGTCCTCGGGCAAATCGCGGATCAGTTCGGCCTTGAAGCGCTCGCCGCGATCCTCAAAGAACCGGATTGCCTCGTCACGCGGCCAGGTCTCGCGGGTAAACGGCGTCTTGGCCGCCACGATTTCGTGCATCCGCTTTTCGATCGCCGCAAAATCCTCGGGCGTGAAGGGTTCGTTGCGGTAGAAATCGTAATAGAAACCGTTCTCGATGGATGGCCCGATGGTCACCTGTGTGCCGGGAAACAGCGACTGCACGGCTTCCGCCAGCACATGGGCGGCATCATGACGGATCATCTCCAGCGCTTCTTCATCCTTGCGGGTGATGAAACGGATGGAGGCATCGTGCTCGATGGTGCGGTCCATGTCGCGCAACTTGCCGTCCACCTCGATGGCAAGCGCGGCTTTGGCCAGACCGGGGCCGATGGACGCGGCAATCTCCGTGCCCGTCACCGTCCCGTCAAACGGGCGAACGGAACCGTCGGGCAGGGTGATGGCAGGCATGGGAGCACTCCACAGCAGGGGTAGGGTGTGAACAGGCAGCCCTCATTGGCTGTCCCTGAAGGATAAAGGCCGATCTTAATGGCGTCAGCCAAGGATCGAGACAACCCTGTCCACGCAAAGAGTTGCCATATCGTGTACCCGTATCACGTCCACCTGCCCTGCCGCGAGACCAAGGGGGGCGGTCAGAGCCGGATCGCTCTCGGCTGAAAACAGCACCACGCAGCGACAACCCATAGCGGCGGCCATATGCATCGGGCCGGTATCGTTGCCCACGGCCAATGCCGCGCGGGCGCATAGACCCCCCAGATCGAGCAGGGACGTGCGCCCCGTCAGATCCAACGCTTCGGGACAACTGGCACAGATCACGGCCGCCAGTTCCGCATCGCCTTTCGCGCCGACCACCACAGGCCGTATTCCGCGTCCGGCCAGTCGCGACGCCAGTTCTCCGAACTGCACCGCAGGCCAGCGCTTGGCCGGACGATGGGGGGCCGCCCCCGGAACGAGCAACGCATAGGGAGCATCGAGAACCGGACCGCCTGCCGCGAGCCATGTCAGATCTGCATCCGGCACGGCGCCAATCCCCGCCATGCGAAGCTGATCGCGCTGACGCATGCGCGTGTGCATTTCATCGCGCCACGGATTGGCGTGCGGCAGGGAGGCGCCTTTCGCAATGCCGGACCATGTGGGTTTTCGGGCCACGCGATGATACCAGTTCGAACGGCTGGAGGTCTGGAGATCGTAGACCAGATCATACCCGCGCAACTGCGCCCGCAGGCGTTTCATGCCCGCAAGATCCGTCAGGCGCGGGCGTGCATCGATCTCCACGCGGTCGAACCACGGACTGGCTTCGCCCAGTTCGCGAAAAGGTGCCGTGGTCAGCAGCGTGATGGCGGCCCCATCATGGTGAGCACGAATGGCCGCGAAAGCTGGAAAACTCTGCACGAAATCGCCCAGCGCCCCCAGGCGGATGACCAGAATACGCCTCGAATGAGACTTCATGCGCGGATCACGGCGTGGCCGCATGAGAGGCTGTCGCCATGCCTGAGGACACCGTTTCATGACTGGGGGGCAACGCATCCGGATCGGCGGCAAGCACGTCCAGATCCTGCCGGGCAAGGTCCGCTTCATGGGAATCTGGAGCAAGGTCGATGACGCGCTGCCAGTCGGCCTGAGCACCCGCCAGATCGTTCAGGCGCTGCCGGATGATGCCGCGATCCAGCAGCGCTGCCGGATCATCCGGATCGGCCGCCAGTGAGAGAGCCACATCACGATTGGCCTGCTCAGGCTGGTTCAATGCCAGTTCGGCGGAGGCGCGCAGGCGATGCGTCTCGGACGAAAGGATCGGGTCGTTGCCAAGAGCAGACAGGACACCCAAGGCCTGCTCCGGTTCTTTCAGGCGCAGGAACGCGCGGGCTTTCAGGAGATGCAGGACAACCGACTCAGGCTCCAGTTCCAGCCCGTAATCGCTGGACGCCACGGCCTTCCCGGGCTGGTCTGCCGCCAGCCACGCGCGCGCGGCATCGGCGGCCACATCGGCCCGCTCTTCGGGTGAACTGTCTTCCGTTTCCTGTGGTCCCCGTCTCCTGTCCCGCGCCAGCCGGTCAAGCTCTTCCGCGGCCAGCGGTGCATTACCAAGCAGCACGTTCGAGAGGGCCGAGCAATGGCGAACCGCCCGTTCATCGCCCGCAGTGGCGTGTGACGCCACATAATCCTCCACGCCCGACGGGTCTTCATCCAGCAACGCCAGACATTCGGAAAAGGAAAAGGGTGGCAAAGTGTTTCGCGTGTCTGCCGGCTTGCTGGAAGTCCGTGCCGCCCATCCCGGTGAATTGGACAAAAAGAGGCCCAGAGTCAGTAAAAGAAGGCCCAGACATACCCTTCTCTTGCTCCGTGCCCACGCTTTCGGTGGCATTCGCAACAGAACCGGGGACACTGAGAATGGAAGGGCGACAGACATATCCGCCATTGACCGTCCGAGACCGTGATGGGTCAACCCCTGTGGATGCAGTCCCTGACAGAGCGTGCTATCCGGATTCATCATGCATGTGCCGTCCCACCGCCCTACCATACTTCAGGTTCTGCCTGCACTTGAGAGTGGCGGAGTGGAACGCGGCACCATCGAGATGGTCGAGGCGATTACGCGCGGTGGTGGACAGGCACTGGTGGCCAGCGCTGGTGGCAGGCTCGCACCGATGGTGGAGCGCGCGGGTGGCCGGCACGTCACACTGTCCATCGGGCGAAAATCGCCACTGGCCGTTCTGTCCAACACACTGCATCTCAAGCGGCTGATTCGACGGGAAAAGGTCGATCTGGTTCACGCGCGTTCCCGAATCCCGGCATGGGTGGCGCATCGCGCCTGCAGGCAGACCGGCACTCCGTTCGTGACAACGTGGCATGGTGTTCACAACGCCACGACACGCGCCAAGAAGTTCTACAATTCCGTGCTCGCCGCCGGAGACAGGGTGATCGCCATCAGTCGCTTCATCGCCCATCGGCTTCGCAGCGAGTATGACGTTTCGGAAGACCGTCTGCGCGTGATCCCGCGTGGCGCGGATATCCGCCAGTTCGACCCCAGCCGTGTGAGCGGCACCCGCATGCAGGCCCTTCTGGACAGTTGGGGTATCGAGGACGATTCCGTTCTGATCCTCATGCCCGGACGACTGACGGAGTGGAAAGGGCAGGGGCTGCTGCTTGACGCACTCGCACTCATGACCCGCGAAAGGATGACCCACACACCATGGACCTGTGTGTTTGTGGGCACAGCGCCCGAACGCTCGGACTTTCCTCAGATTCTGGCCGCACAGGCACAGGAACGGGGGCTGAACGGACGCATCCGTTTTGGCGGACATTGCGCGGACATGCCCGCAGCATTGCTGCTGGCAGGACTGGTCGTGGTGCCTTCGCTCCGCCCCGAACCCTTCGGGCGCGTGGTGGTGGAGGCGCAGGCCATGGCCTGTCCGGTCATTGTGGCGGCTCATGGAGCGGCCATGGAAACCGTGACCCATGGAGAGACAGGCATCCTCTTTCGACCTGGAGACGCGGCCGATCTTGCGCGCATGATCGCCGCCACGCTGGAAGCTAGCGATGACCAGTGCGCGGCCATGGGGCAGCGTGCCCGCGACAATGTGCTGGCCCACTACACCACACGCAACCTGCAACTGGCGACGCTGGGGGTGTATGATGAACTGCTGGGCACGCATATGCGCAAGCAGGCCCTTGCCTCGGAAAGTTGAGCGGCCCGCCGGTCGCGGCCTCTTCTCATGCGTGTTAGAGGCACACAGTGACGGCAGGCCTGCTGTTGACCCCGCTTCGTTCGCGAATAGGACAGGATATTTCCCATGACAGATCGTGTTGCCATCATTACCGGCGGCAGCCGCGGCATCGGTGCTGCCATTGCCGAACGTCTTGCCAAGGACGGCTTCAACATTGCCATTACCTATACCCGCAATGCGGAGGCCGCCAAGCGCGTGACCGACATGGCGGAAAAGCTCGGTCGTCGCGCCATCGCCATCCGCTCCGATGGCGGCAATATCGAGGACAACAGTTCTCTGGTGGGCAAGGTCGTGGACGCTCTGGGACGGGTGGATGTGCTGGTCTGCAATGCTGGCGCCTATCCCTATGGCGGCCCTGACACCATGACGCGTGAAGACATCGTCAAGACGCTCGATCTGAACATGCGCGGCGTGATGATCGAAGCCGTGGAAGCTGCGCGCGTGATGAAGGCCGGTGGACGCATCATCCTCATGGGATCGGCCTTTGGCGAGCGCGTGCCGGTGCCCGGTATCTCGATTTACGCCGCGACCAAGGCGGGTCTTGTCGGTTTTGCCAAGGGACTGGCCCGCGATCTGGGTCCAAAGGACATCACCGTCAATGTCATCCAGCCCGGTCCGATCGACACCGATCTCAATCCCGAAGATGGCGCTGCCGCCGATGCCCTGCGCGCCGTTCTCGCTATTCCGCGTTATGGCAAAGTGGCGGACATCGCCAGTTTCACAGGTTTTCTCGCCAGTCCGCAGTCGTCCTATATTACAGGTGCGGCGCTGAGTGTGGATGGTGGACTGACAGCCTGATCCGGAGAACTCTGTTCTACTGCCCTTGACCCGCCAAAGGTTGCAGACCTTTGGAAACTATTAGGGGATCTACGATCTCTTCCGGGTCTGGGCAGTGCCCGGGCACCCTACAAGATTACAGAAACAGTCGTCTTTATTCAGTGCGTTTCAGCAAGTCGTTGCATAAAGTAAACGGTTTCAAGCGCCTGTTCACGTGCCGTCTTTTCAGCATCGTCCGCGTCAGATTTTCCATTCCTGCTCCCATTGTCATAAAAGAATGGGAGAGACAGTGCACTGAGATGCGCAACAAGAGAACGGATACCTACCGGATTGGTCGCTTCATCCAACACGGAGGACACAATAAAAGGTTCCGGATAATGGATACCCAGCTTCATTCCCTCAAAAAGAGTGTCATATTCAGAGCTTTTCGTGTCTGCTGTATCCGGTGATGACATGTTCATGACAACTGCGTTCCACAAGGAAGGATAACGGACAAAAGCCTGGCTCATCAGGAACCCTTCTGTCGGACGGCCTTTGATTCCCAGATGCTCAGCGGTTGTGATGTGGTGTGCCAACAGATCGCGCCCAACAGACGCAAGCCTCTCCACTTCATGTCCGTCTTTCCCGATATCGGCCACGGCCAGCACACCACCTCTTTCCAGCCAGAGACTTCCCATAACAGGATCATAAGCAGAAGGTTGCAAAGACCCGACATCTCCAGAAGTCATGAGAATAACTGGATTGTTCCCATCCTTTTTTATGCTCACTGGATGCACGAGAAAATATGGACTCTGTAAACCATCTGCGGAAGCTGTAGTGAAATGTTCCACAGTCAGCGACGTGCTTTCAAAGAGTGGTGGTGACTGTCTGATAACAACAGGCTGCGCCATATCCGGCTGCATGAGCCAGATACGGGGTGGATCGAGAAAACCTTCCGTCTCGAGAAGACATTGACCGGATGCGACATCTGACGTCGCGATATGAATCGCTCCTTGCTTTGGTAACGAAATATTCCGATGCATCCATGTCATATGTTCGGCTGGTGATGCCAGAAACAGAACGGCGTGATTCTCAGAATCATGACGAAAAACAGCAACAATTCCATCATGTATGACGGATGTTTCAAGAATATCCTCTTTTTCGCCTGCAGGAAACAAAATCGAAATGGTCTTGTCCTTGCTTTCAGGATCGACCGATATGAGGCTTCCCGCATGAACATGCTTCCCATCTGGAGAGAACCAGTCCTGATGCAGCGAAAAAACCAACTGTCCCCGCACCATTCCCACAAGATCAATCCGCTCGGGAAGATCCAACCACTTCACATGACCGGAATCGTCCCCATGAAATGCCGTGTCCATTCCATCAAGTAAACCAAACTTCGTCGTATTTTCCGGAAGACTTTTCTGGAGAAGAAGACGACTTTGTCCGTCGCTATCCACCACATTCAGCGGATGGAACGTACTGTCAGCCGACTGAGCGCGCGCAATTTCCAGCGCCTGCGAAAAATTCTGGTTTCTTATGACACGACGAACCACGGAAACCGAATTCTCATTATCCTTTTCCGATGTTTTCTCATTTCTTGAAACAAGAAGCGTGTCACGGTCTACCCAGGCAACGGACAGATTTTTCCCGTGAAACGTGAAACCATTCGAGATGAACAGACCCGCCTGCGTGTCGTATTCCCGCAGGGTACGCTCTTCATGCTCCTTTTCAGAAAGCTCTATCAGACAATAGCGTTCTTTTGGTTGCAGACAGATCGTGCCATGAAAGACCCAGTCCCGATGCTCGTCCTTCGAGAGATGGTCCAGATCGAGTTTCGTCCGCCATCCCGGAAGCTGCGTGCGGAACGACGCTAAAGTCGTCTGGCGCCATATGCCGCGTGGATGACCGGCATCCTGCCAGAAATCCCAGATATGGCCCGCAAGGAATGTGGGATGCTCCAACCGGTGTGGATCGCGCAGCACTGTCAGGGCCTTCTGATAAAGAGCCTCAAACAGCATGGAGCCACCGAGTTGCTGCTCGGTTCGCAGGCTTGGATCGGTCGGATCTTTCGGTGTGCCTTTGCCATGCCCGTCCTGTTGAACGGAGGGAACAGCGGTAGCCAGTGCAAAGTTGTCGCCTGTCAGGCACAGACCCGCACACATCGTGGCCAGAATGAGAAGCTGACGCTTCATGAACGTCTCCACGTCTGGGAAAAGACAGCGACAGCCCTTGGTGCGCGGCAGTGTCGTTCATTCACCTTGACGGAAGAATAACGCAAAGCAGGATTATTTAAGAGAAAAAGGAAACAGTCGTTTCCGTATCACCGGTTCCGCAGCAAAAGGGGAACTGGTGGAGCCAATCGGGATCGAACCGACGACCTCCTGAATGCCATTCATGGGCTGTAAGATACCCTCAAAGTGCCTGATGGTGCCTAATCGTGGCAAAACAATAGGTTAAAGGATAAGGCCGGAGGCGGTGAGGTGACTGGTGATGCCTCAAGGTGCCTGTAATACGCTTTCAGATGAGTCCGGATTGAGTCCGGAAACAAAGCGCCAGCCGGAAAAATGGGCGGGACGGGGTATGAAAAATTCTGGGGGGATACACATTTGTAGGTGTATAGGTGTACTAGGTGTAACTCACATATATAATATACTGTTTTCCTTGTATTTTTTCCCTAAAATCTGATTACACCTTTCATTTTCAAAGGTGTAACAGGTGTAACCAAGGCATCGGATGAAGCTCACAAAACGGGAAATAGACGCCCTGGCCTGCCCGCCGGGGAAGCGGGACTGCATGTTCATGGATGATGAGCTGCGAGGGTTTGCCGTCCGTGTGACCGAGACCGGAAGCAAGGTTTTCCTGTTCCAGTATCGCTTTGGTGGTCGTGTGCGGCGGCTCGTGCTGGGGCCGTATGGCGACCTGACGCCTGCACAGGCCCGGAAAATGGCCGAGGAAGCCCGTGGGCGCGTTCTGGCGGGCTATGATCCAGTCGGGGAAAAGAAAGCCCGCATCCTGTCCGCACAGACTGAGACAATACGCCAAGAGGCGGAAGCTGTGGCTGACGCCCTGACGATGCGCGTTCTTGTGGATCGATGGCAGGATGGGCCGCTGCGGGAGCGTAGCGCCTCCTACCGCAAGGACGCCCCTGAAAGGCTACGGGCCTCGTTCGCAGCTCTCCTCGACTGTCCAGCCCGCTCAATCACCTCAAGCGAATTGCAGTTACGTCTCGATGAAATCGCGGGTCAGCATCCTGTCATGGCCAGAAGGCTGCATGATTACGGGCGGGCGATGATGACATGGGCGCAGAAGCGTCAGCTCATAGAAGCCAATCCTTTCGGCAGCGTGATCGTGGAAGGTGGCAACGTCTCACGGGATCGGGTGCTGACAGATCAAGAGCTTTCGGCCTACTGGAACGCCTCCGGTGAGCTTCCTTATCCCTTCGGTCCTTTCTTCCGTCTTCTGGCCCTGACGCTGCAACGCCGGGATGAAGTAGCGGACATGAAATGGTCAGAGTTGGACCCGGACCTGACCAGTTGGACTATTCCAGCAGAGCGGGCGAAGAACGGACGGGCACATATCGTCCACCTCTCGGAGCCAGCCAGTCAGATCCTCGCCAGCCTTCCCAGGCAGAGCAACCCGAAAACCGGCGCCATCTCTCCCTACGTCTTCACGACCAACGGACGCACGCCGATTTCAGGCTTCTCCAAGGCAAAGGCGCGTCTCGTGGAATTGATGACAAAGCCGGAGGGATCACAGGCCGGAAAAAAGACCCCACTCCTGCCTGGAACGGACTGGCGGCTTCATGACCTCCGGCGCACCGGCGTCACGGTTATGGCGCGGCTTGGGATTGGTCATCACGTAGCTGGCCGGGTGCTGAATCATGTGCAGGGAGCCATCAAGGGCGTGGCGGCGGTCTATCAGCGCCATGAGTTTTTGACTGAGCGTGCGGCGGCCCTGGATACGTGGACGCAGCATGTGGTGGCTGTGGCTGATGGGGCGGGCTTCAAACCCACGCGCGGCAACGTGGTGCCGCTGCGGAGGTAAGGTGATTTCTGGTTACGATTTCTTCCGGGTGCTTTTCGCCAGTTGTTTCACCTTGTCTACCGCCTCCATGAAGTGAAGTTCCACGGCGCTTGGCTCCTCGATAGCGCGTTTACGCCAGCGCTCAAACTCTTCTCCGCCCTTCTGTTTCGCGGCTGATGCTGTGCATTTTCCTGCGTGCGTCAACACATCCCGATCACCCAAACGGAGGAAATCGTCCAGTTTGGCGACCCATGCCTGCATCGTCATCTGTCTGCGGTTCATGGCCTGAAATTCGGCAAATTCCAGATAGGCGGAGACGATACGATTCAGCGCATGAAGCTCTTCGTCGCTGAGGTAGTTCTTGGCTATGACAGCATCAGCCTTGCGTGGAGGGCCACCCTTCGGCTGGTTGGACCAAGAAGTAAGCCCCTTGTGGTCCCTGTCGGCATCAGCCCTGCTGACCACGATTTCAGCCGCTGTGTGCCCATGTGCAGCCCAGTGCATCTTGTTCTGAACGGTCTGGAAAAACCGTGTGGAAGCTTCTGCTGACGGGTCATAGTCGATGCTGGTAGCGTAAATCTCCAGTATCTTTTTATAGAACTGTTTTTCCGATGACCGAATGTCCCGGATGCGGGCAAGAAGCTCTTCGAAATAATCCGCGTCAGGATCCTTCAGCCGGGCATCGTCCATAGCGAAGCCCTTGACCAGATATTCTGACAGGACGCTGTTCGCCCACCTCCGAAACTGGGTGCCTCGCGAGCTACGGACTCGAAAGCCAACGGCAAGAATTGCTGAAAGATCGTATACATCAACCTCCCGGCTGACTTCCCGATCTCCTTCCAATTGAACTATCCGGAATTTCCGGATAGTTGCCTCAGGATCGCATTCTCCTTCAGCGTAAATGTTACGAAGATGCTCGTTGATAGTACGAACATCTTTAGCAAATAGATCAGACATCTCCTTTTGAGTGAGCCAAACGGTTCCATCGACCGCCCGAAGCTGGATCGCCTGTTTGCCGTCCTCGGTCGTGTAGAGGATGATCTCGCCATTGCTCATACTGTCGTGTCCTTCCTCAGCTGGCGCCAAAGGAGAAATCTTACCTTTGGCGGAAATGCGAGCGTTCAGGATTGCCTGCATGCTGGCTATAGCGGCGTCCGGCCATGATCAACACTCTCTCCGCATTGTACCATCCGTCCCGCAGCCGTATGTTCAAAATGAACAAGACAGGGGCGGTCAATGGCGCAGACACAGATCAACCTTGAACGACTGGCGAAAGTCTGGGCTCTGGTCGAAAGCGGCAACGAAGGCGAGATAGACGCCGCTCGAAGCCGTGCCACCGCGATGGTGGAACCGTTCGGATATGTGATCGAGGACATCCCCGATCTTCTGGCTGAAGGCGGCTTCGGAGATGGAGCGCCGACCGCTGGTCCCGGCGGGTTCACGTTCTACAACATGAACAATCCAGCCCATGTGAAAGCATGGGGACGCGAGAACGCCGCCAAACGGCGGAGATGGATGCGGGAGAATGCTGATCGGATCGCGGAAGTGATTGCTCGCTACGGATCAGAGGAAGCGGTTTTCGCCAGGACACCAGAGGAGCTGGCTCTGGATGCCGCTGTTGAGCCGTTCAGAGATCCGAGGGTGGAGGGGAGTTTTCCGACCTTCGATGGGCAATCATTCCGTCCCACTGAAAAGGTTGCCGAAGCGATGGGCCGGATGGTGCCGTGGCCTGAAACGATACCCGATGCACTGGCTGAGTATCAGGCTTGGGAGAGGTTGGTGGATGACCGGAATATCACGGGCGGTAACGAGCAGGCGGAATATCTGAGCGCAGGAGCAGATCTGCGACGGACACATCTCGGGGACATGGTCGAGAAGCTGATACCAGCCCGGAACCTATCTGATGTGATCGTGCGCCTAAGGTTCCAGGTGGAAAGCGAGGGCATTTATGACGATGCGAAAGCCGTTCTTGCTGACCTTGAGCGATTGGAGAGTGAGGGGAATGCCGACACACCCGACCACAATGAAGCCGCTCCCCCGTTCAAATTGAACACCGCAAGCCAACGACGGGCAGAGGTGAAGCGTATCCTTGCCACCCCGGAAGGTAGGGCGATGACCCTGCGAGAGGTGGCTTCGCGGGCACGGGTGTCGCCAGCCACCGTGATGAATATCCGCAGACGTATGGCGTCCTGATGTGTGTTCAGATTGAACGCGGCACTTCAATTCTTCCACGATAGGGAATTCGGGATACTGCCTGCGTGGAGAACAGCGACGTCCTAAGCCTGCACCAACGGTGCAATGGTCTATGAAGAACCATCCAGCTACCCGACACCGACCCGTTACCGATGTGTCACCATCACCGATACAGACCCGTCACCTACCCATCCGACTACCATGTCGCCACTCATCTACCACCCAAGCAACCACCACCTCGCCACCCCACAAAAGACGGTTCTTCATACACCATTGCACCGTTGGTGCAGGGGCGCTGTCCTTCAGGTGACAAAGCTGCCCTGGACGAAGTGAGGGATTGTTACGATCAGGTCCATTTCTGCTCAGGCGCTTGCTCTTGGCGCTGACCAGGGCCAGAGGCAAAACCAGTCAGACTCTCGTAATGGATCAGATATTCAACCGAACGAAACAAAACGTGATACCGCCAAAAGTGTACCATTAGGCATCACTGGGCACCGTTAGGTATTTACAGGCACAATAGAAATAATCTCTTATAAATTCTCCTATTGTCATAAAATATCTAAACCATAATCTCGCTCTGGAACCACAGAACAGGGCAAGATTTTTGATGGATCTGAAGCTCCTTTCAATCAACGAAGCGGCCGACCAGGCGCGTGTCACGTCGCGTACAATGCGGCGATACATCGCGGAAAATATTGGTCCGCGCGTCACCCGTGTGGGCGGACGCGTGTTCATCCAGGAACAGCATTTCCGGAACTGGATACGCAATGGCGTGTCCAGCCAACTTCCGAAAGAAACAACATGAAAAATAGTAGTCCGTTCGCATATTTGCGGAAACGCAATGCAAAGGCTGTAAGCAAGAAGCTCGGTGCATCCAATGGATCTGGATCACAGATGAGCAATTTCCTCCATCTGAACACTCCTCAAAGAGGCGCCGCTGCTGCGGAAGCAACACATAGCGATCCTTCGCCAGGCCAAAGACTTTTTGCCGCTCATCAGAAGCGAGTGGCAGCAAAAGATTATTCCGTCCCGCCTCAGCCTGCTCATGCAGTAACGCCGCCGCTACCCGCAACTAAAGGTCGCCTTACGCCTGGGCAAAGTCTTGTCTCCGCCTATCAACGTCAGGTGGCAGCCAAAGAGTCGGTCAATCATCCTCACGCCGCTGACGCATCTCCAAGTGAACGCATGCTTGGCTGGGCAGAGCGTCGCCCTGCCTGATCGCGATTTTCATTCATCGCTCACGTTTCCCGTCATGAGGAAGCGGCCCTCTCTTCCTCTAAGGACTTTCAATCCATGGTTAAAATTTCCGGTAATTCGGCTTTTATGTCCTCCTCTGACGAAGAGCCAAAACCTGCAGTTCCTCGTCAGTTCGGGGACGAGGTAACGGTTGTTGTGCCGCGTGCGTCCGATAAGCAGTCGGACTCCAATTCTGAACGGCTTGCGAAAATGCGTACGGCCTTGAAAAACCTGCAGGAATCACAGGGCAGTTTGCAGGATAACTATGATGCCAAACAAGAGAGTGCGCAAAAGGCCAAGGAAATTTCTATGGGCCTCAAAGAACGCTTAGCCAGTTTTTCTGACTTGAACGACCAAATCGATGCATTTTACCAGAAGCAGATTGAAGACAATATCAGCGCGGATGACATCAGCATTACTGCTGAGCTTCCGCCTCATCTTGCCGATCGTAAGCGTGAGTTCGATGGTCTCGAACGCCAGATCGTCGTAGCGGAAAGCTGTGCGCAAAAGAGGAGAGAAGAAGCTAAGGCAGCCTATAAAGAAATTAAGGAATTCGAGCAGAAGAAAACGGACGCAGTTCAGCAAATCATGTCCTACATTGCGGAGATGCATTGCAACGACATTCAATCTCTTTGGAATAAATACGCTAATGCTGTTGTCGATCTTCTGGGTCTGACACGGCAAAATTTTCAGCAAATGGATATTTATGCTTCGTCAATCCGAGAACAGCCCGTTTACAGCTGTATGCCGCTGACTGTGAATCAGCGTGTGTATGCAGCTGCGCAAGGATATCGGCTGGATATCAATCTGATCGCCGCCCAGTATTTGAGGAAACTGGAAAAAGACCAGAATAAATGGTCCGGAGTCATCAAGCGATTACAGGAAGATGCTTACGCTGATTGCAGCGATCCATGTCCGGAACTGCCGGGGATCTCCGTAACTGGCTGACAGCTTAATGCAGCGTCATGTTACCCCACCACTCCGCCGTGACGTGAGCATGTGCCGCGAGAGTGACGACTGAAACTGAATGATCCGTCCGCACACTCGGCGACCGCTCCACGGGGCGCTTTGCCGTTCTTCGTGTGGGCGGGGGAGTGCACAGTCTGGCCGCTCACGTTCCGGTAGTGCTTGTGTTCCACCAGCTGGGCCTCATTCCGGCTCCTCAGTTGCTGGGGCGTGCTTGCGGGGCGCGGTAACGGTCTTGTCTGTGTGAGTGCCTGTGCCAGCAGGAGAGAAGGCTCTGGCTGCTGTTGGAACCAGAGCGATGAAACCGGCAATATCTCCTCGGCGTCCTTCACTGACAGGCAGGGACGGTTCAGATCAACCCGGACTTCACCGCGGCCACAACTGAGCCTCATCCATTACGGATAGTGCGGAAGTGAAGTGGACGGTGGACGGTGGACGGTGGATAGCGGAGCAAGCATCGCACAAATAATGGGAGGCTTCGGCCCTCCTTTCTTTTACGCACCTACTTCCGCGGGAATGTCCCCGAGTCATAAGGAATTCTCAACAGATCAAGAGAACACCCGATGAAGAAAATCCATCATTCAAAACGGAAGTCTGTAACATAACGATCCCCACCTCGGAAGCTCTAGCATGGCTGCCCTCGGTGCTGCCCGAGCCTTACGCAAGGATCTGGTGGCGATCATCGCGTTCGCTATCGCTTCATGCGCTCTGGAGACCGCCGGACGCAAACGTATTCATAAGCCAGCGATTGCAATAGCCCCCATAAAACTGGCGAGTTACACAATACTAAGCCACCCTATTCTCAGAATTCACAAGCCAATTTCCCATTTCAGAAATTCTGTCAAAGGGCCTCAAGTGTAATTCTTCTTTTTTTGCTTGGATCTCAAGCTCAAGAATCGCATCATTTACCCGATCAGCTTGTTTCTCTGACATCTGCGGGTCATCGTTTGCTGGTCTAAATACCAACATTTCATGTTTCTTATTAAAAAGACTATTTTTATTATTATCTCTATCAATTAGTAGATCCCACATTTGAAATTTAATCTGTCTGGTAGAAGTAGGGACGCTAGAAAAATTCAGTGTTCCCAAATTTGCTGTCAGATTAACTCCTGAAAAATCTATTTGAACAGAGCCATTACGTGCAGGAACTGCACGTTTTCCAGAAATTCTTAGATCCTCTCGGAAGCAAGAGACGAGACTCTCTTTCTTGGATGCAACATATTTAACAATTAATTTTGCAAGCCGATCTTTTTCTTTAGTCTCTCTACTTGTTTCTGAATATACTATTTTATGTTTATCATCCTCTTCATAAAATGAACAAATCATTCGTGCCCAATTTTTATATATTTCATCTAAATTTCTTCCTGCCGCCTGACGTAAATTGCCCAAGAAAATATTTGATACAATTGATGAGGGACGTGAAAGGGCTTCGATCTTTCTTTCGGCAATATCGTTAATTAAGCAATCAATAAACAAATCAATAAAATTCAATATTGACTTGGCATTTTCACCATATAGACAGTTTAGTTTATAAACAGAATTGATCTTTTTTACTAAAAAATCATCTTTTGATATGGCAGCAAACCCAACGACCAAACGCTCATAGCCTTCGTTTGTCGGATCAAGAACAATAGGAGCCCAATTTGCTTCGATCATGCCTTCCAATGAAGGAAACGCATCGGATGTGATATTCAATTTCATCACATCAACACTCCCAAAGCTTCCTTAACATAATGGTTCACGTAACGCTTCAACATAATGGTTCACGTAACGCTTCCGATCCTTCAAAAATTCCCTCAAAGAAGCAACGCAATTCTCGGGGAGAAGTCCAAAGGAAGAAATTTTATCCACTGCGTGGCAAAAAACGTCACATGAAATCGGACCAAAAAAATTATCAGAATCAGCGACTTGTTTATTTCTATCTGTGTCACACAAATGTGGCGTCATCCATTCGCTCAAGCGATTTTCATAGCACCCGTTGGCGGACAACGTGTGACAAGGCCAATCTGGACCAGAAAAACTATGCCCATGGTCGATGAGCCAAAAATTTTTCTCACCATCGAAAAGTAAATTTCCACAGTGACGATCTATGTTCGCAGTCCAAGTATCGAATCCATAGAGAGCTCCTAAAAACTCCCACTTTTTTAAAGAATTTATCATAAACTTCAATAAAGTATCTTCTATTCTACCATTTCCCATGGTGATAAATGAATATAAATTAGGTTGTTTTACATCCGCACTTGCAAAAACAACAGGGAAACCATCAGGTGTTAAGGGAGCATATTTTGTTTTTATGCTGCCTTTTTCGACTATTGCCAAAAATCCATCCGGAACAGGTAAGCCAATTTCTCTCGCCACCAAAAAAGACAGCAATTCGTTAAATAACTGAGTTGCATCCAAGTCTTTTAGAATGGCGGCTCTTCCCGCGACGTGGAGGGTTCTAAAAACCCCCTGGTTTTGAGGTCTTCTGTATGATTCTATTTCTTCTGCGTTGATTGAGGGAATGGCGATATGAAGCAGTCTGGTTTCTTTGATGTTGAA
>NZ_WOTH01000019.1 GCF_011516945.1 Acetobacter estunensis
GCCGGGCAACAAGAACAACTCGTTCGGCATCCAGAACGGCGGCAACTCGGCCGATCCCACCAACCAGAATACGAACAACGAGAACGGCGCCAACTTCAACATGGGCACCGGCGCGCTGCTCATCACCGAACTGCAATACGCCACCTCCATCGGTGGCTCCGATGACGGACACGGCCACAAGACCGAGGGACTGCCCGGCGTCTACAAGCTCGGCGGCTATTACGACACCGCACGCTTCCCCAGCTATCTGCGCAACAACATGGGCCAGCCTCTGGGCAGTTCCTCCGACACCACAGGCATTCCGAAATGGAAGCGTGGCAACTGGATGGTTTACGGAATCATCGATCAGATGGTCTGGCGGCCTGCGGCCGATTCACCGCAATCTCTGGGCGTGTTCGCACGCGTCACGGGCAATGGCGGCGACCGCAACCTGATCAGTTTCGCGGTCGATGCTGGCGTCAACCTCAAGGCGCCGTTCAAGGGACGCGACAACGACACGCTGGGTCTGGGCTGGGGCATCGGCCGACCGACTTACGGACAGCGCCGCTATGACCGCAACTCCGGCTCCATCGTCCAGCGTAACGAGAACCATATCGAGTTGACCTATCAGGCGCAGGTCATGCCCTGGTGGGTCATCCAGCCGGACTTCCAGTATGTCTGGCGTCCCGGCGGCGGCGTGCAGGATTACGGTTCCTCGCACCTCCGCCGCGTCCGCGACGAAGCCATCTTCGGACTCCATTCCTCCATCAATTTCTGAGGCGAGTCCATTTCTTCCCACTCCACTCGGTAGTGGGAAGAAATGGCTTCCTACTTCAGTTTAAATCCAGATTCCTCAAGAACGGTGCGCTGATGCTCGCGTCCATGCAGGGCAGACGGCTTGCCGATCCGCTGCACGACAGTGGATGTCCAACTCCGCTCCGGCAATCCCTGTCGCTTCTGAAAGTCCGCATACACTTCATCGTAACGCCGCACGCCAGCTTCCTCGTCCGTCGTGGTGTAGCGCTCACGATGCAGCACCACCGATTGCGGAAATCTTGGCTTGACGTGCGTCGTCACGACCGGATCGGGGTAACCGACAGCCAGACCGAACGCCACGGTCACCAATGGGGGCAAGCCAAGTTCTTTCGCCACTTCAGGCGTGTTGTTGCGAAGCGCCCCGAGATAGACGATGCCCAGCCCAGAGGCCTCCAGCGACACAACGGCATTCTGAGCGGCTATGCCCGCATCGCTGATGCCCACGAGCAACGTATCAAGGTAATCCAGCCCCTCTGACGGTGCCCCCTCCCGCTCGGCAATACGCCGCAACCGGCCCAGATCAACCACCCAGACCAGCAGGAGCGGTGCTTGTCGAATGTGCGCCTGATCGCCCGCCAATCGCGACAGACGCTCCTTGCGGGCGCTGTCCTCGACGGCAATGACGCTCCATATCTGGAGATTGGAAGAAGAAGACGCTGACTGCGCCGCGGCAATGGCCGTTTCAATCGTGTCGACCGGCAGCGATCGGTCCGAAAACGAGCGGACGGACCGATGCGCCAGCAGACCACGCGTGACCGGATCGAGAGTCTCGACAGGCACGGACGTCTCGGACCCATATCTGAGATGCCATGCGTGAGCGACGTCCGGCGATGTCATGAGCGTTCCTCTTCCTGCTTTTTCCTACTTTCATCCAGCCTGACGCTCAGGCTGCGCATCCAGTGCCGCCACACGCTCGCGCACCAGCGGGATAAGTTGCTCACCGTAACGCCGGGCGTCCTCCAGCGGTTCAAAACCACGGATCAGGAAATTGTCGATCCCGAGACGATAGTAATCCAGCAGACTCTCTGCCACCTGTTCAGGAGTGCCGACAAGGCCGGTGGAATTGCCGGCTGCCCCTGTCAATGCGGCTACGCCTGTCCACAGACGTGTGTCCTGACGATTCCGCTTCGCCGTTTCCAGAAGACGGAGAGAGCCATCGTTGGGCGGCCGGTGCCCGGTGATAGGCAGCCCTTCCGCCTCCCGGTTGGCACGAACCTGCTCCTCAATCTCGGCCGCCCGTTTCCACGCAACTGCTTCTGTGTCCGCAATAACGGGACGCAATGAGAGGGAAAAACCGATCCTGCGACCGTGTCTGGCCGCCGCCGCCCGGACCCGTGTTACGACGTCGCGCGTGGCATCCAGCGACTCTCCCCATGTCGCGTAAACATCCGCGTGACGGCCCGCGACCTCGATGGCTTCCGGTGATGTACCTCCGAAAAAGACCGGCAGGTTCTGCGGATGCAGAGAACTGAATGCCTGACGGATGTGATAGAATTTTCCGTCATGATCGAACGGCGTGCGAGCCGTCCATTCCTGTCTCAGAATGTCGAGATATTCGTCACTGCGAGCGTAACGCTCTGCTTTGGTCGTCCCGACATCTCCGTCCCGCGCCATTTCGGAATCTGCGCCGCCCGTGATGATATGCACGGCCACTCGTCCACGCGAAAGCTGATCCAGTGTGGCGAGTTGACGCGCCGCCAACGTGGGCTGGGTGAAGCCCGGACGGTGCGCCACAAGAAACCCGAGCCGCATGGTCAGGGCGGCCCCATAAGCCGCGACAATCTGGCTCTCGGGGGAATTCGAACCAAACGGGATCAGCACACGGTCAAAACCGCCTTTTTCCTGCACATCCAGCGCATCGCGCACATATTGCGTATCCAGCGCGCGGCTACGTGTGCCTGCATGAATCTCGGACGTATTGTTGAAACCGATATAACCAATGAAATTGACAGGCATTTTGCTGCTCCACTTATCTTCGATCAGATCGTCAGAGTGAGCGAGAGCATGGCCGAGCGTCATGCGAATTATGGTCAAGTGAGAGTCATAGAAAAATGGAGAGTTCCACCGCATGAAGGAAAAATATCAAAGGCAATCTGTCAGAACTGACAAACAGCCGGACTTCTGCATAATCCCACCATGACAACGTCCTCCATTCCCGCCTCCCCTGCTGTTCTCCTCCCGCGCGCCGCACGTAGGGAACGAGGACAGGCGCTTCGACGCTCCGTTCCCCGCTCATCACACGCGCAATGGTCGCCTCCCAAAGAGCGTGTCGATCCGCTGTCTCTTCTCAACCAGCAGAGCCGACTTCGTATCCCGAGCCTTATCCCCGTTCGTTACGAGCGTATGCGGGCGTCTCCGTTCGCCTTTCTTCGAGGCGCCGCCATTGTCATGGCCGCCGACCTTGCTCACACACCGGCAAGCGGCCCCACCGTTCAGGCCTGTGGAGATTGTCACCTCGCCAATTTCGGCAGTTATGCCTCGCCAGAAGGCATCCCGGTTTTCGACATCAACGACTTCGATGAAACGCTTCGCGCGCCTTTTGAGTGGGACATCAAGCGCCTCGGCACCTCGCTCATTCTCGCGGGTGCCGAAACGGGTCTTGCCGACCGGGGCGCGCAGTCGCTTGCGAACATCATGGCACAAACCTACTGCACGGAAATGGCGCGTCTTTCCCGACTGAGTCCGCTTCAGGTATGGGTCAACCGTGTCGATCTTCAAAGCGCGATAGAGCATTTTGAAAATCCCAAGACGCGGCACCGGGTGGAGACCCTGCTCAAGCAACGTCTCGACAGCACCCGAAACGCCTTTGGCCTGATCTCGGACGATAGCAACGCACCGTCTCTGCGAGAGAGCCCTCCTTTGACGATGCGCCTACCGGAGCAGGACACGGCCATCCGCGCCGCCTTCGCCCGGTATATCGCCACACAGCCGCAGGAACGTCTGGCGCTGCTGAACTGTTACACGTTGCGCGATGTCATTTTCAAAGTCGTCGGGATCGGCAGCGTGGGCACGTTCTGCGCCATCGGTCTCTTCACCACAGCGGACAATGAACCGCTTCTGCTCCAGATCAAGGAAGCACAGGCCTCCGTTCTTACACCATATGTCAGCGGAAAATCGCCTTTCCACAATCAGGGCAAACGTGTCGTCACCGGCCAACGCATCATGCAGGCGGTTTCGGACTCCTTTCTTGGCTGGACGGACAGCCCTGACGACGCACCGCACAACCCTGCCACCATCACACCGGCAGATTCCTCCTCTCCCGTTCCCAACGATGAAGAACGACAATTCTACGTTCGTCGGGTCAAGGACACACGACTGGCCGCCATTGGCGCCGATTTCGCTCAGGACGGGCTGGAAGATTATGCGCGCCTATGTGGCCGGGTTCTTGCCCGGGTCCATGCCCGTTCCGGTGATCCCGTCACCATCTCGGCCTATGCCGGCAAGGGCAGCGCTTTTGCGGACGCAATCGCAGATTTTTCTGTGGCATATGCTCAACAGACCCGGCAGGACTGGCAGCATTTCGTCGCCTCCACCACCGGGAAAAGCGCTACAGGCAAAAAAAGCCCGTCATTGACCTGAAAAGAAAGCCCTCTTTGCTTCAGGCGACCTCTTGCCACGGCTCGCATCAGGTTTGGAAAGACGTCACCATCTTTCCTGAAAAATCTGTCATACTTCAGGGAAGATAGGGTATCGACCCCCGATCCGGCGGGGGGCGGCCCGCGTCATGTGATGAACTGTCATACCAATGGCTATGACGGTAATTATAGTCTTGTGGCCCCTCATGCGGATGCCTGCGATGGTGACAGGCCGTCAAAACCAGCAAAACACCGACGATACCAACCGTTTTTAAAGATTTCACCTTGCTCTCTCCTTTCGAGAGAACCAAGACCTGCCCGGAGCAGACCTGCGTTCATCAATCCTGAACGGCATACCAGCATGAGAGTTTGAACACTCCATCGCCAGTCATACAATTTCACAAAAATCGGTTCTTCTGGGTTTCGGAAAAAAGCGGCTTCATTTCGAGGCACTCAATAACAGCCAAACATAGAACATAAAAAAACCCGACACATCCTGCGATATGTCGGGGTTTTTCAGTCTCTTCGGACAGTTTACGCCTTCACAAGCGCCCGGCGCACAGCCAGATGCCAGCCGTCGATCATCGTCCGGCGCTCCGTCAGATCCATCTTCGGTTCGAACAGAGCCCCCAGTTCCCAGTCTGCTGCGACATCATCGAGGCTGTTCCACAGTCCCACGCCCACACCGGCAAGGAAAGAGGCTCCGAGCGCAGTCGTCTCGATCTGACGAGGCCGTTCCACGCGAGCCTGAAGCATGTCGGCAAGGAACTGGCAAAACCAGTCATTGGCCGACATGCCGCCATCCACGCGCAACGTGCTGGTCGTGCCACCACCGTCCTGCGTCATGGCGGCCACAAGATCCATCGTCTGATACGCCACCGATTCCAGCGCGGCACGAGCAATATGCGCTTCGGTCGCATCCAGAGTCAGACCGCAGATCAGGCCGCGCACATCCGGCTCCCAATGCGGAGCGCCCAGTCCCACGAAACCCGGCACCATATAAACACCGTGGCTGTTGGGAATGCGCGTCGCCATATCGTCCGTCTGGGACGCATGCGTGATGAGGTGCAGCCCATCGCGCAGCCATTTGATGGCCGCACCCGCCACAAAGATCGAACCTTCCAGAGCGTAGGCCGTCTTGCCCTTCACACGATACGCAATCGTGGTCAGCATCCGGTTACGGGATACGACCGGCTTCTCGCCCGTGTTCAGCAGCACGAAGCATCCTGTGCCATAGGTCGCCTTCGCTGTGCCCGGCTTGAAACAGGTCTGGCCCACCACGGCCGCCTGCTGGTCTCCGGCAATACCCGCAATGGGAACCGGACGACCGAACAGATCGGGTGTGGACTCACCGAACACGCCGCTGCTGTCCTTCACTTCCGGCAGGAGCGCCGCCGGAACACGGAACAGCTTGAGCAGATCGTCATCCCATTGTTGACGATGAATATCGAACAGCAGCGTGCGGCAGGCGTTGGTCACATCCGTTGCGTGAACCGCACCGTCTGTCAGACGCCACAGCAGGAAGCTGTCGATCGTGCCGAACGCCAGTTCCCCTTTCTCGGCACGGGCACGCGCGCCCTCCACATTGTCGAGAATCCACGCCAATTTGGTGGCCGAGAAATACGGGTCGAGCAGAAGACCGGTGCGCTCTGTCACCAGCTTTTCATGGCCCTGTTCCTTCAGTTCCGCGCACAGTTTGGCCGTGCGGCGATCCTGCCAGACAATGGCGTTGTGGATTGGCTTACCCGTAGCGCGATCCCACACCACGATGGTCTCACGCTGGTTGGTGATGCCGATGGCCGCGATCCGGTCCACACCGCCCGAACGCTCCACAGCTTCCTGCGCCGTGCTAAGCGCGTCACGCCAGATATCTTCAGGATCATGCTCGACCCAGCCCTGACTGGGATAGTACTGAGGAAACTCCTGACGGGCGACGGAAAGCTCGCGTCCATTGACATCGAAGACGATGCTGCGGGTGGACGTGGTGCCCTGGTCGATGGCCAGGATACGATCCTGTTTGATCATGACGGCGCGCTCCTGGCGGTCAGACGGATGAAGGATGTGTGACGGGAATGTCCGCCACGGCGGCACGCGGCATGAAGGGCCGCAGGAGATACTGGTAAAGCCCCGCGCCGATCACGCCGCCCGCAAGCGGCCCAACGATGGGCACCCACCAGTAATTGCCCGGAGACGGGATCGCGGACGGTCCCCACCCGGTCAGGAAACAGAACAGGCGCGGACCGAAGTCGCGCGCCGGATTGATGGCCCACGCATCGAGATAACCCGCAGACGCGCCGATAGCTGCGACAAGCAGACCAATAATCAACGCGCCACCGTTCGCCTGCGGGGCCATCGTGTTGTACTCGCACGTAATGGCAAAGATGCCGAACACGAGCAGACCCGTCAGGATGGTCTGTACGAGCAGCGAGTGCAGAGGCGTCACATATTCACCGGGATGAGTGAAGAAAACGCCCGCTGCCGCCCCATCGTTCCAGAAATCCATGCCATGCGCTGCCGCATAGTGCAGGATCACCGGCTGGAACAGTGCATAGACCGCGGACGCGCCAATAACGCCACCTGCGATCTGTGCTGCCATGTAGGGGGCCACTTTCTTCCACGAAAAGCCGCGATAGATAGCCAAAGCCAGCGTCACAGCCGGATTGGCATGTGTGCCGGAGACGGCTCCCGTGATGTGAATGGCGAGTGTGACACCAAGCCCCCAGACGATGCACACGCCCCAATAGGCGTTCTTGTAAGGGCTTGGGTCATAGAGTGCGTACATCGCAGCCACGGAATCGCCCAGCAGGACGATGATGAAGACCGCAATGCACTCGGCGATCAGTTCGCCAATAAACCGGTTTCGGGCTGTCATTGTTTTTCTTGCTCTTACCCGTTGGTTATGTCGGTCGGTCAGCCGACTTTCTTATGCACATACTCCGCGAGGCGATCACGCTCCGCTTGTGTCATATGCAGACCGATTTTCGAGCGACGCCACAGCACGTCTTCCGGTGCGCGCGCCCATTCGTTCTCGATGAGGTAGTCCACCTCGGCGGTGGTCATGCCCGCACCCAGATCTTCTCCCAGATCGGCAAGCTCCTTTGCATTACCCACGATATCGTAAGCCCGGGTGCCGTACATCCGCATCAGGCGCCACGCAAGCTGAAGCGGCAGGAAAGGTGCGGTCGCGCGGAAACGGTTTAGCGCCGCCTCAAAACCGCCCGACCCCAGATCACCACCCGGAAGAGCGGCATCCGCCGTCCAGGAATGACCCGCCACTGCCGGCAACACAGGCGCAAGCTTCTCAAGCGCGTGCTCGGACAGTTTGCGGAATGTCGTGATCTTGCCACCGAAGATCGACAGAAGCGGAGCGCCGTCCGTATTGTCCAGATCCAGCACGTAATCGCGTGTCACGGCAGAGGCGTTGGCGGCGGCATCGTCATAAAGCGGACGCAGGCCAGCGTAGCTCCACACGGCATCGGACGGCTTCACTTCCTTGTTGAAATAACGGTTTACGCTCTCACAGAGATATTTCACCTCTTCGGGTGAAATCTCGACCAGACCCGGCTCTTCCTTCCATGTCACATCCGTTGTGCCGATGAGCGTGAACTTCTGCTCATAGGGAATGGCAAAGACGATGCGCTTGTCCGGGTTCTGGAAAATGTAGCACTGCGGGCCGTCGAAGATCTGCGGCACCACGATATGGCTGCCTTTCACCAGACGGACGGACTTGGAGTTCGGCAGATCGAGCTGATTGGCCAGCAGCTTTGCCACCCACGGACCGGCGGCGTTCACAACGCCCTTGGCCCGCACGGTGCTGGTCCCGCCGCTCACCATATCCTCAATCTGGGCCTCCCACACACTGTTCACACGGCGAGCAGCCGTGAGGCGGGTACGCGTGCGGATCTCCGCCCCACGCTGGGAGGCGTCCATGGCGTTGAGCACCACAAGACGGCTGTCCTGCACCCAGCCATCGGAATAGACGAACCCCTTGTCGTAGCGGTCCTGCAGCGGCTTGCCGGCCGAATGTGTGCGCAGATCGATCCCGCGCGACTTCGGCAGCTTCATGTTCGGCGCGAGATGATCGTAGAGGAACAGGCCCAACCGGATCATCCATGCCGGACGCTGCTCGGGCGTGTGGGGCAGCACAAAGCGCAGCGGCCACATGATGTGCGGCGCAATCGCCAGCAGGCGATCACGCTCAATCAATGCCTCCCGCACAAGGCGGAACTCGTAATATTCAAGATAGCGCAGACCGCCATGGATCAGCTTGGTGCTCGACGATGAGGTGTAGCTGGCCAGATCGTCCTGCTCCACCAGCAGCACGGACGCGCCGCGTCCCGCCGCATCGCGGGCAATGCCGGTGCCGTTCACACCGCCGCCGACGATCAGCAGGTCATATACGGTGGAAGTGTCGCCTGAAGCTGCCGTGTTCATCGGTTCTGTCTCACGTTCGTGGAATGTCATGTCTGTTTTCGTATCCGAACATCATGGCTCTTGGCAACACCAAGATACCTGCCGGAAAATTATGGCGACCTGACCACATTATGTTCGCTTCCGAACATTCATATCCGCAATCACCAGTTCCACCCCATGCTCGGCCAGCAGATCGCAGATCGGCTCAGGCGGCCTGCGGTCCGTGAAAAACACATCCACGCCCACGATGCTGCCTGCTCGCACCAATGGCCGTCTGCCAAACTTTGTGTGATCGGCCAGCAGAAACACCTTGCGCGAGTTGGCGCGGATCAACTCGGAGGCGCGAATTTCCTCCTGATCGTAGTCCAGAAGAGTGCCGTCCCCATCGATGCCGCTGATGCCGATCACGCCGTAATCGGCGCGATACCGCGCCAGCATCTCCAGCGAATCCGGCCCCAGAATGCCGCCATCCCGCATCCGTACGGTGCCGCCCGTCACCACCACACGGCAATCCGCCCCACCGGCCAGAAGAGAGGCCACATGCAAGTTGTTGGTGATGACCTGAAGCCCTCGGTGTCCGCTCAACGCCCGCGCAAACGCCTCGGTCGTAGTCCCAATGTTGATGAACAGCGACGCACCATCCGGCACCGCCCGCGCCGCGCTGGCACCGATGGCTTCCTTTTCACGCCGGGTGTGAATCTGTCTCTGGGAATAAGCGATGTTCTCGACGGAAGACGGTGCGCTGGCACCGCCATGGTGACGCACCACATCCCCTGCCGCGTCCAGTATGCGAATGTCGCGCCGGATGGTCTGCACGGCGACATCGAAGTGCCGTGCCAGTTCTTCATGCGACGCATAACCCTGCTTGCGGACCGCAGCTATGATCGCCTGATGACGCATCTGCGTGCGTGAAACATCCGCGCCTCCCGTCACCGGGCAGCCCCGATGTCGGCCAGCACTTCCAGAACTGCATCCCCGTAACGTGTGAGCTTGGACCCCCCCACGCCACGCACATCACCCAACTGATCAAGGGTGTCAGGACATTCGAGTGCGATGTCGCGCAAAGTGGCGTCATGGAAAATGACATAGGGCGGGATTTCCTGCTCCCGCGCCTCCGTCAGCCGCCATTTCTTGAGGGCAAGGAAGCGCTCGCGCGCCTCATCTGTCAGTTGATCCACAATCGAATCGCCCTGCCCGCCCGAGCGCGCGCCTTTTTCCGCGATCAGTGCGTCCTCGCGCAGCTCCACCTTCTCTTCATCACGCAGGATCGGGCGCGCGACATCGCCATTCAGACGCAGCCCCCCGTGCTCGTTGCCGGGCATAAGCGCGCCCCGCGCGATGAGCTGGCGCATGACGCTTCGCCAGAAGTTCTCGCTATGGTCCTTGCCAATCCCCCACACGGACAACCGATCATGCCCCGCGCGTGAGATATTGTCAGACAGCTTTGCCCGCAACACCGAGATGACATGCACCATCCCGTAGCGTTGACCTGTGCGATAGACCGCTGAAAGCACTTTACGCGCCGCTTCGGTGCCGTCGAATGTCGGCACCGGCTGAAGGCAGTTGTCGCAATGGCCGCACGGCTCGCGCATCGTCTCCGCGAAGCACGCCAACAGAGCGCGCGTGCGGCATGATGTGCTTTCGGTAAAGGCGATCATCGCCTCCAGCCGGGAACGCATGACCCGTTTTTCACTCTCCGGCGCATTGGACTGGTCCAGCCAGTAACGCGCGCGGCTCATGTCCTCGCCGCCATAGAGCAGCAGAACATCGGCGGGCAGGCCATCGCGGCCCGCGCGACCGATCTGCTGATAATACGCCTCGGGTGAGGCTGGCATGTCCAGATGCACCACAGCCCGCACATCGGGCCGGTCGATCCCCATCCCGAAGGCGATGGTCGCCACCATTACGATCGGTTCGCCCGAACGGAAGCGATGAAGGGCCGCGCGTTTCTCCATTGGCGCAAGCCCGGCGTGAAAGGCGCAGGCCGGATAGCCCTTCTCGCGCAAAGAGGCCGCGATGCGTTCCGTCCGGGCACGAGAACCGCAGTACACGATGGAAGCATCGTCACGATGCCGGTCGAGCACCTGCACAAGCTGCTTCATCTCACCGCCCTTGGGACGAGCCGAGATCATCAGGTTGGGTCGGTGAAAACTGGCCGAAAGCACGCGTGCCTCAGGCATGGCGAGAGCCGTGAGGATATCGTCGCGCGTGCGCGGATCCGCCGTAGCCGTGAGCGCTATACGAGGGACGCTCGGGAAATGCTGCGGCAGTGTCTGAAGCGCGCGATATTCCGGGCGGAACTCATGCCCCCACGCCGAGATGCAGTGCGCTTCATCAATGGCGATAACTGAAATGGTCTGTCGCGAGAGACGGTCCAGCGTGCCGGGAGACAGCAGCCGCTCAGGCGAGACATAAAGCAGGTCGATCCGTCCCGCGAACAGATCGCTGCGAATACGACTGGCCTCATCTCCATCCAGTTCGGAATGAAGAGCAGCGGCATTGATGCCAAGCTGGCGCAACGCCGCCACCTGATCGTCCATCAGCGCGATCAACGGGGAGACGACGAGCCCCATTCCGGTACGGCACAGAGCCGGAACCTGATAGCACACGCTCTTACCGCCGCCGGTGGGCATGAGAACAAGCGTGTCCTCCCCCGCCATGACACGATCGACCGCCTGCTCCTGAAGCCCCCGAAACGCCGGAAAGCCGAAGACGCGCGCGAGAACCTCTGTCGGGCTGAGGCCCACGAAACGATCCCGCTCGCTATCGGATGCGGACGGGAACATCTCATCAAGCGGTTCAAACGGAGGTGGCTCGTCCTCAGGAGAGAACGGAGGATCGTCTTCCAGCATCACCGCATCATGCCGTGGCGGCAGTCGCAACTCCACCCGCAATGCGCCACACCCGATCAAGATGCTCCACACCTGTCAGGCGATGCGCGATCAGAATGACCGTCCGACCTGTGGCTACGCGGTTGAGAGTGAGGAAGAAATCCTGCTCCGTCTGCGCATCGAGCCCTGTCGCGGGTTCATCGAGCACAAGTATGGGTGCGTCCGAAAGCAGTGTGCGCGCCAGTGCGATGCGGCGTCCCTGACCGCCTGAAACCTTCACGCCGCCCTCGCCCAGCCACGTATCGAGTCCATCGGGCAGCGTGCGGATGAAATCGCCAATGGCTGCCTCATCCAGGGCCGTCCACAACGCCTCCTCGCTCGCCTCCGGCGCACCGAGAAGAAGGTTGTTGCGGATAGTGTCATCGAACAGATGCGTCGCCTGCGAGAGCCACGCGACATGCCTGCGCACCCACTCATCGGGGAGTGCCGCAATATCCACACCGCCCAACAGAATACGTCCCTTCTGGGGATAAACCGCCTTGAGCAGAAGAGCGGCCAGCGTGGACTTGCCCGCTCCCGAAGGACCAAGGAGCGCCACACGCGAACCTGCGGGAATATCGAGCGAGAAATCCTCGTAGACCCAAGGGCGATCCTCCCGCCAGCGGAAGCCGACATGATCGTAGAGGACATCGAAGGTCTGAGGCATGGCGGTGGCAACCGGAACCGATTGGTGTGGCACCGGATGCTCATCCGCCACAGCGACCACACGCTGGGCAGCCGCCCCCATATTGCCCGCCAGCATACCTGCGCGCGCAAGGCTTCCCGCCCCCTCGAACGCCGTGAGCGTCAGGAACAGCAACCCCACGCCCTCGACCGGCGCAATGCGGTCGAAACCGATACCGGCAATGGCAGCCAACAACAGGAGAACGGCTGTCTGCGTGCAGAGCTGCGAAACCCCACCCACCAGCGCGAGCCGGCGCGACTGATGTTTCTGACGGGCGAGCAGGCGGTCATTGGCAAGACTAACCCGGTCCAGCATGCGCGGCCCGGCACCGAAAACGCGGATTTCGCGCATGCCGCTCACCAGATCGAGGACACCCACACGCAAAGCAGCCTGTGCATGGGCCAGCGCTGCCCCCTCGCGACGACTGAGACGGGCTGCGGCCAGCGGCACGAAAAAAGCCGAAATGGCGAAGAGGCAACCAATCAGAACAGCCAGCAGGGCATTGGCCCGCGACAACGCCACCACAAGGACAGGAAATGTGAGGATTGCGCCCGCCAGAGGCAGCAGAAGCCGAAGATAAAGCCCGTCCAGCGTCTCCACGTCATTGACGAGACGCGAGAGCAGATCGCCCGCCCGACGAAAGCCGAGCCCCGCCGCCGCACCTTTCGCCAGAGAGCGGAAAAACCACACACGGAGTGTCGCGAGTGCCCGGAACATCGCATCATGGGCATACAACCGCTCGGCATAACGCAGCACGATACGGCTGACGCCGAAAACGCGCAGGGCCAGCGTCGTCACCACCGTCACGCCGATCACGGTTCCCGCGAAACGCAGACCCGCTCCGCTCATGAGGGCCAGCCCCGCGATGACCGCCAGCAGCGACAGGACAAGTCCAACGATCAGACGTCCCGCATGCGGCTTCCACACCTCGATGATGCGCATCAGGGCGGCGCGATCCGCCTTTTCCTGATCGGGGCGATGCGACAGGGACGAACTCATGCGCTTTCCTGACAGACGCTGACATGCCCATGCGAAAGATCCACACGACGCCCATGGAACATGTGCACGGCGGTGGAGTGGCTCGCGAGGATTACGGTGCGTCGGAGTGTGAGACGGATCAGGCTTTCAAACACGTCGGCTTCTGTCGTGGGGTCGAGATGCGCCGTCGGCTCATCCAGCAGCAGAATGGGGGCGTTGCGGAGATAGGCGCGCGCAATGGCGATGCGCTGGGCCTGCCCGCCTGAGAGACCGAATCCCCCTTCTCCGATCATGGTTTCCAGCCCATCGGGCAACACGTCGAGAAAACGGTCCACGGCCGCCGCGTGTACAGCCGCCGCGAGTTCCTCCTCTGTTGCGTCCGGTCGGGCGAAGAGAATGTTCTCACGCAGCGAACCGGCAAACAGCACCGGTTTCTGACCGATCCACGAAATCATGCGTGCGAGTGCGTCCGGCACGATGGTCTGCATGTCCGCACCATTGAAGGTGATGCGACCGGACTCTGGTTTCACAAAGCCCAGCAGCAGTTCCATGATCGTGGACTTGCCCGAGCCAGACGGTCCGGCAAGGATCAGCGTCTCTCCCGCAGGCGCCACGAAGGAGACGTGATCCAGCGCGGGGCCACGGGCTTCATCCCATGTGAAGGACACGTTTTCGAACGCGATGGTTATGCCATGCGCTTCCACCGAGCGGACGGTCTGCCCTTGCGCTGGCTGTGGTGCCTCGGGAAGAGCCAGCACATCTTCTGCAGCACCCTGCACGAGCGCACGATCCTGATACGCCAGCGCAAGCGAGCGGAGAGGCGCGAAGAACTCCGGCACAATGAGCAACGCAAAAAGACTGTCCGTGACGAGGTGACGGAATGCGCCCGTATCGCCGCCCTGCGCCATGAGCGCAGCGTGGCGTCCATCCGTCAGCGCGATCAGGATCAATGCCACAACCATGGCGCAGTCGATGGAAGCCGATGAAAGAAATGCCACGCGCAGAATTTTCATCGTACGCTGCCGCAACTCATCCGCGGCCGCCTGAAGACGTGTCGCCTCGTCTTCCGTACGCCCCGAGAGCACAATGGTGGCAATGCCCCGCACACGGTCCAGAAACCGCGCCTGAAGACGGGTCATGGCAAGAAACTGATTGCGGGACGCCACAGCCGCCCCGATCCCGAACGCGGCCTGCGCGAAGGGTACCGCCGCCCCGCAAATACCCAGAATCAGGGCCGCATGAGGCTGCACACACAAGGTAACAAGCAACAGGCAGAACGGAACGGCAATCCACAGCACAGAGGCAGGTGCCCAACGGGTGAAATAACCATCCAGAGATTCGATCCGGTCCACCACGAGAGCGGCAAGCGCACCGCTATGGGCGTGACGCAGAATGGCTGGGCCGTTACCGACAAAGGTCGTCAACACTTCACGACGCAGACGGCTGCGGGCCACGCGGCCCGCACGCGCGCTCGCGGTCTCCCCGACAATTCCAAGAACAATCCGCACGCAGGCGGCCACCGCGAAACCGATGAGCGGCCAGGCCGGAGGCGTGCTCTGAGATGCCTGCCCGACCAGTCCGCTCAGCACCGGGCCAAGCAGACAGGCGATGCACCACATCTGAAACGCCCCGATCAGTCCTGTTGCCAACCCGATCAGGATGGAAGGGCGGGCCGAACGCAGGCCCATACGCCGCTGCGCACCAGTCCAAGCTTTGATTGCCGCCTTGCTCTCACTCATGCCGCCCCTATACCTGACAGTCAGGACGGGAAACAGTGGGCAAGTCTGCGCTCAGTGTCCCACGCGAGACAGGGGAGAACTGCCGAACGCTGCTGTTTCGGGCGCATATCCGTCTCCGGAAGGCTCTTTTTCCTCGCCCATAGGGCACGTAATCACCCAGCGACTGCCCTTTCCTTCTTCCATGGCCAGTTGTCCGGACAACTGGCGGGCAAACCCACGCACGAGTTGAAGACCAAGTCCGACTCCTCCGCTCTCCTCTCCCAGACCTATCCCATCATCTGTCACCTCAAGCCGCAGGCGATCTTCTTCCCGCGCAAGGGACACCCTGATGGTACCATACCGCCCATCGGGAAATGCATGCGCCAGCGCGTTGGTGACCAGTTCGGAGACAATCAGCACGATGGGCGTGGCGACACCGGGCGAGAGAATCACCGGTTCCACATCGAGTTCAAGCGTCACGCGCGCGCGCACGTCATCGTCGGCAGACTGCATCATCTGTTCCCCCATTTCGGGGAGAAATTCGGCCATGTTGAGATTTTCGAGATCGCCTTCGACATAAAGATGGCGTTGCAGGATCGCCAGCGTCCGGACGCGTTCGCGCGCGCGCAACAGCGCGCTCCGCACATCGTCCTTGCCGGAGCGATTGCCTTGCAGGCTAAGCAACGACCCCACGATCTGGAGATTGTTTTTCACACGGTGGTGGATTTCCGCGATCAGCGCGCGCTGACGTTCCAGCGCATGGCGCAATTCGGTTTCGCGACGGGCCAGACGGCGCGTCGCTGTCCCGAATGTCCATGAAAGCTGGCGGAACTCGCGGGGCATGCCCGCACCGATGGCCGCATCGAAATATTCGGTTTTTTCCCACGTGCGCACCGCATCCGTGAGTTGATGCAATGGACGGGTGACCAATCTCCGCCCCACGATCATCACACCGAGCAGTCCTGCCATTAGCAGAACGCTGACGAGCGCGATCCACCCTCCCAGCATCTGAAGCGCCCTTGTTTCAGCAGGGAGCCTGCGGGCGATCACGAGAAGGTTGACGATGCCCGCCGTCGGGCCAAACGCATAGGACAATTGATCGCGCGATTCCCATACCGGAATCCCGTCATGCGCCCGGCTCTGTTGCGCCAGTTGTGCCACGAGATCGGCTTGGGGGGACGACCACTCACAGCCAGAACATAAGGGTTGAGATTGTCCGTCCGCCAGAACGAACCACGCGGACACATTGTCGAATACCGATGTATTCCGGTCTCCGAGCGAAGGGTTGCCCGCAAGGGAAGGAAAGTGCCAGTCAACCGGCTCGACGGCGACAAAATAGGTCGGTCTTCCCTGCGGATCGAGATGACGCGCGGGCATCACGACGCGAAGATAGGGGCGCCCACGCTCTGTCCAGAAACTGTTCTCGGGCGCCTCCGTGATATGGAGATCGCGCATCGCGCCCGGACACGCTTCGGCAGAAGGAAAAGGATCAGGCTGGCTGTCGCGTATCCGACCTTCTCCGTCCACCATGGCGAGAAGGCAGTACCGCATGCCACTGGCAGACTGGGCAAGCCGGAGGAATCGCCACACCGATTCCATATCCACCGTTGTCTGGTCGATCGTCCGCAGCATGTTTCGCGTGCGTTCGATATCTCGGGAGATGCGGCTGTCAATCTGCCAGAACGCTGCCGCCACCCGGCGATTTCCACTGTCCGCAAGACGCTCGTAGTCCTGCCAGATCAGCACTGTGCCCAACGCCGCGATCGGAAGAACCGACCCGAGGATGACACCGAGCATCCGGCTGCGCACGGAGTCGAGCAGATGCTCCGTTCCCGATGAACGCAAACGGGCAATCGGCGTCCAGGACTTCATTCCCTCAGGGCTCCGCCTCACCAGCAAAATACCGAGCACGCGTCCCGACAGCACACGAAAGAATCCGGGCGCATGGACAGTAAAACGCACGGGACACGGCTCTCACCTGCACACGCCCTGCGATGGAGGAGGCAACGTCATCGACGTCAGGTGTCGTCGTCGCCATCTTCCAGAAGTTTCAGAAGATCCTCGGGAATCGGCTCATTGACCACATCGTCGAAAAGCTGGTGCAAGCCTCTGCGCAACCAGATATCGAATGCGTCGTCCTCTTGCCGGTCCTTCTTTCCTTTTGAACCCGATTTGCGGTTTCTGGCCGACATCGACAACCATCCCGGCAGACGTTCATGGACTTCCGGGCGCGATGCCGGGAAACAGTGGCTACTCATATCACACCCCGGCGCAACTGTGCATTTCTCTCGCATCATGCATGACACGAGAGAAATGCCGGAAAGGGAAAGGAGTCACACCCCCTTCCCAACTTCCTCACTCTTGCGGGCACCTGTCCGCTCCAGACGACGGCGCAGGGCAGCCGCCTCTTCACGCAGACGGTCGTCCTCAGGCAGTTCGCCCATCATCCATGTCTGCAACTGGCGCCGCGCACGGAACACCCGACTCTTAGCCGTTCCCACAGCGCACCCACTTACTTCGGCAAGCTCCTGATAACTCATGCCCTGCAGGACAACGAGCACGAGCGCTTCGCGCTGGTCGCTCGGCAACTGGGCCAGTCCATGGGCCAGATCCTTGATCGCGAGACGATCTTCATGATCGGGCTTGGTGGCAAGGAGATCGCCCGGAAGAGTGTCGATGTCTGTCGTGGCACGGTGGCGACGAAGATCCGAAATAAAACGATTCCGAAGGATGCGGTGCATCCAGGCTGCGAAATTTGTTCCGGGGATAAAGCTGTCACGCGCCTTGAGCGCGTTGCAGACCGCATCCTGCACAAGATCTTCTGCCCGCGTGCGGTTGCGGGTCAGCGCCAGTGCTTGCACACGCAGCTTGGGCAGGATGTCGATGAGCTGGTTCTGAAAGATATCAGCCATGATTTTTTCCCCTCTTTTGCCTCATCCAATGAATGGGAGACCGCCGGGGTTGCATGACCGATGCCTTTTTCATTCACGAAAACGTGAGATGTTTCGTTTCCTTCCCCGCATTTCGCAAAAAACCGCAAACAAAAAAGGCCCACGCTCACCTGAATGGAGCGGGGCCTTTTTATCGCACTCGGACGGCAGCCGTTTACCGGCAAACACGCCGTGTGTTGTCAGAGGCAATATAAGTCTGGGTGGCCGGGTCGAAACACGCATTCTGCGTACAGTCGCCACCTGTGCGAGAAGGCTGCGGATAGAGCGCCTGCCCCATCGCATTCGCTTCCTGCGCTGACGCGCCACACAGCGGTGTCGTCAATGGCGCAGACGGATCGTTGACCAGCTTCACGCCACTTGGCGGTGCGGACTCCGTCACCGTCCCCGGTGGAAAAACCTGCGGTGGAATGCGTCCCGGCGGATTGGCCGCCGTCACTCCCGCAGGCTGCTGGGCACAGGCGGCCAATGCAAAGGGAACGACAAAGCAGACCGTTCGGACCGCGGCCCCTGTCCGCTTCGATACACTGTCCCATGTTTTTCCAAGCCGGCCTGACGAAGAAACCATCGATCCATCTGCCTCAGTCATTGATACGGCAAACAGATGGGGACGCTCATCGTCCCCATCTCCACAAGATCAGGCGTGGCCAACGGTCTGCGACATCTCGGCGCGACGAGCCTGCCACAGCGCCACGAAATCGATGGGCTGCAGAACAACCGGCGGGAACCCACCATCACGCGTGATGTCGCCGAGGATGTTGCGGGCGAACGGAAAAATCAGTCGCGGCACTTCGACCAGCAGCAGCGGCTCAACCAGTTCGGCCGGCGGCTCATTCAGCGTAACAACGGCAGCATAGGTCAACTCGGCAATGAACACCTTGCGACCGGCGGGGCCGCCTTCAGTCGCCGGAGCCTCGCTGGCCTCGGCCTTGAGCGTCAACGCCACTTCATAATGCGGCTGATCGTTCTGGAGGCGGTTAGCCTGCACATCGATGTTGACGGAAATCTGGGGAGCCGCCGTCAGAGCCGTGAAAATTTCCGGACCATTGGGCACCTCGAAGGACAGGTCCTTCGTGTACTGCAGGTTGATGGCAAGCGGCAGGGCCGGCGGAGCGGCCTGGGTCGTGCTGTCGGACATGATTTACTCGGTTCTTTCGGGTTGGGGACACTCTAACGCCCTGAGTGTCCGCGGTAGCATGAGAGACCCACTTCGCCAACCGGAGCCCTCAATCCGTGCCATGCAGAACCCGATCATCGAGCCGACGCCATGTGCCGTTCTCCATGCTTTCCCCCACAAAGGCGAGAAGGAAGCACCAGTGCGACACAACGAGCGTATGTCGCGCCTGAGGCAACGCCCCTATCGCAGTCCGGAAAAGCGCCGCCCGATCTTCCACCATATGCTGCGGCTCTGGACTCTCGCTCCACCAACCTTCGCTCAGACCGGAAAAATCCAGATCGGGCCATTCAAGAGCCAGTTGAGAGGCTGGCGACCCTTCGTCGCAGGAAAACGCCACACGCTCACGCACCAGCGGCTCCACGATCGGCGTGATCCCCAGCACTCGCGCCAAAGGAGCGGCGGTCTGCAACGCCCGTCGATAAGGGGAGACAATAATGCGCCGGATATCCTCACCCCGAAGGCGTGCCACCAGTTCCTGAGCCTGCTCGTGACCATGCGCCGAAAGAGGAGGATCCGAAATGCCGGGATCGCGTCGTGTGGCGGTGAACAGACGATTGAACTCGGACTGACAGTGACGCAGGACGATCATGCTTTCTCCCGATCATGCGACCCATATTTGAGCCGCGATGCAGGATCATTGCACGCGGACCGGCAGGAGCCTATCCTGTCGGGATATCAGGAAGGGCAGTTTCCGGGGCTGTCCGATGAATTCCAGTATAGTGGGTACGGTAAAGCATGGATGGTTCCTTCGGCCACTTTCCGGTCGATATCGTCGTTCTGGCTCTGATCGCGGCATTTCTCGCCCTGCGGCTGCGCAGTGTGCTGGGAAAGAAAGCGGGGTTTCAGCCTCTTCCCATGCCTGCGCCCAGTGCCCGACCAGCGCCCGGCCCGGTGATCGATGCCCAGGCCGAGCCCTCGCCATCTGTGCGGTTCGATATCCCCGCTCCCGCCACACGTGTTGGCGCCGTTCTGGCCTCCATCACGCAGCGCGATTCCACTTTTTCGCCCCAGCAATTCCTTGTGGGTGTGGAAGGAGCTTTTCGACAGATCGTGGCGGCCTATGCCAGCGGCAACCGCGCTGTGTTGCGCGAACGTCTCACCCCAGCGGCAGCCGATGCATTTGAGAGCGCCATCACCGCCCGCGAAAGTGCTGGCGAAACGCAGCGCAGCGAAATCCGGGGCATCGACAGCATTGCCATTGAAGATGTTCGCCTCATGGATGGAGCAGCCGGGACCGTTGCCTCCATCGACACCCGTATCGTTTCCGATCAGATCAGCCTGACGCTCAATGCCGAAGGCAAGCCGGTGACAGGGACGGAATCTGTAACCGAATTCTCCGATCTGTGGACGTTCGAGCGTATTCTCGGCGTTGCCGGCTCGACGTGGCGCCTCGCTGCGGCGCGGAGTGCGTGAAACGTCCTCGACGGGCGGCACCACCAGTCAAGGCGTCTGACGAACTTCCTTCACCGCCGCTCAAGCGCACACGACGCTACAGGATCGGTGAACAGGAGGTTGTGCTCGGGGACTGCCTTCGGGTCATGAAGCGAATGACGCCTGAGGATGTGGATGTCGTCATTACCTCCCCGCCCTACAACATAGGACTGGGTTATCGTTCGTACGAAGACCGGCTGGGTGAACAGGCCTATCTGGACTGGATGATGGACGTCGCCCGGGGTGTGCGCCGCGTCATGCGCCCCGATGCCTCCTTCTTCCTCAACATCGCCGGAACCTCGACCGAGCCTTGGCTGCCCTTTGAACTGGCCGTGCGGCTACGGGAACTGTTCGTTCTGCAGAATCATATTTCCTGGGTGAAATCCATCGCCGTGGAGGATGACTCTTTCGGCCATTTCAAACCCGTGAACAGCGGTCGTTACATCAACCGCAATCATGAGCACCTCTTTCACCTTACCCTCTCGGGCGATGTGAAAGTGGACCGGCTTGGAGTGGGCGTGCCGTTCAAGGACAAAAGCAACATTGCCCGGCGCGGACACGCGCAGGACAGGCGCTGTCGCGGCGACACCTGGTTCGTGCCTTACGAGACTGTCAGAGGGCGGGACGAGAAATTCAATCATCCCGGCACGTTTCCCGTTGCTCTTCCCGAACTGTGCATTCGCCTGCATGGACGAGAGAATCCCCGTGTGCTGGACCCATTCATGGGCACGGGAACGACCCTTGTCGCCGCTCAACGCATGGGCGCGCAGGGGATCGGTATCGAGATCGACCCCGCCTATGCCACGATTGCGCGGGCACGATTGAAAAGTGAACTCGACGGCTGACTACCGACTTGATCGAAATCAATCATCGTTTTTATCAAGATAATCGTTTTGACAGATCGCATAGGTGTCATGTTACAAACCTGACATGTTTTTAATCCTGTGCTTCGGAGAAGTCATTTGAAACGGATCATCCTTGGGCTGATCGGAGCCGGTGTCGTGGCCTACGGCGGAACAGTGGCCTACCTGACCCATTTTGATCATGCCGGAGCGCCCGAACTTGCGGCCTCCTCTCCCACTCTCAAAGATCCGGTCGCTCATGCCGCTTTCGATGTGTTGCGGGAAGCCCGGTGTGACTACTGCCATACCAAAGACGCCAACCTCCCCTTCTACTTCCACGTGCCCGTCGCCAATCAGCTCATGCAGCACGATCTGGAACAGGGTCTGCGGCATTTCCGTATGGAGCCGGTGATCGCCGCTTTCCAGGAAGGCCATTCGCCAAGCGAAGAACAGCTTTCACGCATCGAGGAAGTTATCCGTCAGAACCGGATGCCGCCCACGATGTATCTGCTCATGCACTGGCACGCTCACCTCTCGGAAAGCCAGCGTAACGCCGTGCTGGCATGGATCGACGCTGAACGCCGCGCGCATTACGCCGTGAAGGGTGTTGCCGCCCGCTTTGCGGCCGAGCCTGTTCAGCCCATCGCCGAAAGCTGGCCGGTCAATGCGGACAAGGTCGAACTGGGGCGCAAACTGTTCTTTGACAATCGGCTCTCGGGCGACGGCACACTCAACTGCGCCAGTTGTCACGGGCTAGACAAGGGCGGTGTGGACAATCTGGTTACGGCAACCGGAATCCACGGACAGAAGGGCCCGATCAACGTTCCGACCGTGTACAACTCGGTTTATAACATCGTGCAGTTCTGGGATGGACGCGCCGCCACACTGGCGGAACAGGCGGCCGGTCCTGTCATGAATCCGGTGGAAATGGGTTCCCACGATTGGGGTTCGGTTGCCGCGCGTCTTGTGGGTGAATCCGACCTGATGGCGGCGTTCGCGTCGGTCTATCCGAACCAGCCAGTCGATAAGAACACCATCACGGACGCGATCGCGGAATATGAGAAAACACTCATCACACCGGACAGCCGCTTCGATCTGTATCTCAAGGGAAATGAAAGCGCCCTGACGGATCAGGAAAAGCACGGTTACGCCCTGTTCAAGAGCATCGGCTGCTCAGGCTGCCACAATGGCCCGTCGATGGGTGGTGGCGCGATGGAGGTCATGGGACTGGAACACGATTACTTCAAGGATCGTGGGACGCCTCTCACCAACGCGGATGCTGGACGATTCAACGTCACGCATGACCCGCTGGATCGCTCGCGCTTCCTCGTGCCGACCCTGCGCAATGTGGCTCTCACCGGTCCTTGGTTCCACGATGGCAGCGTGAAAACACTGGAAGACGCCGTGCGCAAGATGGCGAAAGATCAGACACCGGCAGGCGATATTTCGGATGCCGATGTCGAGGCCATCACCGCGTTCCTGAAAGCCCAGACAGGGCGCTATCATGGCGTGCCGCTGGATCAGATCAAACCCACGGCTCAGTAACCGGCCAGCAATCGGACACGATGAAAAAGGGAGGCTTCAAGCCTCCCTTTTTCATTACGGCGCACACTGTCGCCACTCATGAGTTATGAGCTGTATTATCTTGTCATCTTCTTACACAGAAACTCCCGTCCTTAGCCTTCGTTAGTTTTCATGAAATTTGCAGGCTTCTTTCTTCGAATAACATCGAAGGAGCAAAGGATATGCGGCTACGTAATGTAGGACTCTGTGTGATTGCGGCCCTGATGAGCTTTCCACTCATTGCCTGTAGTGAGCACCACCCTCATCACGGCTGGCGCGATGGGCGCGCGCAACGCAGCGCCGGAAGTTATGGACCGCCGCCTCCACGCCGCGAGCCGGGAGATAGCGCACCAACGGTACCAGGATCGTATGGACACTATACGCGCTAACAGCGTTTCATCCGATCCTTGCGGGGAACCAAGCATGCCACACCGTAATATTTCAAGATTACTGGCAGTTCTCGCCGTCATTCTGCTATCGGGCTGCGCAGACCGGCATCACCGCCACTGGCAAGATGAACGATCAGGTTATCGGGCAGACAATTACGGTTATCCCAATACCGGCCAATGGCCCGTTCCGGGCGCCATCGGTCCCGGTGGTCGCTATGGGCAGAGACCCGACGACTACCGCTAACCTATTTTGTCACGCTTGAACCTGATGGTCGCATCATTGGCATAGGCGTAAGGCCCTCTTCAACTACGCCCCGCAACACTTCCCCTCATTCCCACGCCCTGAACGGGAGAAGAGACCGCCACACGCTCCGTCTTCGGCGGTCCGTATATCTCGCGCGCACGTCGGATAAACGCCGAAACCATCAGTCGAACGGCCTCGTTGAACACCACACCGATCGCGCTTTGCAGCAGACGCGAGCGGAACTCGAAATCCACGAAGAAATCGACAACGCAACCATTTTCATGAGGCGCAAACGCCCACACGTTATTGAGATAACGGAACGGGCCTTTTTCATACGTCACACGAATAGAATTCGGACGATCCAGCGCGACTCGAGATGTAAATGTCTCCCGAAACGGGCCGAACCCGACCG
This sequence comes from Acetobacter estunensis, assembly GCF_011516945.1. Taxonomy (GTDB): domain Bacteria; phylum Pseudomonadota; class Alphaproteobacteria; order Acetobacterales; family Acetobacteraceae; genus Acetobacter; species Acetobacter estunensis. Next base: position 24,041 of record NZ_WOTH01000019.1, read on the forward strand.
TCATATCCGCTACGAGTTCTTGTAACGTGCTCATTTTTACACGAACATTGGTGCACCACGGCAAAAACTTCGGGTAATTGCCCACATCCGCCACAAGATCGAAAATCTGCTCCGGTGTATAAGGAAGGACGCGCCGTTCGGAATGGGTCGGCATCAGGCCACCTCGCCCGCGGCCGCCTTCATCCGCAAATGGGTCTCCCGCGCGTCTCGCAGCGCCGCAAAATCGGCGTCCGCATGATAGGACGACCGCGTAAGCGGTGTGGCGCTGACCTGAAGGAACCCTTTTGCACGCGCCATTGCGGCATACTCCTCGAACTCTTCCGGCGTCACGAACCGGGCGACAGCCGCGTGCTTGACCGTGGGCTGAAGATACTGCCCCATGGTGATAAAATCGATATCCGCTATGCGGAAATCGTCCATCACCTGTGCAACCTCCATTTTCTCTTCTCCCAGCCCCAGCATCACACCGGATTTGGTGAAGATCGACGCATCGAGCTGCTTCACCCGGTCCAGAAGCCGAACCGACTGATAGTAGCGCGCGCCGGGACGAATGGTGGGATAGAGACGCGGGACGGTCTCGATATTGTGGTTGAACACATCCGGCCGCGCTTCCACAACAACCTCCAGCGCCCCGGGCTTGCGCAGGAAATCGGGGGTCAGCACTTCGACCGTGGTATCGGGGGAGGCCCGGCGGATGGCCGTGATGACGTCCGCAAAATGCCGCGCGCCGCCGTCCTTGAGGTCATCGCGGTCCACAGAGGTGATGACCACATGACGCAGGCCGAGCTTGGCCACCGCGTCCGCCACACGCTGCGGTTCATCCTGATCGAGCGCATGGGGCAGCCCGGTGGTCACATTGCAGAACGAACAAGCTCGGGTGCAGATCTCGCCCATGATCATCATGGTGGCGTGGCGCTGAGACCAGCATTCCCCAATATTGGGGCAGGCCGCTTCCTCACACACCGTCACGAGCTTGTTGTCACGCATCAGCTTGCGCGTCTCGTGATAGACCGGATGTCCGGGCGCCTTCACACGGATCCAGTCCGGCTTGCGCGCAATCGGATTATCCGGGCGATGCGCCTTTTCCGGATGGCGCGTCGCCGGTGTTGTCTTGCGATGATCTATGAGAACGCGAACGCTCATCTGTCCCCTGCCCCGGCAAATCGTCCCCAGAAGCTGTGACGCGCCGCCCCAATCGTCAAGCACTCTCTCCGCAAGCCTGCGCGAGCGAGACAGGAAATGCCGTGCATGGTAGCAGGAACGCGACACCATGATGAACGCACCGACGAGTGGCTCCACCCCGGAGCATCGGAAAGACAAACCGTGACCACACCCTCCCATCTCGAACGCCTCAATCCCGAACAGCTTGCCGCCATCGAGACGACCGAAGGACCGCTTCTCGTTCTGGCGGGGGCCGGCACGGGCAAAACCCGGGTGCTGACCACGCGCTTTGCCCATATCCTGCTCTCGGGTCGCGCCAAGCCATGGCAGGTTCTGGCCGTCACGTTCACCAACAAAGCCGCACGCGAAATGCGCGAGCGCATCTCGTTCATCCTCGGCGCTCCCGCCGAAGGGTTATGGCTGGGCACGTTCCATGCCCTGTGCGCGCGGATGCTGCGCCGCCATGCGGAGCATGTGGGTCTGACCAGCGGCTTTCTCATTCTCGACACCGACGACCAGTTGCGTCTGCTCAAACAGGTGATCGAACCTTGGCGTGTGGATGTGAAACGCTGGCCGTTGCCCGGACTGATGGGCATCATCCAGCGCTGGAAAGACCGCGGACTGACTCCCGACGCGATCACACCCGCTGAAAATGTGGATTACGCCGATGGTCATGCAAGGGCGATCTACGCCGCCTACCAGACCCGGCTGCGCGAACTCAATGCCTGCGATTTCGGCGATCTGATGCTTCACATGGTGGAAATCCTGCGCAAGCACCCGGACGTGCTGGAGCAGTATCACCGGATGTTCCGCTACATTCTGGTGGATGAGTATCAGGACACGAACACGGTGCAGTATCTCTGGCTGCGCCTGCTCGCCCGCCGTCCCGGTGACGTGTCCAATATCTGCTGCGTGGGCGATGACGATCAGTCGATCTACTCGTGGCGCGGCGCGGAAGTGGAAAATATTCTGCGTTTCGAGCAGGATTTCCCCGGCGCCACCATCGTCCGGCTGGAACGCAACTATCGTTCTACCGCGCATATCCTCGGGGCGGCCGCAGGGCTGATTTCCCACAACGATGGACGGTTGGGCAAAACCCTGCGCCCCGGACGCGAAGACGCTGACGGTGAGAAGGTGCGCGTCGTAGGCGTGTGGGATTCGGATGCGGAAGCCCGCGAGATCTGTATGCGGATCGAACGTCTGCACGGGGAAGGTCATCCCTTGGGTGAAATCGCCATCCTTGTGCGTGCCGGTTTCCAGACCCGCGCGTTCGAAGAGCGACTGGTACAGACGGGCATCCCCTATCGCATCGTCGGAGGCGTGCGCTTCTATGAACGCGCTGAAATCCGCGATGCGCTGGCCTATATGCGCGCATTGGTCAATCCGGCGGATGATCTCGCTTTTGAGCGTATCGTCAACGTGCCCAAGCGCGGCGTAGGCACGGCCGCTCTCCAGAAGATGCATGTGCAAGCCCGCGCGCGGCAACAGCCCCTCGCCCCCACGCTGGCGGCGATGATTGAAGAAAAGCTGATCAAGGGAAAATCCGCCGACAAGCAGGCCGAGTTTATCGCAGCACTGTCGGGCGCACGCGCCACGCTCGCGAAAGAAGGTCATGTCGTGGCGGTCGAAACGCTGCTTGAAGAGAGCGGCTATCTCGATATGTGGCGCAACGACACCGCCCCGGACGCACCCGGACGTGTGGAGAACCTGCATGAACTGGTCCGCGCTCTGGCCGACTTCCCCACTCTTGGCGAATTTCTCGAACATGTCTCACTCGTCATGGATACCGAAGGCGCGAGCGAAGAGCAGAAAGTCTCCGTCATGACGCTCCATGGCGCAAAGGGGCTGGAGTTCGACACCGTGTTCCTTCCCGGTTGGGAAGAAGGCGTGTTCCCCTCCCAACGCACGCTGGACGAAGGCGGTAACAAGGGACTGGAGGAAGAGCGCAGGCTGGCTTATGTGGGCATCACCCGCGCACGCCACCGACTGACGATCCTGCACGCGTCCAGTCGCCGCATTTACGCCAACTGGCAGGAATCCATGCCCAGTCGGTTCCTCGACGAACTGCCTGACGAGCATGTGGAGCGTGAAGGTGAAAATGCCACACGACAGGCGCGACGCGATCACTCTGGCCTGTTCTCTTCAAGTGTGTTTTCCGATGACATCAGTGGGTCCATGTCGCCGCTGGTGGCCAAGCGCCGCAAACGGATGCAGGAAGAACTGGCCGCCAGCACGCCGCAGATCAAGGTCGGCACGCGGGTCTTTCACCAGAAGTTCGGCTATGGTGTGGTGATCGAAGCCGATCGCGGCGCAACGGAAGTCTCATTCGAGAAATCCGGCATCAAGCGCGTGATGTCGTCCTATCTTCAGCCAATCGCGGACTGATCGCCTCTGGCGCTCCCGGCCCTCCCCCTGATAGGAAGCCGCACCCGGCCCCTGTCCGCGCCGGATACGATACCCGCCGGGAGAGAAAGAGCCGCCATGACCATCAGCCGCCGCCGCCATGCGACCGAGCTTGAAACCATTTCCGTCGTGGTTCCAGAGGCGGCTGTAGAAGCCTATGAATCCGCCATCAGCATGGTCTGCACGACGGTGGGTATCTTCGAATTCGACGAAGAAGAACGCATGTGGCGCGTCGAGGGCGTCAAGGATGTCGGCCATGCGGAAGCCGAGCTGGCCACGGCGCTCGCGCTGGCGGAACTGACGAGCGGTGTGTCCGTGCCCCTCGAACGCTCGCACACGGAATCCGAAGGCTGGCTGGCGCGGACCTATGAATCCTTCCCAGCACAGGAAGTAGGCCAGCGCTTCATCATCTGCGGCTCGCATCTGGACGCACCGCCAGCCACACGTCGTATTGTCGTGACACTGGACGCGGGCATGGCCTTTGGCTCGGGGGAACATGGCTCAACACGCGGCTGCCTGCGGGCGCTGGAAAGCATAGCTCACCGTAAGCCACAGCGCATTCTGGATCTGGGCTGCGGTTCGGGCATCCTCGCCATGGCGGCGGCAACCCTGCTGCGCCGTCCGGTGCTGGCCACCGACATCGACCCATGGTCCGTGCGTATCACCCGCGAGAATGCGGCCCGTAACGGTCTGTCCCGCCTGATCGATGCTCGTTACAGCAACGGCTGGTCCGCTCCCGCCATCCGCAAGGCCGCACCCTATGACCTGGTGTTCGCCAACATCCTCGCCCGTCCGCTGTGCCTGATGGCCAAAGATCTGGCGGCACATCTTGCGCCCGGTGGCACGGTGATCCTTGCCGGACTACTGAACACGCAGGTCCGCATGGTGTTGGTGGCCCATCAGCGATGTGGGTTGGTGATGGAACGTCGCCTGCGTGAAGGGGACTGGGCAACGCTGGTGCTGCGCAAGCCTTTCTGATCTTCGTCTCTCCGCTCCCGCGACACGTAAGGCCGCCTCATGATCCGTCTCGACAACATCAGCAAACATAACGGCCATCGCGTCATCTTCATCGAGGCCTCTGCCGCCCTTCAGAAAGGCGAGAAAATCGGGCTTGTGGGACCGAATGGCGCGGGCAAGACCACGCTGTTCCGGCTGATTACGGGACAGGAAGAACCCGATGAGGGGCAAGTCCTGACGGATCGGGGCGTGACGATCGGCTTCTTCAATCAGGACGTGGGAGAAATGTCCGGTCGCAGTGCCGCAGCCGAGGTGATGAACGGCGCGGGGGCCGTCGCGGACATCGGCACGGAACTGGCGGAACTGGAAGCCGCGATGGCGGACCCGGAGCGGTTCGATGAGATGGACGCCATTCTGGAACGTTTTGGCGAAGTGCAGGCACGTTTCGAGGAACTTGGTGGCTACGCACTGGAAGGCCGGGCGCGCGAAGTCCTGCATGGACTTGGATTCAGTCAGGAGATGATGGACGGCGACGTGGGCCGTCTTTCCGGCGGCTGGAAGATGCGCGTGGCGTTGGCCCGCATCCTTCTGATGAAGCCGGACGTGATGCTGCTTGATGAGCCAAGCAACCATCTCGATCTGGAGAGCCTGATCTGGCTGGAGCAGTTTCTCGCAGGTTATGACGGCGCGCTGCTGATGACCTCGCATGACCGCGCTTTCATGAACCGCGTCATCAACAAGGTGATCGAGATCGATGGCGGCACACTCACGAGTTTTTCCGGTGATTACGAGTTTTACGAACAGCAGCGGGCGCTGAACGAGAAACAGCAGCAGGCGCAGTTCGACCGGCAGCAGGCGATGCTTGCAAAAGAAGTCGCATTTATCGAGCGTTTCAAGGCCCGTGCTTCCCATGCGGCACAGGTGCAGAGCCGCGTGAAGAAGCTGGACAAGATCGACCGCGTGGAACCGCCCAAGCGTCGGCAGGCATTGTCCTTCACGTTCCCACAGGCACCGCGCTCTGGAGATGCCGTAGTCAATCTGCGTGGTGTGGACAAAAGCTATGGCAACCGCGTGATCTACAAAGGGCTGGATCTTCTGATCCGCCGTCAGGAACGCTGCTGTGTTCTGGGTGTAAACGGCGCAGGCAAGTCCACGCTGCTGAAGCTGGTGACGGGCACGACGGAGCCGGACGCTGGCACCGTGACGCTCGGCGGCAGTGTGAAAATGGGATATTTCGCACAGCACGCCATGGATCTGCTCGATGGTGACCGCACTGTGTTCGAGACGCTGAACGACGCCTTCCCTCTTGCGGGACAGGGATCGTTGCGGGCGCTGGCGGGTGGTTTCGGATTTTCCGGTGACGATGTGGAGAAGAAGTGCCGCGTGCTGTCAGGCGGTGAAAAAGCGCGACTGGTGATGGCATTGATGCTCTATGACCCGCCGAATTTCCTCGTGCTGGATGAACCGACGAACCATCTCGACATTGCCACCAAGGAAATGCTGATTTCAGCCTTGGCCGACTACGACGGCACAATGCTGTTCGTGTCGCATGACCGGCACTTTCTGGCGGCTTTATCGAACCGGGTGCTGGAACTTACACCGGACGGGGTTCACCGCTATGACGGGGGATATACGGAATATGTGGCCCGGACCGGGCGGGAAGCACCGGGACTGCATGAGTAAAGGCCCGTTCTCCCTCTGACATCAATCATTTTTATGATCCCGAATATGCGTAGGCCCCGCCCCTCTCCAAAGCCTGCCGCCACGCCGGTCGTGCATGGATACGGCGCAGAAACGCGCTCACATGCGGAAGATGCGCGCCATCTGCCCGCGCGCACGCGATTTCCAGTGGAAAGCTCATCTGAATATCGGCAGCCGTGAAATCATCGCCCGCAAACCATCCAGTTGTTGCCAGCGATTGTTCCCAGAACTCCATGTGACGCTTGATTTCCGGCCGAAGAAGCTGCGCCTGCACACCTTTGGAAATAAGTGAGGCGATTGGCCTGACCAGAAGCGGCACCTTTGAGGGAATCATTGCGAAGATAAGCTTCATCACCAGCGGCGGCATGGCCGATCCTTCGGCGTAGTGCAGCCAGTAGATGAAAGAGCGACAATCCGGCGTGCCGGGAGCAGGACGCAGGCGTCCGTTTCCATGTTCATCAAGAAGATATTCGATAATGGCACCGCTTTCCGCCAGCGTGACATCTCCTTCCGTGATGATAGGAGATTTGCCCAGAGGATGGATGTTTCGCAGTTCCGGAGGTGCCTGCATGGTCTGGGGATCACGCTTGTAGAACCAAATGTCATACGGCACGCCAAGCTCTTCAAGCAGCCAGAGCACACGTTGCGAGCGGGAATTTTCGAGATGATGCACAGTAATCATGAGCAATCGCCCTAAACACGCCACGCGCAGAACGCAGCTTGGAACAGTAGGACTCAGGACAACGCAGAAGTGAGCGTTGTCGTTCAGGACGAAACTGTCGCGCAGCGATCAGGTGATAAACCGACACCCCTACCAACCACGCGCATAATGCGGCTGCCGCCAGCAATCATGCTATCGGGTACTCACATTTCCCAATAAAAAAGAGCGCCACTTCGGACGCTCTTTTTTCAGGTCAGTCACCATCTCACATTAGAGATCGTTGATCTTACCCTTGACTGTACCTTTTACGTTTTCAACCTTGCCTTTGACCTGCTGAGCCTTACCCTCGGCTTCAAGCTCCGCATCGTTGGTCGCCTTTCCAACGCCTTCCTTCACGGAACCCACGACCTTGTCAGTGGTGCCCTTAATCTTGTCGCCCAGTTCACTCATCGGTCATTCTCCCTGACACTATGCTGCCCACTTAACGGGGCCTGTGACAGTAACAACGCGCTCCGTCCTGACAGGTTCATCAATTACCAGTAATTCACATTGCCGTTTCAAAGGTTTCAACATCGGCCCGGATTGCAGAAAGATCGCCAGTCCGCATCTTCTTGCTCAGTGGCCCACCTATTCCCCCAGCCCCTGACTCCGCACCAGCCGCGCATACAGACCGTCCGCCGCCATCAGCTCCGCATGCGTGCCGCACTCCATCGCTCTTCCATCCGCCATGGCCACCACCATATCGGCCGAGCGCACTGTGGAGAGGCGATGCGCCACGATGACAGTTGTGCGACCAGCCCGGAGTTGCGCGAGCGCGTTCTGCACCAGTGCCTCGTTCTCGCTGTCCAGCGCGCTTGTGGCCTCATCGAGCAACAGCAGGCGAGGATCGCGCAGCAGGGCACGAGCCAACGCCACCCGCTGTCTCTGCCCGCCGGACAACCTCCCGCCACCGGGGCCAACAATCGTGTCATATCCGTCAGGCAGCGCTTCGATGAAGAGATCCGCCGCCGCCATTTCCGCAGCACGACGCATGGCCTCATCGGTGGCATCCGGGTGCCCCATCAGGATATTTTCCCTCACGGACACATCGAACAGAAGTGGATCCTGACTGACATAAGCGATGGCGTCGCGCAGCGCGTCCAGCCGCAGATCGCGCAGATCCACCCCGTCCAGTGTGATCGCGCCCTCTGCCACATCATGCAGACGCGGAATGAGCGAAAGCGCGGTCGATTTTCCCGCCCCCGATGGCCCGACGAGCGCCACCGTCATGCCCGGCTGCGCCTCGAATGACAGGTCCGCAAGCCCACTGCGCCCGTCAGGGTAACGAAACCCCACCTGATTAAAGCGCAGATGCCCTTTCCCTGCTGGCAACGGACGGGCGGATGCGCGTTCTGTCACGGCGGGCTGTTCGTCAATGAGGGAAAAGACACGCGAAAGTCCGGCCAATCCTTCCTGAAGGGCCGCATTCAACGCTCCCAGCGCGCGCAAAGGACGGGCCGCCAGAAGAAGCGCTGCCACAAAGCCCGAAAAGTCCCCCAGCGTCGCGCCTCCCATGGCCGCGCGCCAGCCGGCAAAACCAAGCACCGCCGCCACGGCCACGCCCCCCAGCGCCTCCATCAGTGGATCAATCCGCGCCCGCCCGCGCATAATTCGGAGAAAAGCCTCGTGCAGCCGATCGAACGCAGTCTCGGCGCGTTGCTCCTCACGGGATTCCAGTCGATAAACGCGCACGGTCCGCGCCTGCGCGAAACTTTCCGTCAGAAAAGCTGCGGTCGCCCCCACCTGCTCATTCACATTGCCAGATGCCCGGCGCACCCGCTTGCCAAGTTTCTGAATGGGGACGGCCGCGATGGGATACAGTAACGCCGCGATCAGGCTGAGTTCCCAATCCATGTAGATCATGGAGGCGATCAAGCCGATGACCGTCACCACATCGCCCACGGAGTTGACGGCGCGGATCATCGCCTCGCGAATGGAAATCGCATCGGTCGTGAAACGGGCGGCCAGTGCTGCGGGAGCATCTTCCTCCACCCGCGCGACATCCGCCGTCGTCAGATGCCGGAACATCTCTCCCTGAAGTCCGCGAATGACCACGAGAACCAATCCCTGCGTGGCGAGGGTCTGCCCGTATTGTGCCGCCGCCTTGGACAAAGTGATGGCCACGATAAGCAGCGGCACCTGATACAGAATCCGCTCATCGTGAGAGGAAAACATGTCCAGCGCGCGCTGGATCACCAGTGGATAGAGCGCCGTCAATCCGGCCATCAGGACTGTCAGCACAAACACCGACACGATCCGTCCGACATGCTGACGCACCTGATCGCGCCAGAGCCGTATCAGCAGAGTGTTTGTGTCATCCTTCACAGGCGTGGACGCTTGCGAAGAGGAAAGAATGGGGCGTGGTGGCGCAGCGTTCATCAGCGTGCTCTACCAGCGCCCCACGTCATGGAAAAGGCGCGAACTCCACGCAGGCAGGGCAAAACCGCTGACACATCAGGCGGCAAGCCTGCGTTTCAGCCACTCAAGGCAGGCAGCCCGGTCCGCCACACAGCCACCCGCCTCCCACCATGTATGCACCGCCGCAAGATGCCGCCCTACCTCTGGGCCGGGAGCTATGCCAAGCGCGAGCAGATCACGGCCGGCCAAAGGAAACTCCGGCACACGGCGAGTCTCCAGCGTCTTGAGCAATCCGTCCCAACCGGGTTCGTCCCGCCCTTTTTCGTACGCCTGCGCACGCGCCAGCCACGCTCTTCCCAGCGCCACCTCACGCGGCACCCGAGCCAGCAGGCGTGCTACATCGGCATCCCCTTGTATGTCTCGGGGTGTCACCGCAGCACCGTCGCACACCGCCATCACGAACGCGGCCTCTGTGCGTGACAGCCGCAACCGCTTGACCGCTGTCTCCACATTACCTCCTTCAACATGCGCCCCTTGCAGGAGTGCTGCGAGCCGAAGCAACCCATTAGCGGGCGCACCGGACGCCAAGAGAGCCTCCAAACGCCGCACCGCAGCGCTGCCTTCTGTTTGCAACTCCGGCAGACAGACACGCAACACGCCCGTCGCCTCCATCAACGCGAATGTTTCCCCCACACGCGGCCCGCTAAGGATACGCTTGAGTTCCGACCAGACACGCTCGATCGATAGTCCGGAAATCAACGCGGCACCCGCGCTCACGGCCCGCACTGTGGTGGCATCCCGTGCGCCACGACCGTAGCGGGCCTCGAACCGAAAATACCGCAACACCCGCAACGCATCCTCACGGATACGCAGAGCAGCGTCGCCCACAAACCGCACCCGTCCTGCCTTCAGATCGGCGCGACCTCCAAAAAAATCATGCACCCGGCCTGTGGGATCGCAGGACATCGCGTTGATGGTAAAATCCCGACGGGCCGCATCCTCACGCCAATCCTGTGTCCATGCGACCTCCGCATGACGGCCGTCCGTCTTCACATCTCGCCGCAAGGTCGTGATTTCGAAGCCGCGCCCTTCGAGCACAGCCGTCACCGTCCCATGCGCCAAGCCGGTGGGGACGGCCTTAATCCCCGCGCTCTCCAGCCGCCGCATCACGTCTTCAGGTGGTTCGGGTGTGGCCAGATCGAAGTCGCTGACTGCCCGGCCCATCAGAAGGTCACGAACAGCCCCGCCTACCAGCCTCGCCTGCGGAAGTGCCTGCCATATCCGTGCCAACTGTGGTCGGACGGGCAGAGCGTCCAATGCGAGGCAGTCTTCATTGTTTTGCGTCATTCCGTGGGTGCGTCAGGACAATTGCGGGGAGTGCAGGCAAGAGGAAAGAACACGCCCCCGCTCCACACACCAAGGCAAGCCTGCCCCTCATGGCACCCCGGTTCCGCCAGCGCCGCCAGTTCGTACCACACAGGTCGGGAAATACGGGCAAGCAGAGGCAACTCACCTTCTCCCTGCCTGACAGTGATATAGGGAGGCGGCGCACTGTCGCAGGCGTCGAGCGGCACATCCCATTTGGCGATCAGGGGATGACGGGCATCCGCCGTCACCACCTCATCCACATTGGTGCGAAAACATAGCCGCTGCTCACGCCCCTTGCCGCACCATTCAAGCTGAACCGCCACGAATGGCACGTCTTCCACATCGATGGTGCCGGCTTCCACCGGGGTGCGCAGCCAGTAATCTCCATTGAGCGCGCGCGAAAGCGCGGAGGCAAACAGGCAGACCATCGGCTTGCGACGAATGGGGGTACCCCTGTAGAGCCACACCCCATCGCGGCGGATGAGAAAGGGTAGCTTTCCACACTGACGCGGCGTCCGACCTTGCGGAGGTTTTTCCGGAAGAGGCGCCTTGCCTGCGGCTGAAGGATCGGCTGTCACGTCAGATTAACTCACATGTGTTTGCCTGAGCATCTTCCCGATATAGGGTTGCGCCGCCTTGATGTAAGCCCCGGACCTGTCAGACTGGACTCATGACGCATCAAATCCTGCCGATTCAACCTCTCCTCGCCCCCGAAACGGGCGCGCCTTCAACTCCCGACGCCACGGCACTGGCGCAGGAAGCCGATGTCATCGCAGGCCTGCTGCAGGAGGTGCGCACTGAGATCGGACGGGTCGTGTTCGGGCAGCGCGACGTGGTGGATCAGGCGCTGGTCAGCATTCTCTCCGGCGGGCACGCCCTGCTCGTCGGTGCACCAGGATTGGGCAAGACCCTGCTGGTGACAACGCTTGGCACCGTTCTGGGGCTGGATTCCCGGCGGGTGCAGTTCACGCCCGACCTTATGCCCTCCGATATTACCGGCAGCGAAATCCTTGATGAGGACGCCTCCGGCCATCGCAGCTTCCGCTTCATTCCGGGTCCGGTTTTCTGCCAGCTTCTCATGGCGGACGAGATCAATCGCGCCAGCCCGCGCACCCAGTCCGCGCTCCTGCAGGCCATGCAGGAGCATAAGGTCGCGATCGCCGGCACGGAATATCCCCTTCCCCGTCCGTTCCATGTGCTCGCCACACAGAACCCGATCGATCAGGAAGGCACCTACCCGCTGCCGGAAGCGCAGCTTGACCGCTTCATGCTCCAGATCAATCTCGCCTTCCCCGATGAAGCCGACGAACGTGCCATGCTGCTCGCCACCACGGGGAACGCCCATGTCCAGCCGCGAGCGGTGCTGAGCGCCGAAAAGCTCATTGCCGCCCAGATGATGGTTCGCGCCTTGCCGGTGGGTGAGCGTATCGTGGACGCCATTCTGAAACTGGTCCGCATGGCGCGGCCCGAGACTTCCGACGTTGAGCAAGTGCGCGACGCTATTGCATGGGGTCCCGGCCCACGTGCGGCCCAGACGCTCATGCTGGCCACGCGCGCCCGCGCTCTTCTGGATGGACGCCTCTCGCCCAGTCTCGACGATGTCGCAGCACTCGCCGTCCCGGTTCTTGCCCATCGCATGGCGCTGAGCTTCTCCGCGCGCGCGGATTCCACCCGCGTCGAGGATGTGATCGCCGGACTTGTGCAGCGTCTGGGCTGATCTTGGCGACTTCTCCCCGGACAGGGCTGTTCGCCCGCGCGCGCTCCCTTTTGCGAGAGGGTAAGGCGTCCTCAATCGACGCCCTCTCTTCCACGCAGATGCGAACAGCCGACACGCACACCTCCGAACCGGCGCTTCTCGCAACTGAGGCCGATCGGCTGGCGGCCCCTCTTCCCGCCCTTGTCATGGAAGCCGAACGCATTGCCGCCACGGTGGCCACCGGACTGCATGGCCGTCGCCGCGCCGGTCCGGGTGAGACGTTCTGGCAGTTTCGTCCCGCACTGCCCGGTGAGTCCGTCTCACGTATCGACTGGCGGCAATCCGCCCGCAGCCATCGCGCGCAGGCACGTGAAACCGAAGCCGAAAACGCACAGACGATCTATCTCTGGTGCGATCTCTCCCCTTCCATGTTCTGGCGCTCTGACACTCGCGCCCTGCCGCTCAAGCGTGACCGGGCCATTCTGTTGCTGCTGGGCCTCGCAAGCCTGCTGGAACGCAGCGACGAACGTGTGCGTCTGCTCACGCCACAAGGGCCGGCCATGCTGCCACCGGGTGCGGGACGGATCGCCATGCGGATCGGTCTGGCGCTGGAAACGCTCGCCCGACAGGATTCCCTTCCGGCTCTGCCCGCCGCCATCGCTCTCCCACGCCATGCCCGTCTGATCGTCGCCAGCGATCTGCTCTGCCCCGACCAAGATCTCGATGCCCTTCTGCGCGGTCTCGCGGGCAATGGCATTGGGGCGCATCTGATCCAAATCCATGATCCCGCTGAACGGGCGCTGCCATGGTCCGGGCGCGTGCGCTTTGAGGGCACGGAAGGCGAGCCGTCCATAACGCTGCCCCGCGTCGAAACTCTGCGCGAAGACTATGGCAAATTGTTCGATGAGCGCGTTCGTAAGCTGCGCATGCTGGCCGACCGTTGTGGACACACGCTCCTGACCCATTCCACGGATATGTCCGCGGCATCGACGCTGCTGACACTGGGCACGTCCCTGCAAAGTCACCGGACAGGAGGGCGCGCCTGATGTTCTTTCAGTTTCCGGCCCTTCTCGGAGCGCTCCTTGTGCTTCCGGGCATCTGGTGGCTGCTTCGCGCCTGGCCACCCGCGCCGCGCACGCAGGTCTTTCCTCCCATTGCGTTGCTGACACGGCTGAAACCTGCACACGATGACGCCGCCACGCCCCCCTTATGGCTGCTACTGCTTCGGCTGGCTGCGGTTACCCTGCTGATTCTCGGTCTCGCCATCCCTGTCATTCCGGGGCGTCCCGTGCCTCTGCCCGGCTCCGGCACCCTTGTCGTGCTGATGGACAACGGTCTGTTTTCCGCCGCCGACTGGCCCGCCCGCACCGCCGCCGCCCACGCTGTGCTCGATGCCGCCGGACATGCAGGGCGCAAGATCGTGCTGCTGCCGACAGCTCCCAATGGTCCTGCGTCTCCAACGAACGAGCCCCTTTTGCCTCCGGTTCTTTCTGCCGAAGAAGCCAGTCATCGGCTCGATGCACTGCGTCCTGCGCCGTGGGCTCCTGATCGTGCCCGAATAGCGGCCACTCTTCGGACCTTGATGGCCGCCCATGCTCCCATCGGAGCCGTGATCTATTTCGACGATGGCGTCGCCACGCCGGGCAAGGAGGGCGCCGTCGCCGACAGAACACTGGCTGCCGCTCTGGCCGCCACAGCACCCATACAGGATATCCGTTTTCCCGACAGCCAGCCCATGGTTCTGACCGGCACGCACACACCGGATGAAGGCGCGGACAGTGGCGTGATGGCGCAACTCATCACCCTACCGCAGGCAATGAGCCGCCATGTGCGTATTCGCGCTCATGGACAGGACGGCGGCACACTGGCCGTAACGGATGTGACGATCCCAGCCGATGCGACAAGTGCCCCCGTCTCCGTCGCGCTCCCCACCATCACGCGCAACCGTGTGGACCTGCTCAGCGTGGACGCCACGCCTTCCGCCGCCGCTACCCTGCTGCTCGATGAAGGGGACCGCCTGCGCCCCGTCGGCCTCGTCTCGGCGTCCGCAAGCGGTGACACGCCGTTGGTCGGCACGCAGTTTTACCTGCGCCGCGCCCTTACCCCCACGGCGGACCTGCACACAGGCACTGTCGCGTCACTCGTGTCACAGCCCCTGTCCGTGCTCATCGCTCCCGACGGCAGCTTGACGGACGGCGAGACCCGTAAACGTGTGGCGGACTGGGTTCGCAAGGGAGGTACTCTCATACGTTTTGCCGGACGCACGCTTGCGGGAAATGAAGACAGCGCCAGCGAAACGGACGATGCGGATTCGTCCACTCAGAAAAACGATGTTGCCACCACTCTGCTGCCGGTATCTCTGATGCCAACAGCACGCCAGCTTGGGGGCGCGATGTCATGGGGCAAGCCGCAGCCCCTGACTGCCTTTCCCGAGACCTCTCCTTTCCACGGATTGCCGATTCCAAAGGACGTGACCGTCTCGCGGCAGGTACTCGCGCGCCCTGCCCCCGATCTGGACAGCCGCACATGGGCACGTCTGGCGGACGGCACGCCACTGGTTACTCACACTCCTTTGGGTAAAGGCGAGGTCGTGCTGTTTCACGTCACACCCACGGCGGACTGGTCCAATCTGCCACTTTCCGGCCTGTTCGTGGCCATGCTGGAACGCCTCGTAAACCACGCAAGCGGCGTGGACGCTCCGGCCGATACCGCTATCCTGCCGCCCGTCCTGTCGCTGGACGGAGACGGCGCACTTGGACCGCCACCGCCATTCGCTCGGGGGCTGGCCGCGAACCTGTTCGGCAGCACGCCACCATCGCCAGAGCATCCGCCCGGCCTTTATGGCAGCCGTTCCGCACGGCGCGCGCTCAATGTGGGCGACACGATACACACTCTTTCAGTCCTTCCGGCTGTCGGTGTTTCCGCCACTCCGGCAGGACACCAACCGGATCGTTATCCGGGACCATGGCTACTGGCATTGGGGCTGTTGCTTCTGCTGATCGACGCCATCTGGACATGGCAACTGCGCGGTTTTTCATTGGGTCGATCCAGCACGCGCGCGTCCCTGCTCGTCCTGCTTCTCGTCGCACAGATCCCTCCGGCATTCGCGCAGGACGCCGTTCCCCTGCCGCAGCCCAGTCCTCCGCCTTCGCAAATTACAGAACCGGTTCCACAGGCCGCCCTTGAAACACGACTGGCCTATGTCCTCACCGGCAACGCGGAGGTGGACTCCGTGTCCCGTGAAGGACTTCAGGGGCTTTCGGATTACGTCAACGCCCGCACCTCCGCCGTGCTGGGACATCCGGACGGCGTACGGCCGGGAAAAGACGATCTCGCCTATTATCCGCTGCTTTACTGGCCCATCACGCCCGACGCCCATGTCACGCCTGCGGAAACCGCCGCCCTTTCCACTTTCATGGCGCGTGGCGGCATGATCGTCATCGACACGCAGGGGGTGGACCCGGACACCGCCCGCAACGATGAAACCGGCTTTTCTGGGGACGCCCCCGGCAGCACCGCTGCCCTACGCCGCGTCACTGCGGGCCTTCCCATCCCGGCGCTCGCCCGTCTCGACGATCATCACGTGCTCAGCCACACATTTTATCTGCTGCACGCTTTCCCCGGCCGCTACGCCGGACAGCCCGTATGGGTGGCCCGTGAGGGAGAAGCCGAGAACGACGATGTGAGTCCCGTCATCATCGGTAGCGCCGACTGGGCGCATGCCTGGGCAGTGGATCAGAACGGTGACACGCGCTTTGCGGTTCTACCGGGCGGTGACGAACAACGGCGCACAGCCTATCGCTTCGGAGTGAATGCGGTGATCTACGCCCTGACCGGCAACTACAAGGCGGATCAGGTTCACGTCCCCGCCATCCTGCGCCGGCTGGGGGAGTGAGGACACATGCCTGATTTCTTCACCCGTTCGCTGGACTTCGCGCCTCTCCTGCCCCGCTGGGTGCTGATCGCGCTCGCTGCCCTCGTTGTCGTGCTCACACTTGCCGGAGTGGTGGCCCGGATGCGGGGCACGCTGCTCCGTGCCTTGGCCGCCGTCATCATTCTGGTGTGGCTGACGGGTCCGCAGACGCTGCACGAAACCCATCACGATCTGCCCGAAACGGCGCTGGTGATCGTGGACCAGACACCTTCGATGACGCTGGAGAAACGGGCGGCGATTGCCCGCGCTGCCGAGCGCCTTCTGGGAGAGAAAACACCACCCGGTCTCAGCCTGCGCGCGATCACCGTGCATGGTGAGCAGAGCGGTGGCACGCGACTGTTCGACGCGCTTTCACAAGGTGCCGCCGATATTCCGCCCGAGCAGTTTGCTGGCGCGGTGATGATCACCGACGGTCAGACACGCGATACACCCGCCAATGTTCCCGAGCGCCTCATCCCCAAAGATTCTCACGGTCATGGAACAACACTCCCGCTGCATGTTCTTCTGACGGGAAAGGGCGAGGAAACAGACCGCTGTCTGCGCATCCTTCAGGCGCCGCCCTATGCCATCGTCGGGAAAACCGCAACGCTGCGCGTGCAGGTGGACGATCTCGGTCCCGGCACGCATGACGGCACACCCGCCACCGTCACGCTCACGAAAGATGGTGAGTCCGCGCTGGAGGTTCCCGTGCGCACAGGAGAGCCGCAGGACATCCAGCTTCCCCTCACCCATCCCGGCGAAACGCTGGTGGGGCTGTCCGTCTCCGCGCTGCCCGGAGAAGTGTCCGCGCTGAACAATCAGGACGTGGTCAGCATCAACGGCGTACGTGACCGGCTGAAAGTGCTTCTCGTCTCGGGCACTCCCAATCAGGGCGAGCGCGTATGGCGGCGTCTGCTCAAGGCCGACCCGACCGTCGATCTCGTCCACTTCACCATTTTGCGTCCCCCCGAGAAGGACGACGGCACGCCGCTATCCGATCTCGCGCTGATCGCCTTTCCCGTGCAGGAACTGTTCGAAAACAAGATCGACCAGTTCGATCTCATCATTCTCGATGGCTTTGAGAATCGTCACATCCTGCCGCCACGCTATCTCCGCAACATCGCCCGCTTCGTGCGTAAGGGCGGAGGATTGCTCCTGATCGCAGGCCCGGAGTTTACCGGCCCCGGCTCGCTTCAGGAAACGGCTGTGGGCGATATCCTGCCCGCCCATGTGCCGCCCGTGCTCTATGACGATCCGCAGGCCGCAAGCGCCAGTATTGCCGTGCGCCGCTTTCGCCCTGAACTCACCGATGCCGGCCGCCGTCATCCTGTCACGGCAGAACTGCCCGGCGCACCACCGGCGCGAGCCACTGACACCGCATCCGACAAGGAAATCACGGGACAATGGGGTCCGTGGTATCGCGCACTGAAAGCGGATTCAGCCCATGGCGAGGTGCTGATGAGTGGTCCCGATGCCTCGCCCCTCCTCGTGTTGGATCATGTGGAGGACGGACGTGTGGCGTTGCTGCTGTCGGATCAGATCTGGCTGTGGTCCCGTGGAGAACTCGGGGGCGGCCCACAGGCGGAACTGCTGCGCCGTATCTCGCACTGGCTGATGAAAGAGCCGGATCTGGAGGAGGAACGGCTCGAAGCGCAAATTGAAGACGACACGCTGACAGTAACGCGCCATAGCGAACAGCCAGCACCGCCTTCAGGTGTGAGTGTCACCGCGCCGGATGGCACGAAGACGACACTCGCCTTTCACCAGCTTTCCCCCGGTGTCGCATCAGCATCTATGACCGCACGTCTGTCCGGCATCTGGGAAGCCGATGACGGTCAACACAAAGCCTATGCCGCCCCGCGCAGCACGGACCCGCAGGAATACGATGATTTGCGCGTGACAGCGGAGCGCATCGCGCCGGTCGTGAAGAAAAGCGGCGGCACTCTGGCATGGTTGGGTGACAATCCAGCGGCGCCCGTCATGCCGACAGTGCAACTAGGCACACCGGCAGGCCAACAGGGAACGCTCATGTTTCCAGCGCGTCATGCGCATGTGCTGACCGGCACCAGCAGCACGCCCCTCATTCCGGCGTGGGTGGCGTTGGGGCTCGCTCTCCTGACACTCGGTCTGGGCTGGTACCGGGAAGGGCGTGGCTGACGTCCTCCCTTCCTTCTTGTTGCCTCAGGGACGGTCCACGATGACCGCTCACCGACGCACCAGCGTCGGGGGCGAGGCAACGCGCCATCGGAATGGCAAACAATGAGAGCGCACCCGTGACGAGGAAGCCCACGTCGAAATCGCTTCCCGTCACCTCCACATGCCCTTGCACGAGCCGTGAAACCGTAACGGCCAGCACAGCCACGCTGATACCGGCCGAAAGCATGATCTGCTGAAACGTGGAATAGAAGCTCGTAGCTGCACTCATGCGTGTTTCGGGCAGATCGGCATAGGCGATCGAATTATAGGCCGAAAACTGGATGGCCTGCATGACGCCCGATGCAAACAGGATGATCGGGATCACCCACAGCGGCCAGCCGGGCCGGATACAGGCCAGCAGCCCGAACACAAGCGCCGCACCGCCTCCCGTCATCATCATCACGCGTCGAAAGCCGAACCGCCGGAACAGTTGTGGCACCCGCAGACGGGCCACGACAGCCCCGAGAGGCGCCGCCAGCATGATGAGACCGCTGCGCGCCGCGTCCAACCCAAGAGAAAGCTGAAGCAGAGAGGGCATCAGAAAGGGAAACGCCCCCACCGCCAGACGGAACGCCGCCCCTCCCAGCACGGAAAGACGGAAGGTGGGCACCTCCATCAGTCGGAAATCCAGCATCGGCACCCGGTAGCGGCACATATGCCGGTAACAGATGACAAACAGAGCACTTCCGGCCAGCAGAAGAACAACAGACAGCCAAAGCGGACGTGTGGCATGACTGACCAGTTCGGCTCCGAACGACAACAGCGCGAGACTGCCCCCCGCCAGTGCGAAGCCTTTCCAGTCGAATGGCGGCGGATGATCTTCTCGCAACTGCGGGATGTAACGCCACGTCAACCAGAGTCCGATGAATCCGACCGGCACATTGACGTAAAATGCCCAGCGCCATGACAGCAGCGTGGTGATGACACCCCCAATCACCGGTCCCAGCATGGGGCCGAGCGTGGCGGGCATCATCATCCACATCATCACGCCCAGCAGTTCACTGCGTGGCACGCTGCGCAAAAGCACGAGCCGCCCCACAGGCGCCATCAGCGCGCCCCCCATCCCTTGGAATATCCGCCCGAACGCGAGCAATTCCAGATTTCCGGCAACACCGCACAGCATGGAGCAGGCCATGAAAAGAGTAATGGCCACCATCAACGTCGTGCGGCTTCCCAGACGGTCCGCCACAGCGCCGGACGCGGGGATAAAGATCGCCAGCCCCACGATATAGGAGGTGAGCGCCACGGAGGTCAGGACAGGATCGACGTCCAGCGAGCGCGCAATGGAGGGAAGCGCTGTGGCCAGTATCGTGCCGTCAAGCTGCTCCATGAACAGCAGCGACGCGACGGTCAGTGCGATGATACGCGAGGGTGTCAGGGAGATCATGAAATGCGACACTCTCTTTCTCGTAACATGACCCGGATATTGCCATCACGGTGGCCGCCGAACTCCTCACGAAGCCGAGCGTTCGGATCATGGCAGGCGGCAGAACCCGAGTGGTCAGCCGCTGAAAAACATTGCCATGGCCCGTAGTTGGGCCTCCTACTAGGCATGTCGTCGCGGTCCGGCCCGTCCGTACCGCGGATCAAAGAAGAGGAAAGTTTCATGGCTGACAACAGCATCAACCCCACCGAACAGAAGGTCGAAGGCGTGGTCGATCAGGCCAAGGGTCGCGTCAAGGATGCGGTCGGCGGCCTGACGGGCGATGCAGGCATGCAGGCCGATGGCAAGGTGGATCAGTTCGCTGGCATGGCGCGCGAAGAGTTCGCCGATCTCTACGAAGAGGGCGAAGGCCTGATTGAGAAGGGCGTCACCTTCGTGCGTGACAAGCCGCTTCTCTCGCTGGGCATCGTCGCCGCCGTTGGCACATTTCTGGGCTGGCTCTGTCTGCCGCGCCGCAAGAAAGCCTGAACGAAAACGGAACGGATGCCGCACAAAAGCGGCATCCATTTTTCTTTGCGCGATTTTTTCCTCCGAGTCGCAACTTTTTACCGCCCGACTCTTGCGCCGCTCCCCCATTCAATGGTTTTTCTGACTTACCGAGTCGCTGATAGCGCGACTCGGCGGTTAACAACGAGTCGTTAAAACATTGACGGGGGCACATGCCGGACTTTTCACTCGAACTCGAACACGGTGGCCGCGTCGCGGGCGTGGACGAGGTCGGATGCGGTCCGCTGGCTGGCCCTGTCGTAGCCTGTGCCGTGGTGTTCGGCGCTGGCGTCCCTGACGATCTCACATCCACGCTGGATGATTCGAAAGCCCTGACGGCACGCCGCAGAGAAATTCTGGCTGAGCGCCTACCCTCCGTTCCCGGCATCGAAATCGGTCTAGCCGCCGCTTCAGTGGACGAAATCCTCCATCTGAACATTCTCCGCGCCGCCCAACTCGCCATGAAACGAGCTGTCGAGCGCTTGCCCTCGCCTCCGACCTTGGCGCTGGTGGATGGCAATCGTGCGCCCCCGCTCAACGTACCCGTGCGCACCGTAGTGGGTGGCGATGCCGTCAGCCTGTCGATTGCAGCCGCGTCCATCCTCGCCAAGGTCACACGTGACCGCATTATGGAGCGGCTCGACATGCGCTGGCCCGGCTACGGCTGGGCGCGCAACGCGGGATACGGCACCAAAGCCCACCGCGAGGCCATCGCTTCGCAGGGCTGCACACCCCATCACAGACGCGGCTTCGGCACTGTCCGCAAGCAGCTTGCACTCACCCTTACCACCGGAGAACCAGCATGAGCGGCGCTGCCACACTGAAGACGGAGCTTCCGCTCGACCAGATTCTCCGCGGCGAATGTGTGGAAACGATGCGCTCCCTGCCGTCCGGCAGTGTGGACTGCATTTTCGCAGACCCGCCATACAATCTTCAGCTCAAGGGAGAACTGCGCCGCCCCGATGACAGTGTCGTGGATGGCGTGGACGATGACTGGGACAAGTTCTCCGATCTTGCGGCCTATGACCGTTTCACGCGCGAATGGCTGAGCGAAGCGCGTCGCCTGCTGCACAAGGACGGCACGATCTGGGTGATCGGCTCCTATCACAACATCTTCCGTCTCGGCGCGATCCTGCAGGATCTGGGCTTCTGGATTCTCAACGACATCGTCTGGCGCAAGTCCAACCCAATGCCCAATTTCCGTGGCCGCCGTTTCACCAACGCGCATGAGACCATGATCTGGGCCGCGCGTGACCAGAGCAGCCGTTATCGCTTCAACTATCAGGCCATGAAGGCGCTGAACGACGATGTTCAGATGCGCTCGGACTGGTATCTGCCGCTTTGTACCGGCAATGAGCGCCTGCGCAACGAGCACGGACTGAAACTGCACCCCACGCAGAAGCCCGAAAGCCTGCTGCATCGCGTTCTGCTGGCCTCTACTGCTGAGAATGACGTGGTGCTCGACCCGTTCAGCGGCACCGGCACCACGGCTGCCATGGCCAAGCGCCTGCGCCGTCATTTCGTCGGTATCGAACGTCACCCGGACTACGCCGAAGCGGCAATCGCCCGCGTCAACGCGGAAACGCCCATCGCAGCGGATGCGGTCGCCACCACCCCGATGAAGCGTGAAGCGCCGCGCGTGCCTTTCGGCAGTCTGGTGGAGCGGAACTTCATCATGCCCGGCACAATTCTGTGCGACAAAAGCAAGCGCGTGTTTGCCACCGTCTCGCCGGACGGAACGCTGATCAGCGGTGCGAAGCGGGGTTCGATCCACAAGCTTGGCGCGCTGCTC
This sequence comes from Acetobacter estunensis, assembly GCF_011516945.1. Lineage (GTDB taxonomy): Bacteria > Pseudomonadota > Alphaproteobacteria > Acetobacterales > Acetobacteraceae > Acetobacter > Acetobacter estunensis. Next base: position 46,216 of record NZ_WOTH01000019.1, read on the forward strand.
ACCAATGCACCGTCGTGCAATGGCTGGACTTTCTGGCATTTCGAGCGCGATGGAAACTGGCTGCCGCTGGACACGCTGCGTGGCGAAAGCCTTGCCGCCGACTCCAATGCCCCCATCACAGCGGATCAGATCGCAGCACAGTAATTCAGTATCGCGAGAAGAAAGGCGCCGCCTCTCTTCTCACCTATGCTGCCTAGCTTCCACCGAATCCGAGGAAGCCAGCGGTGGGCTGTGGGGTTCCGCCACTGGAATCGTAACGCTGGCTCAGGCTCGCCGCAGTGTTGCGCCCAGCCGAACCGCCTACATCCATGCGTCCCGAGCCGTTCTCGACCCGCACGCCGGAACTGGCCACCGAGGTTACGACATCGCTCGGAGAGCCTTCGAGGTTGCGCATGGCGAGAAGGTAGAAAATGATGTTGTTGCGGTTCAAGTCGATCGCCAGATCGAGCGGTGTCTGACCGAGCGCATTATGACCGCCCATGTCTGCGCCACGATTCACGGCTTCCTTCGCCGCTCCCAGACTGCCGCGATTGACGGCATCGAACAGAGCTGCCGTCGGCTCCATGTCCCCGCTGGCATGGCTGTTGTCTTCACCGTTTGACTGAGCGCCGGGAAGAGCAGCGGGAGGGGCGCTCCGTTTGGCCTCACGCCGCGCCTCGGCCTCTTTCGCCGCATCAGCCGCCTCGGCTTCCGCCTGATCGGTATTCTGTGCATGAACGGGTTTCGTCGGCAGTACAAACACGCCCACCGCTCCCATGAGCAGGGCAAGACCGAAAGTCTGCGCATGACAGCGCCGGGAAAGAAAGGCAAAACGGGACATGGGTGCGATGATTCTCCCTATCCGTTTACTTTAATAAAGAAACACGCCCTTCGCCAGACATCACCCGAAGGAAGTTTTGTGGCGCTAGCGCCCCATACGCCACGCAATCACCATCAAGGCGAAACAAACCGGTCACAAAAGTTCATTATAGCGTTGCATTCGCGTGCAATTTTCCCGCACCCGCGAAAATCAGGGCATGGACATTATCCCGTCACAGAAGAGGGCTATATGAAGACGTTTTCTTGCTGCTAGGACTGTGACATCAGCGCCTTCCCGAGAAGACGCAACAGGCTCTTTTTTCAGGCACGCATCGCATTCTACATCAAGGACGCCGGCAGGACTTCATGGACGAACACAACACGCCCGCTTCTCCCGCCCCCGCCCCGGTACCCCCGCCCCGAAAACGCTCCCGCCTTCTGTGGCTCATTGCCGTGATAGTGCTGGCCGGTCTGCTGGTTTTCGCCTTTCTGGGGCACCGCGCCAAAAAATCCGGCTCCGGGCGTCATCATGCCTCGGCCGACGCCTCCACCGCGCAACCCGTTGCGGTAGAAAGCGTGAAAACAGGCGACATGCCAGTCGTGCTGACGGAACTGGGCACTGTGGTTCCCATTACCAACGTCACCGTTCAGACGCGCGTTGAGGGGTATCTGATGGACGTCAAGTTCACGGAGGGGCAGCATGTCCATCAGGGCGATCTGCTGGCCGTGATCGATCCCCGCCCTTACGAAGTCGCGCTGCGGCAATATGAAGGCCAGCTGGCGCAGGACAAGGCGCAGCTGGAAAAAGCCCGCGTGGACAACGGCCGCTATCAGAAGCTCATCCGACAGGACAGCGTCGCGGCCATGACGGCACGTGACCAGCAATTTACGGTCGAGCAACTCGAAGGCACGGTGAAAACCGATCAGGCGCTGGTGGACACACAGAAGCTCCAGCTCACCTACTGCCACATCACAGCCCCCGTGGACGGGCGTGTGGGCATCCGCGCCGTGGATCGCGGCAATTATGTCACGGCGGGACAGTCAGGCGGTCTCGCCATCCTCACGCAGATGCAGCCGATCTCGGTCATCTTCACGCTCCCGCAGGATCAGCTCGCTCAGGTGGCGGATCGCCTGCGCGCCACCGGCTCTTTGCCGGTCGATGCATGGAACAGTTCCAACACGCAGAAAATCGCCTCCGGTGCTGTCAGCGTGCTCGACAGCCAGATCGATACAGCCACGGGCACCGTGCGCCTGCGCGCCATTTTCCCCAATCAGGACGAACACCTCTTCCCCAATGAGTTCGTCAATGCGCGACTGCTGGTCGATACGCTGCACAATGCCATCATGGTGCCCAACAACGCGCTTCAGACCGGCCCCAACGGTCAGTTCGTCTATGTCGTGAAGACCGACAGCACGGTCGATGTCCGCAATGTCACGCCCGGCATCACGGATGGCACCCAGACCGTGATCAGCACGGGGCTGGTGGCAGGAGACCGGGTCGTTACGGACGGCACCGATCATCTGCGCGCCGGCATCAAGGTGACGATCCCGGACGACAAGACGTCCACAAAGCCTTCCCAGCCCGCGAACTGAGCCGCCCGTGAATCCGTCACGCATCTTTATCGAGCGCCCGGTCGCCACCACGCTCCTGATGTTCGCGATCATGATAGCCGGTCTACTCGGCTATCATTTCCTGCCGGTCTCGGCCCTGCCGGACGTGGAATATCCCACCATCACGGTGCAGACCTTCTACCCCGGCGCGGGGCCGGACGTGATGGCTACATCCGTCACAGCACCTCTGGAAACGCAGTTCGGCCAGATGCCGGGCCTTGACCAGATGACATCGCGTTCTTCGGGCGGAGCCTCGGTCATCACCCTGCGGTTCGGGCTGTCCATGTCGATGGATATTGCGGAGCAGGAGGTACAGGCGGCCATCAATCAGGCCAATTCGCTTCTGCCCACCGACCTGCCCGCCCCTCCGATCTACGCCAAGGTGAATCCGGCTGACACGCCCGTCATCACCCTTGGCATCACCTCCAAGACCATTCCGCTGCCGGAGGTGGAAGACTACGTCGATACGCGGCTGGAACAGAAGATCAGCCAGATCTCGGGCGTGGGACTGGTCACGCTCTCAGGCGGCAACCGCAAGGCCATCCGCGTTCGCGTCAACATTCCCAAGCTAACATCCTTCGGCGTCGATCTGGATACGTTGCGCACCACCATCGGCAACGTGAACGTCAACTCTCCCACCGGCACCTTCGACGGCCCCACAAGAGCCGCCACCCTGCGCGTGGACGGACAGATCGCTGGCATCGACCAGTTGATGAACCAGATCATCGCCTATCAGAACAGCGGTCCTGTGCGCATCCGCGATGTGGCGTCCGTAGTCATCGGAGCGGAAAACTCACAGCTTGCTGCCTGGGCCAACACCACGCCCGGCCTTGTGCTGAGCGTGCAGCGCCAGCCGGGTGCGAACGTCATCTCAGTGGTGGACAACATCAAGGCCACACTGCCTCAACTGCGCACCTCACTGCCACCGGGCATCGATATCGTGCCGCTGACTGACCGCACAACGACCATTCGTGCTTCTGTCGAGGATGTCGAGCTGGAACTGTTTCTGGCGCTCGCCTTCGTCGTGGCCGTGATCTTCCTGTTCCTGCGCAACATTCCGGCCACGATCATTCCCAGTCTGTCGGTTCCGCTCTCCATTATCGGCACCTTCGCCGTGATGGACCTGATGGGCTTCTCCCTCGACAACCTCTCATTGATGTCGCTCACCATCGCCACGGGTTTCGTGGTCGATGACGCCATCGTCATGATTGAGAACATCTCCCGCTATATCGAAGCGGGCGAAGACCGTATGACGGCCGCCATACGCGGCGCGGGCGAGATCGGTTTCACCATCATCTCCCTCACCATCTCGCTGATTGCCGTGCTCATTCCGCTGCTGTTCATGGGCGATGTGGTGGGCCGCCTGTTCCATGAGTTCGCCGTCACACTGGCCATCACCATCATCCTCTCCGCCGTGGTGTCACTCACACTGGTGCCGATGATGTGCGCCCGGATGCTCTCCGAGCGTCCGCATGATGTAAGCGAGGCCCGCACGGCGTTCCAACGCTGGTCGGCACGGATGGAAGTCGCCACCAACCGGCTGATCGCAGGGTATGACCGCGCGCTGGACGTAGTGCTGGCTCATGAAAAGACAACGCTGACCGTCTTTGCCGCCACATTGCTGCTGACAGGACTGCTCGGCTGGCTGATCCCCAAAGGCTTCTTTCCCGTGCAGGACACGGGTGTGATTCAGGGTCTCTCGGTTGCCGCGCAGTCCACCTCTTTTGACGCCATGAAGCAGCATCAGCAGGAACTTGCCCGCGCGATCCTCAAGGACGCGGATGTCACGTCGCTGTCGTCTTTCGTAGGTGTGGACGGCCAGAACGCGACGCTCAATCAGGGTCGGTTCCTTATCAACCTCAAACCCCATGACGAGCGTTCCGCTACAGCATCGGAAATTGCCACACGGCTGTCACAGGAAACCGCCAACATTCCGGGCATCCAGCTTTATGCCCAGCCGGTACAGGATCTCTCGCTCGATACCAGTATCGCCGCCACGCAATACCAGTTCCTGCTGGAAAACCCGGATTACAACGCCTTCAAGATATGGGTGCCTAAACTACTTGAAGCCCTGCGCAAGGAACCCGCGCTGGCGGATGTAACGTCCGATCTTCAGGCGGAAGGACTGGTCGCCCGTCTGACACTCGATCGCTCGACCGGCGCACGTTGCTCCATCACGCCGCAGACCATCGACAATGTGCTCTATGACTCGTTCGGGCAGCGGCAGATCTCGACAATCTATACGCAGTCCAACCAGTATCGCGTGATCCTTGAAGCCGATCCGGCCTTCCAGACGTCTCTTGGCTCACTCAACCAGCTCTATCTTCCCGGCATTTCCGGCAATTCGGGCGAGAGCACGTCTGGCCCCACACGTTCGCCCACCTCCGGCCTCGTGCCCATGGCGACCGTCACGACCGTCACCCGCGAAACAGCCCCGCTGGTCATCACGCATTTCGGTCAGTTTCCTGCCACCACCATCTCATTCAACGTGACAAGCGGCTACTCGCTGGGACAGGCGACCGACGCCATCCAGCGCGTAGAGAAAAAGCTGGGCCTACCCTCAGCCTTCCAGACCTCGTTTCAGGGAACGGCCGCCGCGTTCCAGGGCTCGTTGAACAACGAGCTTTTCCTCGTCGCGGCAGCATTGGTCGCGGTCTATATCGTGCTGGGCATTCTCTATGAGAGCTTTGTCCATCCCGTCACAATCCTTTCCACCCTGCCTTCGGCGGGCATCGGCGCGTTGATCACGCTGTGGATCGCGGGCGCCGGTCTGGACGTGATGGGCATCATCGGCCTCGTGCTGCTGATCGGCATCGTGAAGAAAAACGCGATCATGATGATCGACTTCGCGCTCGAAGCGGAGCGCGAGCACGGCATGTCCTCCCTTCAATCCATCCGACAGGCCGCGACGCTGCGTTTCCGCCCGATCCTCATGACCACGTTGGCCGCCATGCTCGGCGCGCTGCCGATGGTCATCTCAAGCGGAACAGGCTCGGAACTGCGCCGCCCGCTGGGGCTTGCCATCATCGGCGGATTGGCCGTCTCGCAGTTGCTCACGCTGTTCACCACACCGGTCATCTATCTCGCGCTCGACACGCTTGCCGCCAGATGGCGCGCGCGCTTCGCCACACACCATGCCTCCGGCCCCGCTCCGGATCAGGGCTGATCTCATGCGGCGGCTGACGAAAACCGCAACGCGAAAGGTACGGACATGAGTCCGTGCCGCCTCTTTATCGAGCGACCGGTGGCGACCACGCTGCTGACCGTAGCCCTGTTGATTTTCGGAATGCTGGGCTATCGCTCCCTGCCAGTGGCGGACCTGCCCAACGTCGATTTTCCCGTCATCATGGTGCAGGCCCAGCAGCCCGGCGGCTCGCCCAACGAGGTGGCAAGTTCAGTTGCCGCGCCGCTGGAACGCAGGCTTGGGCAGATCGCGGGCCTGACGGAGATGACGTCCCAGTCTTCCCAGAATCAGGTGCGGATCATGCTCCAGTTCGCGCTGGACCGAGACATCAACGGCGCGGCACGCGACGTGGAAGCCGCCCTTCAGGCCGCCCATGCCGACCTTCCCTCATCGCTGCGCCAGAACCCGAGTTACAACAAGGCCAACCCCAACGGGGCTCCGGTCCTTATCCTCGCCCTCACCTCTCCCACCCGCACGCCCGCCGTGCTGTACGACCTCGCAAGCAATGTGCTCCAGCAGCATCTCTCGCAGGTGAATGGCGTGGGCATGGTGCAGATCTCGGGCAGCGCCCTGCCGGCCGTGCGGGTGGAGATGAATCCGCTGATGCTGTTCCAGTATGGCATCGGCTTTGAGGACGTTCGCGCCGCGCTGGCCTCGGCCAATGCCCATACGCCCAAAGGTGTGATCGACCAGAACGGCCTGCGCTTCACGCTCGACACCAACGATCAGGCACGGTCGGCCCAAGCCTATCGTGACCTCATCGTGGCCTATCGCAACAACCGTCCGGTGCGCCTGTCCGACGTAGCGAAAGTGAGCGATGGCGTGGAGGACATCCGCAATGCCGGGTTCTTCAACCAGCAGCGCGCCGTCATCGCTGTCATTTTCCCGCAAGCCGGCGCGAACGTCATCCACACCATCGATGACATCCGCAGCCAGTTGCCGCATCTCAAGGAAGCGCTGCCTGCGGATGTAGCGCTGCATGTGGCGCTCGATCGCTCCCTGACCATCCGCGCCTCACTGGAGGACACGCAGGCCACACTCATCATCGGCGTTGTGCTGGTGGTGCTTGTGACATTCGTCTTCCTGCGCTCCGTGCGCATGACGCTCATTCCCGCCATTGTCGTACCGACTTCCATCATCGGCACCTTCGGCATCATGCGGCTGCTGGGCTTTTCTCTCGACAACATGTCGCTCATGGCGCTGACGGTCTCGACCGGCTTTGTCGTCGATGACGCTATCGTGGTACTGGAGAACATTGCCCGTCACATCGAAGCCGGGATCCCGCCGCGTGAAGCCGCATTGAAAGGCGCGGAAGAAGTGGCCTTCACCGTCATCTCGATTTCGGTTTCGTTGATTGCGGTGTTCCTGCCCATCCTGCTGCTTGGAGGACTGGCCGGCCGTCTTTTTCATGAACTGGCGATGACGGTTTCCGTCACCATCGTCATCTCCATGCTGCTCTCGCTTTCGCTCACCCCCATGCTCGCTTCACGCATTCTGCGTCCGGGTATGGCACCGTCCGCATCTGCGACGTCGGGCGGAGGGCTTAAGCGTTTCTTCACCGCCATCGGAGCCTTCTGCGCGCGCATCATCACACAGACCGAGAACGCCTACGCCCGCACGCTGGAAATAGCGTTGCGTCATAACCTGCTCGTACTTCTCACCATTCCCGCGACCATCGGACTCTCGGTGGCGCTGTTCATGGCCATGCCTAAAGGTTTCTTCCCGACAGAAGACACCGGAATGCTCATGGGACACCTGATGGGCGATCAGTCCATTTCCTTCGGCGCGATGACGCAAAAGATCGATCAGGTCGAAAGCGCCATTCTCAAGGACAAGGAGGTGAGCAGCGTGGCCGGTTTTGTCGGTGGGCGCGGCTCCTCCAATCAGGCCAGTCTGTTCCTTCAGTTGACCGACAAGAGCGAGCGAGGACCGGCCGCCACCCTGATGCTGCGCATCGCACACCGGCTGCGCAATCTGGTGGGGGCGCAATTCTTTCTCATGGAGCCGGGCGGTGTGCGGGCAGGCGCACGACAGGGCAACGCGTCTTACCAGTACACGCTGGAAGGCGATTCCGCGCCCGATCTGTATGCATGGACGCCCAAACTGGTGGCGGCCTTACGCAAACATGCCGAAATCCTCGACCTTTCGACCGATGTGCAGCAAGGCGGCGAATCCATTGTCACGAAGATCGATCGCGACACCTCCGCACGGTTGAACATCACACCGCAGCTTATCTCCAACACGCTTTATGACGCTTTCGGTCAGCGCTCGGCCTCCGTGATCTACAACACACTCAACCAGTATCATGTGGTCATGGTGGCCGAGCCCTCTTTCTGGCGCGATCCCAGCACGATACGACAGGTCTGGGTCAGCGCATCCGGCGGCACCGCCAACGGCGGCACAGCGTCGAACACCATTCGCGTGCGCACCACCACCTCGGAAGCGAGTTCGGCCAGCAGCGCCACCGCAACCATCAGCGCCCAGAACTTTCGCAACCAGATCGCCAACCAGTTGGCAGGCGGCAGTTCGACCTCCACCGGCTCTGCGGTCTCCACCGGCCGTTCCAACATGGTGCCACTGACGTTCATCACCGACATCACCCACGCGCGCACGGCGCTGTCGATCAATCATGACGGGCAATCGGTGGCGAGCACCATTTCTTTCAACCTTGCCAAAGGGGTAGCGCTCAGCCGGGCTGTCACCATCATCAACGAGGAAACCGTGGGTTTGCATATGCCCGCGGGCATCCATGGCAGTTTCGCGGGCAATGCCGCGCAGTTCCAGAAATCGGTCAACGATGAGCCGCTGCTGATCCTCGCGGCGCTGGTCGCGGTCTATGTGGTGCTGGGTGTCCTCTACGAAAGCTACGTCCATCCCCTCACCATCCTCTCCACCCTTCCCTCAGCGGGGGTGGGCGCGCTGCTGGCGCTGCAACTGTTCGGGGAAGACTTCTCACTGATCGCCATGATCGGCGTGATCCTGCTGATCGGCATCGTGAAAAAGAACGCCATCATGCTTGTGGATTTCGCCATTCATGCCGAGCGCGAGGAAGGCCACACACCACTTGAAGCCATCCGCACAGCCTGCCTGCTGCGGTTCCGCCCGATCATCATGACCTCACTGGCGGCTGCCCTCGGTGCATTGCCTCTCGTTTTCGGTAATGGTTACGGCTCCGAGATGCGCCGTCCGCTGGGCATCGCGATCGTGGGCGGTCTGCTGGTCAGTCAGGCGCTGACGCTCTACACGACGCCGGTGATCTATCTCACCCTCGACCGGCTTGCCCTGCGGTTCCGCCGCAGGTTCCATCGCCCCTCTCTCCACGCCACACCCCAGGACGTCTGACGCGGAATGAACACGCTGCCCCCTCGCTTCCCACGCCGTGCCGCTCTGCTGCTGGCCCCGCTCGTGCTGGCTGGCTGCATGGTCGGCCCCGATTACAAGCGGCCCAGCGCGATCATCTCGCCCCAGTTCAAGGAACTTCGTCCGGCTCCGGGCTGGGACTATGCCAAACCCGCGCTGGCGGAACAGCCCAAGGGGAAATGGTGGGAGATTTATAACGATCCGCTTCTCAACAGTTTCGAGGAAAAGGTCGCCATCAACAACCAGAACGTGGCGCAATACGAGGCGCGCTATCACAACGCCCGCGCGACGATCAACGCCATTCGCGCGCAGCTTTTCCCAACCCTGAGCGGCTCCCTCAGCTTCAACCGCAACAGCACCGGACGCGGCTCGCGCAATGCATCCTCTGGCGTGCTGGTGAACTACGGGACCGATTCCACAACCTACACACCATCCAACACGACAGAGACCACCTATGGGATGGGGCCGACAGCAAGCTGGGATCTCGATCTGTGGGGCAAGATCCGCCGACAGATTCAGGCCCAGGTCACCGAGGCACAGGCAAGCGCTGCCGACCTTGCCAATGCCACGCTGTCCTATCAGGGCGAGCTGGCGACTGCGTATTTCAATCTGCGCTATCAGGACAGCCTGAAGGAACTGCTGCACCGCAACGTGCTGTTCTATGAACGCTCCTATCAGATCACCAAGAACCAGTATGATGCAGGCGTGGCCTCTCCCACGGACGTGCTTCAGGCCAAGACACAGCTTGAACAGACACGGGCGCAGGAAATCCAGACGGGTGAGACGCGCGCTCAGTATGAACACGCCATCGCCGTACTGATGGGAGAGGCTCCCGCGTCTCTGAGCATCGCACCGGGCAGCCTCACGCGTAACATCCCCGCCATTCCTGTGACGGTTCCTGCCGAGTTGCTCCAGCGTCGCCCCGATATCGCCGCCGCGGAACGCCGGATGGAAGAATATAACGCCATGATCGGCGCTGAAATCGCGGCATTCTATCCCGATGTTCAACTTACCGCATCCTACAGTTACAGCGGAGATCCGGTCGGAGCACTCGTGCAGGTCGCCAATCGCATCTGGTCATTGGGGGCCGCGGCGACCGAGACCATTTTCGAGGGCGGCGCACGGACAGCCGCCGTGCGGGAAGCGAACGCGAATTATGATTCCTACACCGCAGCCTATCGCCAGACGGTGCTGAGCGCTCTTCAGACTACGGAAGACAACCTCTCCAATCTGCGCATTCTTGCCGATCAGGCCGCGCAACAGCAAATCGCACTCGATGCTGCCAACAAGGCGGTCACAGTAGCGATGAACCAGTATCTGGCAGGCACCGAAATCTACACGACCGTCATCACATCCGAAGTGACGGCGCTTTCCAACGCGGAAACGGTGCTGTCCATCCAGCAAAATCGGGTGCTCGCCTCGGTCAATCTCGTGCAAGCCCTTGGCGGCGGATGGGATGCCTCCTCTCTGCCGTCGAAGAACTCCATGCAGAAAGACAATCCTTTCCTGCCGGAATTCATCCAGCCCGATACGAACAAATGACCGAAAACCGGAGTGACATTGCACTCCGGTTTTCCGGCCTGTTTTCCATTTCGCCCACCCTCTGGGCGGGTGGAAACGAGCTTACGACTGGATAGCGATCGTGCGTTCCGCAGGCTTGATCTCTGCCTTTCTGGGCAGCGTAATGGTCAACACACCATTCTTGAGAGCCGCCGTAATCTTGTCCGCATCAGCGTCCTCCGGAATGGCGAAAGCGTCTTCAAAAGACGCAAACGCACGCCCCGCAACATGCTGTTTCGTGCCTTCCGGCACTTCCGGCTTCTTCTTCTCGCCACTGATGGTAAGCGTTCCGCCCGACGTGGAGAGCTTGATATCTTTTTCCTCGCAGCCGGGCACTTCGATACTGATCGTGTAGCCTTGGGCGTCTTCCGTCACATCCGTAGCGCCGATACGCATACCTTTGGCCTGCGCCGGATCTTTGAAATCATCGAACAGCCGAACCATCTGGCGTTCCAGCACAGTGAAAGGATCCGCCACGCGCACGACCCCACCCGGAACACGAACGAACTGTGAGCGGCCATTGGGATTGGTGTTGCTGGTCATGTCATCTTTCCTCTGATGAACTCCGTTTCCTTCCCCCAAGAAAAGAACAGAGTTCCTGATTTTCTCAGGCGTTTCCCGAAATGACTTTCGGCGAAAGCCATGACTTCATTCGGCATCAGAGAGAACGGAACTTCCTTGATCTTTATCAACTCATATTTGTGATCGACGCGGATTTCTCACATTTTGTCTGAAGAGTGTTATTCTCTGTTCTGAGAGCTGTGTCCTGTGCGTCTGATCTGGAATGACAACGGCATTTTGCCTCTGGAGGCA
>NZ_WOTH01000020.1 GCF_011516945.1 Acetobacter estunensis
CGTCTCCGACCGCAACTCGTCCGCCACCTGCCTGAGCTGGTCAATCGACAGGTTCCTCAGATCAACAGGCAGGCCAACCCGGTCCAGCTCAGGAAAACGGCCGCGTGTGGGAGCGCCTTCTTTTCCGGTTTGGAAAGAAGAAGATGCAGAATCGGTCGGGGTGTGGGCCATCATGTCACTTCCGTCGTCTGGGGCCGTGACCGCCCATCGTCGCGCGGAGCGTCTGCCACACGTGAAAACGCGGAGCGGGTCACGTCAGTTGCCGGTCATCGAAATTCGTCCTGCCTTACGGCAACAGGTACGGAAGAACGAACATGAAAGGACAGTTCTCGCCGCAGCGGATAGAGCAGGGTCAATTCGAAAATGCTGGCCCTGCTTGATGATGTTTCGGTCCTTCTGACAAGCTTCGTTTTCCGAATGGCCGATCAGTGTGGTCTTATTGCAACAATTGTGCAATCAGCACTTGAGTGCCTGAAGCGGGTTATCCTATAGCCGACACATTCAGGAATCGTGGTGCCGTATATTCGCACGCGGGCCATGACTTGCCCGCAGGCCTGGACCACAAGGCATTCCTATTTTCTCTCTCGGACATGACCCTATATGTGTCCGCAGAACTTGACGGGCGTCGGTCGCCCGACCGACTGAGGAGCAGATCGTAATGGCGGTACCCTTGATGCAGGCCGTCCGGGTCGGCGCGTATGTTGTCAAGCAACATGTCACCCGGCGGGCGCGTTATCCTCTTGTACTCATGCTGGAGCCGCTTTTCCGCTGCAACCTTGCCTGCGCCGGCTGCGGCAAGATCGATTATCCCGCGGCCATCCTCAACCAGCGCCTGACTCTTCAGGAGTGTCTGGATGCTGATGCGGAAGCGGGCGCGCCCGTGATCGCAATCGCCGGTGGAGAGCCGCTCCTGCACAAGGAGATGCCCGACATCGTGCGCGGTCTGATCGCACGCAAGAAGTATGTCTATCTCTGCACGAACGGCCTTCTTCTGGAAAAGAAGATGGACGATTACGAGCCGAGTCCGTTCTTCTCGTGGGACGTGCATCTGGATGGCGACAAGACGATGCACGATTCGTCCGTCTGCCAGGAAGGCGTGTATGAGCGGGCTGTCGCAGCCATCAAAAAGGCCAAGGCGCGTGGTTTCCGTGTGTCCATCAACTGCACCCTGTTCGATGGTGCCGATCCCAAGCGTGTCGCTGCCTTCTTCGATGAAGTGATGGCGATGGGCGTGGACGGCATCATGACCGCGCCGGGTTATGCGTATGAGCGTGCGCCGGATCAGGAGCACTTCCTCAACCGTCAGAAGACCAAGCGGCTCTTCCGCGAGATCTTCCGTATGGGAAAAGGGCACAAGTGGCGCTTCACACAGTCACCACTGTTCCTCAACTTCCTTGCAGGCAATGAGACCTATCACTGCACGCCATGGGGTAAGCCGCTCCGTAACGTGTTTGGCTGGCAGCGTCCGTGCTACCTGCTGGGTGAGGGATATGCGAAGTCGTTCGACGAACTGATGAGCGACACCAAGTGGGACGATTACGGCACCGGCAACTATGAAAAGTGCGCCGATTGCATGGTTCATTCGGGTTATGAATCCACGGCGGTCATGGATGCGGTGCGTCGTCCCTGGCACATCGCCAAGGTGGCTCTCTTCGGTCCCGAAACCGAGAAGCCGATGGCTCCGGAAATCTCTCTCGTGAATCAGCGTCCCGCGCAGTACAACTATGCGGAGCAGGTTGACGAGCAGTTGAAGGACATCGCGGCCCGCAAAAAGCCCGCCAAGGCGCCCCGTGTCACCAAGGTTGTCGGTGGTGCCGTGCAGGCGAAGGAAGAAGCCGTTCCGGTGGATGCTGCCGACTGATTTTCGCATCTTCCGGCCAACCGTCATACTGCATTAACAGAAAGGGCAGAACCTTCCGGGTTCTGCCCTTTCTCTGTTCTTTACGGATGTCATGATCGTTTCCATTTTCATTATCCTGTTGCTCATTGTGCTCAATGGCGTTTTCGCAATGGGTGAACTTGCGCTGATTTCCGTAAAGAGACCGCGCCTTGTCATACTTGTGGGGCAGAAGGTGCGCGGCGCGGAGCGGGCGCTCAAGCTGGCGGATGACCCCAAGAGCTTTCTGCCGACCGTCCAGATCGGGATGACACTGGTCTCGATTCTCGAAGGCACATTCGGTGGCGTGAAGATCGAGGCCGCTCTTACGCCGTGGCTTGAGCAGTTTCCGGCCATTCGCCCCATTGCCGAGCAGGTGTCGATGGTGGTGGTGGTGGTGTGCATCACCGTTCTCATGCTGGTGCTGGGTGAACTCGTGCCCAAGCAGATGGCGCTCCAACAGCCCGAGCAGATTGCCGCTCGTCTGGCTGTGCCGCTGGACCTTCTGGCTACCGTGACTCGGCCCATCGTGTGGGTTCTGCGCAAATCCTCGGCCATTGTGCTGCGTCTTCTGCGCGTGTCGGAAACCGACCGTCAGACCCTGACCGAAGAGGAACTCCGCGCAGTTCTGCTCGAAGGTGCGCAGACTGGCGTGCTGGAACATGAAGAGCGCACCATGATCGAGCGGCTTCTGCGTCTGGCGGACCGTCCTGTGCGGGCGATCATGACTCCGCGCAACGAGATCTGCTGGGTCGAGCGGCACGCGCCTCGCGATGAACTGATCTCCACGCTGCGGACCACCACGTTCTCCCGTCTGGTTGTGTGCGAAGGGGGGCTGGACAATCCGGTGGGAGTCATTCTCGCCAGCGATATGCTTGACCGCCTTCTCGACGGCATGCCGGTCTCGGTGGAGGCGGGGCTGCGGCAACCGGTGGTGGTGCCTGACACCATCTCGGCGCTGGATATGCTTGAGCGTATGCGTTCGATTCCGCTCGGCATTGCGCTGGTGGTGGATGAATACGGCTCGTTCGAAGGTATCGTGACCGCGTCTGATCTGTTCGACGCCATTGTGGGCGAGGTGCATGAGCATGGCCCCCACACGCTTCTGCCCGTGAAGGTGGGCGATGTGGCGATGCTGGAAGGTTCGGATTCCGCTGATGAGGTGCGTGATCGGCTGCATCTGGGCGCACTCCCCGCGGAAGGGAGTTATCACACGCTGGGTGGCCTGCTTCTGGCGCTGCTGCGTCGTGTTCCCGCTGTGGGAGACAAGGTGGTGTTCGACGGGTGGCTGTTCGAGGTTCTGGAGATGGAAGGTCGCCGTGTGACGCGCGTGCGGGCCAGCCGTCAAACGCTGGCCGAGAACTGACCGCGCCCTTACTCGACGGCGGCGCGAAGTCCGGCTCCTGCCGCCAGTGGGCAGAGGGGAAGGGCGCCAGCGAGAAAGGCCAGAAGCAACTCAAGATCGGCGGCAACCGGCAACCCGGTTCGCGCCGATTCCACTGCGGCCGCGCCGAAGATCAACGCTGGTGTGACCAAAGGCAACACCAGCAACGGCAGCAGCACTCCTCCACGACGTGCACCCAGCACGATGGAGGCCGCCATACCGCCCACCAGTGACAGGATGAGTGTGCCGGGCACCAGTCCCGCCATGAGCGCGGGCAGGGTGTGGTTGGACTGACCGAGCATCACGGCCATGGGAATGGCTGCGATCAGCAGCGGAAGGCCGGTCGTAAGCCAGTGAGCCGTCATTTTCGCCAGCGCGATGAGAGAGGGTGGCAGACCCAACAACAGAAGCTGGTCGAGAGATCCGTCTTCCAGTTCCGTGCCGAACAGCCGGTCCAGCGGCAGAAGAGCCGCCAGCAGGGCGCAGACCCACACCACGCCCGGTCCCATGCGGCTGAGGAGGGCGGGAGAGGGACCAAGCGCCAGAGGAAACAGGGCGGCGGCCAGAATGAAAAACAGCACGGCGCCGAGCGTGTCCGCGCCGTGTCGGATGGCCAGACGCAGATCCCGCATCACGATGGCCACGAAGAGACTGCGCGTGTTCATGTGTGGGCCAGTTCCACAAGCGTGTCGTCTTCGACGGGTGCACCCGGAAGAGCGAGGTTGCGGGAATTTTCCAACGGCAATGGAACGTGGGTGGTGGCGATCACCATGCCGCCTTGTTCACGATGGTGGCGCAGCACTGTGCCCAGCCGTTCCACCGACCGTGCATCCAGCCCCAGACTTGGCTCGTCCAGCAGCCAGAGCGATGCGTTGGCCAGAAGAACGCGCGCAAGGGCGGCGCGGCGCTTCTGCCCTGCGGAGAAGAGGCGGGCGGGCACATCGCGCAGATGGTCCAGATCGAAGGCGTCCAACGCCGCGTCGATTGGGCGACCGCGTGCAAAGAGAGCGAGGTTTTCCTTGAGGGTCAGGCCGGGCTTGAGAGCGTCGTGATGGCCGAGATAGGCGATGTGTTCCGCATGCGCGGTGCGATCGGCGAGAATGTCCTCGCCTTTCCATAGCATCCGGCCCGAATCCATGCGTCCCAGTCCGGCGAGGATACGGAGCAGGGTGGATTTGCCTGCCCCGTTCGGGCCTGTGAGCAACAGGGCGTCACCTGCGTCCATCGTCAGGTCGACGCCGTCGAGAACGAGTCGTTCACCCCGGAAGACGGAGAGGTCCTCCACCAGAAGGATGGGTGAGGCAGAAGAGGGGGGCAAGGCGGTCGATCCCTTATTTGTGACCTCGGCAAGGGCCGGTTTCCCGGTTGCTCGCGTTCTCGTGGTCACGGTGTGCCTTGTGCCCGGACCGCCTGCCGGTATGTTCTAGCGCCGATCAGAGATCAACCCGGCGGCCCGGGAAACCGGGCAGGGCAGCCATCACGAATGTGGTGGAAGTTGCCGGTTCGACAAACCAGCGGGATGCTGTTGTCGCGGAGGAATATTTTATGAAATCGGTTGGGCACGATTCCCTCAAGACCGGGCGTGAGCTCAAGGTCGACGGAAAAACCTACCACTACTTCTCGATCCCCGAGGCCGAGAAGACCATCGGCAAGGTGGACCGTCTGCCGGTGAGCCTCAAGGTGCTGCTCGAAAATGTGCTGCGCTTCGAGGACGGTCGCTCCTATACGGCTGACGACGCGAAGGCGATTGCCGGCTGGCTCAAGGACGCACGCAGCACGAAGGAAGTGCCCTTCAAGCCGTCGCGCATCCTGATGCAGGACTTCACGGGCGTTCCGGGCGTGGTCGATCTGGCCGCGATGCGCGATGGCATCGTGCAGCTCAAGGGCAACCCCGAGAAGGTGAACCCGCTGGTGCCGGTCAATCTCGTCATCGATCACTCGGTGATGGTGGATGTCTACGGCACGCCGGACGCGCTGCAGAAGAACATCACCATCGAGTTCGACCGTAACGGCGAGCGGTATGCGTTCCTGCGCTGGGGTCAGGAAGCGTTCGAGAACTTCTCGGTCGTGCCGCCCGACACCGGCATCTGCCATCAGGTGAACCTGGAATACATCGCGCAGGTGGCTTGGACGGCAGCCGTGGACGGCAAGGAATACGTCTACCCCGATACGCTGTATGGCACCGACTCCCACACGACCATGGTCAACGGTCTGGGCGTTCTGGGCTGGGGCGTGGGCGGCATCGAGGCGGAAGCGGCCATGCTGGGCCAGCCGATCGCCATGCTGATCCCCGACGTCATCGGTTTCCGTCTGACGGGCAAGCTGCCTGAGGGGGCCACGGCCACCGATCTGGTGCTGACCGTCACGCAGATGCTCCGCAAGAAGGGCGTCGTCGGCAAGTTTGTCGAGTTCTTCGGCCCGGCCCTTGACCACCTGCCGGTGGCGGACCGCGCGACCATCGCCAACATGGCTCCGGAATATGGCGCAACCTGCGGCTTCTTCCCGGTCGATAAGCTAACGCTGGACTATCTGCACGAGACGGGCCGCGATGCGCATCGCATCAAGCTGGTTGAGGAATACTACAAGGCGCAGGGCATGTTCCGCACGGCGGAAACCCCGGAGCCGGTGTTCACCGACACGCTGGAGCTCGACCTCTCCACAGTCGTTCCCTCCATCTCTGGCCCGAAGCGTCCGCAGGACCGCGTCGTGCTGACCGACGCCACCTCGGCGTTCGAGAAGGAGCTGACCTCGAGCCTTGGCGTGCCCGCCAATGACGCGAACAAGAAGGTCAAGGTTGCTGGCACCAATTATGAGCTGGGCAACGGTGACGTGGTGATCGCTGCGATCACGTCGTGCACCAACACGTCCAACCCGGCTGTGCTGATCGCGGCTGGCCTCGTTGCCCGCAAGGCACGTGCGCTGGGCCTGAAGCCCAAGCCATGGGTGAAGACCTCGCTGGCACCGGGTTCGCAGGTGGTGACCGACTACCTCAACCGCGCCAATCTGAGCGAAGACCTCGACGCGCTGGGCTTCAATACGGTCGGTTATGGCTGCACGACCTGCATCGGCAACTCGGGACCGCTGGCCGACAACATCGTTGACGCCATTGAGAGCAACAAGCTGGTGGCGGTGTCGGTGCTTTCGGGCAACCGTAACTTCGAGGGACGTATCTCCCCGAACGTGCGCGCCAACTACCTCGCCAGCCCGCCGCTGGTGGTGGCGTATTCGCTGCTTGGCACGATGCGCAAGGACATCACGAAGGAGCCGCTGGGCACGTCCAAGGACGGCAAGCCGGTCTACCTGAAGGATATCTGGCCTTCGAACCATGAAATCGCCGCGCTGATGGGGTCTTCCATCAATCGTGACGAGTTCATCAAGCGCTACGCCACGGTGTCGAAAGGCACGAAGGAGTGGCAGGATCTCAAGATCGCCACGGGGTCGGAGACCTACAAGTGGGATCCGAAGTCCACCTACGTGCAGGACCCGCCGTACTTCAAGGACATGCCGGTCGAGCCGTCGGCCACGACCAGCAACATCAAGGGCGCGCGTCTTCTGGCTCTGCTGGGCGACAACATCACGACCGACCACATCTCGCCCGCTGGCGCCATCAAGAAGGACTCGCCGGCTGGCAAGTATCTGATGGAGCACGGTGTCGAGCCGAAGGACTTCAACTCCTACGGTTCACGTCGCGGCAACGACCGGATCATGGTGCGTGGCACGTTCGCCAACATCCGCATCAAGAACGAGATGTGCCCCGGAACGGAAGGTGGCTTCTCCAAGCACTATCCGGACGGCAAGCAGGGTTTCATCTACGATGTGGCCATGGAGTACAAGAAGGAGCACACGCCCCTCGTCGTCATCGGCGGCAAGGAATACGGCATGGGTTCCTCGCGTGACTGGGCGGCCAAAGGCACCCTGCTTCTGGGCGTGAAGGCGGTGATCGCGGAGAGCTTCGAGCGCATCCACCGTTCCAACCTTGTGGGCATGGGCGTGCTGCCGCTGCTGTTCAAGGAAGGCACGACGCGCAAGACGCTGGATCTCAAGGGCGATGAGGTGTTTGACATCATCGGTCTTGAAAAGATCACGCCGCGTATGGATGTGACGCTGGTCATCACCCGTGCTGACGGGAAAAAGGAAGAGGTGCCGCTGCTCTGCCGCATCGATACGCTGGACGAGGTGGAATATTACCGTCATGGTGGCATTCTTCATTACGTTCTGCGTGGGATGCTGAAAGCTGCCTGACACTCCTTCGTCTCCTGACGACAGCAAATTGGCCGGTTCGGGTAATCCCGAGCCGGCTTTTTGCGTTGAAACGGTGCTTTGTGCCGAATCGATCAGCAAATCATTCGATTCGAACAAGGTGCTTGACGATGTCTCGCTTACGGTCGAGCGGGGCGAACTCGTATCCATCATTGGGCCGTCGGGCTGTGGGAAGTCCACCTTCCTGCGCTGCCTGAATTTTCTGGAAATCCCCGATGAGGGGACCGTCACCATCGCCGATGACAGTATCCGGCGGGCAGGCGGTCCGTGGAAATCATCCGATGAGGCGCTGGCGCACCGGCTGCGCGCGCATGTCGGGATGGTGTTCCAATCCTTCAATCTCTTTCCGCACCGCACCGTGCTGGACAACGTCATGTTGGCCCCTCGTGTGGTGAAGCATGTCGCGCCCGCCGTGATCGAGGCGGAGGCGCGGGAGCTTCTCGCCAAGGTCGGGCTTGAAGCTGCCGCCCTGCGGTATCCCGCCACGTTATCGGGCGGCCAGCAGCAGCGCGCGGCCATCGCGCGCGCGCTCGCGATGCGGCCCGACGTGATGCTTTATGACGAGCCGACCTCAGCGCTCGATCCGCGTGTGGCGGAAGAGGTGCTGGAGGTAATGCGGGCATTGGACCGTGAAGGCATGACGCAGATCGTCGTGACCCATGACCTGCGCTTTGCCCGTGCGGCGTCTGATCGCATCGTGTTCATGGATGGTGGGCAGATCATCGAGATCGGTGATCCGGACGAGATGTGTGACAATCCGCGCGACCCCCGGACGCGGCGTTTTCTTGGAGCCTCGGTATGAAGGCGCTTGTGTTGCGAGCCCTCGCGCTCGCGATGGTGGGGCTGTTCCTGCAAGGGGCGGCCGCCCTCGCGCAGGAACCGGAGTCGCCCCCGGTTCAGCCGGTGGCATCGCCTGCTTCCGCCACAGTCCTGAAATGGGGTGCGGACGGCACCTCGAATGTGCCTTATACATTCCATGATCCGTCGGACGAAAATCGCATGAGCGGTTTCGAATACGACATCATGGAGGAGATCGGCCGCAGGCTGGGCCGTGAATCGCAGTTCGTTCAGAACGACTGGGACGGGTTGATTCCCGGTCTTCAGCGCAATTTCTACGAGATGGTTATCTGCGGCATCGAAATGACGCCCGAGCATATGGATGCCGTCGATTTCAGCCAGCCCTATTACATGACGTCCGAACGCATCGTTGTCCGGCGCGATCAGGCCGGGCTGGATTCCTATGAGCGTCTGGGTGGCCATGTCATCGGCACGGTGAAGGACACGCTGGCCGAGCGCATGATGGGTGAGCGGCACGACATCACCGTGCGCGGTTACGACGAAGAGTCCAACATGTTCGCGGACCTTCGCAACAAGCGGCTCGACGCGATCCTGATCGATGGTCCCATTGCCCTCTTTTATGGAGAAGCCGATCCGGATTTCCGTATCGTCGGGCCGCCGGTGGGGCACCTGTCCTACGGTATCGCGTTTGCCAAAGGTGCGAATATCGAACTGCGGCATCAGGTGGACGCGGCGCTGAAGGCGATGGTGGCGGACGGTACGCTGCACCGTATTCTTGCGCGGTGGAATCTCTGGACACCCGAGATGGCGGCCTGGACGGGCGATTATTCCGAGCCGGGTGTCGCGCCGACGGAATGGCAGCGCTACATCGCAGCCACCATGCCCACGCAGGGCTGGCGTGCCCGGCTGAAGCGTTATGTCAGCTTCCTGCCGCTGATCGGCAAGGGTGCCGTGATGACGCTGGCCGTTTCGGCCTGCGCGATGGTGCTGGCAGTGGGACTCGGTCTGGTTCTGGCGCTGGCGCGGCGTTATGGCCCGACATGGGTGGCCATGCTGGCGACGTTCTATATCGAGATCGTGCGTGGAACGCCGCTTCTGATCCAGATCCTGTTCATTTTCTACGGTCTGCCGGGGCTTGGCATCCGGCTCTCGCCTTTCGTGGCGGGTGTGATCGGGCTGGGCCTGAACTACGCGGCTTATGAAGCCGAGAACTACCGCGCGGGTCTGCAATCCGTGGCCCGTGGCCAGATGGAAGCAGCGACGGCGCTCAACATGACGCACACGCAGGCTCTGCGTTACGTCGTGGTGCCGCAGGCCTTCCGTGTGGTCGTGCCGGTGATGACCAACGACTTCATCTCGCTGCTCAAGGACTCGTCACTGGTCAGCATCATCACTCTGACGGAACTTAGCCAGACTTATGTCCGGCTGTCCTCGACCTATTTCGACTATTTCGGGACCGGTCTGATGGTGGGCGGTGCCTATCTGCTGCTCGGTCTGCCCTTCGTGCGGCTGGCCCGTATGGCCGAGCGCCGTCTTGCAGTGAGTGAACGCCGGAGCGGCGCTCACCACTGAGATTAAGGAGGGAGTCCTGCCGATCAATGACATTTCGGTATGGCTCCCTCCGTTTTCACCCGATTGTGCATAAATCGTCCCTCGGTCATCATCGCGTGAGTTTCCTCCTGCGCGATTGACCTGATGGACCTCCTTGCTGCTTTGCACAGTTTCGTTCGCGTGGCCGCGACCGGCTCCTTTTCCGCCGTGTCACGTGAAACCGGGACGAGCCAGCCCACTATCTCGCGCCATATCGCGCTGCTTGAGGCGCATTACGGCACCACGCTGTTTGCGCGCACGACCCGCAGCCTGATGATGACGGAAGACGGGCGAAGCCTGCTTCCCCATGCCTATGAGGTTCTGGAAATCCTTGAGACGGCGGAGACCGTCCTGGGGCGCAGACGCGCGTCTGTGTCCGGTCTTGTGCGGCTGGGCGTCACCACGGCGTTCGGGTTGCAGCTTACGTCCCGGATCAATGAACTGCTGGGCCAGCATCCCGATCTGTCGGTCGAAGTCATCATGCGGGATGGTTTCGGTGATCTTGTGGAGGAAGGTCTGGATCTGGCCATCCGCGTGGGCGAGATCGCGGAAGGCTCATTGATCGCCCGCAAGCTGGGGGCTGTGCAGCGCACGCTTGTGATGTCTCCGAAGCACTTCACACCGAAAAGCCGTCTCGAACATCCACGGGAACTGACGGAAGAGCCTTGCGTGGTGTTCGCTTATGGCGGCGGCCGTCAAGACTGGCATTTTTTCAACAAAGAAGGTGAGGAAAGCGTGGTGGCGCCGGGTGCGGTCTTTCGCGCCAACAGCAGCGAGGCCGCTCTGCACGCCATTCAGGCAGGAGTGGGTGTAGGGCTCTTGCCGGGCTTTCAGGTGCGCGATCTGCTGGCTTCGGGTGAATTGAGCGAGGTGCTGCCAGCGTGGAAGGTGCCTCCCATGCCGCTCTATGCCGTGCATACGGGACCACGGACCCTGCCGCTGCGTACCCGCACCGTGCTGGATTTTCTGGTGGAAATCTCGACCGAACTTGTCGGTGCGGACTGAGCCGCGTCTTTACGGGATGCGCCCGGCTGAGCCGTGCCAGGCTGGATCGACGGCTCCCGGACGCAGTTGACCGTCAGCCATGGGTTGCAGACGACCTTCATGGCCTGCAAGCAGCACGGGCGCCCAGCTCAGAATCCAGTTGTTCACACTGTTCATGAAGCGCCCGGCGAAGGGCGATTGTCCGATTCCCTGAGGGGTCCAGTCGGCTGGTGTGGTGTTGAGTTTCGCGCTGCCGGGCTCGGCAGGACTGAGGGCAATGGACACAGCCTCGAAATTGATGCCGCCATCTGTTGCGCGAACCATATGGACCCACAGCGCCTGCGCCAGCACGAAGGGCATGGGAAAGCCCAGCACCTTGAGGCGGCGGAACGCCCAGTTGACGTCGGAGGCGGCACTGACCTCATCATGATCGACATACACCACGTCTGTCGCCACGCATTGCGCGCTGCCCGGTGGCGCTGCGAGCTGACGGCGGAAGGTGTAGCGGTCATCGTGACAGGGAGCCGCGATGTTGTCCGCTTCGGTCGCGGAGATGCTGGCATTGGTCGAGCGGGCAATGATGACGCCTGTCACCACACCGCGATCGGTGCGCACCAGCACATTGCTGTTGATCTCTCCATGTGGACCGGCCTGATCGGTGAGGACCGGGTGCCATACACCAGCGGGAAGCGGCAGTTGATGGCCAGCGAAAGGGAGAATGTCCGTCAGCGTGGCGTCGATGGGAGGGGCTGCGGCCTGCACCGAATCGCCACCAGTGGGGGCTCCTTTCCCGGTGTCGCCTGAAGGGGGCCCGGTGGTTTCGTCTGCGGGCGGAGCCGCGACGTGATGCGCCAGCTTGTTCAGCGGAGGGTAGAGTTTGAGCAGCCAGTGCGGTGGATACAGCACCGTCAGGCCGGAGAAGGCGATCATGCCGAAGAAGGAAAGACGCCAGAGCGGCGCGCGGTGCCAGAGACGCGAGAAAGCGGACATGATGTGGAATCAGGGCGTCATGTGAGGGCGGGTGGGCGAGAGCGGTTCGTTCACCACTTCGGCGCCAATTCCGTCTTCGCCATGCGTAATCCGCACCATTTTGGCGCCCTGCTGGCGTGCCGTGATGAGCGATTCGCTGATCATGTCCTCGATCGAACGGGCAAGGTCACGGGCGGAGGCGCCGTCTCCGAGACGGTTCTGACGGCGCATGACATCCATAAGGATAGTGGGATCGATTCCGCCCGGTTCGATGGTCAGTCCGTAGCTTTCGATCATGGCCTCGATTTCCAGCGCTGAAACGCGCGCGATATCGAGGCCACGTAGCGGGCGGAACACGAAGATCCGGTCGAGGCGGTTGAGTACCTCGGGCGCGAAACCAGCCTGACGCAGCGCCTCGACCGATTCGGCGCGCATACGGTCGGGATCACTGGCCAGTCGGTCGGCGATGTCGGTCAGAGCTTCCGTGGCGATGTTGGATGTCAGGATAAAGATCGCCTGCGTGGTGGAGACATGCGCGCCCGTGGACGCTTCGGTCACATAACCGTCGTTCCACGCAATCAGGAACTGTTTGAAGACGTCAGGGTGCGCTTTCTCGATCTCATCGAGCAGAACCACGGCATCGGGCTTTTCCTTCAGTCCGCCGGTCAGCTTGCCGTAGGTATCCGATCCGACATAGCCCTTGGGGGAACCGAAAAGCTGTGTCGCGGCGTGTGGGCTGCTCATCTGCGTCATGTCGAAATGCAGCAGCGGGCGTTCAAGCTGCCGGGCGAGTTGCTTGGCCAGATAGGTCTTGCCTGTGCCCGGCGGGCCGGCAAGCAGGAAGATACCCACGGGTTTGCCGCGCACATGCAGGGCGAGACGACGGCGGAGTTGGGCGGAGATGTCCTCACACACCTGATCCTGTCCGATCACGCGCGCGCGCAGGTTCGCCGCGAGTTCTTCGGCGTCGATGGCGGCGTCGCGCTGCTCGCGGGCGAGCATTTCTTCCAGCGCCTGCCGGTTCGTGAGTCGCGCCAGCACGTCCATCATCCATCCCCTTCTGCGCAGCAGTCCCTTGCGGGCAAGTCGTTCGGCACGGGTCTCGAACAGGAGCCCGGCCAATGTGAAAAACGCACCGACTCCGGCCAGAACCGGCCACAGCGGAGCACACCATTCCATGAACTGATCCACGCTCGCGAGCGAAAGATGCAAGCTGGCCGCAGCCTGAATGCTCGCGAGGATCAGAAAGATCACCATCATCACCGGCATGAGCCGGTTGAGCGTGGGAATCAGGCCCTTCATGTGATGGACGAGAGGTGAAGAGAAAAAGCACGCATCACTGGGCGATCACCGTGACTGTAAGAGATTCGTCCTGATGAATGACGGGAAACGCTTCCGGCCCCGACACCATGATCCCTCCAACCTGAATACCGTGGACGCCGGGGTTGGAAAGAGGAGTAAACGTGACATCCCCGCTCACGACGATTGGCAGGACAATCTCCTGCGGTTCGGGAGTGAGAGTGACGACACGTGTAATCGGGCCGGACTGGACGCTGACTGTCCCGCCTGCGCCACTGGCGTCAAAGATGGGCATGACCACCAGTCGGTAATCCCTGCGATTGATCCCTGCGAGTATTTTCGTCTGTTCATCCGTGGAGTAGCCCGCCTTTTGCAAGGCGCGGGCGGCATTATCGGGAGAGATCAGGGTAAACTGTCCTGCCGCCGAGACGCCACCGCCTGTCATGGGCTGCTGCGAAGCTGAATGTGTGACAGGAGAGGTCTCGGGGGAAGCACGATGGTTGGTGAGCCACGACGCCCCACCGCCGAGCACAAGCAGCCCAGCCATGGCGATCATGGCGAGACGTGGCCCAGAGCCACCGGGGCCGGGTTCGGGCTGCTGCTGCAAATCGGGGCGATACGCTGTCATCTTCTGTCCATCAGACATAGGCGCGTCGCGTGTGGCAAGAGGGATACGCCGACTGTGAGGATCGGTTTCCAGCATGTGAATATCTGTTACAAAAGGCAGGTCTTTTTTCAGACTTGCGGTTGGTGTGACGATGCCGTAGAAAAACACCAATTCCTTTCATCTTCCGCTTGTTTTGGGGGGTGGCCATAACGGCCGCCTTTTTTGTTTTGGACGAAGATTTCTCAAGTGCTTCGGGCCTTGAAGCCAGGATCGCCGCGATGATTTCTCCCACGTTGGAGGATCTCGGATTCGAACTGGTGCGTCTGGCCGTTCTCGGGCGCGAGGTGCCGACGGTGCAGATCATGGCCGATCGTGCCGATGGTTCCCTTATCACCGTTGAGGACTGTGAGCGTATCAGCCACGCAGTCGGCGCGGTGCTGGACGTGGAAGATCCCATTCCCGGAAACTGGACGCTTGAGGTGTCTTCCGCCGGAATCGATCGTCCGCTCACCCGTCCCAAGGACTGGGAGCGTTTTGCCGGTCATCTGGCGAAAGCGGAAGTGATGGTGCCGGTGAACGGACGACGTCGCTTTTCGGGCATCGTTCTTGGGGCTACGGAAGAGGGCGGGCGTCTTCGGCTGGACGATGGTTCGGAGGTGGTTCTGCCCTTCCGTGAACTGCGTAAGGCGCGCCTGATTCTCACCGACGAACTGATCGCAGCCACGCGGGCGCTTATGGTGCCTGAGGCTGAGGCTGAGGCGGTCGAGGGTGAGGGAACTGCTGAGGACGGCGGGGTGGCGAGTAAGCCTGCTGGAAAGGGCCGTAAGGCTCCTTCGCGGCGTCATTGATCGGGGGCGGGGTAGTGCAAGCGCTCCGATGTCCCCATATTCTTGTCCAGATTGTGCGTGCGGCGTGAATTTGCGTCGGGTGCCGGTCTGTCGGGTCTGGCTGGTGCACGATATCAGCGTGTGGTCTGTCGTGGAGTTCTGATGAGTATGGATACGTCTGTTGCACGTCCCGAGCTGCTTTTGGTGGCGGATGCCGTAGCGCGGGAAAAGATGATCGACCGGGATGAAGTCCTGGAAGCGATGGAACAGGCCATCCAGAAGGCTGGTCGCGCCAAATACGGTCATGAGAAGGATATCCGCGCGACTATCGATCGGCGCACGGGTGAGGTTCGGCTGTCCCGCTGGACCGAGGCCGTGGAAACGGTTGAGAATGAGGACACACAGATTCCGCTGCACATCGCGCGCAAGTTCAAGCCCGATATTCAGCTTGGCGAGCATCTGATCGATCCGCTGCCGCCCATCGATTTCGGGCGTATCGCTGCGCAGACGGCCAAGCAGGTGATTGTGCAGCGTGTGCGGGAATATGAGCGCAAGCGTCAGTATGACGAGTTCAAGGACCGCGTGGGTGAGATCGTCAACGGTACGGTCAAGCGCACGGAATACGGCAACCTCATGGTTGAGATCGGTTCTGCCGAGGCGCTGCTGCGTCGGGACGAGTTGATCCCCCGCGAGACGTTCCGCAATTCCGATCGTGTGCGTGCCTATATTTATGATGTGCGCGACGAGCCGCGTGGGCCGCAGATTTTCCTCTCCCGCACGCACCCGGCGTTTCTCGCCAAGCTGTTCGCGCAGGAAGTGCCGGAAATCTATGACGGCATCATTGAGATCAAGGCCGTGGCTCGCGATCCCGGCTCACGCGCCAAGATGGCCGTGATTTCCAAGGATGCGTCCATCGACCCGGTCGGTGCCTGTGTGGGTATGCGTGGTTCTCGCGTGCAGGCCGTTGTGGCCGAATTGCAGGGTGAGAAGATCGACATCATCCCGTGGAGCCCGCAGGCGGCGACCTTCGTGGTCAACGCGCTGGCGCCAGCCGAAGTGTCCAAGGTCGTCATGGACGAGGACGCCGGGCGCGTGGAAGTCGTTGTGCCGGACGAGCAGTTGAGTCTCGCTATTGGACGTCGTGGCCAGAATGTGCGGCTGGCCAGCCAGCTGACACGCTGGGATATCGATATTCTGACGGAAGCCGAGGAATCGGAGCGTCGTCAGGAAGAATTCCGTCGTCGTACGGCGTTGTTTGTCGAGGCGCTGGATGTCGATGATGTGATCGCGGGTCTTCTGGTGACAGAAGGTTTCGATACGATCGAGGAACTGGCCTATGCCGAGCCGGATGAACTGGTGGGCATCGAAGGTTTTGACGAGTCGGTCGTGGAGGAACTTCAGCGTCGTGCCGAGGGCTTCCTCGTGCGTCGCGAGGAAGAGCTGGATGCCAAGCGTAAAGAGCTTGGGGTCACAGATGAGATCGTGGCGCTGGAGGCTTTCACCAACCAGATGCTGGTGACGCTGGGTGAGAAGGGCGTCAAAACGCTCGACGATCTGGCCGATCTGGCGGGTGACGAACTGGTCGAGATTCTCGGTGAGGAAGCCATCGACGAGGAAACGGCCAACGAAATCATCATGGCGGCCCGTGCGCATTGGTTCGAGGGTGAGGACGAGCAGTCCGCACCGGATGAAGTCGGGGAGGTAACTCCTGAGCATGACGCCGGATGAGCAGCTGATATCACCCCTGTCCGACGAAGGTGAGGTTGGAAAGACCTTGCCCGATGTTGGAGAAGCGGAGGAGGCGGACGAGAAGGGGCCGTTGCGGCGTTGCGTGGTGACGCGCGAGCACGATCGGCCGGAAAGGATGCTGCGTTTTGTCGTAGCGCCAGACCGGCAGGTCGTCCCTGATCTGGATGCGCGTCTGCCCGGACGGGGAATATGGTTGAGTGCACGGCGAGATGTGCTAGAAACCGCTCGGACACGTGGAGCCTTTGCACGGGCTGCCCGTGGACAGGTGGTCATCCCTCCAGATCTGGCACATCTGATTGAAACCGGACTTCTGCGCCGTGTGCGGGAGACTCTGGGGCTGGCGCGTCGCGCCGGACAGGTTGTGTGTGGGTATGCCAAGGTGCGTGAGTGGATTGTGGCTGGGAAAGCCGGTCTAGTCGTGCAGGCATCGGATGGAAGCGCGGACGAGTGTCGGCGTCTTTTGTCCGGTGCAAGGGACATCCCGGTGGTCTCCCCGCTGATGGCGGAGGCGCTGGGCGAAGTATTCGGTCGCGAGCGATGTGTGCATGCGGCGTTGCGGTCCGGGGCTCTGGCCTCGCGGCTGTGGCATGAAAGTAAACGTTTTGCGGGGATGACCGACGTGTCTGCCCTGCGGACGCCGGGGTTTTCCGGTGATCGGGTTGAACAGGCGGATAGATGAGCGAAGGCAACGATCAGGATCAGGGTAAGGGGCGGCTGTCCCTGCGGCCAGCAGGCCGTTCGGAGGTAGGACACACGGTCGATGCTGGCTCCGTGCGTCAGAGCTTCAGCCATGGTCGTTCGAAGGTGGTCCAGGTCGAGGTCCGCAAGAATCGACGGCCGGGTCCGAGTGCGCCCAAGGCTGGCGTGCCGGGTGGGGCGCGCGGCCCGCGTGGCGCCAAGCGTGGATTGACGGATGCGGAAATCGCGGTTCGTCAGCGCGTTCTGGAGCAGCAGCGCAAGGAAGCGGCCCTGCGTGAAGCGCAGCGCATCGAGCAGGAGAATATCCGTATTCTTTCGGCGGCTGAAGAAGCCCGTCGCAAGGAAGAGGAAGAGCGTCGTGCCGCCGAGGAGGCTGAGCGCGCCGAGGCGGAAGCCCGTGCCCGCAAGGCCGAGGAGCAGCCCCCGCTGAAGCCAGCTGCTCCCAAGGTGGAAGAGCGTGGGCCGGTTGTGTCCGATAAGCCGATTCCCGGCACGGTCACGCTTGCACCGCCTCCGGGTCGCCTGCGTCCGCTGGCGGAACGTGCGATCATGCCCACGAAGCCGCTGGTGCAGACGCGTCCGGCACCGGCTGCCGCAGCTACGCCTGCGGCGGGGGAAACCCTTCGTCTGCGCGGTGGACGTGAAGGCGGCGAGGAAGAGCGTCGTCCGCCACGTCGTGGCGCGCCAGCGCAGCCGCGTCGTACGCCGGGCGGTGTGAAGAAGGATCAGAACCG
The DNA here is from genome assembly GCF_011516945.1 of Acetobacter estunensis. Classification (GTDB taxonomy): domain Bacteria; phylum Pseudomonadota; class Alphaproteobacteria; order Acetobacterales; family Acetobacteraceae; genus Acetobacter; species Acetobacter estunensis. The sequence continues at coordinate 17,777 of NZ_WOTH01000020.1, forward strand.
TCGTTCCGGTCGCATTGACGTGCAGGCCGCGATTGAGGGGGATGACGATAAGACACGTTCTCTCGCTTCGGTGCGCCGTCAGCGTGAACGTGAGCGTCGTCAGGCCGAGCTTGAGCGTCTGCGGACCGATCAGGTGCGTGTCGTGCGCGATGTCGTGCTGCCTGAGAGCATCACCGTTCAGGAACTGGCCAATCGTATGGCGGCCCGCCAGGGAGAGGTCATCAAGGCGCTCATGAAAATGGGTGTGATGGCGACCGTAACCCAGACGATCGACGCCGATACGGCGGAACTGGTGGTTGAGGAGTTCGGTCACCGCGTGCGCCGCGTTGCGGAAAGCGACGTGGAAATCGGCATCGAAGGTGTCGAGGACAAGGAAGAGGATCTGCGGTCGCGTCCGCCGGTCGTGACCGTCATGGGTCACGTCGATCACGGCAAGACCTCGCTGCTCGATGCTCTGCGTACTACGGACGTGGCAACGGGTGAGGCCGGTGGCATCACCCAGCATATCGGCGCCTATCAGGTGACGCTGGCGTCTGGTGCGAAGATCACCTTCATCGACACACCGGGCCATGAAGCCTTTACGGCCATGCGTGCCCGCGGTGCGTCCATGACCGACGTGGTGGTGCTGGTCGTTGCGGCCGATGACGGCGTGATGCCGCAGACGGCTGAAGCCATCAAGCACGCCAAGGCGGCCAATGCGCCGATCATTGTGGCGATCAACAAGATCGACAAGCCGGGAGCAAATCCGGATCGTGTGCGTCAGGATCTTCTGAGCCACGAAATCGTGGTCGAGTCGATGGGTGGCGATGTTCAGGATGTGGAAGTGTCCGCCCTGAAGAAGACGAATCTCGACAAGCTGGAAGAGGCTATTCTTCTGCAGGCCGAGATTCTGGATCTCAAGGCGAATCCCGATCGTCCGGCGGAAGGTGCTGTTATCGAGGGCCGACTGGATCGTGGTCGTGGCGCTGTGTCCACGGTGCTGGTCCAGAAGGGCACGCTCCGTAAAGGCGACATCGTTGTCGCCGGCGCCGAGTGGGGCCGTGTCCGTGCACTGGTCGATGATCGCAATCGTCAGCTTTCGGAGGCGCTGCCGTCCACCCCGGTCGAGGTGCTCGGTATCGGTGGAGTGCCGGAGGCGGGTTCGTCCTTCGTGGTGGTGGAAAACGAGAACCGCGCTCGCGAGATCTCGGAATTCCGTCAGCGCAAGATCAAGGAGCACACGGCGGCCGGCCAGACAGCCGCGCGTGGCACGCTTGACCAGATGCTGGCCCGTATTCAGGCGGGTGAGCAGAAGCAGGTTGCGGTCCTTATCAAGGCGGACGTGCAGGGATCGGCCGAGGCGATCAAGGCGACAGTCGAGAAGCTCTCCCATGAGGAAGTGGCGGTTCGGGTGCTCAACGCTTCGGTGGGTCAGATCACGGAAAGTGATGTGCAGCTTGCCAAGGCATCCGACGGGCTCATCATCGCCTTTAATGTCCGCGCCACGGCGCAGGCCCGGGCGATGGCGCAGCGTGACGGTGTCGAGATCCGCTACTACTCAATCATCTACCAGGTGGCGGATGATGTGGAGCAACTGGTCAAGGGCAAGATCGCGCCGAAGCATCGCGAGAAGTTCCTCGGTTACGCCGAGATCCGGCAGGTCTTCAACATTACGAAGGTCGGCAAGGTCGCGGGCTGTTACGTCACCGAAGGCGTGGTCAAGCGTGGCTGTGGCGTGCGTCTGCTGCGTGACGGCGTGGTCATTCATGAGGGTGAACTCAGCCAGCTCAAGCGCTTCAAGGACGACGTCAAGGAAGTGGCGCGCGGTTATGAGTGCGGTCTCTCCTTCGCAGGCTACAATGACCTGCGAGAAGGTGACGTGGTCGAGTGCTTCGAGATGGAAGTCATCCCGGCATGAGTCGCGGCTCACACCGGAAAGATGGAAAGGGGCCGGCGGGGCGACTCGCCGGCCTTTCCACAGGCGGACCGTCACAGCGCCAGTTGCGCGTAGCGGAAGAAGTGCGGCGTGTTCTGGCGGAAGTATTCGCGCGCGCGGACTTTCGTGACCCGGAACTGGCGGGCGTGTCCATCACCGTGACGGAAGTGCGCATCTCTCCCGATCTCAAGCATGCGACGGCCTTTGTCGCCTGTCTGGGACGGACGGATGTGGAAAGCCTGCTTCCCGCGCTCAAGCGGGTGGCGCCATGGCTGCGCACCCAACTGGCGCATACTTTGCGCCTGCGGGTGGCTCCAGAACTGCATTTCCAGCCCGATACGGCACTGGATTACGCAATGGAAGTGGATGCGCTGCTCAAGCGTCCTGAGGTCCAGCGTGATCTGGACGACCACGAAGACGAATAGAAACCAAAAAGGCCCGGCTCTCTTGCGAGACCGGGCCTTTTTTCTGGTGAATTTTGAAAAGAGGCGCTTGCGGTCGGGCAAGCGCCTCTTTTTGTGGATCAGCCGTCGATCTGGCTGAAGTCGGCAATCAGGCGTGTCATACGCACCAGTTCGGACAACAGCTTCAGACGATTGGCGCGCACGGCGCTGTCGTCTGCGTTTACCGTCACTTTCTCAAAGAACGTATCCAGCACGGGACGGAGGCTGGCGGCTTCTTTCATGGCATCGACAAAGCGTTCGCCAGCAAACGCGGCCTCAACCTGCGGAATGACGCGGTTCAGGGCTTCCGCCAGAGCCACTTCTTCCGGCTGTGTGTAGAGTGCCGGATCGGGTGTACCTTCGTGCGGACCGTCTTTCTTGTCCTCGATCCGAAGGATGTTGGCAGCACGCTTCGTGGCGGCGAGAAGGTTTTTGCCGTCTTCGGTCGCCAGCATCTCGGCCAAGGCATCCGTGCGGGCCAGCAGGCGCACGATGTCGCTGTCGGTGTTGCCAACGGACACGGCGGCCAGCACGTCATGACGTGCGCCTTCGCTGCGAAGCTGCACGCGCAGACGTTCAGCGATGAAGGCGGGCAGAAGGTCGAGATCCGGCGCATTACGCAGAGCCTCGGGCAATGCTTCGGACGCTTTGACGAACAGAGCCACCAGATCCAGCCGCAATCCGTTTTTGCGGATGATGTTGATGATGCCCAGAGCCGCGCGGCGCAGGCCATAGGGATCGCCGGACCCGCTTGGTTTTGCACCGATGGCGAAGAACGCCGTCAGCATGTCGAAGCGGTCCGCCAGAGCCAGCGCCACGGAGGTGGGGGCCGTTGGCACCGTGTCGGACGGTCCTTTGGGCTGATACTGCTCGGCAATGGCGATGCTGACGTCCTCAGCCTCTCGGTCGTGACGGGCATAGTAGCCGCCCATGACACCCTGAAGCTCGGGGAACTCTCCCACCATGCCGGTGGAGAGATCGGCCTTTGCCAGAAGAGCCGCGCGTGCGGCGTGCGTCGGATCAGCGCCGACCATCGGGGCGAGGATTTCGGCCATCCGCACGATGCGGCGCACACGCTCGCCCTGCGTGCCGAGATCGGCGTGGAAGATCACGCGGTCGAGATCGGCCACGCGGGATTCCAGCGTGCGCTTGCGGTCGAGATCCCAGAAGTGGCGGGCATCTTCGAAGCGGGCGCGGAGCACGCGCTCATTGCCCGCGATCACCTGAACACCACCATCGGTGGGGTCGATATTGGCCACGAAGGCAAAACGCGGCGCTGCGGTTCCGTCGCTGTTGCGCAGCGCGAAGTAGCGCTGGTTCACGCGCATGGACACCTGCATCACTTCCGCAGGGAGTTCCATGAACCGCTCATCAATGCGGCCCAGCATGGGAACGGGCCATTCCACGAGACCCGCGACTTCCTCCACCAGCCCCGGATCGGTGACGATGCTCAGCCCTTCCTCGCGGGCCATGCTGTCGATACCGTGCACGATGGTCTGGCGGCGCTCGGCGGCGTCGATCATCACGCGGCGTTCGCGCAAGCCATCCCGCCAGGTATCGAAGTCCTTCACGGCGAACGGCTCGGCGCAGGTGTTGCCGGCTGGGAAGAAGCGATGTCCCTCGGTCAGATTGCCACTGGCCAGCCCATGTCCATTGTCTGGAACGCCGCCTTCTTCGGTGGCAAGGGAGAAGGGCACCACGCTGCTGTCAAGCAGGCAGAGAATACGGCGCAGCGGGCGCACCCATGTGAAAGCGCTCCCCACGCCCCAGCGCATGGATTTCGGCCACGGAAAACCGCGCAGCAAAGCGGGCATGATTTCGGCAATGCGCACGGTCGCCGAGATGGCAGGCGTTTTGCGCTCCAGCACCCAGAAGCCGTTCTTGAGCGTCAGCTCGTCGCGTGTCGCGCCATGCTTGCGCATGAAGCCTTCGAGGGCTTTTTCCGGTGCGCTTTCACGCGGACCGCGTTCCTCAATGGTGGCGGCCGGGACTTCATCATTGACGCCACAGGTCAGGGCGATGCGGCGGGGACCGGTGAAGGTTTTCACATCGCGCGGATCAAGCGGCGCAAGCGCCTTGAGGAGCAGGCGGGCAAGGTCTTCCCCTGCGGCTTCCTGCATCCGGGCCGGGATTTCTTCGGACAAGAGTTCGATCAGCAGGTCGGCCATGGATCAGCCCTTCGCCTTCTTCGCGGTGGTTTCGCCGGCCAGCCATGTTTCGCAGCACAGCTTGGCCAGTGTGCGGACGCGGCCGATATAGGAGGCGCGCTCGCTCACGCTGATGACGCCACGCGCATCCAGCAGATTGAAGAGATGGCTGGCTTTCAGACACTGATCATACGCAGGCTGCGCCACGCCGGCTTCGGCCAGAGCCACGGACTCACGCTCGGCGTCCGTGAAGTGACGGAGCAGCATATCGGTGTTGGCCAGCTCGAAATTGTGCCGTGAGTAATCCTGTTCGGCGCGCAGGAACACGTCGCCATAGGTCAGGCCTGCGTCATTGAAGGCAAGGTCATAGACGTTCTCGACGCCCTGCACATACATCGCCAGCCGCTCAAGACCGTAGGTCAGTTCGGTGGAGGGCATAGACACGGGGATGCCGCCGACCTGCTGGAAGTAGGTGAACTGCGTCACCTCCATGCCGTCGCACCAGACTTCCCAGCCAAGACCCCATGCGCCGATGGTGGGATTTTCCCAGTCATCTTCCACGAAACGGATGTCGTGCAGATCGGGGTCGATGCCGATTGCGCGGTAGCTTTCCAGAAGGAGTTGCTGGCTTTCTTCCGGCGTTGGCTTCAGCAGCACCTGATACTGGTAATAGTGCTGCAGGCGATTGGGGTTTTCGCCATAGCGGCCATCGGCGGGGCGGCGGGATGGCTGCACATAGGCGGCCTTCCACGGCGTGTCGCCCAGCGCGCGCAGGGTGGTGTGCGGAGAGAGCGTGCCCGCGCCGATTTCCAGATCGTAGGGCTGGAGGATGGCGCACCCTTGGGCCGACCAGAAGCGATGAAGGGTCAGGATCAGATCCTGAAACGAGAGAGGTTTGCCGTCAGGGCGAGGGGCCGCCGGGTCCATGGGATGAACAGTCTCCGCTGAGATGCAGGGGCGGGCACCATACAGCGCCCCTTTCCTGACGGAAAGGAACAAGCCTGATCTCGCGCGGCATGGCAGGTTGCCCGCGAAAACTTGTGCAGCGCATGACTTGCGCGGGAGAGTGTTGCGGCCCACGAAACGGTGAACCGATGACGGACAGGGAACAGGCGATTTGAAACGTTTCTTCAACACGCGCGAGACCGTGGTCACAGACTCCCTTGATGGATTGTTGCGTTCGTCCATGGGGCGTCACCTGTGCCGTCTGGACGGCTATCCCGAGATCAAGGTGGTTCTGCGACGCGAGCGCGATCCATCCCGGGTGGCCGTGGTGTCGGGTGGTGGGTGCGGGCATGAACCGGCCCATGCAGGATTCGTGGGCGAGGGCATGCTGGATGCTGCCGTCTGTGGGTCGATCTTTGCCTCTCCGGGTGTGGACGCGATTCTGGCCGGTATCCTTGCTGTTACAGGGGAGGCGGGCTGCCTGCTTGTCATCAAGAGCTACACTGGAGACCGGCTGAACTTCGCGTTGGCGGCCGAGCAGGCGCGGGGCATGGGTCTGGCGGTTGAGACGGTTGTAGTGGGCGATGACACGGCGCTGCCGGACGCGCGCTATCCGCGTGGGCTGGCGGGAACGGTTCTTGTCCAGAAGGTCGCGGGTCATGCGGCCCGCAGCGGCGCGTCTCTGGCTGAGGTGGCGCGGCAGGCACGGGACGCGGCAAAGCAGTTGGCCTCCATCGGTCTCTCACTGACGGATTGCTGTGCCTACGACCCACACGGGACCACGCGACTGGCCGATGACGAAGGCGAACTGGGGCTGGGCATTCATGGCGAGCCGGGTGCGCGTCGGATCAATGTGGCGGGTGCGGATGTGCTGATGCAGCAGGCGGCGGATACGCTGGAAACCGCGCTGCCTCTCAGTGGTGGTGCGCGATATGCCCTGCTTCTGAACATGCTGGGAGCGGTGCCTCCCATTGAGCAGACGCTGCTGCTCGAATCATTTTCTCGTACGACACTGGCGCAGAAAGTCGATCTGGTGATCGGTCCGGCCCCCATGATGACGGCGCTGGACATGAACGGTTTCTCACTTACGCTTCTGGCACTCACCAACGAGTTGCGGGTTGCGCTGGAATCGCCTGTGGAGCCGCGGGCCTGGCCGGGCACAGCATGCTTTGCCGAACCGGATGTCCGTCCGCTGCCCGCCATGCCGGAGACATTTCCCTATCCGCCATCCTCACAACCGCAGCTTGAAGCGCTGATCCGTGTGGGTGCCGAGACGCTGATCGCCAATGCCGACAGCCTGAACAAGCTGGATGCGCAGATTGGCGATGGTGACGCAGGTTCGACCTTTGCCGAAGCCGCGCGGGAGATCCTCGCGGCTCTACCGCGTTTGCCGCTGGCAGTGCCGAAAGAACTCTGCACCACGTTGGGAGCGGTGCTGGCGCGTCATGCGGGTGGCTCCAGTGGCGTGCTGCTGTCCATCATGCTGTCGGCGGCTGGGCGTAGCGACAAGCCGTGGGGGCAGGCCTTGGTGGAGGGGCTGGATGCCATGCGGCGGCACGGGGGCGCCAATCCGGGGGATCGGACGATGGTGGACGCTCTGGTTCCGGCTCTTGATGCTTTCGCAAAGGGTGGTTCGCTGGGAGATGCAGCGGGGGCGGCCCGCAAGGGAGCGGATGCGACACGCAGCATGGGCGAAGCCCGGGCGGGACGTGCGTCCTACGTGCCGGGCGAGCGTCTGGCGGATGTGCCGGACCCCGGAGCGGAGGCGATTGCCCGGATGCTGGAGGCCATGGCGCGCTCGATTTCGCAGATATGAGGAGAAAAGAAAGATGAGCCGCGAGTCAGTCGAGGCGTGGTTGCGCGAACATGCGCCGGACGTGCTGATCATCGAGCAGGGAGCGAGCACGGCCACTGTGGCGGAGGCTGCCGAAACACTCGGCGTGCAGGAGGGGCAGATCGCCAAGACGCTCGCCATTCGTGTTGGGGATGAGCGCGTGCTGGTGGTGATGGCTGGCGATGCGCGGCTCGATAACCGCAAGACGAAGGAAGCGTTTGGCGCGCGTCCCCATATGCTCTCGGCGGAAGATGCTTTGGAATTGACGAGTCACCCCGTTGGGGGCGTTTGCCCGTTCGGGCTGCCCGGTTCTGTGCCGGTTTATTGTGACCTGTCGCTCAGACAGTTCGAAGACGTATGGCCCGCTGCGGGTTCCCGCACGGCATCCGTGAAATTGCCGCCTGCGCGGTTGGCCGAACTGGTCGGCGCGACATGGGTGGATGTCGCGCAAGGCTGAAGACGTCAGGGTTTCTGGAGGTCGGCAAACAGTTTGCGCATCTTGGCGACCTTCGGACCGACCACGGCCTGACAATATCCCGTGTCAGGATTGCGGGCGTAATAGTCCTCATGTTTGGCTTCGGCAGGCCAGAAGACCGGCAGCGGTTCGATCTGTGTCACCAGTGGAGCGCCCCAGACATCGGCCTGCGTGAACTCGTCACGCACGGCCTCAGCGATACTTTCCTGTTCGGGCGATGTCGTGAAGATGACCGAGCGATATTGTGTGCCCACATCGTTGCCCTGCCGGTTCAGCGTGGTGGGATCGTGCAGTGTGAAGAACACCTGAAGGATCTGGCGGCAGGTTATGACAGCCGGGTCGAAGACGACTTCCACGACCTCCGCATGACCGGTCTGGCCGGAGCAGACCTGTTCATAGGTGGGACGGGCTGTGGTGCCGCCCGCGTAGCCCGAGCGGACTGACAACACGCCGCGCAGGCTGCGATAGACGGCTTCGACGCACCAGAAGCAGCCGCCGCCCAGCACAATGGTTTCGGATGAGGTCATAAGTGGGGCCTTCCCTGATGAAATGTGTTCAGGACATGAACGCATCATGGGAAGGCCGGTGCGGGAAGACAACAGCCTTCCCGCGCAGTGTTGATCAGGACAGCCGAGCGAGAGCGGCCTGAAGACGGTCGCGTTCACCCTGCTGTGTCACAAGGCGCTCACGCGTTTCTTCCACCACGTCCGGCTTGCCTCGGGCGATGAAGTCCGGATTACCGAGTTTGCGCTCGGTTTTCGTGATTTCACCTTCGGCCTTGGCCAGTTCTTTCGTCAGACGCGCACGTTCCACATCGAGGTCGATCAGATCGGCCAATGGCAGCACCAGCGTGGCTTCATCCACAACGGTCTGCGCCGATCCACGCGGCACTTCACCGGTCAGAGCATCGATTTCGGACACGCGTGCCATGCGACCGATCGTCTCCTGCCAGTTCTTGGCGCGTTCCACTGTGACGGGAGACGCATCCTTGAGCAGCACGGGCGAGAGACGGGAGGGCGGTACGTTCATTTCCGAACGCACGGTGCGGATTTCGGAGATGAAGCGCGTCAGCCAGTCGATCTCGCTGATGGCGGCCTCCGCTCCGGGCACGGAGACGGGTTTCGGCCATGCAGCGTTGATCAGCGTGCCTTCCGCACCGAAGCCGAATTCGTGCCAGAGTGTATCGGTGACGAAAGGCATGACGGGCTGGAGCAAGCGCAGGATAGTCTCCAGCACCCATGCCGTGACACCGCGCATCTCAGCGGCAGCGGCTGCGTCTTCACCCGAGAAGACGGGTTTGACCAGTTCGAGATACCAGTCGCAGAAACGATTCCACACAAAGCGGTAGCAGGTCCCCGCATACTCATCGAAGCGGAAGTTCTCCAGCGCCTGAGTGGCGTCGTCGATGGCTTTCGAGGTCTCAAAGATGATCCAGCGCCCCAGAGGGGAGGTCACTTTCGAAGGATCGAAGTCGGGCGTGGCCTTCACGCCGTTCATTTCGCAGAAGCGTGCGGCATTCCACAGTTTGGTGACGAAGGCGCGGTAATCTTCCACGCGCTTGGCCCCGAACTTGAGGTCGCGGCCCACGCCGGTCAGCGCGCAGATGGTGAAGCGGGCAGCGTCCGCGCCATATTTGTCGAGCAGGTCGAGCGGGTCGATGCCGTTGCCCTTGCTCTTGGACATCTTCTGGCCGCGCTCATCACGGACGAGACCGTGGATGAAGACGGTGCGGAACGGCACCTTTTTCATGAAGTGCAGGCCCATCATCATCATCCGGGCAACCCAGAAGAAGATGATGTCGAAGCCTGTCACCAGCACGTCAGTCGGATAATAGCGGGCGAGTTCAGGTGTCTTGTCCGGCCATCCAAGGGTGGAGAACGGCCACAATGCGGAGGAGAACCACGTGTCGAGCACGTCCTCGTCCTGTGTCAGATCCACGGCCTTGCCGTAATGGGCGGTGGCCTGCGCGGTGACGTCATTCTCGTCCTTGCCGACGAAGACGGTGCCGTCCGGGCCATACCATGCCGGGATACGGTGCCCCCACCAGAGCTGACGGGAGATGCACCACGGCTGGATGTTGCGCATCCATGCGAAGAAGGTGTTCTCCCACTGCTTGGGAACGAAGGTGACGTCACCCTTCTCCACAGCTTCGATAGCCGGCCCGGCCAGCGTGGCGGCGTCGCAATACCACTGTGTGGTCAGGCGCGGCTCGACCACGGCACCACCGCGCTCGGCATGCGGCACCTGAAGTGTATGCGGCTCGATCTTTTCGAGGATTTCGAGGCGTTCCAGTTCGGCCACGATGGCCTTGCGGGCGTCCTCGCGTGACAGACCTTCGAGGGAACGGACAAAGGCTGGATCGGCCAGACCTTCGACGGTGTGCAGATCGTCTGCGATCTCTTCGAGCGTGACGGCGGCGGCTTCATCCAGAATGGAGAGCATGGGCAGATTGTGCCGCTTGCCGACCTCAAAGTCGTTGAAATCATGCGCTGGCGTGATCTTGACCGCGCCTGTGCCTTTTTCGGGATCGGAATAGGTATCGGCCACGATGGGAATGCGGCGCCCGGTCAGGGGCAGGATGATGTTGCGCCCCACCAGCGCCTTGTAACGCTCATCGTCGGGATGCACGGCGACGGCCGTGTCGCCCAGCATGGTCTCCGGTCGGGTCGTGGCGACAGTCAGCGTGAGGTTGCCTTCGCCTTCCACCGGGTAGCGGATGTGCCACATATGGCCGCGCGTTTCCTTGTTCTCCACCTCAAGATCCGAGATGGCGGTACGGAAATGCGGGTCCCAGTTTACGAGACGTCGATCACGGTAGATCAACTTTTCGCGGTAAAGCGTGACGAAAACTTCGCGGACGGCTTTGGACAGGCCATCATCCATCGTGAAGCGTTCGCGGGACCAGTCGAGAGACGCGCCGAGGCGGCGGAGCTGGCGGGTGATGCCGTTGCCGGACTCCGCCTTCCATTTCCACACGCGCTCAAGAAAAGCTTCGCGGCCCAACTCCTTGCGGCTGGTGTTTTCGCCGGCAAGCTGACGTTCCACCACGAGCTGGGTCGCGATACCGGCATGATCGGTGCCCGGCTGCCACAGCGTGTCACGCCCCTGCATCCGCCGCCAGCGGATCAGGGTGTCCTGCAACGTCATGGTAAGCGCGTGCCCCATATGGAGCGTGCCGGTGACGTTGGGGGGCGGAATCATGATGGTGAAGGGCGTGCCGCCGGACTGCGGATCGGCAGCGAACCGGCCTTCGTTTTCCCATGTTTCGTAAAGCTGGGTCTCGACCTCTTGGGGCTGAAACGTCTTGCTGAGCATGGTCTCTTCACCGAATGATTCTGCGTGGGGAACAAACGAAAGACGCAGCGCGGGTTTGCGCTGCGTCTTCCTGAAGGCTCTGGTCTGGGAACGGGGCAGCCTGCCCAGCATGCGAGATGGTGGGCAGGTTGCTCCTGATGACCTTAGCGGTCGCTCAGACGCTCGATTTCCTTCTGAACTGCCTGCTGGACAATGCTCGACAGGTGCTGGTCAAGCCATTCCTTGAGGAATGCCCGGACTTCGTCACGGACAATATCCTCGATCGTCAGGTTTCCACCGCGCGTGATAGCCACTCGTCTCTCCCTGTGTTCAACAGCGTGTTTACGGCGCAGGATCTGCTGGAGTGCGCCAAAAGAATGTTCCGTAGCGCCCACGGTCTGTTTGTCCAGAGGAATCTGAACAGGCTCGGGGGCTTCGGTCGTTGTGTCCGGCAGATTGCTGTCTTCGCTCATCATCAGTTCCGATCGCGTGGTCGTTGCGTGTTGTGGCTGTTCTGCCGGAGAGACAGGGGGGTGTGCAACCGCTTCTTCGGAAGAAGTGGGCTGCTCGACCTTGGCCGGAGGAGGGGTTTCCTCATGCGATTCGATGGGGTGAGCTTCTTCAGATGCTGGCTCCGGCTCCGGCTCTACAGGAGCGGGCTCAGAAGAGGACTCAACCGCGACAGGCTCCACATGCTCGGGCTCTGGGGTGGAAGCCGGTTCGACGGAAGGTGACTCCATGGCAGGTATCGGTTCTTCATGAGCCTCTTCTGCGGGAGCCTGTTCCGGCTCGGAGTGTGCTTCGGCGGCTGGTGATGGGGTTTCCTCAACCGCCACGGGCCCAGTCGATTCGGCTGGCGCAGGTGTTTCAACAGGCGCTGGCTCAGTCGGGGCCTGGCTGTGAGACGGTTCTTCCTGTGGTGTCGGCGTATGCGTGTCCGGCACATGATGGGGAGCGGAGTCGTCAGCCAGCATGGACGAATCGAGAACCAGAACGCTGTCGTCCTCTTCCTCGTGCGCCGATGGGAGTTCAGGATGCGCTTCGGCTGCCGTTTCTTCAATCGGCTGGGCGTCTTTACCTTCCTGCAGGATGCGACGGATGGACGAGAGGACCGATTCGACCGATCCGTTTTCCCCTGTCTCGCCGTGGCTTTCTGTCATGCAACACCCCTTTGTCTTGTCACGTATGCCATGCCTTTAGCGGCCGGGCTGATCGAGTGCATAATCGTTGAGGCCCCACAGCCTGTCCTTGACGGCTTCATAGTAGGCCTTCTCATTGTACAGCGGCACATTGAGATGAAGATCGAGAGCCGTGAGGCGACCGATGGCCGACGCCACATTATAGGAAGCGGTGACCATGTTGCTCAGGCTCTGCACAAGCGCCACCTGCGCCTGAAGCAGGGTGCTCTGCTGCTGCAGAACTTCCAGTGTGGTGCTTGTGCCCACGATGGCCTGTCGCTCCACACCGTCAAGAGCGACCATGCCCGCCTGGATGGCGGCGCGGTTACTGGCAATAGCGGCGCGATAGGACACCAGACGCTGCCAGTTCGAGGCAGCGGCCTGCGCTGCGGTGCGACGCTGAACATCGACGGCCCGTCGTGCGGCCATGGCCTGCTGTTTCGCCTGCCGGACGCCAGAATATTCGGAGCCACCCTGATAGATGGGCACGCTCAGATTCAGCGTGGCGTATTTGTTGACGTCCTGCTGATCGTTCAACTGCTGGTTGATGGCGCGGGAATAGGCCGCTGTCGCGGACAGGGTCGGCATAAGTGCTGCCATGGCGACGGCGACGGCATCTTTCTGCGAAGCTTCGGTGAAAAGCGCGCTGATGACGTCAGGGTTGTTTTTTACGGCCAGAGCGACGGCTTCCGTCTGGGACTTGACCGGAAGCACCAAGGGTTGAGGCGGCACCAGATTGGGCGGAGGCGCCATGCCGACAATCTGCATGTAGGTGGCCTGCGCGGTCTGAAGCGTTCCTTCTGACTGCTGGCGTGTGGCCTTGGCGCTGGCATAGGCCGCTTCGGCCTGTGCCACGTCCGTGCGCGTAATTTCGCCTACATGGAAGCGCTCATTGGTGGCTTTGAGCTGCTGCTCAAGCACATGCTCGTTGTTGATGTTGAGCTGGAGAAGCTGCTCGTCCTCGATCACACCGACATAGGCATTCACGACATCCATGAACACCTGCTGTTCCGTCGAGACCAGCTTGGCGCGTTCGGCCATCACCTGATTGACGGCCTGATGTGTCTTGGCCGTTGTCTTGCCGCCGCTGTAAATCGGCTGGGTGATGGAGACCATCGCGTCGTAACCGAAGGTACTGTATTTGCGATTATATCCGACTTTCTTGCCGCTGGTCGGATCGGTCTCACCTTCGTAGTTGTTGTAGCCCTTATAATAACTGGGATCGAACTGACCCTGAATGGTCGGATGCCAGCCCGCCAGCGCAGTCGGCACATTCTCATCCGTTGCGCGGAGAGTGGCACGTTCCTGCTGGAGCGTGGGATTTGTGAGATAGGCAGCGGAGAGGGCTTCCTGCAACGTGTGAGGAATGAAACTCGGCTCGCCGCTACCGTCATATTTCTGGGCCAGCGCTGTCGAGCTGTACAGCGCGGCTGCAAGCCCCAGCCCCAGACCACAGGAATATTTCATGGAAATTCTCTCAGTCGCTGCTCGGCTCCGCAGGACACGGAACACAGTCGGTAGGGCTTATGCCATGCGTTTTGTGGTTTTTCCACCATTCACGTTAACGGAAGGTTTCAAACCTCTCATGTGCCGGTCTTAAAAAACAAAGGCGGGAGCCGGAGCAAAAGCGGGTAGAACCGGGGCTGCGGCATCAAAGAAGCGACGTATTGCCCATCCGTCTTCCTTGTCATGATGGGCAAGAAAAGCGGACGACGTGCCATCTTCCGGCTGCAATACACCTGCTACGCGGCCTTGCGGAGCAAGTTGCGCAGCGCAGAAAGCGGGAATGTCAGGGACGGCGCCCTCAAAGAAAATAAGATCGAACGGAGCCTCGCCGGGGGCTCCCTCTGTAAGCGAGCCCTGACGCCACGCGACGGCTGGAGCGGCGTGGGCAGTGTAGAGTTGGCCGGCGGCAGCAAGCAGCGGATCGGATTCCAGAGCGGTGACCTGCGCTTCCAGCGCGGCCACCAGAGAAGCGAGATAGCCCATGCCCGCGCCTACAATCAGCACACGTTCTCCCGGTTCGATATGAGCCATCTGCGTCAGTCGGGCGAGAACCATGGGCTGGAGAAGAAAACGGCCATTTCCCAGTGGAAGTGAACGATCAGCATAGGCAAAGCGGCGTTGGTCTTCCGGCACCGCGAGTTCGCGTGGGAGTTCACGCATGGCGGCGACGATGCGTGGATCGTTCACTTCGACAGGGCGGATCTGGTCATCGACCATGATCTGCCGGGCCTCCGCGAAATCGGCGGAAGTGGGAACGGAGAGGGAATTGGTCTGGGGCATCGTCTGGGTCCGCATAGCTGGTGAAGCCGCATCGCCGGAAGGGACGCGAGAGGTTCGGCGGACAGGATCGCAGCTTGAGGAAAAGCGTCAACCTGTGGATCGATAAGAGTTGCGCGAGCGGTGGCTTGACCTGAAAGAAAAGGCAGGCGATATGACGCCCACTCCGGATGAGGTCCGGTGGCAGAATGGTGATGCAGCGGACTGCAAATCCGCGTACGTGGGTTCGATTCCCGCCCGGACCTCCAATCTGGCCTTTATAGGCCGGAAATCTCCGATCAGTTTTCCTGTGACAACTTGACCGCAAGTGCCGATGCCGCGCCGAACAGGCCCGGTTCGGGGTGATCGATCATGCGCACCGGTATGCGGCGCATCATGGATTCGAAGCGGCCCTTCGCGACGAAGCGGGCACCGAAATCGGAGGTTGGCAGGATACTGGTCAGGCGTTTTCCTAAGCCTCCGGCGACGACCAGTCCTGTTGCACCATGCGCCAGAGCCATGTCGCCTGCAAACGAGCCCAGAGCCTGACAGAAACGTTCCATCCCATGAACCGCGATCCGGTCGTGGCCTTCCAGCGCCATGGTCCATATCTGCTTGTCCGAGAGGCTACGTGGGGTTTCACCCATGTCGTCGGAAATCTGCGCGCAGATGGGAATGATTCCCGGTCCTGAAATGACCCGCTCTGCGGAAACGCGGCCATGAACCGCGCGCAGACGCTCCAGCAGCCGATCTTCAAACGTGTCGCAGGGTGCAAAACCAATATGTCCTCCCTCCGCTCCGCAGATCAGGGTCGGACCGTTTTCCTGCCGCACGATTGCGGCTGTACCCAGACCGGTGCCCGGTCCAATGACAAGAATGGTTCCCACCATGGGGAGGGGGCGATCGGGTCCGCAAAGAGGTGGCAGATGATCGGTGTCGAGACCGGCTACGGCGTGGGCGACGGCTTCGAAATCGTTCAGCAGGAGCGGAGGATCGATGTCGAGCTGGCCCGGAAGTTCGGCCCGCACAAGGCTCCATGGATTGTTGGCCATGATGAGCACTTCGCCACGCGCCGGGCAGGCCAGCGCAATCGAGGCCCGGTGCGGCAGAGGTTTTCCGATGTGACGTGCGAAGGCCGTCCAGGCATCCTGCAACGTCTCATGATCTGCCACAGCGACGGTGAAGGGGGTATCGAGTTGATGCACGCAGCCGTTTCCGACACGGGCAAGGGTAAAACGGGCATGGGTTCCGCCGATATCTGCGGCGATGATCTCCTGCATGGGTCCTGTTCTCCGATTGTCCGTGTCAGGCGGTCGGTTTCTGGTCGGCGTCGATCCGCGCCATGATGCGGTCCCGCAGGGGGCGTGGTGTCAGGCGGTCGATAAGCCGCAGAACGCGGAACGGCCATGGGAAGACACATTCCCCCTGATTGCGCGCAATGGCGGCCATGATGTGGCGTGCGGCGCGGGCGGGGGAGACCAGAAAAGGGCGCGGTCCGATGATTCGCTGGCTCATGGGGGTGTCCACGAAGCCGGGCGCGACAAGGGTAACGCGCACACCGAGTGGAGCAAGGGCGATGCGCGCTGAACTGGCGAACCGCGCCAGACCGGCTTTCGAGCCGCCATAGCCTGCGGCGAAGGGAAGGTCATGAAAGGCCGCAACCGAGCCGATAAGACAGATCGCACCGCCGTTCCGTGCCTGCATCCGCTCGGCGGCAGCCATGGTGAGGGCGGCGGGCGTTGCGTAATTGACCAGCGCGAGGCGCAGCACGTCTTCGGCCCTTTCTGTACGATCGGCCTGACGCTTCATGTCCGACAGACCGGCACAAAGAATAACTGTGTCAAAAGGTGTCGAAGTGTCGTCCTCCCGGAAAGCGGTAATTGCGGCTTCTCCATCGGAAAGATCGAGTGCTCGCAGATGAGTGCGTGCTCCTCGTGCTTCGCAGGCCGCAGCCGTTGCCTGAAGCCGACTCTTGTCACGTCCCCAGAGTATCAGAGTGCAGCCGGGGCGGGCATAGCGCACGGCCAGTTCGTGTCCGATTCCCCCCGATGCTCCCGTGATGAGCACGCAGGCCGGAGTAACGCCGGCTGCATGACGGGGAGGGGGCGGAGGTCGGGATACGTTCCTGTTCACGTTGGCAGCGGTGTCGTTCAACGGTATGTCCATCCCGGACCGCCCGGAGCGGTCAGTGTTTCGCGTGCGCGGCCGCGCGTTGTTAAGGGAGTGTTCATGACCCAGCCAGCGCGCCTTGTCATTACCCCGGTGAACGGGTTTCGTCAGCTTTCGGACTTCATCCGGCTGCCGCGTCGCCTTTATGCGGGGATGGCGGGCTATATGCCGCCTCTCGACATGGAACAGCGTGCGCTGCTCGATCCGAAGCACTCCGGATT
Source organism: Acetobacter estunensis (assembly GCF_011516945.1). GTDB lineage: Bacteria > Pseudomonadota > Alphaproteobacteria > Acetobacterales > Acetobacteraceae > Acetobacter > Acetobacter estunensis. Next base: position 34,660 of record NZ_WOTH01000020.1, read on the forward strand.
CTACAGTCATGGCGAGGGGCAGTATTTTCTGGCGATGCGCGATGGCCGACCGGTGGGGCGTGTCTCCGCGCAGGTGGACAGGCTGATCGAGAAAACCTCTCCCGCGACGGGGCTAACGCCGACCACCGGCTTTTTCGGTGCGCTCGATGCGGTCGATCCATCGGTTGTGAAGCCCCTGCTCGACACGGCGGCGGCGTGGCTGAAAAGCCGTGGCATGACGAAGATGCTGGGTCCGTGGACCCTCAACAGCAATGGAGAATACGGCATCATGATCGAGGGGCAGCAGGCGCTGCCCATGGTGATGATGCCGTGGCATCCGCCCTATCTCGGGGCGGCTGTGGAGGCGGCCGATCTGGGAAAGACCATGGACGTTCTTTCCTACCAGATGGAGATGGGGCCAGAGGCGGAAGCTGCGCATATCGTTCCGCGCACGTTGCAGGTGGGGGAAGGCCGGCTGGGGGCGCTGTCGGTTCGTAAACTCGATCCGCGCAATGTCGAACGGGATGGAGAGATTCTGCGGTCTCTCTATAACGGTACGTGGCAGGACACCTGGGGTTTCATTCCCTACACCCATGAAGAAATGGCAGGCATGATCCGTGATATCCGCCCCATTCTGAAAGCCGAACATTTCGTGCTGGTCGAGCAGGAAGGCGCACCTGCTGGTGTAGCGCTTGTGGTGCCAAACGTCTTCGATGTGGCGGGTGACCTCGGTGGTGCGCCATCGCTTCTTGGCTGGGGAAAACTGGGCGTGCGGCTCTTGCGCCACGAGTTTCACTCGGCCCGCGTGATCCTGCTGGGTGTGAGCCGCAAACTGGCGGGCACGGCTCTTGGGGCATTGCTGCCGGCGTTACTCATCCGCGAGTTGATGAACCGGGGGCATGAACTGCCCTATCGCCAGATCGAACTGGGGTGGGTTCTGGAGACCAACCTGCCGATGCGCCGTCTGATCGAGCGTATCGTGCCGGAACCCTGCAAGCGCCACCGGGTCTATTCGCGCGAACTCTGAGGCCCGATTCGTCGAGGGAACACGTTTTCATGACGTGTCCGCAGGGCATGTCTCATGTCGTTTCCCTGCATGGTTCGCCACGCTTTGTTATTTGAAATCCGGGGCTTTTCGGCCGATTGGATATGACTGCAGCGGCGTTGCGAACAATCAGGATCGGGCAGCGGAGTGGGAGCGGGCGACAGCACATCGGCACAGGCAGGGTGGTCGTTTCGCAAACTGATCTGGATGCCTCGCTTCAAAGGCGGTTTTTTCCCGCCGGGCTGGTTCATGTTCTGCATGCGGACATGGATGGCGGTGGTCATCGCTTTGTTCGCGGCCTTCTGGCTCCAGATTTCCTCGCCCGGATCGGCTGCGGTGACCGTCATGATCCTCGCCCAGCCTTTGCGCGGACAGATGCTCTCCAAGGCGCTGTATCGTCTGGCGGGAACGTTTGTCGGCGCTTTTGTGGCGCTCTTTCTTGTCTCCTGCTTCAGTCAGGATCGGGCGATGCTGCTGGGCGGCGTCGCGCTGTGGCTGTCGCTGTGCTGCATCATGGGCACGCTCGAGCGCGATTTCCGCGCTTATGCCGCGATGCTGGCGGGCTACACCGTCGCCCTGATCGCCATCGGCTGCATCGACGCTCCCGAGACGGCCTATGATGTTACCGTCAATCGTGTCTCGGCCATTATCATCGGCATTGCGGCTACAGCGGCGGTGAATGATGTGTTCGGCTCTCCCACGGCATGGGCGCGTCTGTGCGCGGGTCTCGACACGGTTTCGGAGATGGTGGCGCGGATTGCGCGCGATGCTGTGGCGGGACATTCGGTTCCGGATGCGGCGGCCTGTGCGGGCATTGCCGGGCAGATCATGGCGCTGACTTCACAGGTGTCGTTTGCACGAACGGAGATTGCGGACGGTCATCTCCGCATGACAGGCGTGCGCTCGGCCATGGTGGCCATGCTGGAAATGCTCAATTGCAGCCGCGCCATTGCCATGGCGCTGGAACGCGGACTCATTTCCGATGAAGTGGTGCAACGCGCTCGTAAGGCGTTCGGTGCTGGCACGGCCGATACGCCGAAAGAGGCGGTCGAGGATCTGGAGCAGCTTGCCCGTGAGACCCATAAGGACGCGGCGGGCAATGACACGCGCCTTACGCTGGAAGAGGCGTGGTTTGTGGAGCGCACCATGGCGCTACTGTCTTACTGGCGCTGGACGCAGGACGGCCTCGACTGCGTTCACAATGGTGGCCATGCGCGCACGCAGGCACCCGAGATGCGCATCGTGGCCCATCAGGACATCATCCTCGCTCTGCTGAACGGGTTGCGCGTGTTGATCGGTTTTTCGATGACGGCGGGTCTGTGCATCCTTTCGGGGCTGCCCCAGAGCTTTTCCGCTCTTTCGCAGACAGCCATTGTGCTGACACTGGCCGCCACGACCTACAATGTGCGGGCCTTCGGAATGGGAGCGCTGATTGGCCTGCCGCTGGCTATCATCACGGCCGCAATCCTGAATTTCGGTATTCTGCCGCACGGCTCGGACATGGTGTTTTATTCCGTGATGGTGCTGCCGGTGATCTTCGGTGGCTGCCTGCTGCTGCTCAACCCCAAGACGGCGGCCGTAGGCTTCAACGCGGGTGTGTTCTTTTTCGTCATTCTGGGTGTGGCGAACGAGCAGAGCTACGATCCGGTCGTCTTCATCAACCGTGATGAGCAGTATCTCTTCGCGGGAATATTGATCTTTATCTCGCTCACGCTGCTCATGCCGCCTTCCGCCCGCACGCGACGCTTTCGCGTGGCGATGGCCATTGGCCACGATCTGCGTCGCCAGTTCGAGGGGCACGGAGAGCAGGCGGGTTCAGCACTTATCAGCCGTCACTATGATCGCCTGACCAAGGTACGCCTGTGGAACAGCTATCTTGCCGCCAACAAGGCACGGGATCGGGTGTTTGCGCGGCTGGCCAGTCTGGACGACATGGGGGCGGCGCTCGCGCGTGCCCGGCGGCATCTGGAGCGTGCGGCCACCATTCCGGAGGTGAGGGCGGAAGCGGAGGCGGCGCTCCGGGCGTCCATCGTCTATAATGTCAATTCCGCCGTCAGCCGCATGTCGCTTCATGGACGCCGCCTGCTGGAACTGTCCATCAACCTGCCACATGGCGAGATGGCGACGGTGCTGGGCGCCGTTTCCGGCATGGCGGGCGCGATCCGGCTTTTGGAGCAGAACCGCTCCGCCATTGAGCTTTATGACCTGTTGCCCGTCCCGAAGATGCAGTGGAGAGCGCTGTGAGGTTCGAGCTTCTTCCGGTCATCAATGTCGGCGGCCTGCTGATGTCGTCGTTTCTGGTTCATGTGGGGCTGGCGCTCATCACCATGCTTTTCGTCAAGCCTTTCCTGACGTGGTCGCGGTTGGACCGGTTCCTGTGGGACGTGCCGCTGGCCGAATTCGGGATGCTCATCATTTTCACCGGGGTCTACACGATCCTGCTCTGACACGCGGACCGCGCGGGGCCTGATGCCTGAGCGGGGAGAAAGGAACCGAGGTTCATGAAACGACACGCACCCTTTGCCGGACGTCAGGCAGACGCCATGCCGGTTGGACGTGTCATGAACAGGAGGACAGTACGTGTTTGAAAAGGCGCGGCGCGTTCTCCAGTTCACCACGACGGGCGTTATTCTCATCATCGCCGCGATCGTCGCGTTTGTGCTGTGGGATTATTATACGGCGGCCCCGTGGACCCGGAACGGGCAGGTCCGTGTGCAGACCGTCAACATCGCGCCGCGTGTGACGGGGCAGATTCTCGCTTTGCATGTGCATGACAACCAGTTCGTACATGCGGGCGATGTGCTTTATGACATTGATCCCTTCGATTTCCGGGTTGCGGTGGCTGTGGCGCAGGCTGTGGCGGACCAACGGCGAGCGGACATGGAACTCAAGGCCGCCCAGCAGGGACGGCGCGACCGTCTGACAGATGCCGCGGCTTCTCGCGAAGAAAAACAGGTCTATGAGGCGACGGCGGCTGTCTCGCGTGCGCAATACGCGCAGGCGTTGGCCAATCTGTCGCAGGCCAAGATCAATCTTGAGCGTACACATGTGCGTAGCACCGTGACCGGGCCGGTTAACAATCTCATCATGCGGGTGGGTGATTTTGCCACGGCGGGCAAGACCAACATCACGGTGATCGATCAGAGTTCGTACTGGGTGGATGGTTATTTCGAGGAAACCAAGATTGGCTCCATCAATATCGGCGATCCGGTGCGTATCGATCTGATGGGTTTTCATGAGCCGCTGTCAGGCCATGTGGTCAGCATCACACGGGGTATCGCGACCCCCAATGCCAACACGGGTGTGCAAGGGCTGCCCACGGTGGATCCCGTCTATACCTGGGTCCGTCTTGCCCAGCGTATTCCGGTGCGGGTGCAGATTGATCATGTGCCGGACAGTGTGACGATGGCGGCGGGCATGACAGCGACGGTCACGGTCGTGGGCAGCAAGGGCCATCGCGCGCATGACTCGCTGCAGGATGCGTTTGAGCGTCTGCATGACACGATGTTTGGAATTGGAGCGGGAACACGGCGGCAATAAAGCAGATGAGAGTGGCGGTTCCGTCTCTCTCCGTTTAAGGTTGCAGACAAAGACTTCGGGAGAAGAGCGGCGTGCAGTGCAGGCGCTGGAGACAGGGGGGATGGATGCTGGCGTGCCTGCTTGTGCAGGCGGCTCTGGTTCTGTCCGTTTTTGCTCCGGTGCGCGCTCTGGCGATGTACGATGTCCCGCAGCAGCCTGCACCGATGCATCATGCCCATCACGACATGATCATGACGGAGTGCGGGAAGACGCAGACGGCCTGTGCGGACCCGAAGATACAGGTCCGGCATCATTCTGCGACGGAGGCCTGTTGTCTGACGGGGACGTGTGTTCTGTCGCCTTTGCCGGAAAGAGTCGGCCCTAAATGGATTGTGCCGCGTCTGGCGGCTCTCGCACGGTATGGTGTTTTTCATACGGTGCCGCGGGATGGACGCACGCCTGCGCCGGATTCTCCTCCTCCCAGATTCCTGGTGTGACGTCGGGGACAAAGTCCCTCTAGCGACAGACGTATGAATGTCTGTGCCGTACACATTTTCCAGGATGATCTGTCATGTCATCGCTTCATGAGCGCCAAACGGCGTCGTTGACCCGTCGTCGTTTCGTCACGGGCGCGGGGCTGCTGGGGGCGGCGCTTGCCTGCCCTCGCAATTTGGAGGCGGTCGAGCCGCCCCGGCCCGCAACGGGTCTCATTCCTTCGGCCGCATCGGTTTTCGATCTTTCCGTAGAGCGTGTTCCGGCTCCTTTGGGGGGAATGTCGGTCATGGCGACCGGCATTAATGGCACGACCCCCATGCCGATCCTGCACTGGCGGCAGGGGGATGAGGTGCAGATCCATGTCACCAATCGGCTGCGTGAGGACACATCCCTGCATTGGCACGGCATCCGTCTGCCGGCCGATATGGATGGGGTTCCGGGACTGAGCTTCGGCGGCATCAAGCCGGGTGAGACATTCACCTATCGCTTTCCCGTCCGTCAGAGCGGAACCTACTGGTATCACAGCCATTCCGGCGGTCAGGAACAGATGGGGATGGTGGGGGCGCTGGTCATCGATCCGGCGGAGGCGTCGCGCCATCGGGTGGACAGGGATTATGTGGTGCTCCTGTCGGACTGGACCGATGCCGATCCGATGGACATCGTCTCCAATCTCAAATTCGACAGCGACTATTACAATTTCCGTCAGCGTACGGTGGGCACGTTTGTACAGGATGCGCGCAGGGACGGACTTGGGGCGACCATTCGCGATCGTCTGACATGGGGAGGCATGAACATGGCCCCCACCGACATCTCGGATGTGTCGGGGATCATCTACACCTATCTCATGAACGGTCAGCCCCCGGGGACGGGATGGACGGGGCTGTTTGCGCCCGGGGAACGGATACGGCTGCGTTTCATCAATGCAGCTTCGATGACGTTGTTCGACGTGCGTATTCCGGGACTGACCATGCAGGTGGTCGGTGCAGACGGAAACGATGTGGAGCCGGTGAGTGTGGATGAGTTCCGTATCTCACCCGCCGAGACATACGATGTGATTGTCCATCCAAGGGAGGAGGGGCCGTACACTGTCTTCGTGCAGTCGGAGGATCGCACGGGATTTGCGCGCGGCACGTTGGCGGTGAGGGATGGCGTGTTGGGGCCTGTTCCACCGATGGATCCGCGCCCTTTGCGCACCATGACGGATATGGGCATGGCTGGCGATGGGCATGGCGGAATGGCGGGCATGGACATGCCGTCCGGCGGCCATGCGTCCTCAGAGAGGGGGGAGATGCCCGGCATGAAGATGCCGGAACATAAAAGTCCGCACGAAAAATCGGCTCCCATGAATATGTCGGATGACGACATGGGAGACATGGATATGAGCGACGAGAAGCCCGCATCTGTCGCAGCGGCGCCATTGAAAAAGGAGCCTCCTGTTCCTCTTCATCCCGGTGTGGAAGTGCAGAGCATTGCCGTGACGTCGATCAATCGATTGGCGGAACCGGGAGCAGGACTGGAGCACAACGGGCGGCGGGTGCTGACCTATGCCGATTTGCGTTCTGTGCGGCTGGGCGAAGATCGCCGTCCGCCCTCGCGTGAGATGACGCTCCATCTGACCGGCAATATGGAGCGTTTCATCTGGGGGTTTGACGGCAAGAAATTTTCCGAAGCCGAGCCGATACGGATGATGCTGGGAGAGAGGCTTCGGCTGGTGCTCATCAACGACACGATGATGGAGCATCCCATTCATCTACATGGGCTGTGGAGTGAACTGGAAAACGGGCAGGGAGAGTATCGTCCTTACAAGCACACCATCACGGTCAAGCCGGGCGAGCGCCTGAGCTATTTGGTGTCGGCCGATACTCCGGGTCTGTGGGCGTTTCATTGCCATCTGCTTTACCACATGGATACGGGCATGTTCCGCACTGTGGTGGTGTCATGAGATATCCCATAGGAGTTGCGGTAGTGCTCTTGCAGGGTGTTGTGGCGGCGCATGCGCAGCATGTCAGCACAGTTTCGACGGTTCCTGTAACGTCGGTGCGTTATGTGAACGGCATCATGCCCACGATGGATCGCAGGCTCTATCTCCATGCCATTCTTGAGCAGTTTGAGGCACGTTATAGCGGCCGCGGCGGAGAGTTCCGTTATGACGGACAGGCTTGGTACGGGACGGATTACGACAAGCTGTGGATCAAATCCGAAGGCACGGTGAGTACTCGGGGCCAATTTGGTGGAGGAGACCACGAGGCCCTCTATGATCGCGCCATCTCAAGGTATTTCGATTTTCAGACAGGAGTGCGTCTGGACATTGACCATGGGCCGACGCGAGCGTGGGGTGCGGTGGGCGTACAGGGGCTGGCTCTTTATTTCTTCGAACTGTCGGCCACGGCCTATTTCAGTGATCGTGGAGCAGCGGGACGTATTGAAGGATCTTACGATATTTTTCTGACGAATCGATTGATTCTTCAGCCGCAGGTCGAATTGAATCTCTATTCGAATGCGGATCGGGCACGTGGAGTAGGGCGCGGCGCATCGGACATTGATGCTGGCTTACGCCTGCGTTATGAATGGTACCGCAAGCTTGCGCCCTATATTGCTGTGACATACGCAGGAACTTTCGGTCAGGCAGCGGATATGGCGCGGAGAGATCAACAGGTGGTGCATGATCTGAATGTGACGTTCGGTGTGCGGACGTGGTTTTGAAATGTCGGCGTTAATCTCTGTTTAAGTAATTTGAGAGAAACGTAATCCAAGCCGTGCGTGCGAACATTTTCTTCAATCGTTCCGGCAGGACTGGTTTCAACGTCATGACAGGACGATGCACATGACAAATCTTCTTCTCATCAAGGCCATGAATTCGCGCATGGCCACGCGCATGCGCGAGCTGCTCGTTGACCGCAAGGGCGTGACGGCTATTGAATACGCGCTACTTGCCGGTGTTCTGGCGGTCATCGTGCTGGCAGCCGCGAAGGGGCTGGGAAGCAGCCTGAAGACTGTATACGGAAGCATTAGCGATACGGTTGGCAGCGCGCCTGGTACAACCTGATTATTGCACCTATTAAATAGTCTAATGGAGAGAGATATTGTACAATTTCATTATTGTGCTGATATCTCTTTCTCTTATTTGTGTGGTTGTTACAGATATTTATAGAAGGTCCATTTATAATTGGACTGTTCTAGTCATATTTCTCATGTCGTTGGGTCTGGCGGTCCTGAGAGGAGACGCTTTGTGTTGTCTTCTGGTCGCAGTCGGTCTGGTTCCTGTTCTTTATGTCCTGTGGCGCTGTCATCTTTTTGGTGGAGGTGATGTGAAGCTGATGATCGGATTGGTTCCGGTCGTTCCGGTTGCCGGCTTGCTATCGTTATTTCTCTCCATCGCTGTTGCCGGAAGTATCGTTGCAGGTGCGTGCCTTGCCTGGCGTTGGATAAAGTTAGTGACAGGGCGGGGTGATATCGGAGATCAGACCGTTCCCTATGGAGTGGCGATTGCCGCCGGAACATTCATAAATCTCTATCATTTCTAAGGCAGACTCGCCGGCATGTACAGAAACTGGCCTTATATCTGCATCATGATTCTGAGTTGTCTGTGTGGCTACCTTATGTACCAGCAGACACAGCGGAAGGAAGCTCCGCATCCTGTCGTCCAATTGGCCAAACCTGAACCTCGTGTAGCCATTCTCACGGCCAAGCAGGATCTGCACGCGGGTGAAGTGCTGAGTGCCGAAGAGATGGGTGAGGCCTCGGTTCCTAAAGCCTTCATGTCTCCTGGGACGATGCCTGCGTCAGCCACCGTTCGTCAGAGAATGGTCGGGGCTCTGCTGCGGGTATCGGTGCCCAAAGGGGGGGCAATCCGAACAGACGATGTTGTGCACTCTGGGGATGGAAGTTTTCTTGCGGCCCTTCTGATGCCCGGGCAGCGAGGAATCGCGATCTCGATTGATCCCGGCAATGCTGTGGGAGGGCTTATCTGGCCAGGTGATCATGTCGATGTGCTTTTGGTGCCAACAATAAATACTGCGAACAGCGCAGCAGGTGAGCATTCCCAGGCTGCGGAAACCATCCTGCGTAATGTCAGAGTCGTGGCTATCGATCAGCGGTTGATACGCGGCGTCAGCCCGAATCCCGCTAATCAGAGTAATGCAAGAACAGCTGTTCTTGAGTTGTCACCAGCCGATGCTCAGAAGCTGGCTCTTGCGCAAAAAATGGGGCGGATAATCCTTACTCTGCGTTCTCTCATGCGGCTTCCGTCTGATCCGGATGCCGCGGGAACGGTCTGGAATGAAGATGTTTTTCAGCCCGAATTCAGGGAAAAAAAAGAAGTTGAGCCTACTGTTCCTGTGACCTCGACATCGCTTCGAGTGTTTAACGGTCTGGCGGAAGTTTCAAGTAATGCGCATTGATTTAATTGCAATGATAGGGTGGTTATGCCTTTCGACAGCCTTTGTGGTGGTCGCAGCAGGTAACGTTCCGTCATCAGCGCAAGCTGCGCCAGTCTCCTCGGCCATTACGCTTGAGGTTGGCACCGGTAAATTAATTGAATTGAAAACTGGAGCTGCCAGCGCATTCGCTGCAAATCCGAAAGTGGCAGAGGTTAGGCCGGCAAGTTCCACGACGTTATTCGTTTTTGGTACAGGGCCAGGTCGCACCACAATTTCGGCGGCGGATCAGGAGGGGCATCCTGTTGGACAATATGACATTGCTGTCCTTCCGCAGCAGTATGCTGCTTCACGCACCACTCGGTTAAGCGAGCAGGAAGCGTCAACCAAAGTGCATTCTCGTTTCGGTGAGAAGGGCATGACTTTGGAAGGAATGGCGGCTACCCCTGAGCGCGCTGCGCGAGTGGAAGAAGCTGCTCGTGATGAAGCCGGTGATAGTCCGGTTTATAATCATTTGAGAATGAAGGAATCGGCGCAGGTTAATTTGCAGGTGCGGATTGTTGAGATGTCTCGGCAATTGGTTCGAGAGATTGGTGTGGAATGGGAGAGCATGAATGCGCTGGGAACAAGCGCAGTTATTGGAGTGGCCACCAAAAATCCACTAGCGGCAATGGCTACGAGTCAAAGCAGCTTTTCGTTTTTGTCTAGATTTCGTGTTGCAGGTCATCCGACTACCCTTGAAACGATCATTGATGTCTTGGCACAAGATCAGTTGGTTCACACGTTGGCGGAACCTAATCTGACAACTTTGAGTGGTGAGCCAGCAAGCTTTCTTGTCGGTGGCGAATTTCCGATACCGATTTCGTCTTATGGCAACACTGTTTCGGTTCAATTTAAGCAGTACGGTGTGGCTCTTTCTTTTGTTCCGACTGTTTTGACATCTGGTCGTATTAGTTTGCATGTGCGCCCTGAGGTCAGTCAGTTGACGAGTACTGGTGCTGTTTCGTTTGGTGAGGGAAATAATAGCATTAGTATTCCGGCTCTCACAGTAAGCCGAGCTGATACAACAGTAGAATTGGGGAGCGGTCAGAGTTTTGCTATAGCAGGGTTGTTTCAAGATAGTGCAACAGTAGCAGGCTTGGGTTTGCCAGGATTGGGAGATATTCCAATTCTTGGTGCGTTGTTTCGATCCGATAGTTTTCAGCATAATCAAAGTGAATTGGTTATTATAGTAACGCCATATATTGTTCGCCCTGTGCAAAATCCTGATCTTTTGTCTCGGCCAGATGATAATTGGACACCGCCTGACGATTATAACCGTGTGTTGCGGTTGAGGCAGAGTGGAGTGGCTTCTTCCCGAAAAGGGTCAGGGAAGCAAGGAGAGTCGTCCCCAAAAGAACCATTAGATGTCGGATTTATGGTAGAATAGGATGATAAGTCTGATGTCGATGCGAACTTTCTTAGTTGTCCCTCTTTTATTCTTTGGAGGATGTGCGGAAATCGATCCTCCTTATATGCAGGGACGATGGAACTCCCCGAATTCCAATCAGCGTAATCTTGTTTTACAAGTAGCATCACCTTCTGATATTTTTAATGGAAGGCATGATGTGGATTACGATGCTAAGCAGGTGACGGATGCCGTACATCGTTTCCGTGATGGAAAAACAAAAACGATTGAGCGTTTGCAGGTTACAAATGTGGCGAATAGCCAGTCGAATGGAGGCACTGGACAATGAGCCAGTTCCGGATGCTGGATTTAGGGCAGAGTTTTGAAGGCGCCAAATCAAAATCCTCTCGACAGGTTGTCGTCCAAGCTTTTGTGGCAGATGTCGCAAGTGAGAATATTTTGCGTGAAATTCTGGATGAATTTCAGCCAGGAAATTACTCAATTGCATGTCAATCGTGTTCGGTAGCCACCTCAAAATTGAGGAAGGGGGCAACGCCTAAAATTCTCATCATTGATGTTTCTGGAGAAGATCAGCCTCTCACTGCGCTGGGCGAACTTGCGAATGTTATTGAACCAGATGTAAAAGTGCTAGTAATCGGTGATCGACAGGATGCCAATTTTTATAGACAGCTTACACGGGGGTTGGGTGTAGCTGAATATTTATATAAACCGCTTAACCGTGCGATGGTAACACGATTTTTCGGTCCGTTTCTGGCGGATGGTGATTTCGAGCTTCATGCTGCCCGAGGAGGAAGGGTAATTGGGTTTTTGGGCGTGAGGGGCGGTGTTGGAACAACAACGATTGCTTCTAATTTCGCGTGGTATTTGGGAGAAGTAGCTAGAAGACATACATTAATCATCGATGGCGATCTCTATACTGGGTCAGTGTCTATTCTTCTTGGAACACGTGTAGATGGAGGTTTAAAGACAGCTTTCGAAGCTCCGCAGCGTGTTGATGAATTGTTTATTGAGCGTAGTGCGCAGCGTGTAGGAGCCCGATGTGACGTTTTGGGATCGCAAATTAATTTAACTGATACTTTGATTGTAGATGAGAGAGCGCCTTTTCACCTTATCGATGTTGTCAAAAAAAAATACAATTATATAGCTATCGATATGCCTGGACTCGATGATGAGATTTCTAGGAAAATGCTGGAGTTATGCGAACAAAATGTGCTGGTGATGGATCCAACATTATCAGCTTTGCGAGATGCTTTGCGGTTTGTTGCAAGCATTAAGTCTCAATCTAAAATGTCTCGACCTCTTATTGTTCTCAATAAATTTGGCATACCAGGCTCTCTTTCACTTAAGGAGATTTCAGATGGTTTTGGGCGTCCCCCAGATGTAATTATCCCGTTTACACCTAAAATATTGAATGAATCTGAAATATCTGGATGTCCAGCAGCAAGTTTAAAAGGTAATTTTAGGTCGTCTATTGGGAATCTCTCCCAAGAGGCTGCTTCTGTTATGATGCCGGATGGTCTAGAAGAGAAATCGTTTTTTAAATCGTGCTTGAATCAGATTGTTGCGAGGTTTCGGCCATGACTATTTCCCCGTCGTTTGGAAAAAAAACGTCAAATAGGCCTGATATACATTTTGATAGCGACATAGTACATCCGGCACATAAAGAAATGATTGTGCAGTGGACTGAGTTGCATGGTTTGTGTTTGGAGCGACTGGATCCTATTGCGGTTTCAAAACTTTCATCTGAGAGGCTTATCCCTGAGATTGAGCGTGTTGTTAATGAAATAGCGAACGAAAAAAGAGTTCAGCTTAACGCGAGAGAGCAAAAGCTTTTAGCCAATGAGTTGGTTAATGATATTAATGGTTTGGGCCCAATTCAGCCCTTGCTTGATGATGATAAAATTACCGATATTATGGTAAATGGACCGTATAAAAATTTTATAGAAAAATACGGAAAGTTAGCGGATTCTGGAATAAAATTCAGAGATAGACGTCATTTGATTGCAGTTAGTCAGAGGATAGCGTCTGGTGTTGGGCGTAGAGTTGATGAATCTAGCCCAACCGTTGACGCTAGATTAGAAGATGGTTCACGAGTAAATATCGTTTTTCCTCCTTTAGCATTAGATGGTCCTTATCTTTCAATTAGAAAATTTTCTAGAAGAAAGATAGATTTTAAACAGTTAGTTGAAAATGGTAGCTGTTCTGTAAAAGTAGCGAAATTACTTGAAATAGCATCTAGGATACGATTAAATGTTATTATTTCTGGTGGTACAGGGTCTGGAAAGACAACACTAATGAATGCTATGTCGCGTTTAATAGACCCAGGAGAAAGAATAATTACTGTAGAGGATGCCGCTGAGTTACAATTTCAGCAACCTCATGTTGTTAGGTTGGAAACTCGACCTCCTTCTATTGAAGGTAATGGTGAGATTACACAAAGAGATTTGGTAAGGAATGCTTTGCGGATGCGTCCTGATAGAATTATTATTGGTGAGGTGCGTGGAGCTGAAGCATTTGATATGCTTCAAGCTATGAATACGGGACATGATGGAAGTATGTCAACTATTCATGCTAATACGACCAGAGATGCTCTTACGAGAATAGAAAATATGGTACAAATGGGAAATTTTGGACTTTCTGCTGGTGCTATTAGGACACAGATTGTAGGTGCAGTCGATTTGATTGTTCAGATAGAGCGTCAGAGAGATGGAGTAAGAAGAATAGTACAAATAACTGATGTTTCTGGTATTGAAGGTGACGTGGTAACATTGAATGACGTGATTAGCTTTAGTATGGATGGGGAAGGATATGATGGAAAAATACAAGGTCATTATAATGTATCAAAATCAAGACCAAGTTTTTATGAATCATTGGTAGGATATCAGTTAGATAAAGCGTGGAACAATACGTTAAATGAGTAATTATTTGATTGTATATATCGAGATAACATTTTTCTCTTTGATGTTTTTCGCTATCTCTTTGTTTTTTGTGGTCAAAAATAATAATAAAAATATAAAAAAAACAAAGAGAATTAAAAGTATAATTTATAATAATTTTAGTGATGATATAAAGTTAGAAAAAGATAGTTTGGTAATTAACAAAGTTAATAAATATGAATTTATTTATAATTTATTTGAAATTATTATTGGAGTAAAATTTAATGCATACGAATTTAGGGAGGGATATATAAGAAAATTTTTTACAATTTCTTTCGCTGCTTTTTTTGGTCTAGTGGTTGTTGTGAGATTTGTCGCAGTATATGTTTTCACATTAAAGTATTTTTTGTTTTCTTTGTTTATTTATTCTATTTTATTGAAGATTCTTTTAATGAGAAAATATGGTATTTATAAATCTAAATTAATAGAGCAATTGCCTGATGCTGTGTTTATGATGTCTAGAAGTTTAAAAATTGGCATTTCATTGCCAAGGAGTTTAGAAATTGTTGCGCGTCAAGCACCTCAACCAACAAAAAATTTATTTGATTCTGTTGTGGATAGTATTTCTGTAGGCAAAGACTTATCGGAATCGTTGGATGGGATGTCAAGAGCGTCTAATGTAAATGAATATAGATTTTTTTCAATAATTGTTGGATTGCAATCTCGTACCGGAGGTGGATTGTCGGAAGTGCTCGATAGTTTTGCCGGAAATGTTAGAAAAAAATTGATGGCCAGAAAGAAGGCGATTGCGTTGGCATCGGAAGCTCGATTGAGTTGTTATGTTTTGATGGGTATGCCCATTTTTATGATGATTATGCTTTACTTTGTCGATAAATCCTATTTAAGCGTTTTTTTTGATACTGGTAGTGGATTATTTATATTTATGGTAGCTGTTATTTTATTTTTCCTTGGTGTTGGCTCGATGCTTATCATAATAAAGGTTTTGTTGAGATGAATATGTACATTTTTGTTGTTGTTTTTTTAGTTTTAATATTTATTTCTGTCCATAATGTTTGCGCAAATATTAAAAAAAGAAATAATATAAAGAATAGAGTGTTGAGTTTTTATCGATTTGATGTTGATGTTTCTGCATCTGATTCTGTAAAAAGCGGTGTAATTTTAAATACGTTTTTATTTATTGGTGAGTATATTATAAATTTCCATTTGTTTCCGAAAGATATTATTTATGGTATTAAAAAGAAAGATATTTATAAGTATGATGTTGATGTAAGGATTTTAGTTGGTAGTAAGTTCGGGTGTTCAGTTTCATTTTTTTTGTTTAGTTTATTATTTTCACAAAATATAACCAGTAATTATATTTTTGAGAAGATATTTACTGCGGTATTCCTGTGGTTTGGTTTTATTGTTCCAAATATTTATTTAGATCAACGTTACGCTATTTATTTAAGATCTGTGGAAATGGGGATGGGTGATGCATTGGATATTTTTTTAGTCTGTGCAGAGTCTGGTTTGGCCATGGAACCCAGCATGGAGCGCGTTTCTTCAGAAATGAAATCCTTAAATCCAAATGTAGCTAAAGAATTTCGTAAAACAGTTGATGAAATGAGGGTTAATTCCGATCAGATGCAGGCGATTGAAGCATTGGGAAAACGAACAGGAATCCCGGCATTGGAACGACTAAGCGCTGCTCTCTCCCAAAGTTTGGAAACGGGAACACCTCTCGCGTCGGTTCTAAGGATTTTGGTTTCTGAAATACGAGAAGAAAAGCTAACAAATTTTGAAGCAAGAGCTGCTAAGCTTTCTGTCATCTTAACATTTCCTATGATAATCTTTCTTTTACCATGTATGTTTATTATTGTTGCAGGTCCAGCTATTGTGAATGTAATGAGTATTTTAAAAAAATAAGGTGGTGTGATTTGTTTTTTTATATACTTTTTATGGTGATTTCTGTGTTGATTTCTGGATGTTCTGCGCAGCAGGACTTCTCAGAAAAAGATTTAGACGTGATTGATGCTCAGTTGGCCAGTGGGGCAACGGAGAATGCGATGTATGA
The DNA here is from genome assembly GCF_011516945.1 of Acetobacter estunensis. GTDB lineage: Bacteria > Pseudomonadota > Alphaproteobacteria > Acetobacterales > Acetobacteraceae > Acetobacter > Acetobacter estunensis. Next base: position 50,432 of record NZ_WOTH01000020.1, read on the forward strand.
GTTGAATGACTTATATCATCGCTACCCGAGAAATTATGAAATAATTATGCGTGAGGCTGCTGCGAATTCAATGCTGCAACGGCAAGATGCGGCAATTTCTCTTTATAAAGAAGCGTTATCTATTCGTCCCGAATCGAAAGAAGCATGGGTGGGATTAGCTCGTATTTACATAAACAAAGATCCGTCCAGATCGCAGAAGATTCTAGAAAAAATAACTGCGTTTTATCCTAACGACGTGCACGTTATGAATGATTATGGTATTTCATTAGATTTGAACGGAAAATGTTCCGAAGCGCAGGAGGTTTATCGAAAAGCTATTTCGTTAGATCCGACGCAAATATCTCCAGAAATTAATTTGGCTCTATCTCTTGCACTGTCTGGGGATGCAAAAACAGGACTTTCTGTCATTAAACCATATGCAATGGCACAAGATGCCACGTCAAAAGTGCAGGAAGATTATGCTGCGGTATTGGTTGCTAATGGTCGACTTTCAGAAGCCGAGGCGATTTTGTACAAATATATTCCAGATAAAAAAGTTAATGAGCACATGAAAAAATTGAAGGAAATATGGGGATACAAAAATGCAAAAGTTATATTTTTGCATTAAATACTATTAAGTTGTTTAAAGAAAGTTTTGAATGATATTCAATGGAAATCAAGGTTCTTCTTGATGATTTTGAGCAGCTTTATTTTTTATACTATAGTTGTGAGTGGGAATTATGATTGTATAATATAATATTAAATATGTATAAATAAAATAATAATTTTAGAAATTATGGAATTTTCATTTAATATACGCTATTTCGTAGTAGATATTCCGGAAAATAACTGCATAGCTTTTCGAGTAACTTGCTTCTGGTAAGCATTGTTCAGACTCGGCGTATGAGAATGATAATTGCCGATTGCCTGCATCAGGTCACCATGCGTCTCATTCATATAGGTCCGTAGGATCATCGCCGAAGCAGCGATATTGAAACAGCCGTCTGACACGAGGCGTGCTGCTGTCTGCACGGCGGGCATATGTGTGATCTGGGAAATTGTGGTGATCCATTGCGTGTTAATTTGCATGAGTCCGAGATCATCCGTGCCGTTGGCGTTACGGTGGACGAGGCCGATCGCTCCTCGTTCAACTTCCCATATTGCGGGAAGCACTCGTGGCGGTATGTCGTAACGGATGGCGGCGGCAAGCATGCAGGCAAGAAGGGGAGCGGGCATGTAGGTGGAGGGATCGAAGAACCCTTGATTGATGTGCTTGGCCGGTAATTTCTGGGTTTTGGCGATTTGATTGACGGTTTTTGCGATGGCGTCCAGTCTGCGTTTTGAGCAGA
>NZ_WOTH01000021.1 GCF_011516945.1 Acetobacter estunensis
GAACAATCAGAGACCATTCTTCGTCGCTGATATCAGACGGATATGGTTTGCGTGCAGTATTCATCAATCTGTTCTGCAACACTCACGCCAGAAAGTACATAACACCCTTTAAGCTTCATATGTCGATCAAATGAAACGAACGAAACCGTTCTTTTTCATCATTTTTCAATGAAACTTTTCTGGCCATACAGCCCCTTGAGACCACTGAAACCGACGACCCAAAATTAACCCATACAATTCAATGGAATACAGCCACGCTCCCCTTTTCAGAAGTGAGAAATGTGGCTGTACATTGCGTGCTTTTGTGGATTTTGTACTTTTTTATATACGATATACATAAAATAAAAACTTATTATTCGACATAGTTCTCTTACAAAAATACCAATCAAAATCCCTGAATATCCGGTCGAAACACGATCCATAAAATCTATTTCTATGACTAATTACGGCAACACCAAGCTTAACATGCCAAGCGATCGGATTATCACCTTCGTTTTTCAATAGGCACCGCAATAATGGAGATGTTCACCACGATCACACAAGAAAGAGAGTATTTTATGCCTCGTGCACTGAAATGGTCTTCGGAACAGGACGAAAAACTTTCCTTTCTTCTTGAGAAAAAGAAGATGACACTCCGTAATGCTGCCAAGGAATTGGGGGTAAGCCGGAGTTTCATCCATCGCCGTTCCCAGAAAATGCAACGAGAAACCCATTTTCGTGCTTGCAGTAGTGTACGGGAACAGGCCGGGCTGGAACCATTGGCCGTTGGACATCCCATAAGCTGGCGCGCCATCCAGACGCGGCGCCAAGCCCGGACAGAACTTCCTCTGGCCGCCTGAAGACCACCATTACACGGACACACTTCGCACCCCGGGAACCCGATCTATCGCGTGGGAGAACAATGGGGCCTCGGGGCGGGTGTCTCCCCATGGAGGGAAAGCCGCATGGCATCCCTCCCGCCCTTCTGGCATATGCAGGAACTTCTTCATGATCCGATCGTGTCCGCCTCTGCTTCGGACCCGTGTTTCGACCTCGTCAGGAAGCCCGCATGGCCGCCTCTTCTTCTGCCCCCGCTCCCTCGTCCGTCGAAAACTTCGATGGGTTCCGCCTGTCCGCCAAGCTTATCGCGCAAACACGCAGGGCCGGACTGAAAGAACCCACGCCCATACAGAAGGTGGCCATTCCTCTTCTTCTGGAGGGCAAAGATGCCGAAATCCTAGCCCCCACCGGCACAGGCAAAACGGCAAGCTACCTTCTTCCCGTCCTCGATTTTCTCGAACGTCGGAAAAATGCAGGCGCCCTCGTCATCGTGCCCACGCGCGAACTGGCCCGGCAGGTCTCCGAAATGGGGAAAACCCTTGCTCCTTCGCAGGAGTTGCTGCCCTGGGCCGTCTATGGCGGCGAACAGGAGGGCGCCCCCCCGACCGAAGATCCACGGTTGATCGTGGCCACCCCCGGTCGCCTGCTCGATCTGCTGCGCAGCGAACGTCTGGACGCAACGTCGTGCCGTTTTATCGTTCTGGACGAAGGGGACCGTCTGATGTCCGGCGAGTTCCGCGAGGAAATGCTTGCCATCGAAGCTCTGCTTCCGCGCGAACGACAAACAGTCCTCGTGTCTGCAACAGGCTCCCCCCAGACCCGTGAAGCCGCTCGCTCGTTTCTGCATAAACCCGTGCAGATCGAACCCCTGGAGGAAGAACGGCCGCAGGTGCGCCAAGCCATGATCTTCGTCGATCAGACGCGCAAACCCGCTGTTCTGGAAGCACTGCTTCGCAAACACCCTGACCGCAGCGCCATTGTGTTCGTAGCCACCCGTGACGACGTCCACACCCTGACCCGCCATCTTCGCAAGCAGAAGCTCAACGTCGCGGAACTGCACGGCAAATTAGGACAACCAGCCCGTAATGCCGCCATCTCGGCCTTTTCAAGCGGCAAGGCGTCCATTCTTGTCGCCACGGACATTGCCGCCCGTGGACTGGACATCGGGCAGGTGGAACAGGTCATCAACGCGGCCCCTCCCGAACAGGCCGATACTTACCTGCACCGCATCGGTCGAACAGGACGCGCGGGCCGCAAAGGCTGGGCGGTAACGCTCTGCGCCCCGGAGGAACGCCGCGCTCTACGCAATATCGAAGCGTCTCTTGGCGTAAAGCTGAAAGTGCTTCCCACCCCGGAACCCCTCTCCCGCAGTCGTTAAAAAATGCGCTCAGGCGTTCTTGGGACCATCGAAACGCTGACGCGCATGTTCGCAAACACGCCGGTCATAACAGGTAAAATCGTCCAGAAGGCCAAGAATATCGGCGCTCAGGGCCTCATACTTCACCGCACGGAACGGTGTGACCGGGTTGCGAATGGAGTGTTCCAGCACGTTCACCCGCGGCGCACGCTCAGGCGCATCCGTACCCAGCCTATGCGCCAGACTTTGCAATGACGCATCGAGATCATCCGCAAAGCCCACGAAATCCAGACTGTCCAGAGCAGCGCACGCCAAAGCAACCGCCCGCTCCGGATCGTCGCGAAGCGGGTCTGATTTCTCCGTCGCGTACAGTCCGGTCAAGCGTCGGACATAGAGATTATCAATGAAGTTTCGCACGCGGACCGTGGGATGCGCCAGAAAATCAGCCAGCCCATGCTCGTGCGCAAACTGCACTTCCGGCGCCCTATCCACCGTGTTGGCCCGCCAGTAGTAATAAAGCGAAAGTATCCGCTCGTTGGGGTCACGCAGGATGGTGAACGTGAACGGATGCACTTCCGTTCCCTCGTCAATCTGCCGCAAGGCGGGCAGATCATAGTGCCCCCACACCAACGCGGCCGCATGAGCCGCCTGCCGGGCGCCCTCTCCGTCATGCGCGGGTTGAATGTGTGGCGGGATGTTCCGATGAGGGTCCGGGTCGATCTGACGCGGATGAAACTTCGCGGCAAGCCATGTGGTCAGCGAGGAACCGGCTGTCTTTTCCAGATGCAGAAAACGCACCTTCCGGCCCGTCCAATGCTGCTGAGGATCGCCCAGCATCTGGCCGTGCGTCAGGCGTCCGCGCTCCAGCGCCTGTGGATCGGCCGCCAGCATTGCCGCCCGCCCAAGATAGGGCCGCGCTGCTTCCACCATCGCGACACCACGCAACAGAGGTGGCAGCCCATAAGCACCGGAATTGAACCCCTTGGCAAAAGCCTCCTGCTCCTGAGCCGTCGGCCAGCGCCCAATGCTCAGACGTAAAAGCGCGGGCGTAGCGGTCTTGAGAAAAGCCACCTGCCCGAATGAGCGAACACGTCCCGCCGCCTCGCTCCGTAGCCATGCCGCACGACGAAGGAGCATCCCCGATCGCTTTGTCATTGCGCTTGCCCCGCAATGGCCGACCATGCTGGAAAACCGCGCGCTACATCAGCCACAATTTCCGACGTCACCCCGGAAAAGGCCGGGATCTCCGCCAGCACACGCACCTTCCCATGCCGCTCGATCGCGTCCCGATTTCCTGCGTTGGGAGATCCGTTGAGCACCACACCCGCCACGACCATTCCCCGCCGCCGCAACGCTTCCAAACTGAGCAATGTATGATTGAGCGTGCCCAGTCCGCTGCGCGCGACGAGCACCACAGGCAGACCGAAACGCTCCGCCAGATCGATCATCATCGTGTCCTTTGTCACCGGCACATCCAGTCCGCCCGCACCTTCCACAACCAGAGGCCGCTCGGACTGCTCCATCGGCAGACGCAAAGCCGACACATCGGCGCTGCGCCCTTCTTTTTCAGCCGCCGCTTCCGGGGAAAGAGGAGCGAGAAACGTCATGGCGGGTGGAACGATCCGGTCCGCACCCACCTTTGCCAAGCGGATCACTTCGGGCGTATCGCCCGCTTCGTCAGCCAGTCCTGTCTGGAGCGGTTTCCAGTAAAGAGCGTCCCATGCCTGCGTCAGACAGGCGGAGACAAAAGTTTTCCCCACACCAGTGTCCGTGCCCGTGACAAACACGCCCGCACGTGGAGGGGCACGAAACAGGCCAAACGCCAGATCCCATGTCAGCACGGCTCCCGTGCGATCGAACGCCCTCACCACGTTTCGCAACAGGCGCGGCGACAGGTTCGCGGAGATGTTGCGCGCATCCGGCTCGGTCGCACCGATCTGCTTCAGCCCCCGCAGAAAAGCCATGCCTCCATTTGTGCGCTCGACAAGCGTTTCGAACGACCACTGCGTGGCCAGCCGACCACAGGGCCAACCGTTCCGCAACTGATCACGCGATGGATAACGCCGGATGGCGGGGATGCAATCCGACATGTCATGTGCCGCGCGCCACTCATGGAAACTGTCCCCCGCCAGCGTGCTGACCGCCAGCAGCCCGCCCGGGGCCAATCGCTTCGCCAATGCGGCCAAAGCCTGTTCTGGAGGCTCCACCCACTGCACGGCCAGATTACCACAGATCAGGTCGAACGCCCCTGTCACTTCGGCACTTCCGTCTGGGTCAGCCGCATCCATGCGGATGAATGTCACATTGTGCAGACCACGCTCCGCCGCACGCCGCAGCATCGCGGCCGAGAGGTCGGTCGCCACAATTTCCGCCTCCGGCCATATGGCACGGAGCAGAGATGTGAAGAATCCCGTGCCGCAACCGAACTCCAGAATACGCCGAACCTCACAGCCATCCTGTGCCACACGGATACGCTCCATAAGAGCGCGTCCGGTCACACGCTGCACCATTGCCGCTCCGTCATAATCCTGCGCCCGATCGAATCGTTGCGCGATGAGAGCACGGTCCTGCGCGGTCTGGTGGTGGTTAGGAATGACCATCGGCACGCGCCTCGTTCAGGATATCGGAAATGAATGTCGCACAGAGGGCCGGCGCGGTGAGAGGCAGGAGATGTCCGCCGGTCTCTTCCCATCGAATGCACGAAGGCGTCACGCCTGCTTCTGTCATGGCCGGTGCAACAATCGTATCATCACGACTGGCCAGAAGCGCATGCACACTTCCTATCCGCGCGCGCGCGTCACCCTCACGCAGCAGACGCAATCCTTCGGAAAGCCTCTCAATATCTGGAGAATGTTCTGGAAGAACATCTTCCGTCTGGGCCGTTTCATTTCCACAGTTTTTCCGAAACTGAGTCAGAACGGCACCGGTGTCCCGCGTCAGTCCCCGCTGCATACGCTCCAGCACCCGTGGCGCAACGCCCTGAGGAAAATCCGGTGCCTGCGAAAAACGGGCAAAGCCGTTGATCCCAATCACCCGACTGCCAGTTGGCAGTTCGGCCTGCGTGAGCAACCACAACAGCCCCAGAGAATGTCCCACCGCCAGAACAGGCTCATCCGTGGGCATGTGCATATCGGGAGACCCAAAAAACCCAAGATCAACAGTCTGATGTTCACAAGAAAGAACCTGACGCACCCTGCCCCACATGGTGGCATCAAACCCCCAGCCGTGCACCAGAACCACCCGCATCACGCTCTCCCGCACAAGCGGATGATCGCCTTCGCCAGACGGATGACAGCTTCCTCATCGTGTGCGCTGGACAGGCTGATCCGCAGGCGGCTTTCACCCTGCGGAACAGTGGGCGGCCGGATGGCAACGGCCAGCATACCCTCCGCCTCCAATCCTGCTGCGATCCGCAGGGCTTCGGATGCCTCTCCTATCATGACCGGCACGATCTGCGTGCTGGACGCGCCCGTATCGAATCCCGCACTCTGCAGATGGGAGCGCAGTATTTCTCCATAGCGGGCGACACGCTGGCGGTCCTTTTCCAGAGACGGTAACAAATCGAGCGCCGCATCCGCTGCCCCCAGAATGGCAGGCGGCAGCGCCGTGGAATAGATGAAGCCCGAAGCCGCGTTGAGCAGCCAGTCACACAGAGGAGCGGACCCGGCGACGTACGCCCCCATGCCCCCCAGCGCCTTGCTGAACGTTCCCATGACCAGATGCACTCCGCCCGGCGCCTCACACGCCAATCCGGCGCCGTTCTTTCCCAGAACACCCGTCGCATGCGCCTCGTCCAGACACAGGAACGCGCCGTATCGTTCCGCCAGCGCCGCCAGTCCCGGCACATCGGCGCGATCTCCATCCATACTGAACACGCTTTCCGTCAGAATCAGCCGCAACCCCGGCTGGTCGAGGCGCGCGCGCAAAAGCGTTTCCAGATGCTCCAGATCATTGTGCCGGAAGCGTATCTGCCGCACACCCGCCGCCGCACATCCCTGATGCAGACTGGCGTGATTCAGCCGGTCCATGAACACCAGAGGAGACGCGCCCATCTGCTCCACGGACAATCGCGCCAAGGCCGGCACAAGCGAGGCATTCGCCTGCCACCCGGAGGCGAACAACAGTGCTGCCTCCGTCCCTTTGAGGCGCGCAACCTTTTGTTCCACCTGTTCATGCAGCGGACGCGTACCAGTCACAAGCCGGGACGCTCCGGCACCGGTGCCATACCGCTCCGTCCACTCGATGGCACGGGTGCGCAGGACTGGATGCCGGGAAAGACCGAGATAATCGTTGGACGAGAAATCGATCAGTCGCGTTCCATCTGCGCGCACGAGCACATCCGCACCCGAAGGCGTGAACGGCCGCACCACGCGTCGGCGGTGGGTGGCGGCCAGCCCATCGAGGGCCTGCTGGAAAAGGAGGTCGAACTGCTGCATGACACGAAAGTGGTGCCGGAGGGCGTGCATCGGGTCAATCGTGACTGTCCACTATCCATGCTAGAAAGACGTCCCACACCGCGTTCCCCGATGGAGATGCCCCTTGTCCGCGCCCGATTGGTATGAAGCCGGCTTGCCACACATCTGGCTGCCTTACGCCCAGATGAAAACCGCCCCCGCACCGCTGGCGGCCAGCGCCACGCACGGAAGCCGCATCACTCTCACCGATGGCCGTGAACTAATCGATGGCGTCGCCGCGTGGTGGACGGCCTGCCATGGCTACAACCATCCCCATATTCGCGCCCATGCCGAAGCACAGCTTGCCACCATGCCGCATGTCATGTTCGGCGGCATGGTGCACGAACCCGCGCTGCGTCTGGCCAGCCGTCTGTCCGCCATGCTGCCGGGCGATCTGGAACGCGTGTTCTACACGGATTCCGGCTCCGTTGCCGTGGAAGTCGCCATGAAGATGGCGATCCAGTACCGCATCAACCGAGGCGAGGTCGGGCGTGTGAAAATGCTGGCCTTCCGCGGCGGCTATCATGGCGACACGCTGGCCACCATGGCCATCTGCGATCCCGAAGAAGGCATGCACCATCTTTTCGCGGGCGTGATGCCTGCACAGCATGTGGTGGATCTGCCCCGCGATGAGACCAGTACGGCAGCGTTCGAAGCCTTCGTTACAACTCACGCGCACGAAATCACCGCCATCATCGTGGAACCGCTCGTACAGGGCGCGGGCGGAATGCTCTTTCATTCTCCCGCCGTGCTGCGCAGATTGCGCGAAAGCGCGGACCGTCACGGCCTCCTTCTGATTCTCGACGAGATTTTCACGGGGTTTGGTCGCACAGGCAGCATGTTCGCCTGCCAACAGGCCGGCATTGTGCCAGATATCATCACTCTCTCAAAAGCCCTGACCGGCGGCACCATGGCGCTGGCGGCCACCGTTGCGCGCCGTCATGTATATGAGGCGTTTCTTTCGGATAATCCGGAACATGCCTTGATGCATGGGCCGACTTTCATGGCCAATCCCCTCGCCTGTGCTTGCGCCAACGCATCGCTTGATCTGTTTGAAAGCACGCCACGTCTGGAACAGGTGGCCGCCATCGAAACCGCCTTGCATGAACAACTCGAACCCTGTCGCGCATTACCCGGCGTGAAAGATGTGCGTGTGATGGGTGCAATCGGCGTAGTGGAAATGGACAAAATCAACGATCCGGCGGCCCTGCGCACGCGCTTCATCTCGGAAGGCGTGTGGATCCGACCTTTCCGTAATATCGTTTACCTGACACCGGCCTTTACCATTCAGCCCGATGAACTGCGCTCACTGACGCGCGCTATCGAACACGTGCTCGCGACTGATAATGCCAAACGAAATGAGAGATGAGTCGTCGGGAGCCGTTCCTTCCCGCGCTTAGACAAAGATCAGGATCTCTATCTAAGTCTTCTAAAACACCCTGAACAGACAAACATAGTTCACTCCAGAAAGATCTATCCCGTCCCGGCGCGATGGATCTTTCTGAGCGAACCGATCTTCGCTTCAGGCGAATGTTTGTTCAGACGGATGATTATGACCCTTCATCACACGTCCATAAGCCGTGCGACCAAACTCATCCGCATACTCCGCGCCGTCCCATGCCACGCGACCACCAATCATGACATTGCGCACCACATTGTCTGGCCGATTGATCACCTGTTTGCACCCAAACTGCTCACGCTCGACAAAACGATAGGTCGCCTCAGGATCCCATTTTTCCAGCGCCACTGGATCGACCACGCAGATATCGGCCTGCGCCCCCACCTTCAGCCGCCCTGTGTTCAGACCCAGAAACTCCGCCGGCAACGCCGTCAGACGATGAATGGCCTGCGCCACTCGCTCCAGTCCCTCTGACTGCGCGATCTTCAAAACGCGCAGATTTCCATCATAAAAACCGATATTGGCCAGATGCGCGCCACTGTCATTGAAACCGGGCAATGTCTGTTCATGGAACAACAGATCCCGCAGAACCTTTCCATCCCGATTGGCAATGATGGTCTCCCAGCGCAAATCCGTGTCCCATTGCCGAAAAAGATGAATCAAAAAAGCGGCGTCATCGCCTATGGGATCGGGAAAAGTCGCGAAAAAATCTTTCTCTGCCGGACTGATGGCCCCTTCCCGCCCGCTGGACGCCTGAAACATCACCAGTCGCCGATAGGGCTGTTGCAGCGTTTCCCCAACCCATTCGGGAAGCGGACAACCGGCCACACGCATATCGGCAAGATCACGTGTCAGCACAACATCTTCCAGACGCAACGCCCGCATCAGACGCGCAAGGGAAAAACCCGCCTTTCCTTTCAACCACATATGCCGAAAAGACTTTACCCATGCAGGATCATTCAGAATACGTGCCCGTCCTTCCCGATCCTCGAATTCCATTTCATTGAGTTCTCTGAACTCCGGAATCTCATCGGCCAGAGGATTGATGGCGCCGTCACTCCAGATGCGGAATATGCCCGTCAACGCCTGAAACCGAAACTTCCCCTGCAACGCACATGAATTGAGGATACGTGAGAGCAGCATGCACAGATGGCGGGCCGTCCGGTTGGTCTGAAGATCCAATGCCGCCAGCACCGTCGTCCGCAGCGGTCGACCGTATAACCGTCCGCTGGTCAGCAGAAAACTGCGAATGGCGGCAACAAAGTCATCCTTGGGCGGCGTAGCCTGCCATAACCGGTCATAACGCCGCACGATGTCCGTCAGACGTTTCAGTTCACGGAAGCCCGCATACTGTGTTGGGATTCTTTTACGTTTATTCGGTGCATTCGCGAGAAAATGAAACGGCAAAGCGTCAGTCGAAAATCCGGCATAGCCCTCCTCCATCCCCATCTCCAGCAGGGATTCCATCCGCGCGAGTTCTTTACGGGTTGGAGATCGGCTGACGGATCCGTACAACCCCATCACTTCGATCCGCAGCATCGAATGGGGAATCATCGGAACGACATTGGGACCGAGCGGCAGGCTCTCTAAATGTTGCAGATAATCCCGCGAATTCGACCATGTACAGGTGTCGGCCACACGTTTCAGCACAGTTTTAGGCATGTTCTCGACACGGGCAAAACAATCCACGATGGGATCTTCCCCGTCGCGACGTTGATGCCCATAAGTCACGCCGATGGAACAGTTGCTCATGATGACCGTCGTGGTGCCGTGACGCACCACTTCAGGTAATTCCGGTGCAAGTTCCACTTCCAGATCGAGATGGGTGTGAATGTCGAGCATCCCCGGCATGACCCACTGACCCTGACATTCTATTTCCTGTGTGTCAGGACCAACGTCCAAATGCGGACCGATGGCAGAAATCCGACCCTCTTTCACAGCCACATCGGCAACGACCGGCAGACGCCCCGTACCATCGAAAAACATGCCGTTGCGATAGACGATTCCCGTCATCTTTGCCTCCGGGCGGCAAGAACGGACATGAGCAGGATCGCGCGACCGTTATTCCGCTTTTCCAAACATAACAATTCATGAACAGTCGGGTTCCGGCAACGTCCGCAGAGAACCAGCAGCCAATACGGATCAGCGTATCGGAACGATCGGCTCACCAGTTAGCGGCGGCAACCTCATCTTCGGCGCGGCTTTCCACCCAAACGCGCCGTCCATCCGCAAACTCTTCCATCTTCCAGAAAGGCGCGCCCGTCTTGAGACGATCGATCAGGAAACGGGTGCCATTGAGCGCTGCCGCCCGATGTGCCGCCGCCGTCAACACCAGCACAATCGGCTCACCCACCACCAGACGCCCGACCCGGTGAATGACGATGCATCCGGCAAGTGAAAACCGGGCCACGGCTTCTTGGGCGAGTGCCGTCAGCACGTCTTCGCACATACCCGGATAGTGTTCCAATGTGAGCGCCACGAGACCATTACCGCCACGAACCACCCCCAGAAACGAGCCGACACCACCCACACCGTCACTTTCCGTCAGCAGGCGCGCGGTCTCTTTCCCCATGTCAAAGGCAGACTCACCCACCACAATTCTGATCAAGGGCATGGTGCGCTCACCCCCCCGTCATAGGAGGGAAAACCGCCACCTCATCTCCGGCCTGCACTGGAGCGCTCAGATCGGACAATTGACGATTGACCGCCACCCGCAAGGTTCCGGGTCCAGAAAGTGCTGCATCCAGTGTCGGGTCCACTTTACGGCGTTCCATAAGAAGAGCGCCCACTGTCCGCGTATTTTCCGACAGAGTCAGAATGTCGCGGGAACGCCCCATACGTTCACGCAGGGCTGCGAAATAAAGAACAGTAACATCTGCGCTCATGTCGCTCCCTTCCGCATACGTCCCTCTTATTGAGGCGGCGGCGTCACCGTTGTCTCACCCGGCACAAGCGGCGTGACAGGCACCACCATTTCGGTCTGACCGGAACCGGGCGTCGTCGCCGAATGTTTGACGGCCTTGTCAACGGACCCGTTGCCCACGGCCCCTCTGTCATGATGCAGCGTTGAACTCTTTACAGTGCTGATCGAACCATCGGGATGAATGACCGTTGTCGTGCCATCGCCATTCGGAATTTCGATGGTGGAATTGGGTGATTTCGCACCCGCTCCATATTTTCCGGCCACATCGGGTTCCACACTCGGCAGAGAAGCCGTAGCCCCTTTCCCGGAGAAGGAATCGTCCACGTCCTCGCCCAGAGAGAGATGACCGCCATCGGGCAGTTCCCCCTTCTGACCGTCCATCCCCGCCACCGTATCATGATCGGACGCGACATCGGAAAGAGACGGCAGCGGCTTGGGCGCACCCGGCCAGATGTTGCCGCCATCCGGCAGGATGGGAGCCTCCGCGAAGGACTGGCCGCGAACACGACGGATCGTCTCCGAAGTACCCGCTGGCGTGTTGGGGTTCTCTCCCGGCAGGGTTGCCGTGTCGGTCAGCCATTTATCAAAGCCGGAGCAGCCGCTCAGAACCAGTAATGTCGCTACGAGAGCGGCTCTCCGCATAAGGTCGTACCTCGTCCAGATGACTGACGCGCGGCACCACCGCCGCCCTGTTTGCTCACACCTGATACAAGGATGACCGTCTCAGGTAAATTACCACTTACCCACCATGCGGTTATGAGGCGCCTTTTCGCAACAGTGTCGCATATCCGGCACGCCTGCTCACAGGGGAACTCAGCCCACGGACCCACCGTTGGAAGCTCCCGCGGGCCGCTCCACATGTCGCAGCCCCGCCATGAGATAATCCCACCCCGTGATCAATGTCAGCACGGCGGCAATCCACAGCATCAGCGATCCCATGAGGGTGACCGGCAGCCACGGCATATGGAGCAGCACGCCCGTGCTGTCCCCCGCCAGCAGAAAACCGATGGCTGTCATCTGAAAACCGGTCTTCCACTTGGCCAGCCGTGTGACCGGCAGACTGGCCCGCGTGCCCGCCAGATACTCCCGCAAACCGCTGACAAGTATTTCGCGACAAAGAATGACAATGGCCGGCCACAATGCGCCGAACTGGGAAAGTCCCCCCAGACCCGCCAGTGTCATGAGCGATGCGCCCACCAGCAACTTGTCGGCAATGGGGTCCAGCATACGCCCGAGATCGGACTGAAGCTTGCGCGAACGGGCCAGATGCCCATCGAACCAGTCTGTCACCGCCGCAGCGATGAACAGCAGACACGCCGCAGCCGACGCTTCCGGCCGATTCATGGCCACAAGAGCCACCAGCACCGGGATCGCGACGATCCGCGACAGAGTCAGGAGGTTCGGCAGATCGGTTATCATTCTCCGCACGTTACTCCACTTGCAGACGAACCGAAACGGCTCTGCCCCGAGAAATGCGTCCTATGCAATGGCAATCGCGTGACGCAATACGCGCGCCTCACGATGGCGCCCAATCCGGATGGAAGTGTCCATAGATCGTGCGCGCCGTCTCACGGTTAATGCCCGGCGCCGCCTCCAGTTCCGCAAGCCCCGCCTGACTTACCCCACGTGCTGAACCGAAGTGGTTCAACAGCGCCCGTTTGCGGGCCGGTCCCACACCGGAAATCTCATCGAGTTCTGACTTCACCAGTTTTTTCGAGCGTCCGGCCCGGTGGGTGGTGATGGCGAAACGGTGCGCCTCATCGCGCAGACGCTGGAGGTAGTAGAGCACCGGATCGCGCGGCTCCAACTGGAATGGCGGCGCATCGCCCGTATGAAACCACTCCCGCCCAGCGTCGCGATCCGGTCCCTTGGCAATGGCCACCAGCTTCACATCCTGCACACCCAGCGAATCGAGCACCTCGCGCACGGCGGAGAACTGCCCCGCGCCTCCATCGATCAACAGCACATCGGGCCAGTCCGCCGAACGCGCCACACCTTCCTCCGCCGCCTCTTTCAGCGCCCGCCCGAAACGCCGCTCAAGCACCTCGCGCATCATGGCAAAGTCATCGCCCGGCGTGATCGGTCCCTTGATGGCGTATTTCCGGTACGAGCGACGATCGAAGCCTTCCGGCCCGCCCACGATCATCACACCATACGGGCTGGTGCCCATGATGTGGCTGTTATCGTAGGTTTCGATCCGCTGAGGCGGTGCGTCCAGCCCGAAGACCCGCGCGACACCTTCCAGAAGCTTTGCCTGCCCAGCACTCTCGGCCAGCTTGCGTTCCAGCGCATCGCGGGCATTTGTTTCGGCATGTTCGACCACGTCGCGCCGCTCGCCACGCTGGGGGCGCAGGATCTCCACCTTGTGTCCGCGTCGGATGGAGAGAGCCTCGGCCAGCAGGGCCGCTTCGGGCACGTCCCGATTGACCAGCAACAGCGCTGGCGGCGGCTTGTCGTCATAGAACTGCGCGAGAAACGCCGCGAGAATATCGCCTTCACTCTCATCCTTTGTGTGGACCGGGAAGAACGAACGGTTGCCGTTGTTTCGCCCACCCCGGATGAAAAACACCTGAATGCAGGCCTGTCCCGCCTGCTGCCAGACAGCGATGACATCACCGTCGCGGATGGAGGATGGATTGATGACGCTCGAATCCTGCATGGAAGCCAGCGCGCGAATCCGGTCACGCAGAACCGCCGCTTTCTCATAGTCCAGCGTGGCGGCCGCCTCTTCCATTTCCTGAGCAAAGCGAGCCTTCAGGGCATTGTCTTCACCTGAGAGAAACTCCTTCGCCTCCTTCACAAGTCGCGCGTAGTCCTCCTCGCTGATCCGATCCACGCACGGCGCGCAGCACCGCTTGATCTGGAACAGCAGACAGGGCCGCGTGCGGGAGGAGAAGACCGAGTCCGCGCAGGTCCGCAGCCGAAAGACCCGCTGGAGGATGGTGATGGTCTGGTTCACCGCCCAAGCCGAGGCAAACGGTCCCCAATAGCTCGCCCCTTTCTCCATCTTGCCGCGATGCTTGGCGAGTTGTGGAAATGGGTGCTGCTCGCTCAGCATCAGCCACGGGTAACTCTTGTCGTCGCGCAGCAGAATGTTGAAGCGCGGCTTCATGCGCTTGATGTAGTTGGCCTCAAGCAGCAGGGCTTCGGCCTCGGTGTGCGTCGTGACGATCTCCATCGACGCCGTCTCGGACACCATTCGCCGCAGCCGCTCCGGCAGGCGCGAGACGTGCGTGTAGGACGTCACGCGCTTTTTGAGCGCGCGCGCCTTGCCGACATAAAGCACCTCCCCCTTCGCGCCGAGCATCCGATAGACACCCGGCGAAAGCGGCATGGTCTTGAGAGCGGCGTGAATGACCTCAACCCCCGTTACAGGAGTCGCGGGATCAGGCTGCACGGATTTTTCGCCCGTTCCTCCAAGGGTTTCCTCAGTCATGGCCATTCATCCACCGAAGCTGTGGATAAGTCTGTGGGAGATAAGATGACAGATTGATGGACCCCTTGGTTTTCTGCCTCGAACACTGGATTGCATAAAATTTAATCAGACCAATCAACCTATTGATTTTGTTTTGTTTTGAAGGCTGACATCCAAAAGACACCCCTCGAATCGCTGGAAACGCATTGAAACAACCCGAGTCAATCCCGGACGTGGACAAAATTCACCGAATACAGTCGAACGTCCTTGACCGGGCACGGTCCCGCTTTGTTCCATGCCGCGAATCCACCCTTTCAGAGACCTTTCTCCGCAGCCTCCTCGCCCTTGCGCAGAAGACGTCGGAAGTTGCCGCCCCAGAAGGCCGCGATCTCGCTCCGGTCATATCCACGACGCATCAATTCAGCCGTGAGAGCGGGCGACTCCGCCGCATTCGCCCAGCCATCGAGCTGACCGCCACCATCGAAATCCGATGAAATCCCCACATATTCCGGCCCAAGCCGCTTCACCACATAATCGAGATGATCCATGTAATCCGCCACCGTCGCCCTGCGCCCCTGAAGCTCGGACCGTGGACGCAGGAAGCCGCCGATCGCCGTAATCTGGATCAGACCGCCACTGGCCTTGAGCGCATCAAGCTGCACATCGTCCAGATTGCGGGGGTGATCGCACAACGCCCGCACGCAGGCATGTGTCGCCACCACCGGCACGGATGACACCTCGACCGCCTGCAACATGGTCGCGCGGGCCGTGTGCGACACGTCCACCAGCAGCCCCAACCGGTTCATCTCGGCAATCGCCTCGCGCCCCAGCGCCGACAGGCCGCCATGCCGTGCTTCGGCGTCACCCAGAACACGGCTCGGTTGCCCGGAATCGGCCAGTGCGTTGTGACCATTATGGGTGAGCGTCACATAGCGCGCGCCGAGGGCACGGAATTGCGCCAGCATCCCGATATCATCGCCCATGCCGTAGCCGTTCTCCACACCCGGCACGACCGCAAGCACCCCATCCCGATAGGCCGCCTCAATCTCATCCACTGTCGGACACACGCGGACCGTGATGCCATTGCGCGTGCCCTGCATGCGGTTGATGGCATCCAGCATGGCCAGCGTTTGCTCCTGTGCCGCCGCATGACCCTGAGCATCGACCTTCCCCTGCGGGATGTACGCCACGAAGCAGCCTGCCGAGAGATGACCCCGCTTCATCTTGGGAAAATCGACAAAGCGATCTGTCGTATCGAGAAACGCATCGTCACGATCCGGCCACGGGATATCGATGTGGCTGTCCAGCGTGAGCAGCGAACGATGCAGGGCGAGCACGTCCTCGGTGACGGGCGCGGGAGAGCAAAAAGAGGTCATGACTGGGAAATCGTATCCGGCGAGAAGGTTTGCAAGGGCGCGCCCGCAACATGGGCTAAGTTCCGCACCTTGCCCCGACGCATGTGACGCTGGCCAGAGGTGACGGAATCACCCTTGCCCCCCGGCCCCGTTTGAGCGATCAACGCCGCCCCATGCGCATCGTGACCTGGAACATCAACTCCCTCCGCCTTCGTCTGCCGCTGCTGGCCGAACTCGACCGGCAATTGCGGCCGGACGTGATCTGCCTTCAGGAAACGAAGGTGCCCGACCCTCTGTTCCCTCACGAAGCTCTGAAGGAACTGGGCTATCCGCATCAGGTCCGGCGCGGCATGAAGGGTTATAACGGCGTGGCCATCCTCGCCCGACAGGCGCTGGAGCCGGTTCTGGACACGCCGGACTGGTGCGAGAAAGGTGACTGCCGTCACGCTGCCGCCCGCATCGAGGGCGAAGACGGTCCTGTCGAGATTCATAATTTTTATGTCCCGGCAGGTGGTGATATTCCCGACGAGGACGAAAACCCCAAATACGCCCACAAGCTGGCCTTTGTGGATCAGGTGACGGCGTGGTTCGAAACACACCACCTCGCCCGAACGGTCATCGTGGGCGACCTCAACATTGCCCCGCTGGAAAATGACGTGTGGAGCCACAAACAGCTCCTCAAGGTCGTCAGCCACACACCGCCCGAAACGACACGTCTGAATGCATGGCTGAACACCGGCTTTGTGGACGCCATGCGCCACTTCATCCCGTCGGATGAGAAACTCTATACGTGGTGGTCCTACCGCAACCGCGACTGGAGCGCGTCCAACCGCGGGCGGCGGCTGGACCATGTGTGGATCACGCCCGATCTCGTCGCGTCACTGCACGGCATGCAGGTGATCCGTGAGACGCGAGACTGGGCCTCTCCCTCGGACCATGTGCCGGTGATGATCAATCTGGGCGCGTAAATTCAACAGGAGCTTTTGATTATGTGCGATTGGGAAAGCAACGTCGCTACCTACCTTACGCTAGACGGCAAGGTCTTTATTGCACCACAATTTGCCATTGCATACGACAAGGAGCGTCAAGAGGGCGGCACTTGTCCGGATTTCGTGGCTCTTGACCTCGAAAATAAAGAAATTATTGTTGTAGAAGTAACAGCAAACGCGAACATCAACACGCTTCTAAAAAATATTAGAGAACGTGAAACGCGTTGGTATCAGCCCATTCTTCGCAAACTGGAACAAACAGCCATCACTGCGTCCTTCGACAAGCCGCCTCGTTTTCTCGGCTTTGTACGAAAAGATGTTCTTAAGAAAGCAGAAGAGGCTTTCCCAGATGCTCACGACATCACGTTCGTTCCATTGGAAGATGTGGCTTTTCTCTGGTCCTACTGGGATAAGCGCATTGAAGGTGGATTGCCACGCGGTATCTACAGCCAAAACCACGCCTGATCCAACCTTGGAGGGAGCCGTAATGCTCCCTCTTTTGACTTCACGCAGGAAACAACCGGTCCACCTGTTGAAAGAACACCTGCATCTCCTCACGTGACCCGAGAGTGATGCGCGACACATTCGGCCAGATCGGCCAGTTGCGACCGATGATGACGCCCTCCTTCGCAAAAGCTGCCGCGACATTCTTTGCGGGATGGCCCCAATCCACCATGATCATGTTGGCCACACTGCCGGGGACAAACGCGATGCGACGTTTCGTCAGATGCGCTTCCACCTCCCGGCGCACCGACGCCATGTCCTCGCGCCGCTGTCGTATCTTCTCCGGTGACAGAAGACTTTCCCGTGCACCCGCCAGCGCAGCGACATTGATCAGTTTGGTGGCGGTCTCCCCATCGTAGCGCATCATGCGGCTGTGCAACTCCGGATGCGCGAAACTCAGTCCCACCCGCAATCCGGCCATGCCGAACAATTTGGAAAACGTTCTGAGAATCAGCAGATCCTTACGATCCTTGAGTAATGGAAACGCGCTCGGATTTTCGGAAAAATGGATATAAGCCTCATCCACCAGAACGACCGCATCGACAGGTTTATGCTCCAGAAGCCACCTGATCTCATCGAGAGGTGTCGGCGTTCCCGTCGGGTTATTGGGCGAACATATATAATAGAGGCCAGCCTGCGGATTGGCCGTCAGCAAACTCCTCGCACGCGTCGCATAACGTCCCTCTGCCGTCAGCGGCACGCGCTGCACCGGTATGTTGAGATATTTCGCCACCGCCCACGGCACTTCAAAGGTGGGATCGACCGTCACCAATCCGCGCTGTGGTGAGGCGAACGATGCCACACTGCGGATGAGAGGGTCCATCGACCCCTGCCAGACAAGAGCATGATCCAACGGCACCCGTTCGGTCACGGCTACAGTTTTCAGAAACGCCTCATGTACATGACCCGGATCGTAACGGTTGCCCTGAAGGATTTCCTGCTGCGCCACCTGAACTGCCTGCGGAAATGGCCCGGTCCAGTATTCATTCTTGTCCAGGAAAACAGAGTCGGTCGGCGAAGGAGGTGTCTGTGCGTGGGCTGACGGCACGAGACTGGAAAAGGATGCGCCCACACTGAACAGACCAGCAAGCTGGCCGAATGTTCGGCGCGAATATTCCGGCGTGACAGTATCCTGTCGGAGCCGACCGCTGATGATATGTGGCATAGGCGTGCATCCCCGTCGTCACTTCAATCTTACCCGACAACAGACCAGCTTTTCAGACGACAGAAAACGTGCAGACAACATAAAAAAACCGCCCTTCCTTTCGGAAGGACAGCTGACATGCAAAAACTTTCGCTCTCACACTGCTGGTGGCACGCCACCTTCAGGATCGAGACGGTAACCACCGCCTTCCGTAATCAGCAACGTGGCATTGGACGGATCGGGCTCGATCTTCTGACGCAGGCGATAAATGTGCGTCTCAAGCGTATGTGTGGTGACGGCAGCGTTGTAGCCCCACACCTCGTTGAGCAGCACCTGACGCGGCACCGGACGGGTGCCCGCGCGATAGAGGAACTTGAGAATCGCCGCTTCTTTCTCCGTCAGGCGAATACGGCGGTTACGGGCCGTCTCGACCAGCAGCTTGGCGGAGGGACGGAACGTGTAAGGCCCCACCGTGAAGACCGCGTCCTCGCTGTTCTCGAAAATACGAAGCTGCGCACGCAGGCGGGCCAGCAACTCGGCAATGCGGAACGGCTTGGCGACGTAATCGTTCGCACCGGCATCAAGCCCACGCACAACGTCCGCCTCATCGTCCGATCCGGTCAGCATGATGATGGGCATGCGGATGCCCTCGCGCCGCAACTCCATGCAGAAGTCACGACCGTCACCATCCGGCAGGGTAACGTCCAGAATGATCGCATCGAAGCGGGAGTCGGGAGCTCTGATCGCCTCCCACGCTTCCGCTACGGACGCGGCTTCCACAGCCTGAAATTCACCATCGACCTGGAGCTGCTCGACAAGCATCTGCCGTAGCGTCTGGTCATCATCGACGATCAGAATTGGACGTGCGCCCGACATTCGGTACCTCTTTCTTCTTGGGACCCACCTAAGCGCCCTGCTTCCCCGCGACAAGAGCATCTGGTTGCCCTGCCGCACCAAACAGCAGACAACCGCCCTTCAACACCCTATCACGGTGTCGTGACAGACTGGCACGAAACGGATGACAACGCCATTTCCGTCCGCCACCATTCCGCCTGCAAAGCGATCAGCCTTGTTCCCGGCAAACCGTCTTCCTCCGCCTCTGCGCGTCGGAGGCCGGACATTTCCGGGAATAACATCGCCCAGAAAAGCCCGGATCATTCCCTTATGATACATGCGACTCTCATCCCCGAAAGCGGCAGCACTGCACGACTGCATTGCGCGGATCGGATTCTCCCCGCCGTGATCGGGGCCGCAGGCGTCACTCTGCACAAGCAGGAAGGCGATCATGCAACCCCCGTGGGCCTGCTTGCCCTGCGCAAGGTGCTCTATCGCGCGGATCGTACCAGTCGCCCGGAGATGGGCGCTGTCACACCGGACGGGCGCCCCCTTCTGCTTGAACCCATCGGCCGACACGATGGCTGGTGCGACGATCCGACATCTCCCGATTACAACCGGCAGATCGCGCTTCCCCACCCAGCCCGTCATGAAGATTTATGGCGCGAGGACCACCTCTACGACCTCGTGGGCGTGTTGGGATACAACGACGCCCCACCTGTGCCGGGACGCGGGTCGGCGATCTTCCTTCACCTCCAGTCACCCGACCGCAAACCGACGGAGGGCTGCATCGCTCTGACGGAGCCGGATCTGCGGCTGGTGCTCGCCATGGGACTTGCCTCCATCACGGTGCAACCGCCGGGGGCATGAAGGACACCAGCACATCTCCCTCCGTCAGAGATGCAGAAGGACCGTCTTCCACTGAGCGGATACTGAACCCCGAGCCGGGTTTGAGAACGAGAAAGTCCAGACGTTCATCGGAAGCCTGAGCCAGCACCGCCATGTTGGCCTCCGTCACAGGCTCGGCGCGAAAGCGCCAGCCGTCCTGCCAGAGAGTGTCCAACAACGTGAAATTCCACGCCGGTTCGCCCAGCACCTTGCCGCGCGCATCCCGGCTGAGACCCCGATATTCATCCAGACGTTTGATGCCGGGGCTGACCTGATACACCCGCGCCCGCCCGAAATGCGGCATGAGATGTGCGCAGACCATGCCGTTGTAGATGGCATCGGGTGTTACGGTAATCAGATAATCCGCCGGAAGTTCTTCCAGACTTTCCGCACCGGCCTCCGACAGCATCTCAGCATGCAGCACGGCCACGCCTGCCCGCTTGGCCGGAACCAGCGCCCGGGCCGACGTGTCCACCACCGTCACAGGCGTCCCGGCTTTCTGCGTGACCACCGCCAGATCGCGTGACCACGGGCTGGCGCCCACGATCGCCAGAGCCGGTACGTTGGAAAGCGTCAGATGCAGTTTCCGGGCGAGAGGCCGCAACGAGAATCCATGCAAAAGCATGGTCGCCGCGATAACCGCGAACACGGCCGGCATGACGAATTCCGCGTCGGCAAATCCCCCTTCCGTCAGGCGGATGCCCGATACACCGGCCACGGCCGCCGCCACGATGCCGCGTGGCGCGATCCAGCCCACGAAGATGCGCTCGCCCGTGCTCAGACCGCTGCGGAGCGTGGCAAGGTAAATGCCAAGAGGGCGGACAAGGAAGGTCACCGCACAGGTGAGCGCGAAGATCGACCATGACAGTCGCTCCAGCACGACCCGATGCAGATCCGCCGTCAGCAGGATGAACAGGAGCGAGACGATGAGCACCACGAGGCTCTCTTTCATTCGCTGCAACTCATTCAGCCCCGGCACCTTCATGTTCGCCAGCGCCATGCCGAACACCGTCGCCGCCGCCAGCCCCGCGCCGTCCATGAACAGGGAACCGAGGCCGTACATCGCCAGCGCCATCGTAAGAAGGAGCGGCATCTTGAGCGTCTCGGGCATGAGATCGCGCACGAATAATTCGCGCACGCTCCAGCCGCCGCCCACTCCAAGACCGATGGCCACCACCAGACTGATGACCACATGCAGGAAGATGCTGACGAAATGGACAGAGGTGTCCTCGCTCGGCCGCATCAACAGAACTTCGAGCACCAGCGTAGCCAGAATCGCGCCGATCGGATCGTTCACGATGGCTTCCCATCGCAGGAAGGCCGCAATCCGAGGCCGCAATTTGGCCTGTCGCAGCAGCGGCAGCACCACCGTCGGTCCCGTCACCACGACGATGGAGCCGAACAGGAATGACGGCCCCCATGTCAGTCCACCCACGTAATGCGCCGCCGCCGAACCCAACACCCAGTTGATGGGCAGCGCCACCAGCGTGAGCCGCAGAACCCCCTCGCCCGCCTCCCCAAGCTGGCGAAAATCGAGTGCTAGTCCGCCCTCGAACACAATCAGCGCCACCGCAAGCGAGACGACCGGATGAAACAGCGGACCGATCAACTCATCGGGATGAAGGACGCCCAAGCCCGGCCCAAGCAGAAGCCCCAGACCAAACAACAGCACGATGGCGGGGAGATGAAACTTCCACGCCACCCATTGCGCCGCCATGCCACCGCAGAACACGAGAAAGACCAGACAGGCCGCGTCCTGACTCATGAAGCTGTTCCGTTACGTGATGTGGCCATGGGCCCTCCCTTGCATCTGCTCACCGCCAGAATCCCGTATTGTCCCCAGCGATGACTTCAGATCATACGTGCCCCACGACCCAACGCCTATAAGGCGCGGCTTCTTGGCAGACCGTTTCGTCGGGTACACAGTGGGCCGCCGTTACACCGTCATTTTTGAGCGCAAACGACGCCGAAAACACGCGCCAGAGGGAGAACAGCCCATGTCACAGATCGAAGTTGTTGCAATCGTGAAGGCAAAACCCGGTCAGGCCGAAGCCGTGGCCGCAGCCATGAAGGCCTGCGAAGCGCCTTCACGCACAGAGGCAACGAACCTGTTCTATACGCCACACCGCGATCTCGACGATCCCAACACATTCATCTTCATTGAGCGCTGGGTCAGCCGTGAGGCACTCGCCGCGCACATGGAGACCCCGCACTTCAAGAAGATGGCCGCCATCATCGAGCCGCTTCTGGGCGCGCCACTGGAAGTCCACATTCTCACCCCCCTCTGAGGCGTCCCACCACGCGCCCCGCTCGCCTCCGTATGCGGCGCAGCAATGTGATGGCGAGTGGGCGCGTGCGCTCTTCCTCAAGAGCCGCACGTGCCGCCCTCAATTCGCGTTCCAGCCGCGCCATCTGCTCCTCAAGCCCGTGCGCGTGGCCCTTCAATCCTTCGACCTCACGCAACAGGCCCAGCAGACGCCGCTCCAGAAACGCCTTTTCCACCTCCGGATCGACCGGGGACAGGGCAAAGCCACTCTCGCCCGTCATGTTCGATCTAGCTGGAACGCGGGCACAACGCGCGCTCCACCAGCCCGCACACGATATGCGCCGCCGTGATGTGAAGCTGCTGGATGACCGGCGTCCACACGGAAGGGACGGCCAGCGTCACATCGCATGGGGAACCCCGCACGCCCGCATGTCCGGTGAAGGCCGCCGCCACCAGCCCTGCCTCTCGCGCCACCTCGAAAGCGCGCAGGATATTGGGGGATGTTCCTGAGGTGGTGATACCAAGGAATACGTCGCCGGGACGTCCAAGCGCCAGCACCTGCCGCGAGAAAATATCGACAAAGCCGTAATCGTTGCCAATGGCTGTCAGGCTGGAAGTGTCGGTCGTCAGCGCCACTGCGCTCAACGGACGCCGGTCATACATCAGCCGCGCCGTAAACTCGCCCGCGATGTGCTGCGCGTCCGCCGCACTTCCCCCATTGCCGGCGATCAGCAGCCGCCCTCCAGCCTCCAGCGCGGCCACGATCCGCGCGGTCATATCCAGCATGACCTCCTGCGCGGCCGCATCCTGCGCAAACGCCGCCATGGCTTCGGCAGACTGCCGGAGATAATCCGTCATGAAGCCGCGATCATCGCGCACGGCAGCGGTTGCATCTGCGTTCAGGTTCGGAGCAGTCATCTCGGGCATCGTTCTCGTTCCATGGTCGGTGCGGCGCATCCTAGAGCAAAACCATCACCAGATGGTTCTCGCACGCCGCACCCGCCGCAACCATCCGCCTCATTCATTCTCACGCAAAAGCAGAGAGTGTTCCGTCACGCGCAGGAAGGGCGATACCACCGCATCACGCCGCATCCATGCGCCCCACCGCCCGACAAGCCGCGCCGTCTCGCGCCAGTGCCGCACAATCGTCTCCGGTGTCTGCGTGGTGCCTCGTGTGCCGCCATCGACATGCGTGAGTGTGGCAAACGGCGTCCACACCACGCGTCGGCCTGCCGCGATAACGCGCAGACAAAGATCGATGTCGTTGCATGCCACCTCCAACTCCTCATCCAGTCCACCGACCTGCTCGAGTGCATCCCGATGCACCATCAGGCACGCCCCCGTCACCGCCATGAGATCGCGTTGTCGCGCAAGCTGCCCCAGATAACCCGCATCATCCGCCGCAGCCCCCCGAAGAAGATGCGCAGCACCGTCTTCTGACAGCGCAACGCCCGCGTGCTGGATCGTGTCATCAGGATAGAGCAGTCGCGCGCCCACGATCCCCACACCGGGACGCAGCGCCTGACGCACCATCTCCTCCAGCCAGTCCGGGTGACGGATGGCCACATCGTCGTTGAGCAGCAGGACCAGTTCACCCCGTGTCGCCGCCACGCCTGCGTTGTTCAGGCGTGACCAGTTGAACGGTTCATCGCATGTCAGCACCCGCACGCGTGGATCACGTGCCACATCGTCCAGAAGGCGGAGCATCTCGTCTTCCCGGCTGCCGTTGTCGAGCACTAGAACATCCAGTTCTTCCCAAGCCGTCTCATGCAGCACATCCTGCAGACACGTGCGCAGATACTCGGCACGATCACGTGTCGGAACAATGATGGACACATGCGGCCTGCGTGTCGGCAATGGATAGATCACACGCGGATGCTCTGCCCGTCCCCCGACAAGCCGCGCCTGCTCCAGCCGCAGTTCGGGCCGGTGAGACGCCAGATACCGCCGCACCAGATGCATTTCCTGCTCCGTGCCCAACCCTCTCCTGTCCGACGCGCGATGACAGGCCACGCCGGGAAAATGGACGATCCGTTCAGGTGCGATTTCTTCCGTGACAGCCAGCGCCAGCCGCAGTCGCTTTGCCGCCATGTCACCTTCCGAGGCGACAGAAAGCCAATCCTCCTGTCTCAATTCGTCCAGACGTGTTCGAGAAAAAAGACAGAAGCCATCCGTCGCCTCTCCCACAAGCAACTGATCCATGCTCCACCCGGAATGTAGCCGCGCGTCCCCACGGTCTCCCATCGCATCGATCCGATCGTCATCGGCAAAAAGGAATACGGCCTGTGGATGCGCCGCCAGTGCGTCCACGATCCGGGACAGCGCCCCATCCGCAAGCCGGTCACCCGCTTCCAGCCACCCGAAAAAAGGCGCCTCACCGGGACAGAGCGAAGCCACGTCAGGCAGAATCGGAACGATGCGCCCTTGTCCGCATGACGCGACAGATTCCCACTCCAATGCCGCCAGAACGGCAAACGAGCCCACGAGATACAGTGTCCACCCAACGTCCGAATTTGTCGCAAGAGATGCCAGCGTTGCCCGTGCTGCCGCCTCTTCTCCCGGTTGCACGCTCAGGCAGAGATCCACCGTAATTTCCGGTCTCACCACGCAGGAGCAAAGCGGCAGAGTCGCGTGCTGCAACGTCCACAGTGCATACGCACCATCGTCCCATGGGGGCGCTCCCAAGGAATAACGAAGCCGAAAGACATCGATATCTTCACGCAGTTCGGACCGTGCCGCCACATACGCGACGATTGCGGAAGGCGAGATGCACGCACGCAAATCCCGGTACTCCTCAGCCACAGGAAAACGGCCCGTCGCCGCTCTGAACACCGCCGGCCCCCATTCCGACGCGAGGACATCTGTTCCCTCATGACGCGCCCGAAACTCCGGTGAGGCCACGACCCATTCCGCGAGTTGCGCCAATCCTTTCTCATCCTGGCCGCCCCCCGGCAGAGACTTCAGACGATGTGTAAAATGCGCAAGCGCTTGCGGCTCAGGATCACGCCCAAGACCCACACGAAACACCGCCGCCACCCGCAGAATGATCTCGCGTTCCTGCCGCGCCGTCATGCGTCTGTTTTCCCTTCACGACCAAAGTGCGGAGCAAAGCATGGGTTGACGGCCTGTTGATGGTGGTGGTGGATGCCCCGATCCTGACACGCCGCCGGACACGGACCCCATGACGCGCACCTCCTCTTCCTGCACGATCTGGATCGATGTGGACGACCTGTTCCACTATGCCACGAACAACCCCAGACCAAGTGGCATCCAGCGACAGGTTTACGAAATCGTGCGTGTTGTGGAAGCCTGCGCCGCTCGCAGGGCACAGCCCCCTCATATCCGTTTCGCGCGTCGCGGGCGGAATGATCAGATGCTGGTCGAGGTGACATCTGCCGACATAGCCGCACTCTTCGCGCGCCTTGTCGGCAATTCCCCCGCACACCCGGTGCAAATCTCACAACCGCTTCGTCCGCTCCCCACACCGCCCCGAGCTTTCTCCCCCCGTCGCGTCGTGCTGGATTTTTTCGAGACGCTGCCGCCCGACCTTGGTCGCCCCCTGATCGCCGCCGGTGTGTCACAGATCCGGGTTCTGCGGCTTCTGCGCCGTCTTTTCCGTGCGCCTGCCTCACCACGGAAAGAGCCTGCCCCCGATCTCGCGTCATTACCGAGCGAGCCTTCGGTCTCTCACGCAAAAGCGGATGGCGACGTCCTCCTTATTCCCGGTGCCGCATGGTCCGATCCCCTGTTCGGTGAGCGCCTGCGCATTACCCGCGAGTGTCATGGCCTGCGTCCCGTTCTGCTGATGTACGATCTGATCCCGCTGCGCCGCCCGGAGTGGTGCCATCCTTCGCTCGTTCGGGATTTCCGTCACTGGATCGAAACGACGCTGCCCCACTGCGCCGAACTTTTGGCCATCAGCCGCACGACTGCGCAGGACGTGGAGCGCTACGCCCACGACAACGCTCTCCCTCTAACCGCTCCCATCAAGATCATTCCCATCGGCACCGGCTTTACCGGCGAAGACGCCATCGCACAGGAGCCGGACCAACTCGGCCTGCCCGCACCCGGCAGCTACGTGCTGTTCGTCTCCACGCTCGAAGCCCGGAAAAATCATGCGCTTCTCGTGCGTGTCTGGCAGCGCCTCCTGAGGGAGTTGCCGCCGGAGCAGGTACCGACACTGATTTTTGCCGGACGTGAAGGCTGGCTGGTGAGCGATTTGATGCAGGAACTTGAAACGACAAACTGGCTGGACGGCCGCGTGCGCCTCCTGCGCGACCCGAGCGATGCGGAACTGCGGCAACTCTACCGTGACTGCCTGTTCACCGTTTTTCCCTCCTTTTTTGAAGGGTGGGGCCTGCCTGTCACCGAAAGCCTGCGCATGGGCGTGCCCTGCATCGCCTCGCACGCCACAGCCATCCCCGAGGCAGGAGGCGCGTTCGCCCGCTATTTCGATCCTGACAGCGTGCCGGATGCCACGCGCGTCATCCGTGAAACGCTCCTCAACCGCGACGACCTCGCCCATTGGCGCGCTCATATCGCCCGCGACTTCCAGCCAGTGCCATGGGAAGCCACAGCCGATGCGCTGCTCGACGCCTGCCTTGCCGTCCATGCGAAAGGCGCAACGTCATGAGCCGGAAACTCTGGATCGACGCCACCGATCTGCGCGACTACCTTGACCGTCACAGCCGCCCCAGCGGCATCCAGCGCGTGGTGTTCGAACTCGGCACCGCCCTCGCCACGCTGGCGCCGGAACAAGTGCGGTTCGTTCATCGCACGGGCGGTCCGCGCCAGTATGAAACATTCGACTGGAACCGCCTCCGCGCCCGTTTCGCCACACTGACCAACACCACGCCGCGTGGTCCGATCCGCACACCCGAAACGGATGGCATTTCCTCCTTCACGCCACCTGAAGGCCGCCTTGCGCTGCTGGGCGCATCCTTACGTACACAAGCCCGCGTCTTGCAGGATATTGGCCGTGTGGGGCACCGTGCCACCGAGCGCGGCCTTCAGGCCCTGCGGCAGCGGATGTCTCGCTCCGTCACACCCGACCGCACACGCAGTCCCGGACAAGCTCTTGACACCTTGCTGCGTCCCGGCGACGCCTTTTTCGTGCCCGGTTCACCTTGGGAACTGGATGACTATGCCGACACGGTGCGCTGGCTGCGCGACGACCGACGGGTAGCCTTCGGTCTGCTCATCCACGACCTCGTCCCGCTTCTGTATCCGCAATGGTGCGATCGCGGCGTGATCCGCACCTTCACGCAATGGCACGCTACTGTGCTTCCACTGGCGGACCGTATCTTCACCACAAGCCGCGCCGTCGCAGACGACGTAACGGCCCATGCCGCACGCATCGGCATCCCCCTGCCGCACCCCGTCACACGTATCGGCATGGGTGTGTCGAACTTCCCCACTCCTCTCACGCCACGCCCTGAACGCCTTCCGCCCGCCGGAAGCTACGTGCTGTTCGTCTCCACGCTCGAAGCAAGAAAAAACCATGCCCTTCTTCTGCGCGTGTGGCGAAAGCTTCTGGACAAGCGGGGGCCGGACGCTGTGCCGACACTCGTTTTTGCCGGACGACGGGGATGGCGGGTCAATGACCTGATGCAGCAGTTGGAAAACGCCAACTGGCTGGATGGCCACATCGTGCATGTGGCCGATCCGGGCGACGGCGAACTGGCAGCGCTTTATGATGGCTGTCTGTTCACGCTCTTCCCTTCACTGGCGGAAGGATGGGGGCTGCCCGTCACCGAAAGCCTTACCTTCGGACAGCCCTGCCTTGCTTCCAGCACAACCGCCATGCCCGAAGCCGGTGGCATGTTCACGCGGCATTTCGATCCTGAAGACGCACATGATGCGTTGCGACAGATCGAAGCCCTGCTCGACGCCCCCAAAGGACTTGCTCAGTGGCGCCGCCGCATCCGCGCGGAGTTCACCCCGCCATCATGGCGCGATTGCGCCGCACGGGTTCTTTCAGGGTTCGGTCTTTCGCCCTGAACCCTGAAAAGGTTTCTCAGAAACCCGCGTCTTTCCACGGATTCGCCAGTGGACGTGCGCCGTAATGCGAGATCACTTCGGCTGCTGCGACCGAAGCCAACCGCCCGCATTCCTCAAGCGTGCGTTCGGACGTCAACCCGGCGAGGAAGCCTGCCGCATAGGCATCTCCGGCTCCTGTGGTGTCCACCACCTGTGTCGGGACCGGGGAAACAACGATCTTCTCGCCACCCCGGATAATGACGCTGCCCTTCTCCGAGCGTGTGAGGGCCGCGAACTTTGTGTCCTGCGCCACATGACGCGCGGCCGTGTCGAAACTCTCCGTCTGATAAAGCGCGCAGATTTCGTTTTCGTTGGCGAACAGGATGTCGATATGCCCGCGTACGAGATCGAGGAACGCCTCGCGATGACGTCCCACGCAGAACGGATCGGACAAAGACAGCGCCACCTGACGCCCTGCCTTATGCGCCAGCGTCGCGGCGCGACGGAACGCTTCCTGCGCATGCGGCGGATCGAAGAGATAACCTTCAAGGTAGACGATGGAAGAGGCTGCGATGATATCGGGCAAGACATCTTCAGGTGTGAACTCGGTGCATGCGCCCAGATAGGTGTTCATCGTACGCTGCCCGTCGGGCGTCACCAGCACGAGACAACTCGCCGTGGAGAGATTTTTGTTCATGCGCCCGTCCAATGGAGCGGACGGGAACGTGATGCCGCATTCACGCAGATCATCGGCAAACGCCTCGCCGGCCGCATCGCCCGCCACCTTGCCGAGATACGCCACGCGCGCACCGAGCTGCGCTGCCACGGCACAGGTATTGGCCGCCGAACCGCCGCCCGTCTGCTGCTGCACATGGATCAGTTCGCGCAGGCTTTTTTCACGGTCCGTATCGATCAGCGTCATGCTGCCCGGCACAAGTCCCTGCTCACTGAGGAACTCGGGCTCGACCTTTGCCAGCACATCCGTGATGGCATTTCCGATGCCGCAGAGGTCGTAGAGAATGCTCATATGCGTCTTCCGATGATGAATGCTGCCTTCCTCTATCCGCTTGCAGCCCATCCCGTCCATGGCGCGGCAGAAGGACACTTAACGTCTTCATCGCAAAAACCTGCGGAAAACCGCCACAAAATTGCTCGCTGCCGCTTGTCGTGACAATCCTTATGCGTATAACCGTGTAACGAACAGAGTCGATGTCAGAGAGACGCAGTGAGGGTTCCAGAAGGATCTTCGCAATCGCTGTACGTCGATGGTCCGGCCACCTGTGTGGCCCTCAATTCCAGAGTGACGGGGTTCCTTCTTGCTGTTCAAGAGACACAAACCTGACACCTCCAGCACGGCCGCCAAGGGTCAGGCCACCCCGTCTCCGAAGACGGACAGCGTCCGGCCCGCAACATCCGGCAAGCCGGAGGGCGCCTCCACCACGACGCCATCAAGTGGACACGGTTCCATCTTCCCTTCGGGGCGTCCGGCCGCAACGCCTGC
Source organism: Acetobacter estunensis (assembly GCF_011516945.1). Classification (GTDB taxonomy): domain Bacteria; phylum Pseudomonadota; class Alphaproteobacteria; order Acetobacterales; family Acetobacteraceae; genus Acetobacter; species Acetobacter estunensis. The sequence continues at coordinate 29,828 of NZ_WOTH01000021.1, forward strand.
CGGTCAGGCTGGCACCATCACACCATCAAAGGATTCCGCAAGCATGGGTCGCGCTCCCTTTCCTCCGACTCCCGGCACTCCCGCAACGGGGCCGACGCCCACAGCGGCTGCACCTCAGGGCGTCATGCCCGGCCAGCGTCCTTCGGCCGTACACGCTCCGCGTGACGACCGCCGCACACTGGTTGTGGGCCGTGGCATCAGCGTTCAGGGCTCCGTGCAGGACGCCGAGCGTCTGGTTGTCGAGGGCACGGTCGAGTCCAGCATGATCAATGCCAAGGAGCTTTCGGTGGCTCCGGGTGGTCTGTTCCGTGGCGGCGTCGAGGTTGAGGACGCGGAAATCGCAGGAACGGTCGACGGCACGCTCACGGTTCGTGGCAGCCTGACCGTTGCAGCCACAGGCCGTCTGCTCGGCAAGGCGACCTGCAAGCGCTTGCGTGTTGAAGACGGTGGCCAGATCACCGGTCAGCTGGAAATGCTGTCGGAAGCCGCCAAGGACAGCACTTCGCCGTCCCCGAAAGCTGACTGACGCCGATTTGCCTTCCGAATGCCGGAACAACGTCCGGCATTCGAAGCGATCGTTAGAAAAACCCGCCTCAATGGCGGGTTTTTCTATGTCATTGCTCTTAGACCAAAAAGGCGCGAACCTACGGATCCGCGCCTTGTGCCATCATTCCATAGTGTATGTGACGCAGCGACCTAACTGTCGCGCCGATCCCGCAGCTTCACGTAAGCCAGCGCCGCGTGTTCCGCGCAATACGGCTTGCCGGGCAAAGGTGTCGCGCCACAAAAATGGAACTCTGGCGTGCCCGGATCACCGATCGGCCAGCAGCAGCTTGCCCCACGCCGACGCGGCTCCACACCGCTGGTCGTAGCCGTTGGACGAAAGGCAGGACGAGATGCCGCTTTCTTTTTAGGCGCATCACTCGCCGGCTTCTCTTCAAGAGCAACATCTTCGGCAACGACCGAAACAGCGGCTTTCTTCTCCGCTACAGGCGATGGCGCAACAGGCGTAACCACTGTCTGAGCCACCTCAGCCGCCACCGAGGACACAACGGGGGCTTTCTTTACCGCCTCCTCAACCGGAGCAGCCGTTTTTTCCTCTGGCGCAGACGCTACGGGAGCCACACTTTCACCATCAGCTGGCGCTTCCGTCTTTGTCGCACGACGTGAAGATGCTTTTTTCTCACCGCTCTTCGCGGTCTTGGCATCCTGCCGACGGATTGGAGACGGGCGCGGCGGCAGGCCGAGCCTATGCGCCTTGCCCACCACCGCGTTCTTGGTGATTCCAAGCTGACGTCCGATTTCTGCCGTCGAAAGACCTTCCTGCCACAACGCCTTGAGGCGGCCTATCGTCTCGTCAGTCCATTCCATGACACGGTCTCCCAACATCGGAACGGTCGAGCCACTCCGCAATTACGGCGAACACATAGGGGTTTAACCCCGCACACTCAAGAAAGCCTTCACGGAATCCGGAGATCACGCCTCTTCCTGTCCATGGTTCAGGCAGAGCTGTCCTTTTTCCACTCCCAGCGAAAGCCGTCCCTCACACAACGCAAGCGCTTCCTTTCCAAACACTTCCGCCCGCCAGCCTGACAGAAGCGGCCCCGATGGATCGGGATCAAGCGCAAAGGCATCCAGATCATCACTGCTGGCGACAAGCTTGGGGGCGACATCGTGCCGCTCGCACTGATGCACCAGCAACACCTTCAGAAGCGCCACCAGAGCCGCGGGAGGCTTCGGACTGTCCTGCCCCTTGGCGCGCGTGGGACGTGGCAGTTCAGACTCGGGCAGGGCTTCAGCCCTTGCGATGACCTCTCGGAGTGCTGCTCCCATTTTTCCTTCGGCAAACCCACGCGACACACCGCGCACACGGGTCAGAGCCTCGACCGTGTGCGGCACGGTCGCGGCGATCTCCAGAAGGCTTTCATCTTTCAACAGCCGCTGACGGGGAATATTCGCCGCCTGGGCTTCCTCCTCACGCCATGCCGCAATGGCACGAAGGATACCCAGCATGCGCCGATTGCCCGTGCGTGCGCGCAGCTTCTCCCACTGCTTCTGCGGGTCCACACGCAACCGCGCCGGGTCCGCCATGGCGGCCTGCTCGGCCGCCACCCATTCCGTTCGACCTTCGCGTGCCAACTGCTTGACCAGCGCCTGATACACGAGCCGCAGCCACGTCACATCCGCTGCAGCATAAGCAAGCTGGGCTTCGGACAAAGGTCGCGCGGACCAGTCCGTGAAACGATGACTCTTGTCGATCGCCGCTCCCGTGAGGGCGCCGACAAGGTTGTCATACCCCACCTGATCGCCATAACCGGCCACCATGGCTGCCACTTGCGTGTCAAACACTGGCGAAGGCAGACGGTCGAAAAGATGGAGAAAGATTTCCATGTCCTGTCGGGCCGCATGGAAGACCTTCACTACATCACGGTCGTCAAACAGTTCCGCAAGCGGTGTCAGGTCAAGGCCTGGGGCCAGCGCATCGATGAGCACGACCTCTTCACGCCCGGCCACCTGAACGAGGCACAGCTCCGGCCAGTACGTGCGTTCGCGCATGAACTCCGTGTCCACTGTCACAAACGGCTCGGACCGCAAGCGGGTCACGGTGGCGGACAGATCCTCGGATGTGGTCACAAGACGAGGAGCCGGAAAACTGTGCTTCGGAGTTCTTGCCATGAGCTTCCATACACAGACAGGCCGCGAAGCGGAAGAACCTGTCGGGTTGACCCACCTTTCCACCGGTGACACATCCCCGAAAACACGTCCTGATGGAGCCGCCACATGACAACGAAAGACAACGGGACCGAGGCACTTACACAACTCGGTCGCGCCACTCCCATGCCTGCCTCGCCTGAAGAAGCCCAGCTTGAACGGGTTCCCGCTCCGCATAAAGGCACACGCTACGTCGTGCGATTCACGGCGCCGGAGTTTACCTCCCTCTGCCCAGTGACGGGACAACCCGATTTTGCGCATATCGTGATCGACTACATCCCGCGCGACTGGATCGTGGAGAGCAAGTCCCTCAAACTCTATCTCACCAGCTTCCGCAACCATGGGGCTTTCCACGAGGATTGCTCCGTCACCATCGCCAAGACACTTGTGGATCTCCTCGACCCGGAGTGGCTGAGGATCGGAGCCTATTGGTATCCACGCGGCGGCATGCCCATCGATGTCTTCTGGCAAACAGGAGCCCCGCCAGAAGGCGTGTGGATTCCAGATCAGGATGTACCGGGTTATCGAGGGCGCGGCTGACGCTCAAAGAAAAACCCCGGAGCGGTACACCGCTTCGGGGTTTTAAACTCTACCGCTATAGAAAAGTGGATCAGGGATGATTGCCGCTGCCCGCGTCGATCTCCGCCTGCACCGACTGGATTTTGGCCATGAGTCCTTCCAGACGGGCAACATCGGTCTTGTCCGCCGCACCCCAAGCCTCGGTCAATTCCTCCAGACGCGCCGTCGCCTCATCAATGGAAATTTCCGTAGCCGGCACAGCCTCATCCGCGAGAATGGTGCAGCGTGTTGGCGTCATATCCGCGAAACCACCACCCACGAAGTAGCGCTCTTTCGGCGTCTCGCCATCATACAGCGTGACAATGCCGCCACGCAGAAGGAGCATCATGGGCGCATGCTCGGGCATGGCGGCGATGTCGCCCTCCTCGCCCGGCATCACGACCATATCCACGTCGCGGGACACCAGAACCTTTTCGGGGCTGATGATTTCGACCTTGATCGGCATTCTGAACGGTCCCTTCCGACGTGCGCGGTCTTACGCCGCTTCCTTCATCTTTTCGGCCTTGGCGACTGCTTCCTCAATGGAACCAACCATGTAGAAGGCACCTTCGGGAAGATCGTCATATTCGCCAGCCACAATCGCCTTGAACGAGCGAACGGTGTCTTCGAGCGCCACCAGCTTGCCCGGTGCGCCGGTGAAGACTTCGGCCACATGGAACGGCTGCGACAGGAAGCGCTGGATACGACGCGCACGAGCAACGATCAGCTTGTCGTCTTCCGACAGTTCGTCCATGCCCAGGATCGCGATGATGTCCTGCAGTGACTTGTAGGTCTGCAGGATACGCTGCACATCACGCGCAACCTTGTAATGCTCCTCGCCCACGATCTTCGGATCGAGCGAACGCGACGTGGAATCCAGCGGATCGACCGCAGGATAGATGCCCATTTCCGCGATCGAACGATTTAGAACCGTCGTGGCATCAAGATGCGCGAAGGTCGCGGCAGGAGCCGGATCGGTCAGATCGTCAGCCGGCACGTAAACGGCCTGAACCGAGGTGATCGAACCCTTCTTCGTGGAGGTGATGCGCTCCTGCAGGGCGCCCATTTCCGTCGCCAGCGTCGGCTGATAACCAACAGCCGAAGGAATACGACCCAGCAGAGCGGACACTTCCGAACCCGCCTGCGTAAAGCGGAAGATGTTGTCCACGAAGAACAGGACGTCCTGACCTTCTTCATCGCGGAAATATTCCGCCTGCGTCAGGCCGGAGAGAGCAACACGGGCACGTGCTCCCGGCGGCTCGTTCATCTGGCCGTAGACCAGCGCCACCTTGGAACCTTCGGTGTCGCCATTCTCACCGATCTTGATGACGCCCGCGTCCTGCATTTCGTAATACAGGTCGTTGCCTTCACGGGTACGCTCACCCACACCGGCGAACACTGACACACCGCCATGGGCCTTGGCGATGTTGTTGATCAGTTCCTGAATAATAACGGTCTTGCCAACGCCAGCACCGCCGAACAGTCCGATCTTGCCACCCTTCAGGTAGGGGCAAAGCAGATCGACCACCTTGATGCCCGTAACCAGAATTTCGGACGCGGCAGCCTGATCCTCAAAAGACGGAGCCTCACGATGGATCGGAGCCCGGCGAGCCGTCTTGATCGGCCCCTGATCGTCGATGGCCTCACCGATCACGTTCATGATCCGGCCAAGAACCTCGGGACCGACAGGCACGGAAATCTGCGCACCGGTGTCAACCACTTCCTGTCCACGAACGAGACCGTCCGTGGTGTCCATGGCAATGCAACGAACCTCGTGCTCACCAATTTCCTGCGCCACTTCGAGCACCAGCGTATGTTCGCCAAGCTTCGTGTGCAAAGCGCCAAGAATCTTGGGCAGCGTGCCCTCGAACTGCACATCAACGACTGCACCACGAATTTCCGTGATACGGCCAACATTGTTCGAGGAACCCGAGGCTGAAGACTGGGCCGGGGTCTGGGTGGTGGTGTCCGACATGGGATCAGCTCCTGCGGGCAAATACGGTCTGGATGGGGCGGGATCGGATGAAGACGCTTAGAGCGCCTGTGCACCCGAAATGATCTCGATAAGTTCGTTGGTGATGTTGGTTTGACGTGTCCGGTTGTAGGTCTGGGTCAACCGGTCGATCGCCTTGCCAGCATTGCGGGTCGCGTTGTCCATGGCGGTCATGCGCGCACCTTGCTCACCAGCGGCGGATTCAAGCAGCGTTGCATAAATCTGCACCTGCAGATTACGCGGCAACAAACGCTCTAGAAGTGTCTGCTCATCTGGCTCGAACTCGTACTGGGCGGCATCCGGATCCGGCTTCGCTTCCGTCGCGTCAAGCCCCAGCGGAATCAGTTGCAGGGGGGTTGGCACCTGCGACATGACATTGCGGAACTGGTTGTAGATGACAGTGCAGACGTCAAACTCGCCATTTTCAAGACGCTTCGTGATTTTCGCGCCAAGGTCGCTTGCTGCCGAGAAAGGGATTTCCTTCCCGCCAACACCGATCACGTGATCAATGATCAGATCAGCGTAATCGCGCGAAAGAAAATCGAACCCCTTGCGTCCGACAGGAAGCAGCTTGACCGTCTTGCCTTCGGCCTGAAGGCGACGGATCGTCAGCTTTGTCGTGCGATTGATGTTCGAGTTGAAGCCACCTGCCAGACCACGATCACTCGTGATCGGAATGAGCAGATGCACACGGTCATTACCCGTGCCTGCCAGAAGCTGCGGTGCGCCATCCTGACCCGCCATCGCCCCTGCAAGCTCCCCCAGCATCTGGCGCATAGCCGCTGCGTAGGGACGTGCTGCCTCAGCATGTGACTGGGCGCGACGGAGCTTCGCCGCCGCGACCATCTTCATCGCGCTCGTGATCTTTCGCGTCGATTTGACGCTGCCGATCCGGGCGCGGAGTTCCTTTAGGGAAGCCATGAGCGATACTCGCTATCAGGCCGCAAAGCGACGGTTGAAGTCCGTCAGGAACTCACCAATCTTCGCTTCGAGATCCTTCGTCACCTGACGCTCGGTCCGCAGCGACTGAATGATGTCCTTTGCCGGACCGCGCAGTTCGCTCAGCAACTTCGTCTCCCAAGGCACCACCTGATCGACAGCGACATTGTCGATAAAGCCGCGTGTGCCAGCGAACAGGACAACCACCTGCTCTTCCCATGCCAACGGAGAAGATTCCGGCTGCTTAAGCAGTTCGACCAGACGCGCGCCGCGCGCCAACTGCTTCTGGGTCGCCGGATCGAGATCGGAAGCGAACTGCGAGAATGCGGCCATTTCACGATATTGAGCCAGTTCGAGCTTGATCTTGCCCGCAACCTGCTTCATCGCCTTGACCTGCGCGGCCGAGCCGACACGCGACACCGACCCACCGACATTCACAGCCGGACGGATGCCACGATAGAACAGATCCGTCTCAAGGAAGATCTGACCGTCAGTGATGGAAATCACATTGGTCGGGATGTAGGCGGCAACATCACCGGCCTGCGTCTCAATGACTGGCAGCGCCGTCAACGAACCCGCACCGAACTTATCGGACATCTTCGCCGCACGCTCCAGAAGACGGGAGTGCAGGTAGAACACGTCACCCGGATAAGCCTCACGTCCCGGCGGACGACGGAGCAGCAGGGACATCTGGCGATAGGCCACAGCCTGCTTGGATAGATCGTCGTAGCAGATCAGGGCGTGCATGCCGTTGTCACGGAAGAACTCACCCATCGCGCAGGCGGCATAAGGGGCCAGATACTGCAACGGAGCCGGCTCGGAAGCCGTAGCGGCCACAACGATGGAGTAAGGCATCGCGCCCTGCTCTTCCAGCGTGCGAACAAGCTGCGCCACTGTAGAACGCTTCTGTCCGATTGCTACATAGATGCAATAGAGCGACTTCTTGTCGTCACCCAGAGCATTGACGTTCTTCTGCGCAAGGATCGTATCCAGCAGAATCGCCGTCTTACCGGTCTGACGGTCACCGATGACCAGTTCGCGCTGTCCACGCCCAACCGGCACCAGCGCATCGATCGCCTTAATACCGGTCTGCATCGGCTCGCTGACCGACTGGCGAGGCATGATGCCCGGCGCCTTCACCTCGGCCGGCGTCATCTTTACATCGGTGAGCGGCCCCTTACCGTCGATCGGGTTACCGAGACCGTCAACCACACGACCCAGAAGCCCCTTGCCGACAGGCACTTCCACGACAGTGCCAGAGCGATTGACCGAGTCACCTTCACGAATTTCGACATCGGAGCCGAAAATCACGACACCGACATTGTCGTCTTCAAGGTTAAGGGCCATGCCCTTCTGACCGGCGGAGGGGAAATCCACCAACTCGCCCGCCATGACATTCTGCAGACCATAGACGCGCGCGATACCGTCGCCCACGGACAGAACCGTGCCGGTCTCGGCCGTCTCGGTCGTCGTGTCGAACGAAGCGATCTGCTGCTTGAGGATATCCGAAATCTCGGCGGGACGGATTTCCATCACGCGGCTCCCTTCATGGCATAATGCAAGCGAACAAGGCGGGATTGCAGGCTGGTGTCAACAAGACGCGGACCGACGCGCACCACGAGACCACCGAGGATCTGGGGATCGACCCGCTCATCAAGATTGACACGCGAATAACCGGCTTCGGCCAGCTTGCCCTGCAACTGGGCACGCTGCGTCGTGGTAAGCGGCTCTGCGCTGACGACTTCGGCCGTAATCTCGCCCCGACGGGCGGCAGCCACAGCCAGCACAGCCGCAAGAATCTGACGAAGGCGCGGAAGACGACGGTTGTCCGCGACCACACCCACAAAATCTCTCAGCAAGGTGTCGAAACCCTGCTTTTCCAGCACGGCAAGGACAGCCTTGCGCGAATCACGGATGTCGAGGCGTGTGTCGCTCAGAACCGTCTGAAACTCGGGCGTTTCGTCGATAAGGCGCGCCAGCATATCGACCTGAGGCAGAACCTCGTCCAGCTTGCGACGGTCCGCCGCAAGATCGTAAAGCGCAGTCGCATACCGACCCGCGAGACCACCCGTTCCGACAGGGGACCGGGCAGCGGATTGGGTACTTGTAACAGCAGTGGCCACTGTCGGCTTCTTCCTTCTGCGTTCCCCAGGGGCGTCTGCAGACGCGCTCCCGGCCCGGCTCTTTTCCGGGCCCGATAACGCGCCCGGCCGCAATTCTTAATTGACGCGGCCTCTAGCATGGAGCTTTCGGAGGCGCAACAGAACAGACAGCGCACGCACTGATTTCCCCCAAGAAACACCGTGATCGGGGTTTTTCAGCCCTGCGGCGAAGAATCGAATCCATCCGCCATGCGGCGCGCCACCCGCTGCGCGTGACGACTTGTTCCAAGAAGCGCAATCACACCCACAAGGACACCGCCCCCCGCAGCCAGCCAACACACTGACCGCATCAGACCAAGGAAATCCGCAGAAAGGCGTCCACCAACAGATGCGTGCAGCGCCTCAGCCGCACCAACGCTTCCCGCAATAGCCACACCCAGCGCCGTCCCGATCTGGCGACTTGTGGAAGCAACAGCCGCCGCCACGCCCGCCTGACGACGCGGCATGCCGGACACCGCCGCATTGGTGATCGGAGCGTTACAAAGCCCGAATCCCGCACCCAGCACAGCATAACCGGCCGCACGCCATTCCCATGAGACCGCCGCGTCCAATCCCGTCAGCATCAGCGGCCCTACAGTAAGGCCTCCGGCTGCCAGCAACAGCGGAAGACGCGCCCCCCGTGCGGCCACCAGACGGCCTGACAGAGGTGCACCGATCATGACCGCGACGGCAAGCGGCATCAATTCAAGCCCAGCCCGCCCCGGCGTCATGCCGCAATATTCCTGAAGATAGAGTGTATTGAGGAACAGCAACGACGCGAAAATCGCAAAACACAGAACAGCCAGAACCACGGAGGAAGCAAAGGGCGGCGAACGGAAAAAGCGCAGATCCAGCATCGGTTCGGCGCGGCGCCCCTCGATCAGCACGAAGCTCACGCTCCCGACAGCCGCGAGAACGAATAGCCCCCGAATCGGAAACGACCCCCACCCGAATCCCGGTCCTTCGATCAGAGCCGCTACAAGAGCCACCGTCGTCAATGCAGCAAGACTCTGCCCCGGAAAGTCGAATCGACGAGGCACCGGAGACCGCGATTCCGGGATGAAACGAAGCGTCAGAAGCAGCGCCATCACGCCAATGGGCAGGTTGATCCAGAACACCATGCGCCAGCCGAAGAGATCACTGATCGCGCCGCCGGCCACAGGTCCGATCGCGAGCGCGGCCCCCGACATCATCCCCCACACCCCAATTGCTCGCGCCCGCGCCGCCGGTTGCGTGAAAGTATTGGCAATGATGGACAGGGCCACGGGATTGAGCATGGCGCCCCCTACCCCTTGCAGAGCGCGCGCAGCGATCAGAGCGCCGCTGGAGGTCGCCATACCGCAAAGCGCGGAGGCGAGACAGAAAACGACAATTCCGGTCAGAAAAATGCGTCGCCTGCCAAAACGGTCGGCAAGGGTGCCCGCCATCATGAGCAGGGCCGACACCACCAGCGTGTAGGCATCCACAATCCACTGCAAAGCCGGAATCCCGGCGTCGAACGCCAGCCGGATCGAAGGGAGCGCCACGTTGACGATGGTGACATCCATCATCACGAGAAACAGACTCAGGCAACAGGCGCCCAGCACCAGAAAAGGACGGACAGGGGGAGATGACACGGCCAGCCTCGTATCGCCGGATGCCACACGCATCCCGCTCTGCGGGCAACGGACCCTGCATCCTCTATTTTAATGGGTGGAGAATGGAGCGGGCGAAGGGAATCGAACCCTCCTCAGAAGCTTGGAAGGCTACTGCATTACCACTATGCTACGCCCGCATCCTGTGGCGGTCCTTACTGCATTTCACACAAAACGGCAAGCCATTCGAACATCTTTGCATTCGAGAAACAGAAATTTCCGACATCTTTCCAAGGCTACAAATGGAGAGTGCGCAGCCTCGAAGGACAATCTTGTTTCACCCCCTTGACTTTGACCTCCCGACATATTCTTTTCCGCCAACTGTAACCGGGTCGTTGACCATCGGCTCCCCGCTCCCGGGCGGGGTCGAGCGTGATGACCGGGTGCAGTTCGCAGGGGTGTAGCTCAATTGGCTAGAGCGCCGGTCTCCAAAACCGGAGGTTGTGGGTTCGAGACCCTCCACCCCTGCCAGACGCGATCCGCGGCGCATTGACCAGCCTGTAAGGCGGCCAGTGCAAGGCGACCGCGGGATGACCGGTTCGCCCGGTCCGGGCGAGGTTTCCCGGCCTTGACGGGTGCGGGCGTTGTGCCCGTTCTCCTGACAGCCGCAACGACAAGGTTTTTTCGTGTCTGCGAGTCCAGTCAAATTTTTCCGTGACGTGGAGGCCGAGGCCAGACGGGTTACGTGGCCCTCACGGAAAGCGACGCTGGTCACGACGGGCGCCGTGCTCGCGATGGCTTCGCTCGCATCCATTTTCTTCTTCGTCGTGGATCAGGTCATCGGCCTCGGCGTTCGTGAACTTTTCGGGCTGGGAGGCTAGGAAGACCGGCATGGCCAAGCGTTGGTACGTCGTCCACGTCTATTCGGGTTTCGAGAAGAAGATCGCGACCCAGATCATGGAAGAAGCGGCCCAGAAGGGCCTCTCCGATCACATCGAACAGGTGCTGGTGCCCTCGGAAGAAGTGGTCGAGGTCCGTCGCGGCCAAAAGGTCAACACGGAACGCAAGTTCTTCCCCGGCTATATCCTCGTGAAGATGGAACTGACGGACGAAGCCTGGCATCTCGTCAAGGACACGCCCCGCGTGACCGGCTTCCTCGGTTCCAAGACGCGCCCGAGCCCCATTCCCGAGGCGGAAGCCGAGCGGATCATGAAGCAGGCGCAGGAAGGTGTGGAACGTCCCCGTTCTTCCGTCACCTTCGAGATCGGCGAACAGGTGCGTGTGGCCGATGGTCCCTTCACCTCCTTCAACGGTGTGGTTGAGGAAGTGGACGAGGACAAGCAGCGCCTCAAAGTCAGCGTTTCGATCTTTGGCCGTTCCACTCCGGTCGATCTGGAATACAGTCAGGTCGAAAAGCTCTGAGTTTCAGCGACACCACAGAATTCTGAACAGCCCCCGTGCGTTGCGCGGGGGTTTTTCTTTATCCACCGCTTCGCAGGGCTACGCCGCAAAATGCAAAAAGGGCGTAGCCGCCAAGCACCGACACGATGCTGGCTTGCTGCGCCCTCTTGTCCCGTCCGCCGCTCAGAAACGGCGGACAGTCGCACTTATCAGATAAGCGACTTGGACTGCTTGAGAACCATCTTGCACAGCTTGGAACGGACCTGGCTTTTCAGCGAATCGAGCGAGATCTGATTGCCATTGCCCGTCTGAAGCAGTCCCTGCTGACCGGCAGCATAGGACGAATCGCTGGTCACAGACGACTGACCCGTCAGCGCGCTCAGGGTGGACTGTGCAGCAGAGCTACTCACAAGCTGGTTCTGCACACAGTAGCTCAGCACACCCGTGAGATTGCTTGTGCCCACCGAGCTGAGCGACGGGATGCCCAGCGAACCCAGCAGGCCGGAACCGGTCGGCAGCAGACCACCTACACCCGAAGTTCCCGTAGCCGCTGTTCCAGCCGTGGTCGTGCCAGCGGCCGTGGTTCCCGCTGCGGTTGTACCGGCCGCTGTGCTGCCGGCAGCCGTGCTGCCACCGCCCAATGCGCTGTTGAGCGCACCCTGCGCCGCACCCTGTGCGACATTCCCCCATCCCTGAGCCTGCGCTGCCGAGGCACCCGTCAGAGCAAGACCGCCAACAAGCGCGAAAGCCGCAAAACGACGAATCATCATGAATATAATCCTTTCGGTCCGACCGATCCCGGAACAGGGAGCGCCCCTCTTCCGCTATGGCCAGTCGTGATGAATGTTCAATACGGCAGAAAGGCGGCGTGAGAAGGCATGTCAGCTTCCCACCTGCCCGTCTGTCTCCGTCGCCTTTTCCCACGCGCGACCATCACGCGCGAGGAGTTCCCGCGCTCCTGCGGGACCGTCCGAGCCGGCACTGTAGGATTCCGGCGCGCCACCGTCTTTCCATGCCTGAAGAACCGGCTCCAGCACCGCCCACGCCCGTTCCACGTTGTCCGCACGTTGAAACAGCGTGTGGTCTCCATGCAGGCAGCCATATAAAAGGGCCTCGTACCCCACATCCGGATGCACGGGCGAAAACTCACGCTCGAACATGCGGGCCACCATAGCCGTCTTGGACAGTCCCGGCCCCTGCGCCAGCCCTTCAAATCCGATCCGCACACCCCCATCGGGCTGGATGCGGAAGATGATTCGATTCGGTCGGTCGGCTCCTTTTACTTCCGCCAGTGCTTCTGCGGCCCGGAAGGTCACGACCACTTCCGTCACGCGACTGCCCATCGCCTTACCGGTGCGAAGATAAAACGGCACCCCTTCCCAGCGCGGTGTGTCCACATGCAGTTTTAGAGCGACAAACGTCTCGACCCGACTGTGCGGATCGACACCCGGTGTTGCCCGATAGGCTGGAACGGCCTCGCCCGCCACGACCCCAGCCTCATACTGTCCACGCACCACATCACCAGGCTGCACTGGCTCAATGGCTTCAAACAGCGCCTGACGGGCCTCGGACAATCCCGCTCCCGCCAGTGAGGTCGGCGGCTCCATCGCCACGAGGGAGAGAAGCTGAAAGAGATGGTTGGGCACCATATCGCGAAGCGCGCCGGTCGATTCGTAAAAGGCGCCACGGGTGCCGACCGTGATCGTCTCGGTGGCGGAGATCTGAACATTGTCGATGAAGCGACTGTTCCACACCGGCTCGAACAGCATATTGGCGAATCGGGTGATCAGGATGTTGCGCACCTCCTCTTTCCCGAGAAAGTGATCGATGCGGAAGATCTGCTCGGACTTCATCACCGCTGCGCACTGACGATTGAGCGCCTGCGCGCTGGCCAGATCCAGCCCGAAAGGCTTCTCCACCACAACCCGCCGGAAACTCGCTGGCGTTTCATCCAGAAGCCCCGCCTTCGCCAACTCTCCGATGACCGGGCCGAACAGACGCGACGGCACCGCAAGATAGAAGATGGCATTGCCGCTTACATGAGGCCGCAATCCCGCCAGCCCGTCCGATTCGGCAAAGTCGAGCCGCACATACTCCAACCGGCCTGCCAGCCAGTTCCATATCTCCGCATCAATGCCCGTGGCCTGAAACTCTGCCAGCGGATCGCGCGTGGTCTCGGCAAGGAAATCACGCAGCGAATCCCGCCAGTTCCCAGTGTCACCCTCAACCCGATCCACTCCCACAATGAGGAAAGCCTCCGGCAACAGGCCGCTTCTCCGCAAATCGTAAAGTGCGGGCACAAGCAGGCGACGAACGAGGTCACCCCGCGCGCCGAACAGGACAAGAGTCGCGGCGGGTGTGGATGAGGCAGTCGTGGCGGTCGTCATGAACGGGATACTCCCTCGATGGAGACGCGGCAGACGGCGGATACCGGCCTTTCGTCGCACGCCCCGGTGCTATAGGTGTCACCTCGCAATTCCGCGTCGGACGTGGAGAAGAGAGGAACGAACATGGGTTATCGCGTAGCGGTCGTGGGCGCGACAGGGGCTGTCGGGCGTGAAATCCTCAAGACGCTGCATGAACGGGAGTTTCCTGTCGATGATATCGTGGCGCTGGCGTCGCCACGCTCGACAGGACGGGAAGTCTCTTTCGGGGATCGCACACTGAAGGTGCAGAATCTCGAGACCTTCGATTTCACCGGCTGGGATGTCGGTCTGTTCTCGCCGGGCGCAAGCGTGTCGGCCATTCATGGCCCCCGTGCGGCGAAGGCCGGCTGCATCGTCATCGACAACACCTCCCAGTTCCGTATGGAGCCGGACGTGCCGCTGGTGGTGCCCGAGGTGAACCCCAACGATCTCAAGAAGGCCAAGCGCGGCATCATTGCCAACCCGAACTGCTCGACCATCCAGATGGTCGTGGCTCTCAAGCCGCTGCACGATCTGTTCACACTCAAGCGCGTGATCGTTGCCACCTATCAGGCCGTAGCAGGAGCGGGCACGGACGGGATGCACGAACTGGAACAGCAGACGAAAGGCACCTTCGTGGGCGATCCGCCCGTGATCGAGCAGTTCCAGAAGCAGATCGCCTTCAACTGTATTCCGCAGATCGACCGTTTCATGGATGACGGCGCGACCAAGGAAGAGTGGAAGATGGCGGTCGAAACCAAGAAGATCCTCGACCCGGATGTGTCCGTCATCGCCACCTGCGTGCGCGTGCCGGTCTTCATCGGTCACTCCGAAGCCATCGTGGCAGAGTTCGAGGAGCCTGTGGATCTTGCCCGCGCCCGCGAAGCCCTGCGCGAAGCCGAGGGCGTGGTGCTGCTCGACAAGCACGAGGACGGTGGCTACGTCACCCCCATCGAATGTGTGGGAGAAGACGCCACTTATGTCTCCCGCCTGCGCCTCGACCCCACCGTTCCCAACGGTCTGGCGTTCTGGTGTGTGTCCGACAATCTGCGCAAGGGTGCGGCCCTGAACGCGGTTCAGATTGCCGAGACCATGATCGCGCTCGATCTGTTGCCGAAACGACACTGATCGTTTCGATTTGCGACATATGTGTCCGCCATCAGGGCGGACACTCCTCGCGCCTATCCCATACATGCTCTCAAGAAACGTGATCTGCCCTCTCGGTCTCGTGTTTCTCCCTCGAATTGACCCGCCCCACCCCCGGGCGTAGGACCGATTTCGGAATGACGCCGTTCATGCACGGCGTCTGGTTGGACGAAACGACGAGGCGACGATGCAGGATGTTCGGGAAGCGCTCTATGTCGGGAGCCGCAGCGACGGCAAACTAATACGACGGCCCATGTCACCGCATCTTCAGGTCTACAAGATGCGCCTGTCGATGTTTCTTTCCATTTCCAATCGCATCACCGGTGTCGTCGCGACGGCCGGTTCCGCGCTTGGAGTGGTATGGCTCGCAGCACTTGCACGCGGTCCGAAATCCTTTGCCAAGGCACGCAAGGTAACAGGCAATCCACTGGGGCAGCTCGTGCTGTTCGGCTGGATCGTCTCGCTGGTGTGGCACACGGTCGGGGGCCTGCGTCACTTCATCTGGGATGCCGGTCACCGCTACGACAAGAAGGAACTCAACGAGGACGGCCCCGTGGCCATCGGCGTGATCGCCGGTGTCGGCGTTACGCTGGCCACCGCCCTTCTGGCCACATCGTGCTGCCGTGCGCGCCACCGCGCCAAGCTGCTGAAGAAGGCATCCTGAGATGAACGCAACGGCTCCTTCGCATCATACCGTGATGCGCTCCCAGCTCGGTCGCGCCCGCGGCCTTGGCTCGGGTCACTCCGGCACGGAATACTGGATTGTCGAGCGCGTCTCGGCCGCCAGCCTGCTGCCGCTGTCGGGCTGGTTCGTGATCCAGATGTTCCGCCTTGGCGGCGCGGATTACGAGGACGTGACGAAATGGGGCGGCAAGCCCGTCAACGCCACACTGCTCGCAGCCCTCGTCGCCACCAGTTTCTATCATGCCGAAGCCGGACTTCAGGTGATCGTGGACGACTACGTGCACGGCAAGGCCACAGCGCCTGCAAAGCTGCTGGTGCGTTTTGGCTGCGGCATCTTCGGTCTGCTGGGCCTCGTCTCCGTGCTGAAGCTCGCACTCGGACGCAAGGGCTGATCGCCATCATGTCCGGCGTGCATCGCCGGACTTTCATGCTGCTTATGACTGGTCGCAAGACAACGGGAGCGCCGTCACGATGAACGCAATTTCCTCTCCTTCGCGGGGAGCCTACCGCATTGTCGATCACGCCTATGACGTGGTGGTGGTCGGCGCCGGTGGCTCGGGCCTCCGCGCCACGCTGGGCATGGGCGCCGCAGGGCTCTCCACCGCCTGCGTCACCAAGGTTTTCCCCACACGAAGCCACACTGTCGCCGCTCAAGGCGGGATCGGAGCGTCGCTCGGCAACATGGCCGAGGACAACTGGCGCTGGCACATGTACGACACCGTGAAAGGGTCGGACTGGCTGGGCGATCAGGACGCGATCGAGTTCATGTGCCGCGAGGCGGTCCCCGCCGTGCACGAACTCGAACATTTCGGCGTACCTTTCTCACGCACTGAAGATGGCAAGATCTATCAGCGCCCCTTCGGCGGCCATATGAGCGACTTCGGCAAGGCCCCCGTGCCCCGCGCCTGCGCCGCTGCCGACCGCACAGGCCATGCGATCCTGCACACGCTGTATCAGCAGTGCCTCAAGCACAACGTCGAGTTCTTCGTCGAATACTTCGCGCTCGATCTTATCATGGACGCCGAAGGCGCGTGCCGTGGCGTAATGGCGTGGTGTCAGGACGACGGCACGATCCATCGCTTCAACGCAAAGATGGTAGTGCTGGCGACAGGCGGTTATGGCCGCGCCTACCAGTCCTGCACCTCGGCCCATACCTGCACGGGTGACGGTGGCGGCATGGTCATGCGTGCCGGCCTGCCGACACAGGACATGGAATTCGTGCAGTTCCACCCCACCGGCATCTATCCGGCGGGCTGCCTGCTCACGGAAGGCTGTCGTGGTGAGGGCGCCTATCTCACCAATTCCGAGGGCGAGCGCTTCATGGAGCGTTACGCACCGACGGCCAAGGATCTGGCGTCACGTGACGTTGTCTCCCGCGCCATGACGGTGGAAATTCGCGAAGGCCGTGGCTGTGGCCCGAAGAAAGACCACATGATGATGCATCTTGAGCATCTCGGCTCGGACCTGCTGCACGAACGCCTCCCCGGCATCATCGAGACCTCGCGCATCTTCGCCGGCATCGATGTGACAAAAGAGCCTGTGCCGGTGCTGCCGACCGTTCACTACAACATGGGCGGCATCCCCACGAACATTCACGGCGAAGTGGTGCGTCCCACCCCCGACGACGTGAACGCCGTGGTGCCGGGCCTGATGGCCGTGGGTGAGGCTGCCTGCGTGTCCGTGCATGGCGCGAACCGTCTGGGCACGAACTCGCTGCTCGATCTGATCGTCTTCGGTCGTGCCGCCGCCAAGCGCGCCGCCGAAGTGGTCAAGCCGAGCGACTTCGTCAAGCCGCTGCCGGCTGGCGCGGGCGAGGAAGCGCTGGATCGTCTGGATCGTGTGCGCAACGCTAAGGGTGGCACCCGCGTGTCCGAACTGCGCGATCGCCTCCAGCGTGACATGCAGACGCACGCCGCTGTCTTCCGCACGGAAGAAAGCCTCAAGGAAGGCTGCGACAAGATCCGCGACATCTGGAAGGCCAAGGACGACATGTCGGTGGCTGACCGCTCGCTGATCTGGAACAGTGACCTGATGGAAGCGCTTGAGTTCGACAACCTGCTTGCCAACGCCACCGTGACGCTGGAAAGCGGACTTGTTCGCCACGAGAGCCGCGGCGCCCATGCCCGCGACGATTACCCCGATCGTGACGACGTGAACTGGCTCAAGCACAGCGTGTCGTGGCTCAACGACAAGGGTGAGACGAACATGACGTATCGCCCCGTACACATGAAGACCCTCACCGATGAGGTGCAGGTCTTCCCGCCCAAGAAGCGCGTCTACTGACCCGCCGTCAGACCAAGGGAGACTGGACATGGTCGAACTGAGACTTCCGCGGAACAGCACGGTGGGCAAGGGACAGTTCTTCCCTGCCCCCGCCGGCTCGAAGAACGTGCGGACGTTCAAGATCTATCGCTGGACACCGGACGACGACAGCAATCCGGTGATGGACACTTATGAGATCGACATCGACGCCATCGGACCGATGGTGCTGGACGCGCTCATCCACATCAAGAACGACGTCGATCCGACGCTGACGTTCCGTCGCTCCTGCCGTGAGGGCATCTGCGGTTCGTGCGCGATGAACATCGATGGCGAGAACACGCTGGCGTGCCTCAAGCCGATCCGCGACATGAAGGGGGACATTCTCATCAACCCCCTTCCCCACATGCCGATCGTCAAGGATCTGGTGTCCAACCTCGACGGTGCTTACGCCCAGCTCCGCTCCATCGAGCCGTGGATGAAAGCCGACAGCGCTCCGCCGCCCGATGGCGAGCGCCGTCAGTCGCCGGAAGAACGCGCCAAGTTGGACGGCATGTGGGAGTGCATCCTGTGCTTCTGCTGCACCACGTCCTGCCCGTCCTACTGGTGGAACGGGGACCGTTACCTCGGCCCGGCTACGCTGCTCGCGGCCTATCGCTGGATCGCGGACAGCCGTGACGAGCATCAGGGAGACCGGCTGGACTCGCTGGAAGACACGTTCAAGCTTTATGCGTGTCGCACGATCATGAACTGCACGCAGACCTGCCCGAAGGGTCTGAACCCGGCCAAGGCGATTGGCCGGATCAAGGAGTTGCAGGTCGAGCGCAAGCTCTGAGATCTGCCGCAGGTTGTGAAAAAGGGCGTCGGAGGGGAAACCTTCCGATGCCCTTTTTTTATCGGAGCAACGCCGTGTCCCTTATGGCTGACGCGCAGGCACGACACAGGCAAAACTCGCCGCATCGTCCATGTTTCCATGACCGTCATAGCGGGCGACACTCGGCCACGCGCAGAGCGGACGGGTGCGCACGACTTTACCATCCATCACACGGGACGCGATGAGTTTTTCCGGAGCCTGATGACGGCTGACCCAGTTGTCCATGGCGCCAAGTTTACTGAACGTGTCGCAACCGGCTCCGCCGTAACAATGACCCATGCCGGGGATGACAATGAGCCGCATCGCATCCTTTGCGGCCGGGTCGGCATGTTTGAGCACGGACTGATAATATCCTGCCAGTTGCTCAGGATTGTGGCCGTCATTCCAGCCAATATACATCAGCAACCGGCCGCCATGACGAAAGAACGGTTCCAGATTGTCATCGACGTGCAGCAGCGGCCCGACCTTTCTGGTCGCCTCAGCGATGTCCGTGTCCCAGTTGAGAGTCGTCCAGTCCCAATTCGGATTCTGAAACGCGGCATATTTGAAAAGATCGAGCGCTACTGGAAACGCTTTTCCATCGGCGGAAAAACCGTCCTCGCTGCCTTTTGCCGGTCCGGGGAAAATCACCTCTCCCGTACGCGGGTTGACCGGACCACGGTAGATCTGTTCCGCCGCCTGAACTTCCGATGCGGTCAAACACTCAGAACTGTCCGCGCCTGTGCAGAGAAGCTGCTTGGGCGTGAAGGTGCAGGCATCTGGCTCATCAAGAAAGCCCTGCTTTTTCCCAACCGGCGTGGCGCAGGCATTCATCACCGCCTTATTGAGCAGTTGGAATTTCTCACGCGCCACCCGCAAAGCCGGGTTGTGATAGCTCATCCAGCCCGCCCAAAGCTGTTCGGCATTGAAATTGACGATCGGATTGGGAGGCGCACCCGCGACGATGCCATCGTAATCGTCCGGATAGCGTTTCGCTTCGATCAGACCTTCCAGTCCCCCGAGAGAACAGCCGATCCAATAAGCGTGGGACGCATTTTTTCCATAGAAAGCGTGAATCAGGGATTTGGCTGTGGTCGTCATGAGATGATCGGCGCGATACGCGTAATCAATCAGCTTCTCCGGATGACCGAGAGTAAAGCGTCCACCCTGCCCTTCCGGCGTGGCGCTATCATGGCCGGTATCGGTGCTGGCGACGGCATATCCCTCACCCACACCCGTGATCATTCCGTCATACATCAGCGAACCGGCCCAGCCGAAATTGCCGACACCCAGCAGCTTGCCGTTCCACCCTTTCAGAGGCAGCCAGACTTCCGTGCGTATCTGGGAGTCCGAAGAAGGACGAAGGGTGAGGGCCACGCGGCAAAAAGCAGGATTCGCAGGTTGGGTGGGATGCCCTGCAAGATTCATGCCGGGCGCGGTCATGATGTGTGAGAGCTGATTCTGTGGAGAGCGCCAAGCCCCTGCCTCAACGGTCTCGACGCGGATTTCTCACATTTTGTCTGAAGAGTGTTATTCTCTGTTCTGAGAGCTGTGTCCTGTGCGTCTGATCTGGAATGACAACGGCATTTTGCCTCTGGAGGCAGAT